>JAZRXD010000001.1:0-24433 GCA_045600045.1 Bacteroidales bacterium
TATTTTCTTATTCAAGTAAGAAAGTACAAGAAACGTTTTTACACGGTTAAAGTACATGATTCTGGATTTTTTCATCGAATGTTTTGTACAAGTTTTTTTGACATAGAGTTTTTTTGAAAATCGGAGAATTTGCATTACAAAATTCCTAAAAAATTAATCTATTTTTTTTACTTTTGTTCGCTTAATGAATTCAAGTATAATTTAAACAGATTTAATATGGTTTATTCTAACGAAGTACAACACATGTGCGTTGTACAAAAAGGTCCAAAACACGGACCAGCTCCAATTCCTGAAGAAGGAAAGTGGGTTAAAGCTACAGAAATAAAAGATATCTCTGGTTTTACTCATGGTATTGGATGGTGCGCTCCACAACAAGGAGCTTGTAAATTGTCTTTGAACGTAAAAGAAGGCGTTATTGTTGAAGCTCTTGTTGAAACAATTGGTTGCTCAGGTATGACTCACTCAGCTGCAATGGCTGCTGAAATCCTTCAAGGCAAAACATTGTTGGAGGCTTTGAATACTGACTTAGTATGCGACGCTATCAATACTGCAATGCGTGAATTATTCTTGCAAATCGTGTATGGTCGTACTCAATCAGCTTTCTCTGAAGGCGGTTTGGTTGTAGGTGCTGGTTTGGAAGACCTTGGTAAAGGACTTCGTAGCCAAGTAGGTACTTTGTACGGAACAAAAGAAAAAGGTGTTCGTTACCTTGAAATGGCTGAAGGTTATATTAACAAAATTTTCATGGACAAAGATGACCAAGTTTGCGGATATGAATTCGTTCACCTTGGTAAATTCATGGAAGAAATCAAAAAAGGCACTGATGCTAACGAAGCATTGAAGAAAGTAACTGGTACTTATGGTCGTGTTACTGCTGAACAAGGTGCTGTAAAATCTATTGATCCACGTAAAGAATAGGAGGAAGCATTATGATAAGAGAAGTAAAATACGAGTCTCAAGACCGTCGTGAAAAACAAGTTAATGCAGCATTGAACGCTTACGGAATCAAAGATTTGGCTGAAGCAAACGCAATCTGCGAAAAATATGGCATCGATCCTTATAAAGCTTGTGAAGAAACTCAACCAATTTGTTTCGAAAATGCAAAATGGGCATACGTAGCTGGTTGTGCTATCGCAATTAAAGATGCAGAAAAAACAGGTGATAAAAGTGCTGTAAAAGCTGCTGAAAATATCGGTATTGGTTTGCAAGCATTCTGTATCCCTGGTTCAGTTGCTGATGACCGTAAAGTTGGTTTGGGTCATGGTAATTTGGCTGCTCGTTTGTTGAGCGAAGAAACAAAATGTTTCGCTTTCTTGGCTGGTCACGAATCATTCGCTGCTGCTGAAGGTGCTATCAAAATTGCTGCTAAAGCCGACAAAGTTCGTAAAGAACCTCTACGTGTTATTTTGAACGGTCTTGGTAAAGATGCTGCTCAAATCATCAGCCGTATCAATGGTTTTACATACGTACAAACTCAATTCGACTACTATACTGGCGAAGTAAAAGAAGTTAAGAGAATTGCTTATAGCGAAGGTCCACGTGCAAAAGTTAATTGCTATGGTGCTGACGATGTTCGCGAAGGTGTTGCAATTATGTGGAAAGAAGGCGTTGATGTATCAATCACTGGTAACTCAACTAACCCAACTCGTTTCCAACACCCAGTTGCTGGTACTTACAAGAAAGAAAGAGTATTAGCTGGCAAACCTTATTTCTCGGTTGCTTCAGGTGGTGGAACAGGTCGTACATTGCACCCAGATAACATGGCTGCAGGACCTGCATCATACGGTATGACAGATACAATGGGTCGTATGCACTCTGATGCTCAATTTGCAGGATCTTCATCAGTTCCAGCTCACGTTGAAATGATGGGATTCTTGGGAATTGGTAACAACCCAATGGTAGGATGTACAGTTGCTTGCGCAGTTGACGTTGCAACAGCTTTGAAATAATTTTATTTCGATAGATAATGAAAGCCTTTCGTACGTTTGTGCGAAAGGCTTTTTTTTATATGTTTACAAACATTTTAAAAATGATGAAGGAAACTTTCAAACACGGGATTGTAACGCTTTGTTCTATTGCAGTTAGTTATATTGTAAGTGTTTGTTTCCTAAAAATCGTTGATACAATTTTATGTGTAGGCAATAATGTTGGATTCTCCGATATATTATATTCATTCATCTCCAATTTTATAGGCTCTTCGTTGATTGTTTTAGGAATAGGGATAAGCTTTTTTTTATTACTGTTTTTGTCGGAGAATATTGCTCGATATGTTGGTGTGATTTTGGGCGCTTTAGCATTCATTTGCGAAGTTGGAATGGATGTGTTTTCGTTCAATGCCGGAGTTTTGTTGGGAAGTGAATTATTTGCCCGACCATTTGGAGAAACCATTCATACAATAAATGCTTCGGTAGGTTTGTGGTTGTATGTATTTCTGATACTGTCAGTTGTATATATTGTTGCAATGTTTTTTGTCTCAAGAAAGTTAACAATCTTTTTGCAAAGAAAAAAAACAATCAAGAGGTTGTTGGTTATTTTGATTTTATTGGGAATTGCATTTTCGTGGACACTGCATTATTGGCAAAAAAAATCGGACATTCCGAGAAAGGAAAATTATAAAACACATAAATTGACATATTTTTTTGAATCAACTTTTTCGAATTTCGGAAATACACTTGCATACAATCCAGATGACAATAAAATTGATGTTCGGCAGAATGTTTTGGACGAGTTTGTGCTGATTCACAACAATAGAAAAGTGATAGATAAACTTGTTCCACTAGAATGTGGAAATGCTGATGTGAAAGATGTATTGAGTCCATTCTTCAAGGAATCCGACAAGAAACCAAATATTGTCATTTTGGTTGTAGAATCTCTGGGTCGCGAATGGAGTGGCAATACCGATATTGGAGTTAGTTATACTCCGTTTTTGGATTCGTTGATGAAACATTCTTTATATTGGAGTAATTGTCTATCAACGACAAAAAGAAGTTTTGGTGCTGTTCCGACAATAACAGGTTCGTTGCCGCATGGTCCAAAAGGATTCCAATTTGGTAATATGCCGGATCATAATTCGCTGCTTTCAATGTTGAAACAGAATGGATATCAGACTAATGCGTTTTATTCGAGTGATTTTACGTTTGATGCGATTCAGGAATATTTGACCGCACAGCAGATAGATTATATGTCAACAGGTTTAAAGCAAGAATGTTTCGACAAGAAAAATCCGTGTTTGGGAACATATTGGGGGTATCACGACGAGTTTATGTTTAATCGAAGTTTCGAGATTATGAACGATATGGTCAAACAGCCATATTGTAATTTGTACGTAACTATTTCGGCTCATGATGCAATAAACGAGAAAAATTGCAAAATGGACAGTATTTTGCAGATAACACGTTCCATAATCTCAAAGTTGGCGAACGAACGTCAAGTTGCAGAACTAAAACTCGAAAAACGAATTGCTACAATTGTCTATACAGATTTTGCCTTACAACAATTTTTTGCGCAATATTCTCAACGTGAGGATTTTGCAAACACAATATTTATTATCACCGGCGATCATTCAGCTGAACTTGATGTGAAAAACAGATTAGGATTGTACCATGTTCCGTTGTTTATTTATTCTCCATTATTGACAAGAACGGGCTATTTTAAATCTGTCGTAAGTCATTGTGACATAACGCCATCAATCTCAAAGTTGATGGAAAACAAGTATGGCGTTTCGATTTCGGAAAAAGTTTCGTGGATTGGCGATGGTTTGGATACTTCAGCATCATTTCAAGCAAAAACAAAGATTCTTATGATGGATTATGCGCACGATATCGGCGAATTGTTGTACGACGAATATTTTTATTTCAAGGAGAAAGATGCGGTATATCATATTGATGAAAATCTTAATATGGAAGAAATTCACAATGACGAAATTCTTAAGGAAATGCAACATAAGTTGGAAATCTATAAATATGTAAACAATTATGTGTATTTGAATAATGTGTTAACGACGATTCCAATCAATGCACGAGGAAAATTTCGAAATATAAAAACTATTCAGTGTTCGGATATGGAATGTTTGCCAGCATCGGAGGCTGGAAGTATGAATTCCATTAAATATTGGATTCTTCAAAATGAAAATATAACAGGAGATTTTCTTACAACAAAAATTCGTATTGCTGTAACTGCAGATATGCGTATAGAAGGTGAAACATGGCAGGATAAGCAGATGAGTTTGTGCATTTTTTGCAAAGATGAGAATGGAAAACAAAATTTGTTTTCTGATAAAATGGTGAAATTTGTGTTGGACGAAGAAATTGGAGCAAACAAATGGTACAAAATGCAGATTTCCAAGGAATTTGATGTATCAACATCCAAAAATTCGATAATTTCGGTTTATGTGCAGACTCCAACTAATACTGAATATTGGACTGACGACAATAAACTGATGTTAAAAAACATAAAACTCTATATTGATAAAAAATGAGTTTGGAAGGAATCAAAGAAAATTTAAAACGTTCTGTATGTGAGTGGATTGCATTTTCGTTGCAGTTCTTGTGTACAATGTTTTTATTTCGGGTTGTTTTCCTTATAGAGACAATTATTCGCTTAAATATTTCTGTAAGTCAAGCATTTTCTGCTTTGTCTGGATTTTTTATCTACGATATACCTTTGTTTTCGCTGATAATTTTCTTGTGTACAATTCCATATTTGTGTGTTGGATTATGTTCGAAAAAAATTACACGCATCTTTGAAATAGCCTTGTTTGTTTTATTGGCAATCGTGTCGATAATTTTGACGGAATATTATTGTAATATGCGAACGCCTTTGGACCAAATTATATTCGCATATTCGATGAACGACTTGAAGGAAACGGTTTTGTCTTCGACAACAATTAGTGCATCTGCGGTTTTGTTTGCAATTGTATATGTTGGAATTGTAGTTTTTGCAATTGTATATAAATCAAAAGTGCAGGTGAATTTTAAAATATCAGCAATTAGTTTGGCTTGTATTGTGATGATTGCCATTGTGGTTCCGCAACGAAAAATGATTTATCATGAATTTGGATTTTCAAGTCATTCTTATTATACGATAGGAGTAAATCAATTCACACATTTTATTGTCAAGATTTTGGACGAAGAAAATTATATTGAGACTGATCGGGCAGAAATACTGTTTGCTGCGCGTCAATATTGGTCGTTGTTTCCTCAGTATTCGTATGTTGATTATGATTATCCTTTTATGCGAAAATATTCAGATGAGGATTGTTTGACTCCGTTTTTCAGGCAAACAGAAAAGAAACCGAATTTTGTGTTTATTGTAATAGAAAGTTTGGGGCAGAAAATGACGGCTGCCGAAAAAACTCATTATTCGTTTACCCCGTTTTTGGATAGTTTAAAAACACGAAGTTTGTATTGGGAGAATTGTTTAGTGTCGACAGAACGTACTTTTGGAGTCATTCCTGCAATTTTTTCGTCGGTTCCGCAAGGAGCAAAAGGTTTTGGTTTTGAATGGATTCCTTCAATGCCGGAGCATAATTCGTTGTTGAAGGATTTTCGTAAAAATGGATATTTTACATCTTTCTTTTATGGAGGGAATCAATCATTTGGGAATCAACAAGAGTATTTTTTGAAAAATGATGTTTCGTATGTGATGAATGTTGCTTTGGATACGTTGAATGCACAATATGCCGAAATGGAAAAACATCATCGTTGGGGATTGGATGATGCAGAAATGTTTGATTATGCAATGAATGCGAAGAAGGACACGGTTCCGTTTTGTGATGTGTATTTGACGCTTTCGACTCACGAACCAAATAATTTTCCGGGCATTGAAAAATATATTGCTCAAATAGAAAATACGTATTCTTTGGGAACTGACGAAGAATCGGAATTTATAAAGTCTCAGATAAATATTTGTGCAAGTTTCTTGTATGCCGATGAATGTGTGAGAAATTTAATTCATCAATATAGTTTACGTACGGATTTTGAAAACACGGTATTTGTTGTAACCGGTGACCATAGATTAGGTTTGGATAAGTTCGAATATAATCCTTCACGAAAATATCATGTGCCACTGATTATTTATTCTCCGTTATTGGCGAGAACTAAAACAATGAAAGGTGTTGTGTCTCATTACGATATAACTCCATCAATTGAATCTTTTTTGAAAAACAATTACGATTTTGTTGTTAATTCGGAATGCCATTGGATAGGTTCTGCTTTTGACACATCTGCGCAATTTCATTGTGGCAAAAAACAAGCATTTATGCATAACAATAGGGTTGTTTCCGAATGGATTCACGATACGCTTTTTGTGGCGTTTAATTCATTGTTTACGGTTTCCGAAGGAATGAAATTGCATGAAATTCAAGAGCCGGAGTTGCTCAATAAAATGCACAAAGAATTGGAGAATTATCAGATTTTGAGCAAATATGCTGTGAATCAGGGACATTTGTTTTCGGCAAAGAATTAGTCTTCCAAGAAAATTGCGGATGCGTTTATGCGAATATCCGAAATGTAGAAACTGCGTTTATTGTTATTCCACAAATAAAACAACATAACATCGCCTGGTTGGGTTTGATACACATCGTGACGAATGCAGGCTTTCGTGTGGAATTTTTGCCAAGAATCGTATCCTTTAAAACTTGGTCCGTTTACGAGTTCATTGCTCCAATAAATGCATTTTCCGTCTCTTCTGATTTCGGTAACAAATGAGATTTTGCTAGTGGAATCGTTGCTAAACGGAATGTAGTTGTCGAAATCAACATCGAGTTGAACAAGGCTTTCGTTTCCTGAAAGTGTATATTGAAATAGAGTTGCGGGGAACTCTTGATTTTCGCTAAAAACGGTGTTTTTATGTCCGTTAAACGTAGAGATTTCGCCTGTGAAATGTTCGTGTAGAAATTGGTTTTGCTCGTTTTTTGTATTTACGGAGTAAATATTTTTTAATTTATTTTGATTATCGTGATGCCAATTTTCAATCAATGCGTTGTTTTCCATAACGTACATATCAAGATTTTTGTATGCGTTAAAGAATTCAACAAAATCGTTTGTGTCGGCAAATTGGTGTATCGAAAGCCTATCGTTTTGATATTGAATCGAATACGTTAGGTTTTTCCAAATAAAAGTGTTTTTGTAGATACAGCAATTCAGTTCTCTTCCTAAATCCATAATTGGATTGAATGTCTTGCTTTCGAATGTGTTGTTGATATTTAGTCCGTGGTTGATCCAAGCAACATTTTCCGGAGTTTTTATCTCGTAATTATTGCGTAATAGCGCAAGAATAGACGGAGTAATGTCACGATGAGAAACAATTCCAGGGAAGCGGTGCTTTTGTGTAAGCATTGGCGACCAAATCACAAGTGGCACGTTGTTCAGCACGATGGGGTCTAATTGCATATTGAAATTATGGTCGCCGGTTATTACAAAAATTGTATTATCGAAATTTGGTTTGTTCTTGTAGAGTGTGATGAGTTTGCGCAAGCAATTGTCTAAATAAAGATACGATGCGACTTTGCGGATATTTCCTTCGCTAATGTATGGATGTTTTGGATTTGTCTCAAGTAGTTTTGTGTATTGTTTCACATAAAAATCTTCATTGGGATATTCAAACGGGTCGTGAGTTGTAAGCGTCAGATAAACGTCAATTCGCGATTTGTCATCAAAATTGATTGATTTCACTGTTTCGTTGAACAGAAAATCATCGTAAAGTCCCCAAGTGTTTTGCGGTGCTGTGGAATCGTATTGAGATTGATCAACGTATTTATCTATGTTGTTAAGTTTTAAGAAATGACACATGTCATCAAAACACAGCCAACCACCATAGGCGAAAGTTGATTGATAATTGTTGTCATGCAAAATTGTCAACAAGGAATTGAATTGAGGTGCACTTTCCTTGTAGTTCATAAAACCTGATTTTCCGAATGGTAATGCTCCAAAAATTGATGGTAAAGCGCAGATTGTTCGTTGCGATGTGGAAAAACAATTATTCCATGAAAGTCCTTGGTCGGAAAGTGAATCAAGGTATGGAGTCGCTGATGGAAGAATACTGTTGTATCCGCTAAATTCTTTTCCTAAACCTTCAACAATGACAAAGACAAAGCTTGGCTTTGTCGCATTTAAATCAAAAAATTGCGAAAGGACATCGGGACTTTCTTCTTTGTGAAGAAAAGGATATGATGGATTTGAAAATTTATTTTCGCTGATTTTTTCTTTAAATTTGGAAGAGTATATTTCAAGGGATTCTTTGTCAATAGATTCTTTCGAGGTTTTGTTGGAAAGACTTTTAAAGAAATAAGCGACTTTGTTCTCGATAACGTAATATGCTTCTTGATTTGGCGCAGTGCCGAACGATATCGATGAAATAAAAATACAGGTAAGCAAGGCCACTAAAATCACACAGTTTATCCAAAATTTATGAAGAACTTGTATTTTCGAAAACAGGAAAAATGTGGTTGGAACGCCGATAATTAGTATGTAATTCCACCAATCAGCTTTTTGCGATGCCGATAGAATTTCAATGATGTCGGAAATGGAATACACAAAAACAATCCTGTCCAATGGCGTGCCGGCTATTGAAAAAAAGACAACGAGACAGATGGAAATCAACAGATAGGTTGCAAAAATGATGCGTAAAATGACAAATGTTTTCTTTTCGAAAAAAATAGAACAGATAAAAAATAATGGAAATAGAAATAATGTGATTTTCCCAAAATAAAGAATATCTTCCGAAAAGCCTCTGAGATTGAACGCGATGTTGGTTCCAAACGCAATGTTTGAGGATTGTGAAAGCAGTGCGGTTTCAAACATTCTGATGACCAAAAATGCCAAAAATAGCCATAACGAAGCGGTTACGTATCGATTTATGCTTGGTGCTATGTTTTGTTTGATATTCATCTATCGAGCGCAAATTTTTGTTGTTAGGTTGCTATATTTGATTTCGCCACCTTTTGAGTTGTAGAAATAAATTAGTAGTTGCTTTGACGCTAATGCTTGTGCAAACGATGCATATATAGAATGTTCGAATGTTACGGTGTACGTACTGTCGGGATTTATTGTCGGCTGTGGTAGTTCTATTTTGTCCCAAACGTGATTTCGTATTTGGAATACAATGTATGGAGCATTCGAAATATCTTTGTCAGCCACATCAAAAGATATTGTAGCATCAATAACGTGTGTGTTTCTTGGAATTTCGCATTCCGTGAAAGTGTCAAATTTATTATTTGACAGAATTGTGTTTTCTGTTTTTTGAGGTGTTGAATTTATTTCTGTGGATTTTTCTGTTGGTTTTAAAACGCATAACGCATAGAAAGCCACAACGTAGGAATAGAATAGTATCAGCAGTATTTTAGCGATTGTTGAGCACAATTTTGGTTCTTTCGAAGGCAATGGAATTTTATCGAAAAGTGATGAAATCCAGTTGTAAATAATTTTTGCAAGTATGGCAATTCCTAAAACAAATATAAAGAACAATAAACCGCTGAATAAGTGTCCGAGTGCATTGTTGAGGTTGTTGCCAACTTGTAGGAAAGGATCTCTAAAAAGTGAATGTGTGGCAAACAAAACCATTGAAATTGAACCAAGCCAGCCAAAGAACTTTCCTATTGGCGGTAACGAAATTGATGTTATTTTTCCGAAAACAAAGATGAATATTATTACAACCGAAATGAATGTAAATGGATAAAAACATTTGTAGAAGTTTCCGAGGCAGAACAACACAATTGCAGTTACGAAAAATATCCATGATATTTTTTTGTCTTTGTTGAGTGCAAACCAAATTCCGAAACTGAATTCAACGATGTGTCCGGGAGCGTTTTCCATAAGAGGAGTTTCCCAAAGACATTGCGCGAGATATTGGGAAATGAATATCCATACAAAAGAAATAATTGCGATGATGCACAATGCTTTTATATTCCATTTTTGTATGCAACGAAAAATCAGAGGAAACAAAATGTACAACTGTACGATTAATCCGAAAAACCACCATGGACCATTCACTTCGAGTCCGGAGTTTGGATACAACGTGTGGATAAACAGCAATTTCTTTTTCAATTCATACCAAATTGTGTCTGATAATAATTCGCCTTTGAATAATATATTGCTGAAAAAAAGGAATATGATTCCTGTCAACAGTAAAGGATAGATTTTTTTCAAACGCTCAAGGACAAAAATTCCCCATGAACGCGAACGTTTCATCATTGATAGGGCAAGTCCGTAACCGCTAATGAAGATGAAAAGTTGAACGCCGAAATGGCCTAAATAACTGAAAAGAATATTGATTATTTCGGATGGATTTTCTGCGATTTGCGAAAAGAACGTGAATATTCGATTTGCGGAAAATCCAAATTCATTTTCTCCAGGCATTGGGGTTAGCCAATGAAAGAAATTGTGGAATACTATGCAAAATATTGCAAAACCTTTAATGAGGTTTGTGTCATCTTTCGATATTGAATAAATTTTCATCTTTTGAAATATATACAAAGATAGATTTTGTGAAATTTAATTTTGTGGCACTTCGTTGAATTTTGCCAAATTGTCAAAGTATCGTTCGTAAATTTCCATAATCACTAAATCTGGTTTCTCCTTTTTTATAATTTCCATATTGTCCCAATATGTCCAAGCATCCCATATGCAAACTGTTTCTCGGAAATGAGGCGCAATAAAATCATTCATCAATCTCCAAAATGAATCACGAATTACAAATGCCTTAGGATAGGCTGTTTTGTTTGTTTTATAAACCAATTCATAGTCAAAACCTCTTTTGTGTTTTATTGCTTTGGGAAGCGGGTAGTTTCGAGGTTCGCCTTTTATTAGATTGTTTGTTGAATCTTTGTAAGAAATTGTATAGTCCGATTCTTCTTCAAAAAAATTTTTGTTGTGATTTGTCAATATTGGATTGACAAGTCCGCCGCTTACTGCTTTTTCTTCGTTGAATATAAAATCATTTTTTTTCAGCATCTGAATTTCGGGAAAATCTTTTCTAATGGTGTCCATAAGGCACATCGAAGCATAATAAGCACCGATATGGCTCCAATGAATGTCATATTTATAGTACAACAAACCTTTGTCTTTATTTTGAAGCAGAATATTTTTGAAATTGATGAACTTCACTTCCCGAGCGTTATTATTCATCAATTCACAAAGTTTATCTATAGCGGTTTTCGGAGCTCGTTCAATATATCTAGGTAAATATTCTGGGTAAATTTCAAGGGACGATGGAATTATTGCGACATAAAATTTTATTCCCATTTCTTGTAGTTTTTTGTTTCGCTCCTTAACTACTTTGACCCATTTTGTTAGCAAAGAATCGGGAACTGAGATTTCACTGGTATATCGTTCTGCTTCCTCGTGCCGGTACAAGAAATTATTTTTGCCAATTATTGTGTTTTTTACAGGAGAAATGTCGAATGCGGTCATAATTGTGAATGCAGGGGCGAGATATTGTGCGCGCAATGGAAAATTGTCGTTTACAAAATCTTCGAATTGTGGTTGAAATGCGTCGATATTTTTCTTGTTGAATTTTGGCATTTTTTTCAATCTGCGATTCTCGTTTCCTACGTGCGGTTTCGGAATAATATGCGTGATAGCCTGAAATGTTGGTAAAAGCAACAAAATTGCAAATACGGAAATAGTTATTATTTGGAAAATCTTTTTGTTCATCGTTTAGAATCTGAAATAAATAAATGGATTATATCCACCATTGATTAGGTGGCTTGTTGTAAGTATCACAACGAGCATAACAAAAAGAATTATTGCAATGTATCTTGTTGTTTGAGCACATTTGCTGTTGTCTGCTTTTATTCGGAACCATGTGTTTGCTTTTTCTACGAGTGGTGTTGCGCAAATAATTGCTATGAATGCAATTAAATAGTTATATGCCGATGCAAATTCAAAAAGGAATGTGTTTGTGGTATCGGAATGTGGGATAAACATGCTGCGAATGTATTGTAATGCAAGTTCAAGATTGTCTGCCCTGAAAAACACCCATGCAATTAGAACTACCAATAATGTATATATATGTTTGACAAAATCCGGGATTTTTTCCAACCAAGTTCCGAATTTTCCCCTTTCAAGAACAAGAAATGTTCCATGTAACAATCCCCACACAATGAAATTCCAGCTTGCTCCGTGCCAAAATCCAGTGCAAAAGAACACAACATACAAATTGAAATATAATCTTTTTTTACTGCATCGATTTCCGCCAAGAGGTATGTACAAATAATCTTTGAACCAAGCGGAAAGTGTCATGTGCCATCTTCGCCAAAATTCCTTTATTGATTTTGAAATATAAGGAAAATTAAAGTTTTCGGGGAATGTGAATCCAAACATCCGTCCTATTCCAATTGCCATATCGGAATAACCTGCAAAATCATAATAAATTTGCAATGTATAGCAGAGAATTCCAATCCATGCACTGACTGTTCCCAATGATTCCGGATTTTTTGCAAATACGCTGTCGGCTACAAGTGCAAGCTGGTTTGCAATCAAAACCTTACGGGCAAGTCCAAGACAAAATCTTTTTAGGCCTTCGTAAACATTGTCCAACGTGAATTTTCTTTCATCTAATTGTGTTTGTAATTCTTTGTATCGAATGATTGGACCGGCAATTAATTGGGGAAATAGAGAAATGTATGCACCAAGTTTTATAAAGCTCTTCTGTGCTGAAACTGTTCCTCGATATACATCAATTACGTACGAAAGTCCTTGAAATGTGTAAAAGGAAATTCCGATAGGCAATGCAATCTTCTGAATTTCAACACTATCGGCATGGAATAATTCTGCCAAAATGTTGAAATTATCAATCAAGAAATTTGTGTATTTATAAAAAACAAGAATACCGAGATTTGTTAGTATACTTAGCAGAACAATAAGTTTTTTATGTTTCCATTTCTCAAGAGCTAGTCCGAACAGCCAATTCAGTAGGATTGAAGCAAGTAGTATAAATGTGTATTTTACTCCGCCCCAAGCATAGAATAATATACTTGCAACGAATAGAAATGTATTTTGATAACTGATTTTTCTGCAAGGAAGTAATCCTAGTAAAACAATCGGGAAGAAAATATACAGAAAAATTAGAGAACTGAAAACCATACGTATTTTAGTGTATGAATAAAATTTTTGAAACTTTGGTGTATTCGCCGGTTTCGTCTGAAATGTAAATAAGATATACGCCAGTGCTGACTCTGTCTCCGAATGTGTTTTTCCCGTCCCAAACTCCGGTTCCGCCATTTGCATTAACTGTGCGAACAAGATTTCCCGAGATGTCGGTGATTTTTATTATAGCATCGGCAACAACTCCTTTGATGAAAATATCTCCATCGTATGTTTCGCGAACAGGGTTTGGGAAAATATAGATATCGTTCATTGCCATATCGCCGACAGTTGCATCGCTGGTGAATGAAACAAGTCCGTCTTCTGTTCCAATATACACTTCGCCGGTTGTATGGTCAATTGCGAGTGATTTAATTGTATTTGATGGTAAAGGACTGTTTGTTTTTGTGTAGTTTAGCAATTGTTCCGTGCCGTTTGCCGAGATAAGAAATATTCCTGAATTTTCTGTTCCAATCCATTTTCGGTTTGCTCCGTCAACGGCAATGCAAGTAATGTTTTCGGAACTGAGCAGATAGCCAACTTCACCATCGATTTCTATTTTTATGCGGGAAATATTTTGTCTGTCTTTAAAAACTCGTGATGGAGAAGAATGAACTGCAATACCTTGATTTGTTCCAATCCAGATTTCTCCGTCTAAATCTTCAACAATACAAGTTGTTTGCGATGCGATTGTTCCTTCGTTGTCGGTAAGTGGAATTCTAACAACTGCGTCGTCATCTGTGTTGTCGAGTGTCTCGTTTTCATAAAAAACAGTCAAATATCCGGTTCCCGCAAGCCATTTATAGCCTCGACGGTCAATAATGAATTGTTTGAAAAGGTTTTTTTGGTTTATGATGTTGCCACTTGTTTGGGCAATATAGTACGAATACCAATTGTTGTTTTTGTCTCGTGCGACGATAGGATTGTTGTTGCCGGAATTTAGAATCCATAAAGTACCTTTAAAATCTGTTGTAATATCATTGACAACGGTTTGTGTTTTATCTAAATAATATGTTTGTAAAATAGAATTCGATGCGTCGAATGTCTCACCAGTTTCCCAGGCAACTTCGTTTTCGGAAAATCCGTTTCCGTAGGTCCCGACATAATATACGCCCGAATTTTTGACTGGATATACGCAGATAGAGTTGTTATATTGCCAGTCGCTATGCCCGTACCAAGTTCCGTCGTAATGCTTTACATTGTAGTACATTTTTTCCCAAAGAGCTATGTTTCCGCAAACCATGTGAAGTGCGTTGTCTTGGAAATATAAATCGGTAACGTGGTTCGATAGCGGACAGTTTGGGATAATGTTGTTTTTTGTTGAATATTCATACAAACCATAGTATTTGTCCCCGACAAAAATGTCACCATTCGCTAGTTTCACAATGTCGTAGAATCTGCTATTTATGCTGATTTCGTTAAATTGATATTTCAACATTTCATCTTGATTATATATCGAAGCCGATGCGAACGAAGAAATACAAAGTTGATTGTTTCTTGCAAAAATGTGTGTGATATTCGGTTTTTGTGTTTTGAATGCTTCCGATTTCCCATTTGTGATTTTGTAAATAGAATCTAGGTTCCTATCTGCGGAATTTATGTGTGCGTAATAGATAGTTCCATTTAGTGCAGTTATATGCGATATTGTATCGTTTTCATGCAAAATGTTTGTGAGTTTTTCCCAATTTGAGAAATCCGACAGATTCACGTTATTTAGCGATATTGTGAAGATGCCTTTTGTTGTTGCCGCATATATTTTATTGTTGTAATATGCGATTGATTTTGTCGGAACAAAACTACCGTCGTCGCTCAAAATTGTAGTGGAAATGAACTTATAACTGCCCATCGAAAAAGTTAAAACGCCAAAATCCGAGGCAATGATTGCAGTGTCGTTGTGCATTACGATGGAGTTAATGTTTTTTGAGCCGTAAATGTTTTTTTGAGCAATTTGAGTAATTGTCTTTACCTTGAGTGAGGGGTATTGGAGCACGTCTAATGTTCCGTCGGAATAACCAATTAGGAACGAAGAAGTTGAGTCACAGAATGCAAAACAAGTTAAACCAACATTGCTCAATCCGTTTAATTTGGTTATTTTTTGAATTTCTTGATTGGTTGTGTTATAGATGAAAATCCCGTTTCCCGAAAGTGCAAATACGTTGTCTTCAACGGCTTCGAGTTGTTGAACGTTTCGAAATGAAAAATATTCATTCCAAGTTCCAGGAACTTGTGCTGATGTTAAGATGCTGACAATCAACAAATAGAGACAAACAAAGGTTCTTTTCATTTCCTTAATAAACGCATGTAAAAGTAGAGATAAATTGTTATTTATCAAAACGATATCTCACTAATGGTCAAAAACAAAAAAGGTTGCCTTTCGACAACCTTTTTTAGTAAGTGTACAAAGTGTATTAGTATTTGTAAATATCTGATTTGTAAGGACCTTCAACAGGAACGCCAAGATAGTTAGCTTGCTTTTCGGTTAACTTGGTAAGTTTTACTCCAAGTTTGTCCAAGTGAAGACGAGCCACTTTTTCGTCCAATTTCTTTGGTAATGTGTACACTTTCTTTTCGTATTGTTTGTTGTTCGTGAACAACTCAATTTGAGCAAGTGTTTGGTTTGTAAACGATGCCGACATTACGAAACTTGGGTGACCGGTTGCGCAACCTAAATTCAATAAACGACCTTCGGCAAGAATCAATACGCTGTGTCCGTCAGGGAACGTCCATTTGTCGTATTGAGGTTTAATGTTGGTTTTCTTGATTCCTGGTGTTTTCGCCAATTCTGCCATTTGGATTTCGTTGTCGAAGTGACCAATATTTCCAACGATAGCCATATTTTTCATTTTGCTCATGTGTTCTGCAGTAATGATATCGCAGTCGCCAGTTGTAGTAACATAAATATCGCCGTATGGCAATGTGTCTTCAATAGTCAAAACTTGATAACCTTCCATCGAAGCTTGCAAAGCACAAATTGGGTCGATTTCTGTAACAATTACTCGAGCTCCTTGACCACGTAGTGACTGAGCGCAACCCTTTCCAACGTCGCCGTAACCACAAACCACAGCAACTTTTCCTGCCAACATCACATCCGAAGCACGCATAATTCCGTCGGTCAACGAGTGGCGGCAACCATATAAGTTATCGAATTTAGATTTTGTAACCGAATCGTTCACGTTGATGGCAGGGAATGGTAAAATTCCTTGTTCTGCCATTTGGTACAAACGATGAACACCTGTAGTTGTTTCTTCCGAAACCCCCATTAGTTTATCTTTTTTCTTAGTCCAGAATTTTGGATCTTCCTGCATTGTTTTGCGACACAAGTCAAGAATTACACCCCATTCTTCGGAATCTGTTTCTGGATTGAAATCTGGAACTTTTCCTTCTGCCTCGAATTGAGAACCACGAACCACGATTAAAGTTGCGTCGCCACCATCGTCGAGAATCATAGTCGGACCAGTTCCGTCAGGCCAAGTAAGAGCTTTCTTTGTACATTCCCAATAATCTTTTAATGTTTCGCCTTTCCAAGCAAAAACAGGAACGCCTTGCGGATTGTCGACAGTACCTTTTTTACCAACAACAACTGCGGCTGCGGCGTGATCTTGTGTCGAGAAAATATTACATGAAGCCCAGCGAACATCTGCACCAAGTTCCACCAAAGTTTCAATCAATGCAGCTGTTTGTATTGTCATGTGCAACGACCCGCTGATTTTTGCACCAGCAAGAGGTTTTTGTCCTTTATATTCTGCACGGAGTGCCATCAAACCAGGCATTTCAATTTCTGCCAAATCCAATTCCTTACGACCCCAATCGGCAAGATTAATATCTTTTACTTTGTATTCCATAGATTAGTTTTTTCCAAATAAATTTTCGTGAACTGCTACCAATGCCTTTTCTTTATTTTCTGTGTCGATAAGCACAGAGATGTTGTGTTCGCTACCGCCATAGCAAATCATTCGTACTGGAATGTCTTTCAATGCGTTAAGAACTTCGGCTGCATGACCTTGTTCTTCGGCAATCATATTCCCAACGATACAAATGATTGTTTGGTCCTTGTCAACTTCAACAGTTCCCAATGTCTTCAGCTCGTCGACAATCTGTGCCAAGTAATCGATTTTATCTATCGTCAACGATACGGCCACTTCCGAAGTGGTGATTAAATCGATTGGCGTTTTGTATTTCTCGAAAATTTCGAATACGTGGCACAAAAATCCGTATGCAAGCAACATTCTTCCCGATTTTATTTTGATAGCAGTCAAGCCATCTTTTGCGGCGATTGCTTTTACGCCGGTTCCCGCCGTTTTGTTGGATATTTTAGTTCCTTGTGCTTGTGGCTGCATAGTGTTTTTCAAGAAAACAGGAATGTTTTTAACCTTTGCAGGAAGCACCGTTGAAGGATGAAGGATTTTTGCTCCGAAATATGCCAATTCAGCAGCTTCGTCGAACGACATTTCTGCTATTGGATGTGTATTTTTCACAATACGAGGATCGTTGTTGTGGATTCCGTCAATATCAGTCCAAATTTCTACTGCCTCAGCATTGATAGCGGCACCAATCAACGAAGCTGAATAATCGCTACCACCACGTTTTAGGTTGTCAACCTCGTTTTTGTCGTTCATACAGATGAAACCTTGGGCAATGAACAACGTTGTGTCTGGATATTGAGCAAGAACTTTGTTCAAACGTTTTTCGATTTCAACCTGAACAGGTTCGCCGTCGGCATCAACAATCATAAAATCCAATGAATTCAAAAGAACGGATTTTATGTTGTTTTCTTCGTGATATAACTGAACCAAATTAGTTGACATGATTTCGCCACGGGCAAGAATCATTTTTTCTGCCTGAACATTGAAAGGTTTGTTTGCAAACGAACGGACAACATCACATTCACGGGCAATGATTTTTGTTGCCTTCTCGCGGTACGTATCGGTAGCAAGCAAACCTTCTATCACGCCGGCATATTTGTGCTCCAATGCACCAATCAAATTTGATGCGCCGTCGGCATTACCTTTTTTATAGTAATCAGCAATTTCTACAAGATTGTTTGTTGTTCCCGACATAGCCGAAAGAACTACGATTTGTTGAGTTCCGTCTGTAATAAGTTTGGAAACATTTTTCATTCGATCAGGCGAGCCAACCGATGTTCCACCAAATTTCAATACTTTCATTTTCTATAATTTAAGTGTCGCAAAGGTAAAAAAAATGCGTAATGCTCAATAAAATTTACAGGCAAGATGTAGTTGAATCATAAAGAATTTTGGAAAAATCAAGCACCTTTTATTGCGGTCAAGATTTGCATGGCTTCAACGATTGACGAAACGTTTCGGAACGAAAGTGTCAATTTTCCTTGGGCTTCTTTCATTGAACAACTACGAGGATTTTGTTGCACAAAACTCAATACTTGCGTAAATACCGGTGATTGATAATACAGCGAATTTTGATTGTTGATGAAATAATTTATCATCATTTTGTTTTTCAATGTGATTTTCTCAATACCCAAAGAAATTGCTTGCCAACGCAATCTCACAATATTCAGTAAGTCAAGACTTTCCTGAGGAATTTCTCCAAATCGGTCAATTAATTTTTTTTCGAAAGTTTGTAAATCTTCTTCGTTGGAAATGCTGTCGAGTTCGCGGTAAAGTTTTACACGTTCGCTGGTGTTTTCAATGTAATAGTCGGGGAATAGAATTCCCATATCGGTATCAATATGGCAGTCGGAAATAAATTTCATTGATTCCAATTTCGAAGCAGCTTTTTGTTGTTCTTCTTCGGAGCCGGCGAACATATCGCGGAATTCGTTTTCTTTCAATTCCAATAAAGCTTCGTCGAGAATTTTCTGGTATGTTTCGTAACCAATGTCCGAAATGAATCCGCTTTGTTCGGCACCAAGCATATTTCCTGCACCACGTATGTCAAGGTCTTGCATAGCAATGTTGAATCCACTTCCAAGTCCCGAAAAGTCTTCGATTGCTTGCAAACGACGGCGTGCGTCTTCTGGCAAAAGATGAAGTGGTGGAGCCATTAAATAACAATATGCTTTTTTGTTCGATCGTCCTACACGGCCACGAAGTTGGTGCAAATCGCTCAATCCGAAATGATGGGCATCGTTCACAATCATTGTGTTTGCGTTAGGAATATCCAAGCCAGATTCAATGATTGTTGTTGCAATTAGTACGTCATATTCATGGTTTATAAAATCCAACATGATTTGCTCTAATTGTGGACCTTCCATTTGTCCGTGGCCTACAATTGTACGGACTTTTGGACATAGTTTTCGAATATGGGCTTCAACGTCGTAAATGTTTGAAACTCTATTATTTATTACAAAAACTTGTCCTCCACGTTCTACTTCAAACATAATTGCTTCGCGAATAATGTCGTCGTTGTAGGTGTGTAGTTCCGTGATAA
Organism: Bacteroidales bacterium; assembly: GCA_045600045.1. Taxonomy (GTDB): domain Bacteria; phylum Bacteroidota; class Bacteroidia; order Bacteroidales; family UBA1715; genus UBA1715. The sequence goes on from JAZRXD010000001.1 coordinate 19,488, forward strand.
TAGGATGTCGGTTTGGTGGAGGAGTATTGATTGTCGCTAAATCGCGTGCGCCAAGCAATGAGAATTGCAAAGTTCTTGGAATAGGTGTAGCCGTAAGCGTAAGTGTGTCAACGTTGACTTTGAATTGTTTCAACTTTTCTTTTATACTTACACCGAATTTTTGTTCCTCATCAATTATTAAAAGCCCTAAATCTTTGAATTTCACATCTTTGCCAACCAAACGATGTGTTCCGATAATAATGTCGGTTTTCCCCGAAGCAAGGTTTTCAAGTGTTTCTTTTTGTTGTTTTGCTGTACGCAATCGACAAATGTAATCGACGGAGCACGGGAAATTTTTCAGACGACTTGAAAACGTTTTGTAGTGTTGGAGTGCCAAAATTGTTGTAGGAACTAAAACAGCTACTTGTTTTCCATCGGTAACAGCTTTGAATGCCGCACGGATTGCAATTTCGGTTTTTCCGAAACCAACATCGCCACAAACCAGCATATCCATTGGATATGGAGATTCCATAGCAGTTTTAACTTTTTCTGTCGCTGCTGATTGATCGGGCGTATCTTCGTAGAAAAACGACGCTTCAAGTTCGTGTTGTAAATAAGAATCTGCAGAGAATTGAAATCCGCTTTGGGCTTTTCGTTCCGCGTAAAGGGCGATAAGTTCTTTAGCAATATCTTTAACTTTTTTCTTCGTTTTTTGTTTGGTATTTTGCCAAACCGAAGAACCAAGTTTATGTAATGTTGGCGTAACACCTTCTTTCCCTTTATATTTCGAAATTTTATGCAATCCATTGATGTTTACGTAAACCAAATCATTGTCGCGGTAAACCAATTTCACGGTTTCTTGCACGGTTCCGTTGTTCACGATGCGTTCAAGACCGGCAAATTTTCCAATACCAAAATCAATGTGAACGACGTAATCACCTGGATTTAATTCCTTTAAGTCTTGTATTGTAAGACTTTCCGACGAAATGACCTTTTTTTGTCGTTTGTGGGCGTGATATCTGTCGAAAATTTCGTGGTCGGTGTAGCAACAAATTTGTAAATCATTATCAATGAATCCTTTGGAAAGCGAAGTGATTATTGGCGTAAATTTTACGTTTGGATTTACTTCGTCGAAAATTTCCTGAATTCTGTCATATTGCGTTTGTGCTTGGCTTATGAAATAATTTGTATAGCCATTTTGTTGATTTTGAACTAATTGCTGTCCGAATAAATCAAATTTTTTGTTGATTTTCGGATGCGGTGTTGTATGAAATTCAAAGATATAAGAATCGGAAAATATGGAATTTGCATTGATTTCGCACAATCTGTTTTTTTCGGCGAATGCTTGAAGTTTTTCCGTTGGAAGCATTATTTGTGAAACTTCCCGAAGTTTTGCTTCATCGCTTTTATATGCTTTGAGTGCTTGTTTTTCAATCAATTCTATTTTTCCAAGATCTTCCGAAATGCTTTTGCAGAAAAAAATCGGATTATTTAAATATTCAAAAATCGGAATATAGTTTTTTTGTTTAGTGGAATTTTGTACGTCGGGAATAATGTTGAATTCCGTCACTTTGTCAACCGATAGTTGGTCGTCAACATTGAATGTTCTGATACTTTCAATTTCGTCGCCGAAAAAATCCAAACGGTACGGTAAATCGTTCGAAAAGCTAAAGATATCGATTATGCTTCCTCGTACCGAAAATTGTCCGGGAACAGTGACGAAATCGACGCGCTCAAATCCAAACTCGTACAATAAATCGTTAATAAATTGTGCGTCAACTTGTTCACCAACGTGAAGTACATGGATTTTTGTTTGAAATTCTTTTTTCGAAATCACTTGTTCCAACAATGCCTCGGGATATGTTACCAAAATATGTGGAATTTCGTGTTTCGTGAGTTGTTCCAACGCTTCGGTTCTCAGCAACATATTTGATTTGTCGGGTTGGTTGTATTGAATTGAACGTTTATAAGCCGAAGGGAACAAAAGAGAATATTTCGCACCAAGAAGACTGGTAAGGTCGTCCAATGCGTCGGACGCTTCGTCAGCATCGGGCATAACGACCAACATATCGTTTTTGGTATTTTGGAATAATTGTGCAATGAAAAAATACGGTTCCGACCCGTTCAATCCACGCAACAAACCTTTGAAAGTTGGATTGTGCTCCAATTCACTTTGCAGTTTTCTAAAGTGCGGATGTTTTGAAAATAATTGTGCAAAATCCTGGAAATTCACGGCCTACATAAAATTTTCCGCATCTTTTTTCAATACGCTCAATGCGTTGAGAATAGGATTTGTTGGTTGGGTCAACAGTGCTTTTAGAATAGCTTCGCTTAATGCTGCCGCCGAAGCTCCAGCGGCAATTTTTGAAGATTCCTCGTTAATTAAACGAATCAAGCTATCTTTAGCCAATTTCACCGAATCCCACGATTGTTGTGAAATATAAATTTGCTGCGACAAATTGTGTTCGAATTCAGCACGGATGGTTATGAGCAATTCCTGATGCATAAGTCCGGCAGTCATTTGCGGAGTTTGGACGCGGAGCAACAACGATTCTGGATTGATTCGTTCCAAAAGGAGAACCAATCGTTCGTAGGCTTGTATTCGCAAAGGAATTGTAATTTTTGCATTTTCTGTTTTTCTGTTTTCTTTGTTTTTTGTCGCTTCGCTTTCGAGAAAAGCTTTTACCAATTCGTTGCTCGATTCATTTTGACGTTGGCGTTCGTCGGCGAACAATTTTTTTATTGCGAAGAATGAGCAGAAAAAAACTATTAATGAGGGAATTGTAATTGCCAGAATTATCGTAAATGTAGTCATATCTTTAAGCTTTAATCTCTAACTCTATTATGGAATTTTTCGAGCGATTTGTTTTGCGACAACAGGTAGATATTGGTCGCAGATTTGGTCTAAATCGTTTACTTTTGCCGAAAATTGCATTGTTGCAATGTCGCCACTCACGAATTTTCCGAGAGAATTAAATATCACATAATGAACTTTTATAGTTCGTTGGTACGAATTGTCGGCAACGGTGTATGGGTTTGAAAAATCACCAAGTAACTCAAATTGAGTAAGATACACAATATATTGTGCTTGGTAGCTTTGAATCAAATCGGTGAATAATTGCTGGTCTTGTAATTTCACGCTGACGAGTTTGTTGCTATTGTCGGTTGTTGTGCTTACAATTTCGCCACCGATAATATTGGGGTTTTGTCCCGATGCTTTTTTGTGTTTATTTATGTCGGCATCTTCCTTGTTGCATAAAGCGTAAGTGGCATTGTTGTGAACAACTTCCATATCTGTCGAGGCATCGGTTGTGTAGGTTCGAAGCAAACTCGAAACGCTCATGGAATCTTTCAATGCCGAATAAATATGATTGTCGAGGTCGGTTCGGATTTTCTCAATTGATTTATCGTAGGTCACACCAGAATATTTGCAGATTTTTTCTGATTCTTGGTTGTTGTACATTTTTGCATCAAAAGGAATTATCAGTACATTCTTTTGCGCAAAAACGAAATTTGCAAGGAGCAAAGTAAAGAGTAGAAATGCTGTTTTTCTCATTATACCACTGATTTTAATGGACGTGAAAATTACAAAATTATCAAATACCAGCAATTTGTTTGAGTAAAAAAATCCGAAAACAGATTATTTATCCGTGTTAGTAATATAATTATAAAAGCTGTCGTTCACGATGGAGTAAATTATTTGTTGAGATTTTTTACGACTACTTTATACATTTTATTCTCAATCGTCACATTGTACATTCCTCTTACTTTCATTGGGATTTGTATTATTTCGTGTGGCAATATAAGTGGAATTTTGTAAACTTCACAAACTTGTCCTAACGCATCGTACACAGTTACTATATCGTCGGTGTGTGCGTTTTTTACACAAATAAATGGACCTTTGGAAAATACTTTTATGGGTTCAACCGGCGCTTCATCTATCAGAATAGAAAAATCTGTTTGAAATCCGTTGTGTTCCACGTCAATTTGATGTGTTCCTATCAGTGTGCTATCGACATCGGTAATAGCCAATTCTTCGAAAGGAATTTCTTCGTAGGAGCTGTCGCTGTATATTTCCCGAACGACTAGACCATTCCAGTCGTGGGACTCATATTCTTCATATTCAATTTTAAAAGGAGGTTGAAAAACATAAATGTAGGCAATAGGTTGTTTTTCGCCGCAGCGGCTGCAAACATGGTCAACGTAATCGTGTCCGAGTGCTGGTAAAACAATAGTTTTCGTGTCAAAGTAGTCGTTTCCTTCGAAAGTTGTAGTTGCGGTGTAAACGATTTGCCCATTGGTTAAACAAGTCGCTTTTGTTTCGTCTAACGTGATAACAGCGTTAATATTTTCTACGTGCGTGTTATTATTTTGACAAATAAATTTGAGAGCAGCTGTTTTGTAATCCGACGACCAAATCCATTCGTCCTGTTGATAATTATGGTCTGTAGCAGGAATAATGTCCTGTGCAATTAATACGACATTGCAAACCGAACAATGTTTACCTTCGGTCAAACCTGTTTCGGTACAAGTAGGAGCAATGTAGTTGTCAATAATTTCATTGTGTCCCGTTGCAGGAAGAGTAACTGTTTTTGAATCAACATATTGTTCTTCTTCGAAATACGCTTTTGCGGTATAAATGATTTGTCCGTCGGTTGTACAAGTTGGTTTTGTTTCATCAGATGTAATAACGGCATCAATATTTTCTACATGCTTGTTGTCGTTTTGACAAATGAATTTTACAGATGCTGTTGAATAATCTGCAGTCCAAGTCCAGTTGTCCTGTTGGTAGTCGTGGTCGATAGCCGGAAGAACAACATCTTTTGTATCAACGTATTCGTCACCGTTGAATGTTGCCTTTGCGGTGTAGGTTATTTTCCCGTCGGTTGTACAAGTTGGTTTTGTTTCATCAGATGTAATAACGGCATCAATATTTTCTACATGCTTGTTGTCGTTTTGACAAATGA
>JAZRXD010000002.1:0-18733 GCA_045600045.1 Bacteroidales bacterium
GATCATAAAGATGATATTGTGAAACGGATTGCGTATGGATTGTACATTTTAACCTACGAAAATGTTAAAAACAAGAATGTTGAAAAACTTCAAGATTACGTACATCAGACAAAGGAATTCGCTGAACAACAATATAAAATAGTTATAGAAAAACTTACTAACAAGGAAGATTTTGAAAAAGGGTATAATATATACTTGAAGAAACAAATTTACACAAGTAAACGCATTTGGTGTTCTTTACGCGACTATATGAAAGACATTCATTATAGAGAGAAATTCAAAAAAGAAATTAAACCGACTTTACGCGATGATATTTGTGAATTATATTATTTAAAGCAATTAGAATTACCTGGTGACGTATGGAACAATAATAGTAAATTTTTACAATGCAATTTCGATAACAAAAATTCAACTCCTTTTAATAAATACTTGCGAGAGTTTGTTTATAGTGGGGAAAATGATGAAGGAGAAAACTATGTGGAACAATTTGACATTACATTTTCTTTTGCTCCAAGAATGTGCGAGCAAGATATGTGTGATATTTGTCCTTATGCACTAATAAAAAAAGACTCTCAAATTGAAAAGCTGTGTATTAACGATAGCAACAAATTATGTCCTATAATGCTTTGTAGTACGGGATATCGAAAGAGTTGTGTAGGTAAAGAAAGATGTATGTTTATAAAACTTATCGATAAATAAATTGTAAATAATTATGAAATCATTAGTAACAAATCTAAAAATCTTTTTTGCGGCTGTACTAGGTATAGTCGCAATGTCGTCATGTACTGAATTAACATTATCAGAAACGTCACATGAAAGTCCTGCTAAAGGAGATTTTTTTTCTTTTCAGATTAAAACAAATAAATCATGGACAATGGAGATGGACTCTTTAAGTGAAAGTTGGATTAATATTTCCCAAGAAGCAGGAAACGGAGACGCAACAATAGAGGTAAATATTTCCACAAACCTACAATTCGACAAAGAAAGACACGGAGCTATAAAAATAAAAACAGCTGATAATTTCTATGTAGTTGACATAAAGCAATTAGGACCTAAAGAACCCTCATTTTCGGCAGATACATTATTTTTTAGCTCTGATGAACAAAGCAAAACACTAACTATTAATTCGGAAATATCTGTTTGTGCCCATAGGTATGGCAATTGGTTTGAAATTTCACAGCAGACTTCTTCTGATGCAAGCGTGATTGAATGTACAATTAGTGTTAAAGAAAACTATCTAAAAGATCCCTCGCGAAACATTTTAGCTGATTCAAGGGAAAGTACAATTAGGTTTGAAGCTGGGAATTCGTTTACAAAAGATATCGTAGTTGTACAGGATAGTAAACAATTTAATGAATCTGGTGATTTAGGATTAAGCGTAGAATGGGCCACAAAAAATGTAGGTGCAGAATCGTCATTTAACAATGGTAATTTTTACTCAATGGACGAAGTTGAATCTATAGAAAAAGATGGTTGGCGGGTTCCTACCTACCATGAATGGGATGAATTATATAAAAAATGTAAACGCTACGTAAGATATAAAGAAGAACCAAATATATATGCAGGTGTGATTGTCGGTACAAATCACGTTCCTTATATAGAATTTGTTGCGGAAAACGGAAATGCAATAAGATTTAGAGAATCATATCCTGCATTATTTTATAAACATAATACTTCACAGTCTAAGGTCGATGAAGGAAAAACAATTGAAGCAGAACCTATAGCATTAGAACCTGGAGAGATTCCAAAAATAGATTATACTAAAGATTATGAATCAATGATTTATGGAGATGGTCCATATTCACTAATTTCTATAGATCATTTTGGTTTACAGTCTGAAAATTACTATAAGGGTAGCGGCTGTGCCATCCGTTTAGTACGAGACAAAAAATAAGTAGTCTAAATTATAGAGTAGGAAAATTAAACTAAATAAATAATTATTTTAAAGTAATATGAAATCATTAAATCTAAAAAAATTTTTTGCAACTATACTAGGTATAGTTGCAATGTCGTCGTGTTCTACAACTGCCTCAAGAGGTGATGCCGTTGATTTAGGACTATCGGTAAAATGGGGCACATGCAATATTGGAGCTACAAAACCAGAAGAATATGGTAATTACTATGCTTGGGGCGAAACATCAACAAAGGAAAATTATACGCCAGGGTCTTATAAATTCTTAAACATTATTGACACCACACTAACAAAATATTGTCATGATTCGAGACATGGAACACCAGATGGGAAAAGCAGATTGGAAAAAAATGATGATGTGGCAAGTGTGGTTTCAGGTGGCAAATGGAGAATGCCAACTAAACAAGAAATAGAAGAGTTAATTGAAAAATGTTCTTGGTCGTGGACTTCAATAAATGGCGTGTTAGGATATGTTGTAACAGGATCAAATGGTAATTCAATTTTCCTTCCTGCATCTGGTGCTATTGGAGATAAAGAAGAAGGAATTAGTATACACGCCAAAGGAACTAATTTGTGTTATTGGGGGGCCGAGATCAGTGTAGAGACTGATGGAGCTGCCTTTGGGTTTTTTGCAGAAGATGGAGAAATAGGATGTGGATTGTCAAGAAGATTCTATGGAAAACCTGTACGTCCAGTACTTGCAGAATAAATATAAAAATTACATTGTGTCAACAAAAAAAATTATAAAATAAAACACTGTAAGGTATTGTAAAAATAAACAGGCCATGATATCACTTTTAAGTTTAGATATTGAAAAATGCCTAAATAAGACGGAGGCGGAATACCGGAAATTAGAACCAGGTTCATATTTGTATAATATGGTTTTGTCATATAATTATGAAAGAAAGTTTTCTCAGGAATTTATAGAACTTGTGTATGTTACTCTTTCTGCTTGGAATATGAATTCAAGAGGCGCCAAACTTTCTGATTATGAAAGTTTTAAAAATTCAATATTAGCAAACAAAACTGAATTTGACAAATTAAAGAATAAAGGGATAAAAGACCTTGATGATTCCCATTTTAATGTTTTACAATATTTGTTTAGTACATTGAAACTAGTTCAGTCCAAAGCTCCTTTAGTTACTTTTTCTAAACTGATGCATTTCTTCCTTCCTAATACAGTTGCTCCGATTGACCGAAAATATACATTGTATTTTTATAATAAAAGCACAAATATTCCTAAGTCAGTAGTAGAACAATTCAACTTATATAAAGCAATTCATACTGATTATAGAAATTTCGCTCAAAATGTTGATTTGTCAAAATATGTTAAATCTAGTGGATGGAATAGGACAGAACCTAAAGTCATAGATAACATAATCATTGGATTTCAAAAATTACATATGTCAAAACACTAGCCAATTCAGATAAGCAAAGATTATCCATATCAGAGGAAAGATTATTGAGTCCCATTTGCTGAAAAGAATGATGAGTTTTATTTTGTGATAGTTGAAATTGTTCTAATTATAAAAAAATTAAAAACAGTAATAGATTGACAAATAAAAATATGCCGCAGAATCCCCCTAGGAGTTCTGCGGTTTTGTTTTTATAGTAAGATTTCGTAATAGTTTTCGGGTGTTATAGTTACGATTTCTGTATTTGGATACGCATTTAAGAATGTTTTCGAAATTTTTGCTTTTTTCTTTGGATTCCATTTAAATTCGTATGCGGTTAGCTTTCCGTCTTTATCTTCTATGTAGTCAATTTCTTGTTGTTGCGTGGTTCTCCAAAAGTAAGACAGTGCGTAACTGCCAGAATATTCTTTCTTTTTCATTAGCTCGCTAACCATAAAGTTTTCCCATAATTTCCCTTGGTCATCACGGAGTTCTATGTCATTGAAGTTTCCAATTAATGCATTTCGAATACCATTGTCGTAAAAATATATTTTTTTGCTCATCTTCAATTCGTTACGAAGATTTCTACTAAATGAACCTAATCGAAAAATGATTTGAATTTGCTCTAACAATGTTATGTATTTTTCAACTGTTGCTTTATCCATACTAATAGTATTGGCTAGTTCTGTGTAGGAAACTTCGCTTCCAACTTGATATGCCAATGCTTGTAATAGTTTTACGAGTTTGTCGGGATGTTTTATTCTTTCCCATTCCAAGATGTCTTTGTAAAGATAACTATTGGTGAGTTGCGACAAAATCGCTTTTTCGTTTCCTTTATTGTTTACAACATCGGGATAACAACCGTAAACCAAACGAAGAGGTAAATTTCGTATTTCCTCCAATGTGCCAAAATGTTGTTGCAATTCCGTAAAAGAAAATGGAAACAACTGATATTCCCATTTCCTTCCTGTTAATGGCTCGTTTATTCGATTGGAAAGTTCAAAAGCAGAGCTTCCCGTAATGAGCAATTGAACATTGGGTAGGTTGTCCGTTATCAGTTTCATTTGCAATCCAATGTTTTCAACTCGTTGGGCTTCGTCGACAACTATCATATCGCAGTTGCCAAACAACGAGGGTAACTTATTGATTGTAAGATTTGAAATTAAATTCCTTACAGTTATGTCATCGGCATCTAACCATTGGATGTTTTTGCCCTCTTTTGACAATTCTTTTAATAATGTGGTTTTCCCCGTTTGACGTGCTCCTATAAGAACAATGGCTTTGCCTGTGTTCATCAATCTTTTTAATATAGGTAATAGTTGTCTTTGAATCATATTCAATTCCTTTGAGACAAAAATAAAAAATATAATAATTCGACGAGTAAATTCCCCGAAAATTATAATATTCGGAGAGTAGATTCTCCGAATATTATACTTCGCCAATTTTTGAAAAAGAAAACTTTCCCAAATTCTTGCTTTGATTGGTAGTGAAAGTCATCAATTGTTATCTATTTTGTCGCAAAAATCTCAAATTCCGCCGGAACCTACGTTTGTAATCGGTTATGTTACGAAGTTCTGCACTATATACACATAAATTCGTTATCAATTCTCGCGGGATTCATTCACATTTCGAAAAATTGCCAAATGTTGAATTCCATTGTGACATGTGTATGCGATGTGTTACGAACTCAAAATGAAATTTGAGTTTTTTCTTTTCTGTAACAAAGGACTTTCATAATGCGAATAAATCATATATTTGCAATGCATTGTCTTTTACAATATGGCAGAACAGAAATCCGACGAATATTATATGGAACAGGCTCTCGTGCAGGCAAAACTTGCTTACGAGAAAGACGAAGTTCCTATTGGTTGCGTGATTGTTTGCGAAGGTCAAATAATTGCTCGTGCACATAATTTGTCGGAAACATTGAACGATCCTACTGCTCATGCCGAAATGCAGGCATTTACTATTGCAACGGATTATTTGGGTGGCAAAAGCCTTCAGAAATGCACGTTGTATGTAACAGTTGAACCGTGTGCAATGTGTTGTGGTGCTTCGTATTGGGAACAATTGGGGAAAATTGTGTATGGTGCATCTGATGTGAAACGTGGCGTTTCGGAACTACACGACAAAATCCTTCATCCCAAAACAGAAGTAGTCGGCGGTGTGTTGAAAGAAAAATGCGAAGCATTGATGCAAGATTTTTTTAAGGGGAAAAGGTAAGAGAGTTGTTATACAACTTCGATTCGCCTCTTTTTAGAAGTTTTACAATACTCTTTTGCCATCAATCAAAAATAAATCTGTACTTTCGTAAATCAAAAACTAGAAATATGAGAAACTCAAATCTAATCGTAAACATTATTTTCGGAGCAGCAATTATTATTTTGTTTGTTCTCTACGTAAAAAAAGACAATGGTGAAGCCATACAAAAACCAGCGGAAACCGAAGTTGACACAACGTTGGATGCAATTTTTGCAGATAAAGAAATGGTTGAGGCAAACTTTCCAATTGCTTATGTAATAGTTGATTCCGTAATGGAAAACTATTTATATTTCCAAAAATTAGAGAAACAACTACAAAGTTTAGTTACGGCAGAAGAAAACAAAATGCAGAAAAAAGCAGATGCATTCCAAAAAGATGTTGAAGATTTTCAATATCAAGTTGCAAACAGAATCATCACAACCGCCGATGCACAAGCAAAAGAAGCTGAACTCACGAACAGACAACAAAAATTATATGCCGAACAGCAACAAAAACAACAAGAATTGGCTATAAAAGAACAAAAATTACGTGATCAACTTGCCGATAGCGTGTATGCCTGCATAAAATTCTACAATGCCGACGGCAAATACAAAATCATTTTGAACAATGCTTACCAAAGCAGCATATTGTATGCCGAAGAGCAACTAAATATTACAAACGACATTCTAAAAGTAATGAATGCTCGTTACAATGCAGCAACAGCAAAAAATAAATAACGATTTTTCATGAAAATCATTGTCGCTGTTACAGGAGCGTCAGGTTCCATCTACGCACAACAATTATTTGACAAACTTCATCAATTAAAAAGTCAAATAGACGAAGTTGCTGTAGTTTTTTCCGACACTGCAAAATCTGTTTGGGAATATGAATTACAGCAAAAGCCAAATTTGTATGATTTTCGAGAATATCAAAACAACGATTTTTTCACTCCTTTAGCCTCTGGTTCAGCAAATTACGATGCAATGATAATTTGTCCATGCAGTTCTGGGACAATGGGTAGAATTGCTCACGGCGTTGCCGATACATTATTGACACGCGCAGCCGACGTTATGCTAAAAGAGCGAAAAAAACTCATTCTTGCACTTCGTGAAACTCCGTATAATTTAATTCACATAAAAAACATGGAGTTAATTACTCAATCTGGAGGAATTATTTGTCCCGCAAGTCCGTCGTTCTATTCCAATCCGCAAACAATCAACGAAATTTGCACAACAGTTATTGACAGAATTATCGACCTAATCGGATTGAAAAGCGATTGTTTCCGATGGAAAACCAACTAACTATGTTTGAAGAAGTTTTAAATGGTATTTATCAAACAAATGAATATCCCGTTCTTGGATATTTGGCAAAACAATGGGCAACGAAGAAACCATTTGTAGGCAAACGAATTTTAATTGCCACACCAGTTTTCAGAAACACTCTTCTTGAATATACAGCACTTATTGCCGGCGGTGCGGAATTAAGTATTGGGCGCGACACTGTTGCCTGCGACGCAACAATTGTGGAAAAATTAAAACAATGGGGATTTTCGGTATTAACACAAGCCGATGTATTGAATCAAGAGCAAAACGGACAATTTTTCGATCTCATTTTGGATTGTGCCGGACAATTTTCGGCTTGTCACCCAACACTTGGTTGTGTGGAACTCACACGCTCCGGCGTTGATTTATACAAAAACTCCCCTAAACCAATATACGTTGCCGATAGCGGAATAATCAAACGAATTGAGACTTCGCTCGGAACCGGAGACGGTTATTTTCGAGCTTTAAAGCAAATGGGAATCTCCACATTCAAAGGTCAAAAATTACTCGTTTTCGGAAGTGGAAAAGTTGGAAGCGGGATCGCTATGCAAGGATATGCAAAAGGAAGCACCGTAATGGTTGTAACCGACACAACCCGACCACAAAAAATCAACGGATTTCAAGTTGATTTTTCCGAAGACATGAGAAAACAGGGAATTCAAATTATTGACGTACACGAAGTTACCAAAATAGTAAACGCAATCAACTGTGCAAATTTTATAGTTACCTCTACTGGCAAAAAAAATGCATTAGACAAGCCTGAAATCGTATCCGCAATTATGAAATCCCAAGCAATTGCTGCAAATATGGGAGTTGAAGATGAATATGGGAAACACATTCCTAAAAGTCGTGTTCTTAACAACAAGAATACATTCAATTTTCTTTTAGAAGAACCAACACATCTTAAATATATTGACGCATCGCTGGGACTACATGCAGCATTAGGAGAACTGATATTGCAAAAAAAATGTTCGTTCAAAGGAATACAAAATCCACCTCAAGAATTGGAACAATACATGCTTGATATCACCATAAAGGACGGAATTATTGGCGAGGAATTGAAACCACTGATTAGTTAAAATCTCAGTAAAAACTTTTCTTTCGCTTTTCTCTTTCAGTCTTTTTCCTATCTTTGTTAAAATTTGAAATTATTCATAAAATGAGAAAGTTTTTTCTACTCTTTAGTTCAGGATTATTGGGATTAATGGTTCATGCCCAAGAGAATTCCGATTTTAATTTCACAGAATTTAACACTCAATCTTCCATAGTACAATATCTGATTGAAAATTCCGATTGCGAATTGTATTCATGCGAGATTTTCAACGAATTAAAAACGCTCTACGATGACGCCATGCTTGTAAAAGAATCGGCAGATTCACAAACAAAAATCGACAATCAAGCCCAATTAATGGAAAATGCTATCAACGATTACGCAACAGCAGGTGCAACATCATCGGGAAGCTTAAACACAACCGATTTGTCGGTAACAATTACCGTGGCAACATGGTTGCTTAGTTCAACAGAAACAGGAAGCGGAATCGGACAATATTCAAACGAAGACTACAACAATTTTTACAATGCAAAACAAGATGCAAAAGTTGCCCTGAGCGAAGCAACTTCGCAAACAGAAATAAACAACCAATTGAAACTTCTAGAACAAGCGATTGAAACGTTTAAAGCAACAGTCATCACAAAACTGCCTGAAGAAAATCTTCCGGAACCATTGGATGTATCGGCATTGGGAAAAGTTATTGACGACGCCGAGCTTCTTCTGCAACACACTACTTACGGAACGGAAATCGGACAATATCCAGTTGCTGAATATTTCAAACTATACCAAGCAACCATTGCAGCTAAATTCGCACTTAAAACCGTAGAAAACGAAACCGATGTTGAAAACCAAGCTGCTGTTTTAACTCCATTCGTTGAAAATTACGGCAACACGGTTTTGAAAACAGCTGAAAAACCTACAATAACCTCAACTTTCAATGTAAGTTCGCTATCGGCTAAAATCGACATGGCACAATACCTACTCGACAGCACTTCTCATGGTTTCAATATTGGACAATATGGCGTTGACGAATATGTTGAATTATGCCAAATGGTTTCGACCGCACATACAGCCATCACAAACGCGTCAACACAATCCGACATCGACAAATTGGTGCCAGACATGGAAGAAGCAATAGAAAACTATTTTAACGCCATAAACACCGAAAAAATCACCCCTGATCCAAAAGAAAACATGTTCGACATTTTCGCTATCGCAAACAATGGAAATTTCGGGGAAATGTATGGTGAAGGTTCTTACTACAAGAACCAACAAATCACTTTGATTGCTATTCCAACAAGCGGCTTCCATTTTGAAAAATGGAATGATGGAAATACTGAAAATCCTAGACAGATCACTGTTTCAAGAAAAGATATTTTTGTTGCTAACTTTGCCGAAAACACCGAAGAAATTACAGATTCAACATTATTCAGCGTCACTGCAGTTCCAGCAAACGAAGAATTTGGTGTTGTACTTGGAAGTTCTAAAAACATCGGTGCAGGAACAAAAATAACTCTTACAGCCGCTGTCACATACGACGGATACAAATTCTCGCACTGGAACGACGGAAACACCGAAAATCCTAGACAAATTACAGTCAACGAAGATTTGATTCTTATAGCATTTTTCGAAAACGGTTCTTCGGCAATCGATGAATTCGACAACAATTTGAATATTCAAATTCTCAACCAACAAATAATTGTTGACGGAGAAGCACCTGATTTTGTTTACGACATTCAAGGTAGAAAAATCACAAATCGAAACCTTAAAGCTGGAATTTATTTCATTGTTAATAACACTATCGCAATCAGTGTTTTAGTAAAATAAATTTATATTCTAACTATAAAAAAGCAGGACGTATAATCCTGCTTTTTTTATATCATCTTATTGCTAAGATGGTATTCTTGTGATTCTCATTATTTTGATGTTTCTACAAACAAATGTGCGATGTTTTTTAGAACAGATACAGCTTTCTCCATACTTTGCAGCGGAACATATTCAAATCGACCGTGGAAATTGTGACCGCCAGTAAAAATATTTGGGCACGGCAAACCCATAAATGAAAGATTTGCACCATCGGTTCCACCGCGGATTGGCTGGATTTTCGGCAACACGCCAGCTTTTTCCATCGCTTTTTCTGCAATTTCAACTATGTGAAAATGAGGCAGAATTTGCTCCTTCATATTGGAATACTGATGACGAATTTCAAGAGAAATGCAATCACCATATTTTTCGTTTATTTGAGTTGTAATAGAACGAAGTAAATCTTGTCTTTCTTGAAATTTCTTCGTGTCGTGGTCGCGTATAATATATTGTAATTCAGTTCGTTCAACGGTTCCGTTCATGTCTGTTAGATGAAAAAATCCTTCATAATTTTCGGTTGCATCCGGTCGTTGATTTTCTGGCAACAATTGATTGAATTCCATCGCAATCAACTGAGAATTTTTCATTTTCCCTTTTGCGGAACCTGGATGAACATTTATCCCTGAAATTGTCACCGTTGCCGCAGCAGCATTGAAATTTTCGTATTCCAATTCCCCTATTGCACCGCCGTCAACTGTGTATGCGTAAGTAGCACCAAATTTTTTCACATCGAACTTTTGTACGCCACGACCAATTTCTTCGTCAGGTGTAAAGGCAATCTTTATTTCACCGTGTTTAAAATCTTTATTATTAACAACATACGAGGCAAAATCCATTATTTCCGCAATGCCCGCTTTGTCATCTGCCCCCAACAACGTAGTGCCGTCGGTCGTGATAATCGTTTGTCCGATGTAATTATTCAATTCCGGATATTCTTCGGCAGACAGCGTGATGCCTTTTTCTTCGTTCAGAATGATGTCACCACCTCGATAATTCTCCACAATTTTGGGAACGATGTTTTTCCCAGACGCATCGGGAGACGTGTCAACGTGGGCAATGAATCCAATTGCTGGAACATTTTTTTCGCAATTCGAAGGAATAGACGCCATCACATAGCCATATTCATCAAGTTCGGCGGAAATTCCCATTGCAAGAAGTTCATCCCGTAACTTCGACAAAAGATTTAACTGACAACACGTACTCGGTTGAGTGTCCGAATTTTCATCGGAAGTTGTTTCTATTGAAACGTAGCGTAAAAAACGAGATAACAATTGGTTCATTCGACAGAATAAATATTCATTTCACATTTTTCGCAATTGAATTCCACCCGAAAGTTATGTGATTTATCGGATAAAAACAGCGGTTCCGCATTACCTTTTTTGCAAGCGTGCATTTGATAGCGGATGCAGTATTTTGTCGTCATCAACGGGACATTTAGTTGACGCTGGATTTCAAAAGCTGGCTGGTTGACTTTCACTCCGTGACGAAGGAAAAAATGTTTTGATTTTTCGTTTGCCACGTTCAAACGATAGTCATTCGGCTCCGACAGCGGATATTGCACCTCGTTTTGCATTAAATTAGATGTTGGCATGGTGCTTTCATATTGCTCCAAAATAGTCTTTTTGAGCGATTCGCAAGCCTCGCGACGAAGCTCATTGATTTCGGAAACAGGAATGAATGGGAAATCTTTCACCTTGATTTTCAAACCAGTAAACAAAAATATTGTGTCGCCCATTTTAGAAATTTGAGCAATAATTGTTTCTTTTTGTCTTTGTGGATTTTTCGCAACTTCAAGATACGGACGTTCTACCGTAACTGTGTGATTCATTGAATCTGACAACATCAAGGAGTATGTTTTATCATCTGCGACAAACGTTGCTTCCACTGGAATTCTGCGGGATTGCGTGCTTTGCTCTAATTTTTTTTGAAACTCAATGTCAAAGTTCCTCCACAATTTCGTTCCTGTAGGAAGTTGCAAATTTTTATTGGTGGAAATACTGCAAATTCCATTTTCGCAGGATGCAGTATTTACCTGAATACCTGTCAGTTCGCCGTTTTTTTCATAAAAACAAAGACCATCGCCGTTGTGCAGAATTGCTTTTGTTTTTATCGTCATTGCGTTTTTTCCTCTTTGTAACGACGATTTTTGTGTTGCGGAAACTTCGCCAATATATTCGCCCTGTGATTTTGGTGAATAAATATTGGCAATTTCATTTCGTTGTTTATCAATGTAATAAGTGGTAAAACCTCGAGTAAAGGTTTTATTTATGTCGGGTGTAAATGATGGCGAAGAAATACCAACAGAACTTCGAGTCAAATCCGGATTTTTTTCAATTATTGCATCGAGTTTCTTACGAAAATATGATGTTACGTTTTTCACATAATCTTCGTCCTTCAGGCGTCCTTCAATCTTAAAACTTGATATTCCGGCGCCAATTAAATCCTCCAATCGTTCGCCCAAACTGAAATCTTTTGTCGAAAGAAAATATCCTTCTTTTTCTTCTCCCAAGCCGCGCAGCGTGTATTTATGGCGGCACATCTGCGCACATTCGCCTCGGTTTCCACTGCGGCCAGTCGCACATTCGCTCATATAACATTGTCCGCTATAGCAAACGCATAACGCTCCGTGTACGAAAAATTCCAGCGGAACGGACGTTTTATCAGCAATGTCTTTTATTTGACTCAAATTCAATTCGCGAGCAAGAACAACCTGAGAAAAACCAACTTGCTCAAGAAAAGCAACCTTTTCGGGCGTTCTGTTATTTAATTGCGTGCTTGCATGAATTGGAATCGGTGGCAAATCGCATTCCAACAAACCCAAATCTTGAATTATTAGTGCGTCGGCGTGAATATCGTACAATTTACGAGCGAGTTCAACCGCTTTGTCAATCTCGTTGTCGTACAAGATTGTATTGAGCGCGACATAAACTTTTACTTTAAATTGATGTGCATATTGAATCAATGTGGAAATATCTTCCAAGGAATTTGCTGCGGAAGCCCGTGCGCCAAACGCCGGAGCACCAATATACACAGCATCGGCACCATGGTCAATGGCAGCAATACCAACGGCAAGATTTTTTGCCGGAGCAAGTAATTCAATGAATCTCATAAATTAGAGCATTAGCATTGCAGAAGGAGAGATATGTAATAATTCACAAAGTTTCCCCGCAATCCGCAATGAAGGTTCTGCTTTACCTGTTGCGAAATCACTAATTCGAGATGGACTTATCCCAATTTTTGAGGCAAGATCTTTCTGAGAAATTCCAACCTCCTCTATGCCATCGCTTATCAATTCTGCAACTGTAGGTTTTTCTATAGGGAAATGTTCTTTTTCGTATTCTATTACGACATCTGATACCATAGAAAGTTCCACCACAATAGGGTGTGTTTTTACCATAGACTCATCCACAAGTGGAAGCAATTCCTCTACTCGATTACAAGCAAATTCATATTGTTCTTTTGTTATTTTTCCCATATTGCTCTATTTAAATTGTTGCACAATCTATTGAATCATACTCTTCGTGAGTTCCAACAAAACGAATAAAAATATAGCCCATCACAAACTTCACAACCACCACCAGCCTATATTTATTACCATGAATATTAAATACATAGTGTTGATTTCCGACATAATCAGTTGCAGGAAAATTTTCTCGAATGTCTGAAAAATTCCTCCATTCTGCTTTTTCTGCTATTTCATACCATCTTTCTAATGGTATTTTAGAATCTTCTCTACCTTTGGTTTCAAAGAACTCTTTTAGTTTACGGTGTGAAACAATTCTCATTTGCGGTTTAAAATTTATACAAAAATAACAATAAATTTTATATCTTAGAATTATTTAATAATTTTATTTTAATTTTCAAAATTTTATACTCATACATCAACGCTAATGGAGGCAAGGGTCTGCTCTGCCCAATATAATACGTAGAAAATATCGTTTATGGGATAAAATGAGGCGTATGGCCATACACCTCATCGCAAACAAGAGACCATTTACTTCACTTTTATCTTCAGCGTTCGTAAATAGTCTTTATATTCCTGCGAAACGCGAAAACTTTCTATTGCTTTTTGTATCGCTTTGTTATGAATTGATATGGAAAACTTATGTTCTTCTATCAATGGTAAGGTTTTGTCATAATATTTTGCCAATGCTGTAGCCAAAGCCCAAGCAATCATCATATCGACATAATATTCGCCAGAACGAATTGTTTGTAACATTCCCAATGTATAATCCACATAATCGTCGGTTAAGCCATACGACATAAGTACATCGCCGAAAAAGCGGCGTTCAAATTCCGATCCAACCGTTTTAAAACTTTCGTAATGAGCAACAACGAGTGAGAAGTTCTTTGAAAATTGTTTGAGAGAGCTTACAAAACTATCATTTGTAGCCCAATTATCTATATATGGAATATGGCTATCGACCTCTTCAAGCAAATTTTCAATATCGGTTTTATGCAATGCAATGCAAAAACCACGAACCATCACCTCTTCATACGTTTTCGGTTCTTGTTGTATAAATGCCACATCATCCCCATTCTTAACCAATTGCTTTGCCAATGCACGCATATCAGGATTCGAAACGCCAAGAATTGGATATTGAGAACTTATGAGTTTCTCTCCAAAGGCTTTCATTTTTTTTGTTGCAAGTTCCTGCAAACGAGCACGAATTTCGGTAATTGTCATAGCGCTATTTTTATGTAAAGATACTATTTTACATCATAAATCTTTCTAATTTAACTTTCCATTTTTCCCAAGAAGGCATCTCTGTCGCCAACAAAGAATAAAAATCTTTTGTATGGTTTTTATATACTAAATGGCAAAGCTCATGAATAATGACATATTCTATACAAATACGTGGAGCTCGAATAAGTGATGTATTCAGAATTATTTTACCCTGCGGTGTGCAACTTCCCCACCTATTTTTCATATCACGAATGAAAACAGAACTCGGTTGTACACCATATTTTTTAAACCGATAAACTATTGGTTGAAAATATTCCATAAGTTTTGCCGATGCACGAACCTTGTACCAATTCTGTAATACCGATTTTGCCTTTTGTTTTTCCCTACAATGAACTTCTAACACATTTGCTCTACAAACCACTCTTTCTGTTGCTTGTTCAACAACAACCCGCAACATATATTGCCGACCTAAATAAAGATGGGTTTCACCATTTATATAGTGCCTTTCTGGCGTAGCCACACCATACGATCGAAACTGCCGTTGCTGACGCACTATCCACGCAGCACGTTTTCTCACTTTTTCATTTATTTGCTCTATCGTTGCATCACATGGTGACTTTACTAATACCGAACAATCTGGAGTAACAACTATTCCCAAGGTCTTTCTATTGCAATATTCTACCGAGAAATGTATCGTAGTTGTCCCATATTCAACAAAATACCCTACTGTAGCCATATTTTCGCAATATCAACACAACTGTCAACAATAGTATCCATATCATCAAATGAAAAAGATACAGCATATTTTCGTTTCACCTCATCTATCAAGAAATCTTCCAGATTGATTTTTAAATGACCTATCACATCGGATTTCGATTGCCAATCAACTAAAATATGCCCATCCACAAATACAGAGTTTCGTATTACCTCATCGAAAGTTAATGCCGTTTCTAAGGCAACTTTTCGTTGTTTTTCAACACTATCAGAGAACACTTTAGCATATACAGACAAGACAACACCATAATAAGCTTTAGCAGCATTATTTTGTTCCAATTCCTGTGGTAAATCGCTATCCGTGTGATTCAACACATCGTCTTTATATTTTTGAACCTGTTTATAGTATTCTAACTCATCTATACGACCTTGTTCATATGCTTCTATTGTCTCCTTTAACAACTGCGAGAACTTCTTGAAAAATGCCGGATCTGATTCCATATTCTCCGTAATATACTTACTTGTTCTCGATGCTATAGTGTCGGCTTTTGCTGCGACTCCCACAACCTTTGCTATCTCCAATTCAAAAGCTTCGGTATCGAATATGTTCACCAATTCTGTTATAGATTTTGCAACACCACTTTCTACATGCTGATTTATAAGTTTTTGTATTTGCATTTCATACCTCTTATAATCAACAGTATCGGAATAACGCAATTGCACAACAGAACGCAACTTAACAAACATATTCAAATCGTCCTTATACCTATTTCGCTCTTCATCGGTAGTAGAATCGTGGAAAAGCCTTGTGGACAATGCTATACGCAAACAAGATGCATACGCAGTAAGTTTTTCATAGAATTCCTGCCTTTTATCCTCAAAACGAAGCATTTGAGCGTATGATTCCAAATCTTGTTTGTTGGTTACTTCCTTGAAAAGAGCCAATAAATCGGAATGTTTTTGTGGCAACTTTGCTATTTCCAATTGCACCGACTGCAATGTTTCTTTAAACGTTTCCTTGTCATCGTCGTCGTATTCTCCATACAAATCCAGAGCGGCATCAAGTTGTGCCAATACACCATAGTAATCTATAATATAACCAAAATCCTTGCCTTCACAAACTCTATTTACACGGGCTACCGTTTGTAGCAAAGTGTGTCCCTGAAGCATACGGTCCAAATACATTACTACAACTTTCGGTTCATCGAAACCAGTAAGTAGTTTATCAACAACTATTATAATTTCTGGTTCTTCCTGATTTTTAAACCGATTAATCAAATTTTCTTGATAGTGTTTTGGTGTTCCGTGTTCATCCATCATTTTCTTCCAATATACTTTCACATCTTCCCGCGTCTCTCCATACGAAGTTTCTTCACCCTCTCTATCATCTGGAGCTGTTATTAAAACTTCAGAGGTCACATCTCCGATTTCATCAAGAAAATTCTTATACTGAATGGCAACCGACTTACGCGGAGTTACCAACATAGCCTTAAATCCCGTTCCTTGCCAATTCTTCTTAAAATGTTCCGACACATCCCATGCAATAGAGTAAATTCGCTGCTGACTTTGATTCAGCACATCCATTCGTGAATATTTCTTTTTTAAATCTACAGTTTGTATTTCCGTAAGATCTTCACAAACTCTATTAAAATATGCATCTATCGGACCTTCGTGCACATTTTGCGGAACAATTCTACCTTCATACAACAACGGAACCACAGCACCATCATCAACAGCTTGCCGTACCGTGTACACAGGCTTTATCATTCCACCAAAAGTTCTTGCCGTATTTTTTTCTTTCCTCATTAGGGGCGTTCCTGTAAATGCTATTTTACAAGCGTTCGGCATAACTTTATCCATATTAATAGCCATTTCGTTGTATTGACTTCGATGTGCTTCGTCTATCAAAATAAATATATCAGAATCCATCAACGGTGTTTTTATTCGTTTTACCGCTGTTTCAAACTTATTTATTATCGTGGTGATAATAGCATCGGTATTGCTTTCGAGCAACGACACAAGATGGGCACCCGTAGTTGCATTTATCACATCTTTACCACACTTCTTAAATGTGCCTGTTATTTGTTTGTCCAAATCTGTTCTATCAGTAACCAATACGATTCGCGGAGACAGGATATTTTTGTCCTGAGCAATTGCCTGAGCAAGCAA
This sequence comes from Bacteroidales bacterium, assembly GCA_045600045.1. Classification (GTDB taxonomy): domain Bacteria; phylum Bacteroidota; class Bacteroidia; order Bacteroidales; family UBA1715; genus UBA1715. Next base: position 17,354 of record JAZRXD010000002.1, read on the forward strand.
CACCATTGTAAGCGACTTTCCACTACCTTGCGTATGCCACACAACTCCACCTTGACGTTTGTTTCCTTCCTTTGCACGAACTCTTTCTGCAACTTCATTCACAGTAAAATACTGTTGATATCGAGCCAATTTTTTTATTCCTGCATCGTAAATAGTAAAATTATGTACGATATCCAGCAAACGGTCTGGTCGGCAAAGATTATATAAATACGCATCTTGTTCCGTAGGCAGCAGTTCATTTTTCTCCAATTCATCGAAATAATCACGAACATATTGGTAACGATTGTCGAACAAATGTTGTTTTTTATCTTGCTCCAACTTGCCGTTAACTATTTCTTTCAATGCGCAAGCATATTGTTGTTCTCCATTCTGAGAAGTAAACATTTCTTTCCATTTATTCCAAAATTTTGCTGGAGAACCTGTCGTTGCATAGCTACCAAAACTAGTTCCTATGCTCAACAGCAATGCGCTGTATTGATAGAGCGAACGAATACCATCGTCTTTTTGATTGCGAAGGTGTTGCGATATGGCTTGTTCCAGCGCACCTTTCACATCGGGACGTTTGCACTCTATTACCACCAATGGTATGCCATTGACAAATAGCACAATATCTGGCCGATAGGTATCGGACATCCCAGCCCTGGCTACGGCATATTCTTCGGTTACATGATAGATATTTCGCTCGGGATGCTCCCAATCGATGTAGCGCATTGTGTAACTTTTTTTATTGCCATCAATACTTTGTTCAAAGGCCTTGCCGAGCGTGATGAGATCATACACAGCACGATTGTCTTCAATATAACCATTGCCTGTAGAAACATTGCGCATCGCCACGACACCGTTTTCGATGTTCTGCTCCGAAAAACGTTCTTCCTTGACATGATTGATGTGAATGGAATTGATTTCGCGCAACTGCTTACGCAAAACATCCTCCAACAACACATTGGACATTTTGCCACCACGCATGGCAAGCGCCTCGTCGGGCGACAAATAGGTGTAACCAAGTTTTTGCAATAATAGTAATGCAGGTATCTGGCTGATATGATCTTCTTTGAATGAAATTCCGTTCATAAAATTATTAATATCACTCGATGGTTTTGTACATCTCAAAATTCTTTTTATATTTGCAAAATAATTGAGACTATTCTCAATTTGGATTGGGGTGTCCCCCGGTCGGAAAAGGGTTCGTTTTGGACTCTTTTTTTTTATCCATTATGAATCTAATGGAAAAACCTTCATACCATATAATTTTCCCTTTTCTGTATATATGTTATCCTTTATTAGAAACAAATTCTATATCTATCTTAAAAGTAAATTTATTTCCCGTAATTGTTTCCCATGATATCATCTTATCAATACCACATCCAACAAATTTCTTCA
>JAZRXD010000003.1:0-54519 GCA_045600045.1 Bacteroidales bacterium
ATTAGTGGTGTAGGCAAGTACTATATAAAATGGTGGAAAGGACAATATTTAAGCAAAGACTACTATTTTATTCCTTTTGAAGTTGATCCAGAGTCTATTAAATATACCAATGTAACATTTGACGAATATGATAATCTATATAATGAATTTTCCATAGAGGGACAAGTTGACTCATTAAAGTTACTTGAAACTATGAATAATAGAGTAATTGATACAGATCCTTTTGAGGAATACTATAGATTTAAGATAGGAGATGAAAAGTTATGTGATGTTGTAGATAGTTCTCTATTGCACAAAGAACCAAATTTTGATAGAATTAATTCATTAATTGAATCTGGCGAATTCTTCACCTACGAAGGAGTGGAAAGAATAAAATAGAGTTCTGAAACAAAAAACTCCCGACAGATATTCTGTCGGGAGTTTTTGTTTCAGAGAAAATCTAAATCATTAATAATTTTTCACTGTTTTTTCAAACGTTTCTGTCTTGTCTTGTACAGAAAGAAGATAATCAATATCGTCCAAAGCGTTTACAAGACAGTGTTTCTTGTATCCGTTGATTTCGAATTTTTCGCTATGCCCAGTTGTTATGTTCGTAACTGTTTGATTTGGTAAATCTACCTTAACTTCTGCTTTTGGATTAGCAAACACTGTTTCGAAAAGTTCTTGTTGAAATGCTTCGCTCACAATTACTGGCAACACAAAACAATTTAACAAGTTGTTTCGGTGTATGTCTGCAAAACTTGAAGAAATTACCACACGAACACCATAACCTGCAATAGCCCACGCAGCGTGTTCACGGCTTGAACCAGATCCCCAGTTTTTACCACCAATAATAATTTCGTGTACGCCTTTGCTTGGAACTTCAGAATATTCAGGTTTGTTCATTACAAAGTCTGCAACAGGTTCATTATTAGCATTGTAGCGTAAATCGTGCATGAAAGCATCACCATAGAATTTTGGATCACGAGTCGTGAATGCAAGGTAACGTGCCGGAATAATGTTATCGGTATTATTATTGTCAATTGCAATTGGAATACAAGTTGACTGAATTATGTCGAATTTTTCTTTTGCCATAGTCTTAAATTTTACGAGGGTCAGTAATTACACCAGTTATTGCACTTGCAGCAACTACAAGTGGAGAAGCTAAGACAGTGCGTGCGCCTGGTCCTTGACGGCCAACGAAGTTACGGTTCGATGTAGAAATTGCAAGCTTCCCTGCAGGAACTTTATCTGGATTCATTGCAAGACAAGCCGAACACGACGGCAGACGAAGTTCGAAACCTGCTGCTTCAAGAATTTTGTCAATTCCTTCGTCAATAATTTGTTTGCGAACCAACCACGAACCAGGAACCAACCATGCTACTACGTTTGCTGCTTTTTTCTTGCCTTTTACTATAGATGCAAAAGCACGGAAGTCTTCGATACGTCCGTTTGTGCAAGCTCCCAAGAAACAATAGTCAACAGGAAGTCCTTCCAATTTTTGACCAGGTTCAAACTGCATATAGTCAAGTTGAGCTTTCAACTGAGTTTTTTCTGCATCGGATAATCCATCGAATGTTGGAACAGTTTCGTCAATTGCTATACCAGCACCAGGATTCGTTCCGAATGTAATACGAGGTTTAATGTCTTCGGCGCGGTATGTAACTTCTTTATCGAAAACTGCGTCGTCGTCGGTTTTCAAAGTTTTCCAATAAGCAACAGCTTTGTCCCAGTCTGCACCTTTAGGAGCATATTCGCGCCCCTTCAAATAATTGAAAGTAGTTTCATCTGGAGCAATAATACCAGCACGAGAACCCATTTCAATCGAAAGATTCGACAATGTTAAACGGCCTTCCATAGAAAGGTTGCGGATAGTTGAGCCTGCATATTCAACCACGTAGCCAGTTGCTCCAGAAGTTGTCATTTGTGCCATAATGTACAAAGCGATATCTTTTGCAACCACGCCTTTTTGAAGTTCTCCTTCAATGTTGATACGCATTGATTTTGGCTTGCTTTGCAAAATACATTGACTTGCCAAAACTTCGGCAACTTCGCTAGTTCCAATACCCATTGCAAGCGCACCAACAGCTCCGTGGGTAGAAGTATGCGAGTCACCGCAAACGATTGTCATTCCAGGAAGAGAAAGTGCTTTTTCTGGACCAACAACGTGTATGATACCATTATCTTTTGTCCCCATAGCAAAATGCTTGATGCCGAATTCAGCACAGTTTTTTGCTAATGTTTCAACTTGTTTACGTCCAACAGGATCGTTAATCACTTCTTGTTGGTCCGATGGAGTGTTATGGTCAGGCATGGCCACAATGTGATCTGGGCGGAATGCCTTAATACCTTTGTCGCGAAGTGTATCGAATGCCTGAGGTGACGTTACTTCGTGAGCATAAAGACGGTCGATGTACAATTGTGTTGGTCCGTCGCTTACGACTTGAACAACGTGTGCATCCCAAATCTTTTCAAATAATGTTTTTCCCATTGTATTTGTATGTTATTCTAATGATTTACTAATTGCATCGACGAATGCGTCAACCGAAGCCGTAACAATGTCGGTATTTACGCCAAGTCCTTGATAATAATGTTTGTTACATTCAACTTGAACCGACACACGTCCGCTATCGTCGCAACCGCCGTTGAACCCTTGAATTAAAAATTCCTGAAGATGAATGTTTTGGTCTGCAAAAATTCTCTTAACAGCTGTATATGCAGCGTCAACAGGACCATTACCCATTGCGGATTCGGTTTTGATTTCACCTTTGATATTTAACGAAACTGTTGCTGTCGGAATCATAGTACGTCCGCAAACAACTTGTAATTGTTCTATTGAAATGGAACGTTCACGTTTTTTCTTGTCTTTCCCAACTAAGATTAATAAGTCGTCGTCGTTGACAATTTTTTTCTCGTCTGCCATTTTTAAGAAATCTTGATACGTTTTGTCAAGTTCTTCTCCTTCAATGGTATAGCCTAATAATTGCAGACGATATTTTAAAGCTGCGTGTCCGCTTCGTGCTGTTAAAATAATTGAAGACTCATCAACGCCAACATCTTTTGGGTCGATTATTTCGTAATTCTCACGGTGTTTTAATACGCCATCTTGGTGAATACCAGAAGAATGTGCGAAAGCATTTTTTCCAACGATTGCTTTATTTGCCTGAACAGGGCTTTTCATTAATCGTTGAATCATTTTGCTGGTATGCATAATGTTAGGTGTAACAATGTCGGTATGTATGCCTGCTCCTGGATGACTTTTTATTGCCATTACAACTTCTTCAAGAGCGGTATTTCCTGCGCGTTCGCCCACTCCATTGATTGCAACTTCAACTTGACGTGCTCCATTTAATACACCTAACAATGTGTTTGCCGTTGCCATTCCTAAATCGTTGTGGCAGTGCGTAGAAATGATTGCTTTGTGAATGTTTGGAACGTTATCAATCAAATATTTGATTTTTGCACCGAATTCTGTTGGCAAGCAATATCCTGTTGTATCGGGAATGTTCACAACAGTTGCTCCGGCGGCAATCACTGCTTCCACTACGCGTGCAAGATATTCATTGTCGGTACGGCCAGCATCTTCGCAGTAAAATTCAACGTCTTCAACGTATTTCTTAGCATATTTCACAGCATCAACACCGCGGCGGATAATTTCTTCTGGCGTTGATTTTAATTTGTAGTAAATATGTGCTGGCGAAGTACCAATACCAGTATGAATACGTGGATGTTTTGCATAACGAAGTGCATCTGCGGCAACGTCAATATCTTTCATAACGGCACGCGTTAAACCGCAAATCGTTGGATTGGTAACAGTTTTTGAAATCTGCATAACAGATTCAAAATCTCCAGGGCTTGAAATAGGAAAACCTGCCTCTATTATATCGACACCAAGTTCTTCCAAAGCACGTGCGACTTCCAATTTTTCTATCATGTTTAATTGGTTGCCAGGTGCTTGTTCACCATCACGTAACGTTGTGTCGAAAATGTAAACTTTATCGTCCATAGTACTAATTTTAATAAAAAACCCCTCAACGTAAAACGCTAAGGGGCTATTGTGTAAACACATTGTCTTACGACCCCTTAGCGTGTGCTAACGAGCAACAAGAGCAATATGTCCAATTGAAATCTATTCATAACCGATGCAAATATATTCATTTTTATTATTTTGACTTGCAACAGCGTTAATTTTTATTTGCGAAACAGTGCATTTTCAACTAATCCACACAAAATGTGTCCAATCATTATGTGCGATTCTTGAATGCGAGCGGTTATATTTGATGGTATGCAAATGCAAATGTCACATTCCGAAGCCATTTTGCCTCCTTTTTCACCGGTGAAACCTATTGAAAAAATATGTTTCTGTTTGCAGATTTGCAATGCCTTGAGAATATTTTCCGAATTACCGGATGTGGAGATTCCAATGAAAATATCGCCAGTATTTCCCATCGATGCTAATTGACGGGAAAATAACACATCGTATCCGTAATCGTTTGCTATAGAAGTGATTATAGATGTGTCGGTGGAAAGAGCTAATGCAGGGATACCATCTCTATCTATGCAAAAACGGTTTACCAATTCAGCAGCTAAGTGTTGTGCATCGGCTGCGCTACCGCCATTTCCTGCAAAAATAGTTTTATGTCCATTTCTGTACGACTCAATCATTTTGTTTGCCGCAAGTTCAATTTTTGAAAGTAATGCGTCATTTTGTAAAATTGCTTGTTTTACAGAAATGGAATCTTCTATTATTGTTTTGATTGTTTGTTTCATTGTTTCTGTTTAATTCGTCGCAAAGTTATACTTTTCGTGTGAAAAAACATTACAACAAATTGTATATCTTTGAAACATAAAAAATTACCATGTTGAATTATATAGAAAATCAAATTCCTCATTTTGAATGGATAAATAACGAAAAATGTATTGCAGGATTTTCTACGCGAAAAAGAGGAGTGAGCAATGGCGTTTATTCTTCGATGAACGTTGGTTTGCATTCAAAAGATGAAAGGCAAAATATTCTTACAAATCGTGCCAAATTATTTGAATGTGTCGCTCCTAATTTTGATGTGGTGAATCTTCATCAAATCCATTCTGCCGACATTGTTGAGGTTGATGCAAATTTTAAGAACGACACTGAAGCCGATGGCTTTTTCACTACTTGTCGAAACACATTATTGACAATTTCCATTGCGGATTGTGGCTCGGTTTTGTTTCACGATAAGGAGTTTACAATTATTGCGGGATTGCATTGTGGGTGGCGTGGCACAAAGGATGGAATAATTCAAAATATGATAAAAAAATTGTCGTCGTTCGTCGATCCTAAAAATCTCACAGCCTATATCGGTCCGATGATTTCGAAAGATAATTATGAAGTAGGAAAGGAATTTTTAGACTATTTCCCACATCGTTTTATAGAAGAACGAAATGATTCATTGTATTTAGATTTGAATGGTCGAGTTGAGGCTGTATTGCGGGAAAACAATGTGGGAACGATTTTCAATGCTCGATCGGATACGTTCTCAAATTCGGACTTGTTTTTTTCGTATCGTCGTGACGGACAAACAGGTCGAATGTGTTCTTTTATTGGTTTAAAATAAATTTTAAATTTTGGCACAATTTTTTCATAATGAATAATGTTTTAACAATATGTTTAATTTAAATCTTACAACTATGAACGTAAAAGAATTTTTAGTAGGAGCAGGCACAATGCTAGTCGGTGTTGCTCTTGGTGCAGTAATCTGTTGCACAGTATGCTGTAAAAAATGTGACAAACAAATGCCTTCTTGTCCAATGGAACAACAATGCCAACGTCACGATGGTCCACAACATGGTAAATGCCATAAACCAGATCAAAAATGCTTTATGACGAAGTTTGCCAAAGACCTTAATTTGTCGGACGAACAAATGGCTAAAATCAAAGAATTGAAAGACTCTCAACGAGAAGCTATGAAAGCTGAAAGAGAAAAATTCGAAGCTTCATTCCAATCAATTCTTACCGACGAGCAAAAAGCTCAATTGGAAAAAATGAAAGCAGAAAGACCAAGTTTTAAAGATGGCAAACATCACGGAAATAAACCTTGTCCAAAAGCTTGTCCAGCAGACGAACAAGAACAAATTGAAGAAGACGCAGAAGAATAATTGCGGAATCGTATCAAATACAGCAAGCCCTTGTTGAAAATTCAGCAAGGGCTTTTTTTTTTCAAATAAGATGGTATATTTGCATTTGATAAGTGGAAAGATTTGAGTTGATTGCAACCACACAAAAAAATGCTAAAACAGCAAGTGCTGCATTTTCCCATTCTTCCCTTTTAATTCTTAATTTTAAATATTCAATTCTTAATTAAAATGGGTTATTTATTTACTTCAGAGTCGGTTTCGGAAGGTCATCCGGACAAAGTTGCCGACCAAATTTCCGATGCTGTTCTTGATGCGTATTTAAGTCAAGATCCAACTTCGAAAGTCGCATGTGAAACATTGGTGACAACAGGTTTAACTGTTCTTAGTGGAGAAATCAAAAGCAAAGGAATCGTTGACGTTCAGGATGTTGCACGTAAAGTCATCAATCAAATTGGTTACAACAAATCCGAGTACAAATTCGATGGAGATTCCTGTGGCGTAATTTCTTCTCTTCATGCACAATCTTCTGATATCAATCAAGGTGTAGAACGCGCCAATCCTGAAGAACAAGGTGCGGGCGATCAAGGAATGATGTTCGGTTATGCAATTGACGAAACTGAAAATTATATGCCTTTGACGTTGGATATTGCTCACCGTTTGTTGGAGAAACTTGCCGAAGTTCGTAAGGCTGGCAGAGTGATGAAATATCTTCGCCCAGATTCAAAATCGCAAGTTACAATTGAATATGATTCAAAAAATAACAAAGCTTTGAGAATCGACACAATCGTAATTTCTACACAACATGACGACTTTGGAGTTTCTGATGCCGAAACACAAGCAAAAATTGCCGAAGATTTACGTAAATATGTGATTAAACCAGTTCGTTTGAGTTATCCAAAACGTCTTCATAAATTGTTCGACCAAGATTTCAAATTCATGGTTAATCCAACGGGAAAATTTGTTATCGGAGGTCCTCACGGAGACACTGGTTTGACAGGGCGTAAGATTATAGTTGACACATACGGTGGTCGTGGTGCTCACGGTGGCGGTGCGTTCTCAGGAAAAGATTCGTCAAAAGTTGACAGAAGTGCTGCCTATGCTGCACGCCATATTGCCAAGAATTTGGTAGCAGCTGGTGTTGCTCACGAATGTTTGGTTCAAGTTTCGTATGCAATTGGTGTTGCAAAACCAGTGAATATTTATGTAAATACCTACGGATCTTGTCGTGTAAAGAAAGCAGATGGGAAAAAATACACAGACGAAGAAATAGCAAACATTGTAGCAAAATTGTTCGATTTGCGACCAATTGCAATTGTTAAACGTTTTGGTTTGACAAATCCTATTTTCCAAGCAACTGCTTCGTATGGACATTTTGGTAGAACTCCAGAAATGAAGGAAGTAGAAATCAATGGAAAGATGAAGAAAGTTCAGTTCTTTGGTTGGGAATTGTTGGATTACGTTGATAAAATAAAGAAAGAATTTGTTTGCTAATCAAATAAGTATTACACAAAAAAGTCCGAAGGTTTTCCTTCGGACTTTTTTGTTTTGAGAGAGAGTGATTCTCAACTAATTCGAAAATCTTTTAGTTGCAATTGCAATGAGGTTATTCCTCTATATACATTCGTTCCAAATGTGAAGCAGATGTCGATTTTGCTTTTATCAGGAATGGTTTTCCATTTTTCTGCCATACCAAAACCAATGGCACTAATGGAAATGTTTTGGGAGTTTTGGAAGTTCAGTTTTAAATGAGAGTGGTCGGTTCCCATATAGTAAACTGAATTTGGAATGATTCCGCGAATAGCAAAAACAGGTTCCATGTTTTGCGGACCAAATGGTGCCATATATTGTATTTGCGAGTAGAATTCATTTGTGATTTCATCAAGCGTTATTTCTTCATCAATTTGAATTGATGGAGTTTTTTGATTTTCGGTTATTCGTTCCGAAACAACAGCGTCAAATTTTTTACTAAACAGTTCGAAATTTTCTTTGGGCATAGATAATCCTGCAGCGTGGGTGTGTCCGCCAAAAGCCGAGAGTAATTCCGAGCAAGCTTCAATTGCGGAATATAAATCAAATCCTTCAACGGAACGGGCGGAACCGGAAATAATGTCATCTTCGCCACATAGAATAATGGTTGGTTTGTAATGTTTTTCAATCATTTTTGCTGCTGCAATACCAACAACACCTTTGTGCCATGAGTTTTTATACAGCACTGTTGTACATTTTTTGTTGAATGATTTATCTGCAAGAATCATTTCGTCGGCTTCTTTGCAAATGATTGTTTCTTTTTGTCGTCTGTCGTTATTGTTTTCGACAACAGTTTCAAAATAATTACAAGCTTCTTCGGGTGTTTGTGCTAATAATAAATTTATCGCAGAACGAGCCGAGCACATTCTGCCGGCAGCATTTATTTTGGGAGCAATTTTGAATACGATATCGCTTACTGTTAAGGGTGAAGACGCAACAATATGTTCTTCTTTATTTTGCAAAGTGAGGAAAATAAGTTTTGCGTTTGCCAACATCATCTTCACTGAAAGTAGCGGTTTTTGCAACATCTTTTTCAAACCATAGTACATATAGATACGGTTTTCACCAACAATAGGAACAATATCGGCAGCCGTACTAATAGCTAAATAATCCAAATAACAATATAGATTGGTGCGAAGATAATCATCTAACGAGCATTGTGGGGAGTTTGTTTGATATTCGTATTCGCAAATGGCGTGAAGAAGTTTGAAACCAACGCCACAGCCCGAAAGATCTTTGAAAGGATAGGTTTCGTCTGTTCGTTTTGGATCAAGAACAGCAAACGCATTAGGCAAGGTTTCACCTTGGTTGTGATGATCGCACACGATTACGTCTATTCCTGCTTGTTGCGCAATTGCTATTGTTTTGTTTGCTTTTATGCCACAATCTAACGTAATAATGACTTGAACACCGTCGTCAATTGCTTTTTGTATACCGATTTCGGAAACTCCATAACCTTCCTTGTATCGGTCGGGAACGTAGAAATCCACGTCGGCATTTCTGTCTTGTAAAAATGAATATACTAAAGCGATAGCAGTGGTTCCATCAACATCATAGTCGCCATATACAAGAATTTTTTGATGCTCATTAAGTGCGGTTACAATTCGTTTCACGGCTTTTTGCATATCAACCATTAACCATGGCGAATGTAAATAAGCAGTTTTGGGCGTGCTAAACTCAAGAAATTTTTGAGTTGTATCGATGCCACGTTTTACGAGTATTGATTTTATTTGCGGGTATAATTGTACTCCTAAATCAATGGATTCTAGATGTTCGATAGAAAGAGGAGTGTTCCAAATAAAATTAGTCATTTAAGAAATCAAATTTGCGGTTTTTAACTTGTTGTTCTATGGATTCAAATTCCTCGAATTTTCCAACATCCAACCAAAAATCGCCTGTATGGTCATATGCGATTATTGGTTGGTTTGCGGCTAAACGGAGATATAAATCCATTATTGCAAATTTGCCACTTTCTATGATATAATCAAAAATCTTAGGACTAATTATTTGTATTCCGCTGAAAGCAAGGGGAGTGTAGTGCTCTCGTTGGCGGACAATTTTTTGTTCTTGTGTTTTTCTATTTTCCCATGCACACAATTGATTATTTTCATCAAACAATAAATATCGTGAGGTATTTCTGTTGCATACTGCTAATGTTGCTAAAGCGTTATGTTTTGTATGATAATCAATCATTTTTTTGAAATCGATTGTACAGAGAATATCAACGTTGCAAACAAGAAATGGTTCGTTGCCAATAAAAAAATTTTTAGCTTTTAATAATCCACCTCCAGTGTCAAGCAACTCGTCGCTTTCATTGGAAACTGCAATAGGAACTCCAAAATCATTGGATTGTATGTACGAAATTATTTGTTCCGAGAAATGATGAACGTTAATAATAATTTCATCAAAACCAGAATGCTTTAGATTAAGAATAGCATATTCCAAAAGAGTATGTCCGTTACATTCAACTAAAGCCTTCGGCTTGTGTTCTGTAAGAGTTTTCAGGCGGGTACCCAATCCCGCGGCAAAAATCATTGCTTTCATAATTCAAATTTACAATGAATACCAAAAATATTCGTTGGTACTATTTTGTAAATATAAGAAAAAGAAAAGATATTCAAAAACTGAATTAGTAGTGAATAGGGTATTTTTTCTTCAAATTTGAATTAACGTGTTTACTTTTTACTTGTGTTCTACCACCATTGTTGTAGTGATTTTTAGAATTTGTAGCACGTTTTCTATAAGCACTTGTAGATTTATGAAGAGATTTTGAATAACTATGTTTATGCTTTTGAGCTTGTCTTGTCGAACCGACTTTACCACCTGCATGACCTTTGTATCGACTTGAAGTATTTTCTCCAAATTCATAGGTTGCACCAATAGTAAATGTTAGGTACGAATCTTGAATTTTATGGTCTAAATGGTTATCTATACAAGCGTCTAAGGCATCAGAAAAAGCAATATTCCAAATTCCTTCTGCAAACAAGTGAAATGCTCCTAAATCCATACCTGTTCCTACGCCTACAGGATATATTAATATGGTTCCTGCAGTATCAAATCTTTCTCCTTCTTCCACCCAACAATTGCTATTAGCAGAGAATGACATTCCTCCGATACCAGTGGTAAGGTATGCAGAGAAAGGGAATTCATTCCCTAAAAATAATTTTAAAGCGTCAATTTTTAAATTAAAATTATAATCAAAAAAATTATTCTGAAAATCCCAGTTTACAAATTGACCATCTGTGGTATAATCTTTAAAACCATCAAGTAGGCCATAAGATCCCATAAGGCGCATATTAAGCCCCGGTATAATACTTTTTTCAAGCGTTACACCGAAATCATATCTTGTATCGGAAATACGATGATGATCTCCTTCGTGGGTATACATTACATCGCCCGCATATGAAGTAGCTCCTCCAAATGCACCAACACGCCAACCTTCTGAAAACCATGATTGGGCATTCACTCCTAGTGCAATAAGGCTTGTTAATAATATAAGATATAACTTTCTCACCTATATTTTTAATCGATGCAAATATATCGAAACTTATTGAAATACAGATTTTTTTTTAAAAAAACTATCTGTTCAAGTTATTCTGAAATTAGAGTATCTTCGTAATCGTCTATTAAGTCTGTTAACTGTTGTAGTTCATCATATTCAGGGGTGCCTTTGGTTGCATTCATGATGACGTCAACTCTTGCTAACACTTTTTGATATTCTTCTTCTGTTGTGATTTTTTCTATATTCATAGTTGTTAGATTTTTGTTATGTTCCAAACTTCCCAGGATGTCATAGATTCTCCGGGATTTAATGTTTTGTATGGTGAATGGTATTCTATTTCAAGAAGGTCGTTGCCTTCAACGAGTTCGGTGTGGTTATAAATTTCTACGAGACCTTGTTGAGGATGAATTTCTTTTCGTTGATGTTTTTCAAAACGAATTTGAACCAAAAATCCTTTTGAAATTATTGAAATTTCAGGATTTGTTGGATATATGAATGTTTTTGAACTTCGTTCTGAATATTCTTTTGGCGGTTTTTGTGGCAAATATGAGAAACAGCCATTTTTTATTTCGAAAGGCATTTCTGTTGATTGGTTATTGAGAACAGGAACTACACGAATATCTTTTTCTTCTGCTGTAACTGACATTTTGCACATTCCATCAAAACGGGTGTTATTCCATATATCCCACGCACATTTTTTGTTTCCTGTGTTTTTTACCGTCGCTTGTATGAAAACACTTCCGTCGGGGTTTACTGCTATTTCCTTTTCAATTGTTATTCCTGAAATAGGACTGTGTGGACTTTGAATATGAATGGCATTGTTACTTTTTTGCAAGACTTTGTATTCTGCAATATATAAATATGGATCTGGAGGCCAATCAGCAGCCGTTTTTTTCTTTGCTTCATTTACGTCTTGATGAATCCACCATTCGTTTTGAGGTCCTAACCAAACTGTATGACCGCAGTATGATACAAAATCTGTATTTTCGTCAACGTGTGGCTTTTTCGTGGCATCCCATAATTCAGGATTGGATTTTATTAAATTGTGCGAGCCTGCTTTTGATAAAAAAACAATCGTTCCTCCGATTTCAGGAATAACACCTACGGTTACATCGGCATTGGAAATATATTGTACGAATTTGTCTGTCATTTTATAAGCATATTATTAAGGCAACAATTAGCCCAGCACCAATAACACCTGCTGATGCTGCTGCTATTTTATAAATCCATGGCATTCGAAGTGTATTGGAATTGTCGTTGCCGTTTAAATAGTATTTTGGCATTGCTTCCAATTTCTTTCGTTGTGACAACAATGGATCTTTCACAATTTTGTTTTCTTTGTTGATAAATACAGTTGCTCGGTTTTTTTCTGAATATTGTGGCCATTCAAATGTTTCGGTGCTTGGGTTGCCATATTTGATGAAATTCACCCACATTTGCTGAATAATTTTTGCCAGTGTGGAGTCTAGCATTTCATCATCATAAACATTTTGATCCAAATTATTTAAAACAAACGGTAGTTCAACTCCTTGACATGCTTTCAAATCTTTTTGTGTTGACGGATACGTCCAATAATACATGTATGTGTTGCTATTTTTTCTAGAATTTGACGTTGCTTGGTTGATGGAAGGGAGACGATATATTACATCGTTATAGAATTCGGTTATTCTCCATACTTTTTTGATTTTCTTTTTGTTGATGAAATCATCGGCAATGTTTCTGTCGGTGTTTGTCATTATGTTACAGTTGTTTCCAAAAAGAATCGGAACCATTAATTTGTATGCGTTCAAGCCACCAACTTCAGTTATCCAATAACGAAATTCGTCGGAGTTTGTTCCTATGAGCATATCTACCGAATTATCGGTGTTGTCGTATGCGCCATAGAGATCTTCCGGCAATACGTATCCGTCACGCATAGGATAGTTAGCGTATCCGTTTAGGTTTTCGTTTATTTTTTTCAACTCGCTTTCGGACAATTTCAATAAATCATTCATGCAAGTTGCTTTTGTTTCTTTCAATAATAATTTGGTAAGCTGTTGACATTCAACCTTGTTGTATGTAAGAGCGACTGTGCCGCTTTCTATAATCACACGATTCATCAAGCCTTTTGCTTGTTCCATTACCGTCAGCAATGAAACACATCCAGCTCCGGAACCTTGCCCGAATAGAGTTACATTGTTTGGATTTCCTCCAAAAGCAGAAATATTTTTCTGAATCCATTTTAATGCTTCAATTTGGTCTAAAAGTCCAAGATTGCAGCTTTCTTTATATTCTCCAACTGAATCAACGGCCCATAAATCTATGAATCCCATGATACCTGTTCTATAACCTATAGAAACAAAAATCACGTCGGGATGAGCTTCAACAAAATTTTGTCCATCATACAACGGATCTGAAGTTCCGCCCCAAGCGTATGCTCCGCCATGGATAAAAACGACAACCGGTAAGTTTTTCAATGAATCGTTTGCGTGTGTCCAAACATTCAAATACAAACAATCTTCGCCTTGTTCATAGTATGACGCCAATTCCGAAGGCCATTCCGTTTGTATGGAAGATTTCCCGAAATAAAAGGCTTGATGTACAGTTGTGTCGTTGGCTGCTTCGTGAGTTGGTTTCCAACGAAGTTTTCCAACAGGTTGTTGAGCATAAGGAATACCTTTATAAGCAACAACACCATTTTTTTCTATACCAATGAAAGTTCCGTTATGGCATTTTGCTACGAGTGAATCTGGATATTCTCCATACACGATTTCGTTAATGCCATAAAGATTTTGCATATATATTTTGTCAATGTTTTCGGCAAAACAAACATACACAGCAAAAACTGCTACAAATAATATTGTCAGTCTTTTAAAAAAAATCATTCCGTTTCTTTCAAAAACAAAAATACAATATTTATCCTATAAATGTAAGTTTCAAAAAAAGAAAGGTCAATTTTATTTTTCATTGATTCATTCTTGGATTTGTCATTCATTAAAAAATGCTACCTTTATGCCGTTTTTAATAGAAAAGATATGGCAAAAGTTTTAATTATTGGAGCTGGCGGTGTGAGCCAAGTTGTTACGTTTAAATGTGCACAACATCCTGAAGTTTTCACGGATATTATGCTTGCGAGTCGTACAAAGTCGAAATGCGACAAAATAGCTGCAATCGTTAAGGAAAAACTTGGACGAACTATCCAGACTGCTCAAATTGATGCGGAAGATGTTCCTGCATTGGTTCAATTGATAAAATCCTTCCAACCAAAGTTGGTGATTAACGTGGCGTTGCCATACCAAGATTTGTGCATTATGGATGCTTGTTTGGAAGCCGGCGTTAACTATATGGATACAGCCAATTACGAGCCGAAAGATGTTGCTAAATTTGAATACAGCTGGCAATGGGCTTATCAAGATAAATTCAAAGAAAAAGGTTTGACTGCAATTCTTGGTTGTGGTTTCGACCCAGGACAAAGTCAGATTTATACGGCTTATCTTGCAAAACATTATTTCGACGAGATTCATTATTTGGATATAATTGATTGTAATGGTGGCGACCACGGAAAAGCTTTTGCAACAAACTTCAATCCGGAAATCAACATTCGTGAAATAACACAAAAAGGTCGTTATTGGAAGGAAGGGAAATGGATTGAAACTGAACCTCAGGAAATTATGTTCAAATTGACATATCCAAACATTGGCGTTCGTAATTCATATTTAATGTATCACGAAGAATTGGAGTCGTTGGTTAAGAATTTTCCGACCATCAAACAGGCTCGTTTCTTTATGACATTCGGTGATGAATATTTGACTCATCTTCGTGTTATTCAAGATATTGGAATGGCAAGCATCAAACCTATTATGTATAAAGGTGTGGAAATTGTTCCTCTTCAATTCTTGAAAGAAACATTACCAGCTCCGGAAACGTTGGGCGAAAACTACACTGGCGAAACTTCAATTGGTTGCCGTGCAAAGGGTATAAAAGATGGTAAGGTGAAAACAGCGTACATTTGGAATAATTGCAGTCACCAGGCTGCATTTAAAGAAACTGGCGCGCAGGGCGTTTCATACACCACTGGCGTTCCAACAATGACGGGAGCTATGATGTTCCTGACGGGTAAATGGTCGGGTGCAGGTGTGTTCAATGTAGAAGAATTTGATCCAGATCCATTTATGGAAGTAATTGGCAAACATGGACTTCCATTTGAAGTGAAAGAAGACATTGACTTGGAATTGACGTATTAGTTTTAAATTAAAAATTAAGAATTATGAGTTAAAGTGACTGCGGTTTTGTGGTCACTTTTCTTTTTTTTTCTGGAATTTTGTGAAATTTTTCCTGATTTTATATGGAATTTTGTGAAATTTTCAAGAAAAACTATTGGAATTTTGTGAAAAAGTTACTTTATTTGCATAGTTATCAACCATTTAAGAAATGAGTTATAAACTTAATCGAAAAATAGACAGTTTTCTTTCCGCATGGAAGCAACGGGAGAACCATTTCCCTCTTATCGTAAAAGGTGCGCGGCAAATAGGAAAAACCTCGTCAATACGACATTTTTCCGAATCATATGGGAACTTTGTGGAAATAAACTTTGTAACAGAACCGCAATTCAGAAAAATCTTCGATAAGAGTTTTAAGCCAGACGATATTATAAAGGAAATCACATTGATAGACACATCAAAGAAGTTTGTTGCTGGTGACACGCTGCTTTTCTTTGACGAGTTGCAAGCTTGTCCGAATTGTGCAACGAGTTTGAAGTTCTTCAAATTGGATGGTCGATACGATGTTATTTGCTCGGGTTCCCTTATGGGAATAAACTATAACGAAATTGAATCAAACAGTGTTGGTTTTAAGGAAGAATACGAAATGTATTCTCTTGATTTTGAAGAATTTCTGTGGGCGAATGGTTATTCAAACTCACAAATAGATGATTTGTATGCCCACATGTGCGATTTGAAACCATTCACGCCGTTGGAAATGGACGTGATGCTTGATTTGTTTCGTACCTATATGGTGGTTGGCGGTATGCCTGCTGTGGTTGACGAATATGTGAGCCAGAAAAATTTCTCAGGAATCCTGCGAATGCAGAAAATGTTGCTTCGCAATTACGAGGAAGACATTACAAAATATGCCATTGGATTGGATAAAGGCAAGATAAAAAATGTGTACGATAATATTCCTGTATTTCTTGCCAAGGACAATAAAAAATTTCAGATTTCGAAAATTGCGAAAAATGCAAGAAACCGAGATTACATTGGAACGGCAGACTGGTTGCAGGATGCTGGCATTGTGAATATTTGCTATTGTCTTGACGTTCCCGAAATGCCGTTCCGAGGAAATTACAATCCAACGAATTACAAACTGTATTTTGCCGATACGGGATTGCTCATCGCCTCGCTGGATGAGGAATCTCAAGTTGACTTGCGGGCAAATCGTAATTTCAACACGTGCAAAGGGGCAATATATGAAAATGTTATAGCAGAAATATTGGTTAAATCTGGCTATAAATTGTTTTTTTTCCGAAACGAAAAGTCAACCGTAGAAATGGATTTCTTTGTCAGGGATGCCGATACTGTTGTTCCCGTTGAAGTGAAAGCGACAAACAACGCAACTGCATCGCTCAATAATTTGATAGAAAAAGATCTCTATCCAGAAATAAAATATGGCATAAAATTCTGTGAGAAAAACATTGGATATAATGGCAAATTCTATACCTTCCCATATTTCTTGGCGTTCCTGCTCCATCGCTATATGATGGGAAAAATTATAAAATAAGTTTTCGGAGCCAATCGGCAAATGCTATTATACAGAAAGGTATAGATATATATAGTTTTGACAAAATAAAGTTGATTTTGTCAAAGATTTTTTGCGTTACATTAGAATGAAACACAAAATCATAGCAAAGAACTATCGGTAGAATTGTCAATGCTACTACGGCAGGAAAGGAAAGTAAATGTAATGCTAATGCGTCGTGTAAATTTCCATGTAAAATCGCCATTATTCCACGTGTGAGTCCACATCCTGGACATGGAATGCCTGTGAGCAAACGAAAAGGACAAACGATCAATTCCGTTTGTCCTTCTGTGAAAAAAGAAAATCCTATCCAAATATAACCACTTGCGAGTAAAATACTTAATTCTTCTCGTAAACTCATTATAGCATCATAAGTACATTTTGCAACAACTTTTCGTTGTATTCAATTGTTTTCTTTTTTATAGAAAAAATGTCAACCAACCATAAAACGAGAATACAACCACTGGTAAGAAGTTTTAAAACGCCAATACCTGTTTCTTTTAACACGAATCTGTCAATTCCTGCTAGACCGCCAAATACAGAAACAAGTACCATCAATTTTGGCGAAATAAATTGTTTACTTACAAAAAATAATTGAGGGGGAATTTCCCCTTTTTCTTTTGCCAATGAGATTAACCGATTTACTGATTGTGGAGTTAAATATTCGGTTAAAGTTTGAAATGCTTCATTAATATTTTTTTCGTCCATAACTTTAAATAATTATAATTAAAAAATCTTTTTTACAAGTTTCCATAAAATATCATTACCTCGCTGATTTTCAGTGTTGTAGGTTTTTCAACATATGTGTTGAGTGTTTTTCTACACTATAAAAAGTTTTATCATTTTTCAAGTTACTATCCTACTGAATAGAACAAAAATTGCATAAAGTATCCTACCGAATAGAACAAAATTTACTCAAAGTATCCTACCGAATGAAATATTCTTGTGTGTAACGCGCTAATAATCAGAAAAATATTTTTGTGATATAATCATCCTATTTTTTACAATGCAATCAATAAAATATACTATGAGTCATATTTTACTTTCCCTTTGCCTCGTCCAATTCACTTGATAAATCGGCAAAGAAATTGTGATTCAAAATTGTTGAGATTCGGGCTAATTGGTCGGTGTTGATTGCCTTGTTGCGATAAATATGATAGATGTTGGTGCGGTCACAGTAAAGTTGACGGGCAAGCCACGCAGTTGTGCGTTGCTGTCGTTTCAGTTCTTCGTGTATGGCGTGTCCTATGTGCATAAAAAAGCGTGAAATCGTTTCGACTTATTTTAACGGAGGCTCTGGAAAGCCGTGTAGGAAATAAGTGCGAATCAATCCACGCCGAAGCATGAACTTTCGTTATCTTATTCTCCCTACTAAAATTTTCCAGATTTCCGTTAGAGAATAAAGTTAAAGTTCTATCTTTTAATTTCTTGTATTTTTATTCTGTTTACGTTTTTATTTATTGGGGGCAAACTTACGTTTTTTGTTGACACGTAACAAGTCTGAAACCGAAAATCAATAAAAAACTTGTAATGTGTTTCATTCAAACTTCTACAATACTCCGCAAATAATTTATCTTTGTCAACAAAATTATTGCAATGAAGAATTATTACCCAGAAATACCGTCTCCTGCATTCATTCTCGAAGAATCGTTACTTCGTAAGAATTTGGAGAAATTGTCGCGTGTGTCGGAAGAGGCTGGAATATCTATTATTCTTGCTTTGAAAGGTTATGCGCTTTGGAAATCGTTTCCTATGGTGAAACAATATTTGCAGGGAGCAACGGCAAGTTCGTTGGCAGAGGCAAAATTGTGTGTGGACTATATGGGCTCAAAAGCTCATACGTTTGCACCGGTTTATGCAGATGAAGATTTTGAGGAAATTTCAGACTGTAGTTCACATATTACGTTTAATTCTCTTACTCAGTTTGAGAAATATAAAGATGTGTGCCTTAAAAAAGGCATTTCTATTGGATTACGCGTAAATCCAGGTTATAGTGATGTACAAACTGAGTTATATAATCCATGTTCTCCAAATTCACGTTTGGGAATACCTGCGGAATTACTGAAAGATGGTTTGCCTCAAGGTGTTGAAGGCCTTCATTTCCATGCTTTATGCGAAAATGATTCTTTTTCGTTGGAGCGAGTGCTGAAATCGTTTGAAGAACGTTTTGCACATTTGTTGCCATCGGTAAAGTGGGTGAATATGGGCGGAGGTCATTTAATTACACACAAAGATTACAAACCTGAACATGTAATTGAACTTTTGAAGAACTTCAAAAAAAAATACAATGTTGATGTAATTCTTGAGCCAGGCGGCGCTGTCGGTTGGCAAACCGGAGTATTGAAAGCCCGTGTTCTCGACATCGTAAATTATGGCGAAAATCCAACTGCAATTATGGACGTTTCCTTTGCCGCACATATGCCCGACACGTTGGAAATGCCGTATCGCCCGAACGTACGTG
This sequence comes from Bacteroidales bacterium, assembly GCA_045600045.1. GTDB lineage: Bacteria > Bacteroidota > Bacteroidia > Bacteroidales > UBA1715 > UBA1715. The sequence goes on from JAZRXD010000003.1 coordinate 19,356, forward strand.
ATGCTTTTTCTGAAAAAACGGATAATACGTATGCTTATAAACTTGGCGGAAACTCCTGTCTTGCCGGCGATTACATGATGCCGTATTATTTTATAGAACCTCTGCAGATTGGCGATACAATCATTTTGGAAGATATGATGCACTACACGATGGTGAAAACAACCACTTTCAATGGCGTAAAACATCCTTCGATATGGATTGAACACGAAAATGGAGAAGATGAGTGTATTCGTGTGTTCGGTTACGAAGATTTTCGTGACAGACTTAGCTAAAAAGAAATTTGTGGAAATTCTTTTTTGAGATTTTCCAATTCTGCTTGTGTCTTTTCAAGAAACGATTTGTATGCTTCACTTTCGGCATTGAATGGTTTGTGTTCCAATGCTTTTTGAATGGAATCAATTCGCTTGATTACATCTTTGGTCTCTTTTGAAAAATATGTTTCCGAAAACTTTTCCCATATATATTCTATCGCCACATCGCTTGGATGAAGCATATCGTCAGCATAGAACCGATAATCGCGTAAATCGTCCATAAGTAACTCATACGCAGGGAAATAAAAAATATTTTGCATAGAATTTTGTAATTCTTCTATCGCCAAAAACAATGTTGATTTGCTCACTTGATTTTCGTGCGCGCCATCTTTCCAGTGACGAATTGGACTCACCGTAAAAATTACGTGAAGATTTGGATTTTCGTTTCGTAATTGTTCTATTGAATTTTTCAAAACAGACACACATTCTTCAACCGACAATCGTCTTCTATTAAATTGAGACGCAGGCGTTTTGTGACAATTATTTACAATTTGTTTTGTTTCTTTCTGTTCGTAAACCCATGCAGTTCCCAAAGTAAGAATCACATAATCCAAGCTCTTGAAATTTTGCTGAAAGTCTTCTTTAACTGCATGAAATTTCCGCAACACTTCGTCTTTTGTAACCGACGAAAACGATGTGTGCAAATAATACGATTGCCAAACACCATTAGCAAAAAAAACTTGTTGTTCGTCAAATGCTTTTGTGCCGAGCAATAAGTCGATAGCATTTGCAATAGAAACAGGATTGTAAATCGTTCCTAACGGATTGACAAGAATTGGAAATTTCGCGTTGTGCAAACTATTACCAATATTTGTTGAGAAACACGACCCAAGCGACATTCCTTTTAGTGAATGAGAAATCTCAAACGTAGAATGTGGAATATCTATTGTCGTTTTGAATTGCATTAGAATTGTATTTTCGTACATGCAAAATTACAACTTTTTGCAATACTATTCCGAAAATATGGGAAAGTGAGATTTCTTCGGCATACGAGTCAGCATAAAAATATAAATTCCTTCAGTGGCACTGAACGAATTTGGTGTTTTTTATCGTTTGATTTTCAAACAATAAAACACCTTTGCAAAGGAATCGTAATTCTACAACCCACGAACAAGGTGCACAGCATATTGCAAGAACAGCACTTGCGATTAGCATTACTTTTTTCATATTGTTTTTAGTTGTTTACCACAAAGTAAAAAATATCAAGAGAATTATCAAGAATCTTATCGTTTTGATGAACTATTTCCTATATGTTAAGAACAGAAGAATTTGAACACAATATGGACACTTCAATCTGCGTTGAAAATATGAAAGTTCACACGATTAAGGATAGATTTGAAGGGGAAGGAGAAATCTCCATATAAATGCAGTTGCAAACTACGGTTCGCATAACACTATAAAAAATGTTGTTTTGAAAAATCCGAAGGCTTGCGGTTTTGTGACACTCCGTGTCTGGTAACCGCAAGCCTTCGGATTGTATTTGTGTTCGTTGTTCTTTGGCTTGGAAATGGTAAATTCTACAAACCAAGCACCAAACGAACAGACTGACCGTCGTAGCGGTCGAAGTAGCCGCTCATGCTGGCACCGCCACAGTTGAAGTACAGGCAGCCAGCGTAGTCGTCGCTGCTCGCAGACGAAGACCAGTAGTACCCGTGGGAACCCACATAGTCTACGTCCGTACCGCTACGACTACCCGCAGCAGGAAGAAAAACAGCATTGCCATTCTTTGCAACGAACCACATCCCATTAACACCATTATTTTCACCCCAAACAGACATACACTTATTTAGTAGTTCTTTTTGTTCTTCTGCCGTTGGCAATCTATAACCATTGCTTTCGTAATTATGTATTTCATCCCATGTATAGAACTTTCCATACTCGTATGAATTCGTTGCTCCCATATTACAAGTTCCCCATTCAACAGACAATCCCAAATCTCCAGATTCTTGTTCCTTATGTACCCCATCTTGTATTATATCAACTATATAATATTTTTCAGCTGTTTGAATTTTTATTTTTCCCGAACGGGAATCAAAACTATGATTTTTTTCAGTAGTAACTTCGACAGTAGTTCTACCATTTTCTTCTATTTTTTTTGTATACACCCAATCAGGTTGTTCAACAATTTCCCAATTCAAATCAGTTTTTACGACAAATGTATTCGTTTCATCCCATGCAGAATACGTCAACTTTGTTTCAGACAAACTCAACTCCGTATACGAAGACAGCATTACAACACCTAATAATGCTGCTAATGCAATTTTAACAAAAGTGTGCTTTTTCATATTATTTCATTTTAACTTCACAAGTATAGAAAAAATATTCCATACTTATGAATGTTAAAAATCAATTAGTTCAACTTTATGTTGAAAACATGCTATTCCTTTTTTGATACTGTTTTCGGAGTTTGTATTTGAATTTATCAATCTATTTTACTCCTCTACCTGAATAGTATGCAAAGCCTTACGAACGCGATTCAATGTTTCTTCCTTTCCAATCATTTCGAAAATGTCGAACAAGTGAGCACCCATGCAAGCGCCAACGACAGCCAAGCGCAAGCAGTTGCAAATTTGTCCCACATTGAATTCGTTTGCAGCAATGAAAGCCATTGTTTTTTCTTCCAATGTTTTCGAGGTGTAATCAGATTCGTTTTCTAAGAATTCCAATGTTTTTTGAATTTTTTCAGAAGCATTGTCTTTCCAACGTTTCTTTACATCTTTTGGTTCGTATGATTGCGGAGCTTCGAAGAAATAATAGCCATTTGTCCATAAATCCTGAACGAAAACGGCACGTTCCTTAATCATATCGCAGACTTTCACCACATAATCCATTGAAGCAGAGATATTTTTCTCTTTCAAAATCGACAGAAACATTTCTGCCAATGTAGCTGAATCGGTGCGATGCAACCATTGTTGGTTGAACCATTTTGTTTTTTCAGGATCAAAACGGGAACCAGATTTTCCAACACGTTCAAGACTGAAAGCCTGAATCAGCTCGTCCATAGTGAAAATCTCTTGTTCCGTACCAGGATTCCAGCCAAGTAAAGCAAGCATATTCACAAATGCTTCTGGCAAATAACCATTTTCGCGGTAACCTTGAGCCGTTTCTCCATCGTCGCCAACCCAAAACAGTGGGAACACTGGGAAACCAAGTTTGTCGCCATCGCGTTTACTTAATTTTCCTTGTCCTTGTGGTTTAAGAATTAAAGGAAGATGAGCAAATTTCGGCATCACATTTTCCCAACCAAAAGCACGATACAAAAGCACGTGCAACGGCATAGACGACAACCATTCCTCGCCTCGAATCACGTGAGTAATTTTCATCAAATAGTCATCAACAACATTTGCCAAGTGATATGTAGGCATTCCGTCGGACTTATATAGCACCTTGTCATCGAGTTCGTTTGTATTGAAATGAACCTCCTTACGAATTTCATCATACAAATCAACATCTTGATTTTCAGGCATTTTAAAACGAATCACAAATTGTTCGCCGCTTGCCAATCGTTTGTCAACTTCATCTTTTGGCAACGTCAACGAGTTACACAACTGCATACGAGTTGTATGATTATAGACAAAAGGTGTTTTTGATTGTTCACCTTTTGCACGAAGTTCGGCAAGTTCTTCGGCTGTATCGAAAGCGAAATAAGCGTTACCAGATTCAATCAATTGATAGGCATATTGTTTATACAACGGTTTTCTGTCGCTTTGTCGATAAGGTCCGTAAGGTCCTTCTGGCGTAACGCCAATTCCTTCGTCAACTTTAATACCGCACCATTTAAGCGATTCAACGATATATGCTTCCGCATTTTTTACAAAACGCGTTTGATCGGTGTCTTCGATTCTCAACAAGAAATCGCCACCATTTTTTTTCGCAAACAAATAATTGAATAATGCTGTACGTACGCCGCCCATGTGAAGAGGTCCTGTTGGACTTGGGGCAAAACGTACACGAACTTTTCTTTCTTCCATTTTCTTAAAAATTTACGTGCAAAGATAACGTGAATTTGGAATTAGGACTTAATAAAAGGCAAATTTTAATGTTGAGGTTGACGATTTCAAATTCACCAATAAAAAAGAAATTATTAGGGATTTATTGTTACATTTACACTTTTAATAGTAAAACATATTGCGTATGAGAAAGATATATTCTGTCGCATTCTATATTGTATTTTCTGTATTCTCAATTTATCAGGTTTTTGGTCAGGAAATACCAATACTGCCAGGAATTGAAGTCGGCGAATTGCCACATGTACAGCCCAAATCCGCGACTTGTACAGAAACGGGAAATTATGAATATTGGTATTGCGAAGATTGTGGAGATTCTATAATGTATTTTTCTGATCTAGATCCACTTGAAGAAACCACATTGGAAGAAATGACGATTCCTGCATTAGGCCACGACTACGGCACCCCGAGCTTCACGTGGAACGCCGACAAATCCGCATGCGTTGCTGAGTTCGTCTGCAGGAACGATGATGGCCATAAAGCCAACGAGGACTGTTCCGTGGACTCGGTCATAAAATCGGCGACGTGCGAGGTTGACGGCTTGAAGACATACCATGCTGTCGTGGAGTTCGGCGGTGTGGAATACAAGGATTCTGTGAAGGTGGTTGTTGACAAAATCGGCCACGACTATATGTCACTTGATTGGGATTGGAGTGATGATTTTTTGAGTGCTCAAGTTCATTTACAGTGCGAAAACGACGAAAATCATACCGAAATTGTTTCTGCTGAAATTGTCGTTGACACGATTCGTGAAACTGCCATAGCTAACAAAACTGTGGTATATACTGCAAAAGTTTTGTTTAATGGTCAATATTTTTCTGATGTTAAGCAAAAACAATTGGATGCTTTGTTTGAGGTTCCATATTATTCTTTGGGTGTTGATATTGATGGGGATGGAATTTCTGATATGTACCAGATGCCGGTTGCCGATGTTTTAAAAGAATCCACTGAATATTATTGGGAAAGTTATTGGAAACCGAAAGTTGGTGATTTCTTTGCCGTAAAAGTTTCTGGTGTGGCAGATTATTCAGGAACGTTGCATTTCGGTATTGTTGACCATCGTTCAGTAGTGGGTTATTATGCACCACTTTGCGACATTAGCAAAGGTGTGAAAGTTACGGCTGGAGAGGAATTTTCTGCTGTTGTTCCATTAGTCGTTTCTAATATTTATAGCGACAATGCGTATATGTTGACAAGTTCGGAATTGGAATTGATTTGTAATCCGAGAATAAAAAGTTCTACTGGTTCTTTTGATGAAAAAACGGTTGATGTAACATTCACAAGTTTTGAAGTTGCTTATGAATCAACGGGAACAGGCGATAATCCTTACACTTTGACTTATGTGGATGCTGTGGAAAATGAAGAATTTGCTTACGAAGGTATTTTTGAAACTGATTTGTCGAAAATAGATGGTGATGTTGATTCGGTACATATTTTTGCACAAATTTCACCGAATACGCCTGCTGATTTCTTCGCTTTTGCATTGATTGAGGAAAATGAAGAAGGGGATATTTCATTATTGACAGGTGATGAATATGTGAAAATTGAAAAATCGCAAATGTATGTTCCTTGGCGTGACTATACGTTTGAAATGACTGTTCCAATAAAGTCATATACAAAGGCATCGTCGCCAAAATTGTTGCTGTACACGGAAAGTACAAGTGAGAAATATAGAGTCATTTATTTCGTAAAATCAATTAATTTGTCATTAATAACAAGTCACAAAGAAGAAATTCTTCCTGCTGTTGATCCTACTTGTACAAAAACAGGTTTGACAGAAGGAAAAATTTGTTCCGTTTGTGGACAAATTCTTGTTCCGCAATCCGAAATTCCTGCGTTAGGACATACCGAAGTTATTGATGAATCAATTCCGGCAACTTGTACCGAAAATGGTTTATCCGAAGGAAAACATTGTTCTGTTTGTCATGAAATTTTGATTGAACAAAAGGTTGTTTCCGCTTTAGGGCATGATTTTGTTTCGCAAGGTTTTGTTTGGAGTGAAGATAGTACAGAAGCTTTCGTGCATTTTGTGTGTAGTCACGACGGGGAACATAAAGATACTGCAAAGGCGGAAGTGTTGATTGATACGATTGATGCAAGTTGTATTTCAGAAGGTTCAAAATCATATACAGCAAAAGCTGTTTTTGAATCGAAAGAATACAAAGATTCAAAAGTTGCTTATTTTTCAATGATGGAACATCAGCTTGAGTTTGTACCAGCTGTAGAGCCGACTTACGAGGCCGAGGGTAACATTGAATATTGGCATTGTACACAATGCGATAGATTGTTTTCCGATGAAAGTGCAAAAAATAGATTGTACCGTTTCGATGTGATTTTGCCAAAACTCGAACATACTGAAGTCATTGACTTTTCCGACAATACAACTGTTGTTTACACGCAAGGACATTATATTGTTATTTTGAATGTTGACGGTAAATCAATAAAAGTATTTGATAGTCAAGGAAGATTAATTGACGAACTAGGGAAAGACGATTATTCTCATAGTTGTACAATTTCGGTTCGAACGCAAGGGGTTTATTTTGTAAAAATTGGTAGTCAAACGTTTTCGGTAATAGTAAAATAAGGGCATAAAAAAAGAGACATTTTCGTTGTCTCTTTTTTAGTTCTAGTTTTTATTTCCGTTCCATTCTTGCAGGAATTGTTCCAAAAATTGCTCTAAAAATGCGTGTCGTGGTTCTGCTAATTCTTTTGCGGTGGGGGTGTTCATCAAGTATTTCAATTTGAGCAATTTCTCATAAAAATGGTTGATAGTTGTTCCGTTTGAATTGCGGTATTCTTCTGCATTTGCGAAATCTTGCGGTTCAATTTCTGGGTTGTATAATTCCCTGTTTTTGAAACCTCCATAATGAAACGCGCGAGCAATTCCAATTGCACCAATCGCATCAAGTCTGTCGGCATCTTGTACAATTGCACATTCTATCGAAGGAATGCCATTAGTGTTGAATCCACCTTTATAGGAAATATTTTGTATGATATCGATGATTTTAGCTATTTCTGCAGATTTGAATTTTGCTTTTTTAAGAATGTTTTCCGTTAGTTTTAACCCGATTATAGAGTTCCCATTACTGAATTTTTCATCGGAAACATCGTGAAGAAGAGCGGCTGCTTGAATGGTAATTAAATCTCCGCCTTCGCATTCTGCAATTTGTTCTGCGTTGTGCATTACGCGGAGTGCGTGTGAAAAATCGTGTCCACATTCGGCGTGTTGCAACGTCCGTTTAACTTCGGATTGTATATATTCAATACGTTTGTCCATAATTCTATTTTGTACGCAAAGGTATGGATTTCCAATGTTTAATCAACAAAAAAGGATTGCCGATTAATCAACAATCCTTATTCTAAAATCAACAATACAAAATTCTATACTGTTTGTTCCACATTCCAAACAAAAGCACGGATTCCTACATCAGTGTTTCGTTTGTCAAGTTTTTTCACCATGGTTAAAATAGGTTCTACTTTTTCATCCTCAACAATAGTGATGACAGCAGAGTTCATTTCCGGCCAGGTGTGTGTGCCACGGTGAGGATCACCGTCTTTACTTCCACGTCCTTGGACATCTTCCCAAAATGTAAAACCTCTTGCCTGGCATTCGTCAAGAATATATTCCACACGTTCTGTGTTTGCTTGGTTGAATGTTATAAAAATTGCTTTCATATTCTATAAGGTTTGTATGCGGGCAGGTTTAAAACCTGCCCCTACGTTGTTATTCTTTGTTTCCTTCTTTATTCTCTTCTTCCAATTCGATATTCATAAATACGAATGTTTTACGGACAGCTTCGGCAGAATCGCGTTCACTGTGTTTTGACATAATTCCGTACAAAACAGGAACAACAATCAAAGTGACGAATGTTGAAACCGTTAAACCACCGATTACTACGTAACCCATTGTATTCCATAGTTCGGAACCTTCACTGCGGCTCAATGCCATCGGCACCATACCAAGAATTGTGGTCAATGCGGTCATCATAACCGGACGCAAACGAGATTCACCAGAAAGTGCGATTGCTTCGGAAAGTTCGTAACCTCGGTCACGCATCAAGTTGATGTAGTCAACGAGTACAATACCATTCTTCACAACAATACCAATCAACAATATGACACCTAACGATCCGACCATATCGAGGTTCTCGCCTGTGACGAGTAAAGCTATGATGGTTCCCGAGAGTGCAAATGGTATCGCCATCATAATGATGAAAGGATTCTTGAATGATTCAAATTGGGAAGCCATCACAATGTAAACAAGGAACATAATCAACAAAGCAAGCATTCCCATATCGCCGAATGATTCTTGTTGGTCTTCGTAACTACCTCCAATATTGATAGTTACACCTTGTGGAATTTCCATTTTGTCAACTTCTTTTTGAATTGATTGAGCCAATTCACTCAATGAGGTTTCGAACGGAGTTACGGAAACTTTTACAATACGTTGACGGTTCTTTCTTGAAATTTCAGGAGGACACCAGTATTCTTCTATTGTGGCCAATTCTTTCAATTTAATAGATTGGCCGGTATTTGTCATAATCGACAAGTTTTCTATGTCGGTAATACTGCTACGGTATTCCTCTTTCAAACGAACGATGATGTCGTATTCATCACCATCTTCTTTGAAGTAACCTGCTGTCATACCATAAATACGGTAACGTACGTATGCGGCAACTGTTGAAGAATTTAATCCGTGACGAGCCAATTTTTCTTTATCGAAAATAATCTGAAGTTCTGCACGGTCTTCCTTACGGTCGATGTCGATGTCGCGGGCATTTGTAACATTTTGTTGCAATGCACGTTTTAGATTTTGTGCTGTAGTCATTGTTTTATTGAAATCGTATCCATAGATTTCAACATCAACGGAGTTACCGCCCATACCACCACCGCTATTGGTAGAAACTATGTATGTTACGATTTCAGGATAATTCTTCAAATCTTTACGAACTTCTTCTGCCATTTGGAAGATTGTTCTATCAGTTTTACGTTCGTATTTTTTTGTTGTTCTTACCGTCATACTGATAGTGATATTATCGGTAGATGAGAACAACGAAGATAGACCGCCATCGTCGGTAGAACCTGCTGTTGTTGAAATCATCAACAAATCTTCGCCCAAAATAGCACGGATATCTTCTTCAACTTGACGTGCAGTTTGTAAAGTTGTTTCAATACGTGTACCGCGTTGTAATTCTATAGTCACGTTGAAACGACCGTTGTCTTGTTCTTTCATAAAGTCCATACCGATTTTTCCCATAAACAATGGAATCATTGTTGCGACGAAGAACAAAAACGCAACGAAAATTGTTGTCTTTTTGTGACGAAGACATGCACGAAGAACATTTGCATACCAAGCTTCAATAGCTTCGAATATGCGTTCGATAAATCCCCAAATGGAATGTTTCTTCTTTTCTGCCGCTTTCTTTTCTGCTTCTAATTTTTCGGCAATTGTTAAATATACAGGTTTGCCTTTCAATAATTTAGAAGACATCATCGGTGTTAAAGAAATTGCGATTGTTGTTGATGTACAAACCACAATAGTTACAATCCAACCTAATTCCTTGAACATGATACCTGCGATACCTGTTAAGAATGTAAGTGGAACGAATACCACCACTATAACCAACGTTGTGGCGATTACGGAAGTCCAAACTTCGTTGGTTGCATAAATTGAAGCTTCACGAGGGCTGGAACCACGGTCAATATGTTTGGTGATATTTTCCAAAACCACAATGGCATCATCCACAACCATACCGATTGCCACAGAAAGTGAAGCTAACGAAATGATATTCAACGAACTATCGGTTGCCAACAAATATATGAATGATGTCAACAACGAAATTGGAATTGTCACACCAATGATGACAGTGGTTCGCCAGGTTCCAAGGAAGAACCAAACAACCAAAACCACAAACAATAATGCGTACATAACCGATTCTTCCAAAGAAGAAATAGCATTTTCAATTTCTTCGGAACCATCGCGGATTAAGTGTACTTCAATATCAGGAGGAAGAGTTTTTTTGATTTTCTCCATTTGTTTGCGAACTTGCTTACAAATTTCCACTGTATTCGCATTAGTTTGTTTAGATATGGTCAATCTGGCACCATCGCGTCCGTTGATTTTTTCATCCAATGTCAAATCCTTGATTGTATCGCGAACTTGAGCCAAATCACGTACATATACTTGTTTGCCATCTTGTGTTGTTGTTACAACAATATTATTGATTTCGGAACTTTCAACATATTCGCTTTCAACACGAAGTTGATATTGTTCGCTACCCATTTTTACAGTACCCGAAGCCAAGTTCAAGTTGTTGGCACTGACAGCGCTACCGACAGCTTCAACGCTTAAATTGTAGGCATCAAGTTGTTTTGGATCAAGGTCTATGTAAATCTTACGTTCTGGTGCACCCGAAACGGTAAGGTTACCAATACCATCAACACGGTTAAGTACGTTTGTAACGTTGTCTTCCAAAATTTTATCAAGTCCGGCATAACTTTCCTTTGCTGTAAAACCGTAAACCAAAATAGGCATAGCACTTGAATTCAATTTTAGAATGGTTGGACGGCTCACTCCGTCAGGAAGATTGTCGTACACCAAGTCAACGTATGAGCGGATATCGTTCATGGATTCGTCGATGTCCGAACCCCATTCAAATTCCATAGTAACAACGGAAATGTTGTCTTTTGAAACAGATGTTAATTCCTTTAAACCATCAACAGAGTTCAATGCGTTTTCTATCAACTTGGTTACGTTTGTTTCTATTTCGCTGGCATTGGCACCTGGATACGTTGTCATTACGGTAACGTACGGCGGATCAATTTCAGGGAATTGGTCGATTGGTAATTTTGTAAAGGCAAAAATACCCACAACTACAACGGCCACGAAAATAAGGGCTGTCGTAATAGGTTTGTTTATGGCACTTTTATAAATACTCATTTTGTAAATTTTTTACATCAATTATTCAACAACATCTAGTAAAGAACCCTCAATCAAGCGTGCTTGACCAGTTGTTACGAGTTGCATATCTTTTTTCAATTCTGGTGACATAATTTCAATTTTGTCATCGAAGCGTTGACCTAAATCAACAGCGATACGTTTTGCAACGCCGTTATCGTTCACAAATACGTAGCGGTCGTTTGCACCTTGTAATTTCAATACAGCTTGGTATGGAACTACAATCGCATCGATTTCGCCCAAAGCAAGTTTTGTGTGTGCGTACATTCCTGGACGTAGAGTCTCGTCATCGTTAGGAATTTTAACTTTGATTTTGAACGTATGGGTTGAAGCATCAATTGTTGGATAAATGATTTCCACAATACCTTCAAAAACTTTATCGCCGTATATATCAGTTATGATATCTACTTTCATTCCTTCTTTAATCAATGGGAAATATGTTTCTGGAATGTTGGCGAATGCTTTCAAGTTTTTGATTTGAGTCAAAACTAAAATTGGCACACCCGAATACAATTCACCGTTTTCGTAATTCTTTGCTGAAATAACGCCATCGAAATCAGCTTTTACGAATGTGTTTTTTGTAAGGAAGTCAAGGCTTTGTTTTGCTTGATCGTAGCCTAATTTTGTTTGGTCGTAAACTTGTTGTGTTACGTTTCCGCTTTCTTTCAATGCTTCAACACGTTGCATTTCTGTAGTAAGGTTTGCAACTGTTAGTTTTGCATTGTTATATTGTTGTTGGTCCATAGTGACCAAGTTTTGTCCTTTTTTAACTTTGTTTCCTACTTCAACGTGGATTTTTTCAATATTTCCAGTAAGAGAAGGAGATATGTTCATTGTTTCGTAACCTTCGAGAGTTGTTGCCAAATCTATTTCTTTAGCAATTTTCTTCGATTGTAATGTCATTACTTTTACCGGTTCTTTTATGGCAGTGCTATCTGCTACGGCATTTGTGTTTTCACTTTTTTGTCCGCAACCAACCATTCCGATTGTTGCGATTGCAAGTACAGTGTTTCTTAAAATCTTTTTCATATCTATAAGTTCCTTATTATACATTATTTATTAAGTAAATCTTCCAATGCAACTTTTGCGTTGATTAAGTCGAGCATTGCTCCTATATAACTGCTTTGTGCGGCAACCAAATTCGTACTGGCGTTTGTTACTTCCAAACTCGAGGCTGTTCCTTGCTCAAATTTGATTGTGATATTATCGAATACACGTTTTGTAACATCCAAATTGCTTGTTTGTGTTTCGTATGTTTCGAAAGCCGATGTCAAATTGTAACGAAGTTGTTTGTCTTGTACTTTAAGTGCGTCGGTTGTGGTATTGAATGAATTTTCGGTTTTCTTTTGTGAAATTTGAGCTTCTTTCACATCGCTCATTCTGCCCCAGCTTTTCCACAACGGAAGGCTGATTGAAGCTCCAACAACATTGTTTGGGGTCATATCAAAACCTTTTTCCTTTCCAAAATATGTTTTGTTGGAATATTGATAATAGGCGCTTACTGTTGGTGAATACTCCATCCACGCTGCTGCAACTTGTTTTTTCGAAAAATCAATGTTTTTGCTTAAAAGTTGATAGTCGAAATTGTTTTCCAAATCAAGTTGAGAGTTTAGTAATTCCATAGCTACATCAACATTCAATAAATTATCGATGTTGTCGGTGAGTACAAGTTTTGTGTTTACATCAGCGCCAAGTTGAAGAATAAGCGAGTTGTAAAGCATTTCAAGAGAGCGTTTTGTAGAGTTTATACTTGTTCTCATTGTAGCTACTTGAACCAATAATTTGTCGGCATCAGTTTGTTCAACAACACCGATTTTCACTGATTTTTCAGTCATTTCGTGCAGTTTCTTCAAGTTCTCAAGGTTTTTGTCCAACAAATCAACAGTGGATTCCATTGCAAGAATTGACATATAAATTGTTGTAACACTTGATTGAATGTCGCGCTCGCTCTTTTTTAACGAAATGTCCGACATTTCAATAGCGATTTTTTGCATCTGCATTCCCACGAATTGAGCACCGTTAAGACCAATAGAAGCAGTCAATCCAATTGTTCCGTAAGGATTCATTGGAATAGCTTGTGAAACACCAGGAGCAAGTTCCATAGTCATTTCGTAGCCACACATATTTGCATAGTCAAACGATGCAGAAACCGAAGGAAGCATTGTTGAAATTGTTTGCCAACGGTTTGCTTCTGCAATTTGTAAGTCTAACGAAGCATTTTGAAGAGTTCGGTTATGGTCAACCGCGTATTTTTTTGCTTCGTCGAGAGAAAGAGAAAGCTCGTTTTCTTGAGCGAATCCCCAGCCTGCGAGGCTTAAAAATACAGAAAGGATTAGTGCTTTTCTTTTCATATAGTATGTCATCTATTTTGTTGCAAAAATATTTTTTTATGTCGTATGATTTTTAGCGGTTATACAAATCAGTTTTTTATTTATACCAACGCGCTCTGAAACCGCACAACGACTTTCGGTTTTTTAGACGGGCAAAAGTAATTTTTTCTTTTTGTGAAATAAAATTTTCGTGAGAATAATTCCCAAAATGGGGAAAATAAGGTTTGAAGTGGCATAGTGTGTTTTCAATGAAGATATGATGTCTTATTTTTAGACGCAGGTATTTTATTTTGTTTGTTTTGCTTGTACTAATTTTATATTTTTGAACCTCATTTATGGCAAAGTAAATGTGTAACTTTTTAATTGTTGTAAAGGTCTTATTTTATTGAGAAAACAAAGAATTATGAAATATAGAATAGTTGCTTTTTGCGGTTCGATTTTGTTCGCATTAAGCGTTTTTGCACAAAATGAAGTAACAGTTCATATCAATTCTGGGAATCCAAATTTCCCATTCCCGCAGTTTTTACCTTATACATGGGGTGATAGTCATTATTTGGAGAATTTAGGTACAAAAAATCCCGAAGGTGTTGTTCATGCAGAAATGGAACAAGATATTCGTGATGCATATCAAATCTTTGCTAACGAATGGACTTATACTGGTGATGTTGTAGGTGGAGTTAAATACATTCGTGGTAACATTGGTTGTCCATATGATTGCCGTGAAGGTGATGGATATTCCTTGTTGGCAGCTGCGCTTATGGCGGACAAAACTTCTTTTGATGGTTTGTGGATGTGTGTACACGATAAAGCACGTGTAAAACAACCTCGTTATATTGATGGTGTTGTTCTAGAACCAGGTTATGCTTATGGAGATTATGCTTTGAAAGATAACGCAAACTCTGCAACCGATGGTGATGTGGATATTGCTCTTGCTTTGTATGTTGCTTGGATGCAGTGGGGCGATGACATGGGAGTTCGTGACTCACGTGGAAATATGATTTCGTATCGTAAGGAAATGATTGATGTAATTCGTGGTTTAGTTGCTACAAGTACTCGTTTCCCGACAGAAAATCCACGTCGTTGCAATTCTGGAGAAGTAGGTTTTGATGGTTACATGAAAAATGGTGACACATGGACTGAAATCACGAATTGGGCTTCGCAGGCTGCAAATTATTTAATAGAAGATGGTATTTCAAAATATCCGGAATTTGGTGGTCCGCAAAAAATGCACACCGATTATTTGGCAACGGGATATTTCCGTGAGTTTCATGATTTGTTGGAAAAATTGAATTTGGATTATTCTCCAGCTTGGGAACGTGAACAATATCGTAGGGCTGAGGCTTCGGGAGACTGGGTCGTAGGAAACTGGGTTTCACAGTCGGCAACTAACATTTTTGTTGGTGAGGAAACTTCGGTGAATGGAACAAGTGTTACTATGACACCAGGTAACCAAGGTGGTCGTTTCCGTTCACCTTGGCGAACAGCTTTAAACTATGTTTGGCACGGAAATCCTACATACACGTGGAATCCAACAACGCATAAGGTTGAAGATGGCGGAAACACCTATGAGTTAAATGCCGCAAAACAATTTTCAGGTTTTATGAGCAATCCCCAGGGTTGGGGCAAAGGTGCTGCATGTACCGAATATGGTGGTGGTCCTTCTGTTACGTATAAAGGTCCAAGTACATTGCACTGGGATATTGAACCAAATGGAAATTTCCCAAAATCTGCGTTTACGTTAAACTGGGTTGCTGCGTGTGGTACGCCATCGGCAGTTGCCGCTCAGGATTTGGAATTGCTAGGGCAATTGTATCGTCAGTGTAACATAGAGTGGGATGTAAAAACTGGTGGCGACGGCTATTTAACTAGTGTTCCTGTATATTTCCACGGATGGTTCCGTTTGTTGGGTATGTTGGTCGCTTCGGGTAATCATCAAGCTCCAAGTAAAATGGTTCCACAGGCAAATATGAAAATTTATCGTGTGGTAGAAGATAGTGTTTCGTGTGCGTATACTGGCGACATTATAACGTATCATTTGGATTATAGAAATTATGGTTCGGTTGATGCAGCTAATGTGAAAATTATAGAACATGTTCCTGATGATTTCATTTTTGTGAGTGCGACAAAAGGTGGCGTTTATGATGCAGCAAGTCATACAGTTACGTGGACAATAGGAACGGTTCCAGGTTTTCAAACTGGTGCGTTGGATGTGACTAAAGGTCGTGTTTCGTATGATGTGAAAATTGGGCCAAAGGCTTCTGGTCGTTATTGTACGACTGCTGAAATTACTTGCACAAATGGATTGGGATGGACATCAAACGAATATCCAAATGCAATTACGCCAACAATGCAGCGTAACTGTGTTGATGTGATTAAACGTTCTCTTTTGATTGAAAAAACAGCCGACCGAGAACAGGCAAATCCAGGCGCAGTTGTAAATTACACAATTAACTTTGAAAACTCATCGGAAGCAGGTTGGTTGGATGGCGGTCGTCCTCGTGTTGGTGTTGCGTTTGCAAATACGCAGGATGGTTCGCAAATGTGGTTGAAATTCCGTTTATATAATGATGCAATTGAACCATATATTAATTATGGTAATTATCGAATCTCATACTATTTGTATGATGCAAGTATGAAAAAACTTTCCGATGCTGGTGGAGCCGGTTGGGGTTGGTACACTGCAATTTACGAAGGTAAACGAACAGCAAGTGATCAAATATCAGTTAGTCACGAAACAGTGGTTGAAGGTAGTGATAGTTATGGAAAATGGAACCAACGTATGATTTTGCGTTTTGCTCCTCTTTTGGTGACAAGCACAGGACATATTAGTAATTATTATGGTATGGGTGCTCGTGTACATCGTGGCGGTGCTGAGCCTTTGCGTGTTGCTGGTTATTTATATCCAAGTGACTGGTCTTCAACAAATTACACTGATGACTGGTCTTGGAATACGAATGCAAAAGATGCCGATGATGGGAATTATTTCCCGGTAACCCCAAGTTGGCAGGAAATTGATCCAGCCACGGGAAAATCAATAGAAAGAGTTGTTAATACGTACAATCCTTCTATATGTGAAACTCCTAAAAATACGATTCCAAATATTTTGGTTGAGGAATTTGATGGTTACACATGGCGTCGTATTTTGGGGACTGGTCCAATGGCAGGTCGTGATGCAGAAAATGTGGTAATTGTTGATACATTGCCGAAAGGTTTGACTTTTGTTGCTTTCCAAGGTAATTGTCCTTTGGCTAGTAGTGGTGCAAAGTGGCGAAACTACAAAACATCCGATGGTCGTGATGTTGTGGAATGGAGTATCCCTATGTTGCAAATTAAACAAAAGGGTAGCATTGTGTATTCTGCAACAGCCAATTTCCCTTCTGGTGCGAAATGTCAGTCTGCCGATGAGGATATCGACAATTTGGCATGGATTTATGCGGATTTGAACTCTCCAATAGCTGATACGGCGACAATTACGGTGACTTGTGCCAAAGTTCCGGAACCGGTAAAACCAACAACGCTTAGTAAAACAGCTTCGGCTGATGCTATTGGTGTTGGCGATAATGTGACGTTTGATTTGGAATATGAACAAACTCATGGATATATAAATAATAATGCAGGTGCAAATGCCGGTGACTGGTCGGGTGGAAGTGTTTCGGGAGGAACGGTTACAAATAATTCAGGATCGACGACAATGTATAATAATTCTACTTGCAAGAATATATTTGTCGAATTCGACGCGTCTTTAACTGAATATGCCGAAGCAACATTCATTTTCCGTGGCGACCAAAAAATTACGGTAAAAAAAGATTATGGGGTATTGATTGTAACATATGGAAACAAGACGGAACGAGTTGCCGAAAGTTCAGCAAATATTCATTTTGCTATTGACTTAAATGGTAAGATTTTGCGTTTGTGGAATAGTGCGGATACTTCTGCTTCGGCACCGTTTACAGTTGACAATGTTCCTATAAAAGAAGGAAAGTTTGGTTTTAATAGTCCAGCTCATGGAAATCATAAATATTCAAAAATTCATGTTCATACTGATTATGCCTACGACTTGAAAATTGTAGATGATTTCCCTTCTGAACTTGAATTTGTAAGTGCCACAAATGGTGGAACATATTCAAATGGTAAAGTTGTTTGGACTTTTGAACAAGGAATGAGTAATCCTATTCCTTTCGGAAAAACATATACGGTTAGTGTAACAGCAAAAGTCAAAGAATGTTCTGAAAAAGTGATTAACGAGGCACACGTTGAATTGCTTGGTCACGCCGATGATGAAATCCGTGCTCAATCTGTTCTTACTTGCACGAATACAAAACCAGATGCTCCAATAGTTAAAGATGTAACTTATTGTCAAGGCGATGCAAGTTCTGCTTTAACGGCAACTGCTGATGGAACTTTGGTTTGGTACGACACCGATAAAAAGACTGTGTTGTCTGTAGCACCAAAACCTTCAACTGCCGATTATGGTACGACTACATACTACGTTTCGCAAAAAGTTGATGGTGAGGAAAGTGATAAAGTTCCTATTGCAGTTGTGGTTAATCAAAAACCAAGTTTGCCAACTATCAGTACAAACAGTCCTGTTTGCGAAGGAACAGATTTAATGGTTTCTACGCTGTCAATGAAAAATGCAACATATAAATGGACTGGACCAAATAGTTTTTCGTCAACCGATGTAAGCAATACGTTATCTAAATCAACCACAAGTATGGCGGGTGATTATTCGGTTGTCGTAACTTCGGAATATGGTTGTGTTAGTGATAAGGCAACAGCAACGGTCGTTGTAAATGCGGTACCAGAAAAACCAACGGCAAAAACATCTATATTATATTGTAAAGGATCAACGGCTTCGGCTTTGGAAGCAACAGGAACTGACATTCAATGGTACACTGCAGTTACTGGTGGCACGGCATCAACAACTGCTCCAACTCCAGTTACTTCTATTGTTAAAGATGTTAATTATTATGTAACCCAAACGGTTGATGGTTGCGAAAGCGAACGTCTTGAAATTTTGGTTTCAACGGTTGATAAACCAGCAGCTCCAGAAATCACAACAAATTCACCTCTTTGCGAGGGTTCAACATTGGAATTGGGTACTGCAACAGATGCAACTTCCTATGAGTGGTCGGGTCCGAATGGTTTTCATGCAATAGATCAAAATCCAACTATTTCTAATGTATCGTCTGCCGCAGGAGGTGAATATAGTTTGGTAATAACTGTTGGAGAATGTGTGAGCGATGAAGCTACAGTTATGGTTGTTGTTAATTCAATTCCTAAAACACCATCTCCATCAAACAATGGTCCAAAATGTGACGGCGAAGATGTTACGTTGAGCGTAACTGCCATGACAAATGCGACGTATTCATGGACGGGTCCTGATGGATTTACATCAACTGACCAAAAACCGACTACAAAAGTTGGTGGCGAATATAGCTTAATAGTAACAGTTAATGATTGTCCGAGCGAAGCGGGAACTACAACAGTTGTTGTGAATGATATTCCTGACGCTCCATCTGTTTCAGATGAGGATAAGTTAGTTCAATATTGTCAGGGCGAGACAACAAAAGCTGTTTCCGCTACAGGTTCTAATTTGAAATGGTACACAAGCGAAACGGGTACAACAACTCATACTTCGTTGATTCCATCTTCGGCAACAGTTGGTAGTGTACATTATTATGTATCACAAACAGTAAATAACTGCGAAAGTGAACGTGCTGATATTGAGGTTAAAACATTGCTTCCTCCAGAAAAACCAACAATTTCTACAACTACATCAATTTGTTTTGGTGACGATTTGACATTGTCAACCGATGCAGAAGGTACTTATTCTTGGTCTGGTGTAAATGGTTTTACATCAACAGAACAAAATCCTACTATTTCTTCAATAACTATGGATGGAGCGGGTGAATATTCATTGATAGTTAAAGTTGGAAATTGTACAAGCGAACCTGGAAAAGCAACTGTTGTTGTAAATCCAATTCCAACAATTACATTTGATGCTATTCCAACTCAATGTATTGATGGTTCCGATTATACTTTATATGCAACGGCAACGCCAACCGGTGGTTCAGGAGTATTTACAGGTAAGGGTGTTTCTGGAAATACGTTCTCTCCAAAAACAGCTGGTGTTGGTGCTTACGAAGTTCTTTATACTTAC
Organism: Bacteroidales bacterium; assembly: GCA_045600045.1. Taxonomy (GTDB): domain Bacteria; phylum Bacteroidota; class Bacteroidia; order Bacteroidales; family UBA1715; genus UBA1715. The sequence goes on from JAZRXD010000003.1 coordinate 39,125, forward strand.
GAAGCAAACGGTTGTTCAAAATCAGAATCAAGAGTTGCAATTGTTCAAGAAAAACCAGAAGTCTCATTTACTTTGCCGACTACTGCTTGTAAGTCAGAATCGGTAATTGCTTTAACGGGAAATCAAACAGGAGGAACATTTACTGCAACTCCAAGTCTGAATCTATCTGCTGGATTCAATCCTGCTTTGGCAACGGTAAAACAGGAATACGAAATCACGTATGAATATTTTGATGGAGTTTGTTCTAATTCTATTGCTAAAAATATCACAGTTTACGATCCTGAAAAACCAGTTGGAACTGATGTGACAAAAGTGTTTACAAAAGTTACTCCAGGCAATGTTCCAACTTTGACGGCGACTGGCGTAAATCAAATTTGGTATAGTGATGAAGCACTTACAACGCAAGTAGGAACGGGTAGTTCTTATACACCGGACGAATCGGTTGTTCTTGATGGAACTCAAGGGAAACCTGGAACATATACATATTATGTTGTAAGTACCGAAGGTGGTTGTACGTCGGAAAAAACGGCAGTTACATTGGATATTTCTGAATGCGAGGCTGAGGCTCCGGTTCCTGTAAATAATATTGTAAAGGTTTGTTATGGCGAAACTGATGATGCTTTAAAGACATTGAAAGTTACGGCTGATGAAACAAAAGGGGAAGTTCGTTGGTATTACAATGATAATATGGAAATATCGGGAACAACTTCATTTGTTCCAAATCTTACTGGTTCAGAAACAAGTACAACGTCATATACATTCTATGTTTCCTTGTACGATACAGATGCTCACTGCGAAAGTGGTAAGTCAAGTATTACATATATTATTAATGAATTGCCGACGGTAAGTTTTGATTTACCTGAATATGTTTGTGATCAATCTGCAACAATAGATTTTGCAAAATATAAATCACAGGAATCTGGTAAGGTTGTTTACGATGGTGCGGAAATAAATTCGTTTGATCCTATTTTTGTTGCAAATGGAAGCAACCCTTGTACGTATAGTTTCATTTATTCATATACTGATGCAAATGGATGTACGAATGTTGTGAATGAGTCGCTAGAAGTAAAGGATTTGCCAACAATCGCAATCGAAAATGTTCCTGATTTCTGTGAATATGATTCTGAATATTCTTTGATGACGAATGCAACTCCAACTGGCGGAACATTCTCTGGTTCTGGTGTTACAGGAGGTTCAAAATTCAATCCTGCTGCGGTTTCCATAACTTCATCAACACAAATTACGTATACATATTCCGATTCGTATGGTTGTGAAAACATCAAAACATTTGAAATTCAAGTTTATCCTCGTCCTTCGATTTCGTTTAATGATGTGCCTTCTGCATGTATAGGTGACGAACCGTTTGATTTGTTGACATACGTTGTTCCAGCAACAGGAACATTTACAGGAACAAATGTGAATGGCACTGAGTTCAATCCAGTTTCCGCAGGTAATTATAATGTAACATATAAGGTTACGGAGAATAATTGCCAAAATTCATTGTCAAAAACAGTTGTTGTCAATAAGTTGCCGGAAATCACATTAATAACAAATTCTGTTGAATGTGTTAATACTGGCGAAATTCATCCAACGGTTACTCCAGTTGGCGGAACATTGAAGATAAATGGCGATGTTGTTAGTTCAATCAATACGGAAACATTACCTGTTGCAACGGATTATGAGTTGGTTTATGAATATACCGATGCATCAACAAAGTGTTTTAATACAACTTCTAAGAATTTTGAAATTCGTAAAATAGAAAAACCTGTTGTTGAAAACAAAACTATTGTGATGACATCTACCGATTTGTTGATTACAGCAGCAGGAAACGGAGGAACTTTGGTTTGGACTGATTCCGAAGGAAATAAAACAACTGCTAATTCAATATCTCATCCAAATTCCGATGTTTCTGGAGATTGGGAATATTGTGTTACCGAATCCGATGGTGTTTGTACAAGCGAACCTGCTTGTATGATGTTCACAGTGATAGATTGTCCTACTCCTGCTCCAACAGTTACAGTCTCCGATACAATACATGTCCTTGATAATTTCGAGGATCTATTAATGACTGAAATTTGTGCGTCAGATGATATTCCGACATTTTTCGTTTCAAGTATTTCTGGAGCCACTTTAAAATGGTATAACGGAAAAACTGGAAACGCTGTAACTACAAGTACACCTGAAGCATATAAAGATGCTTCGGTAAAAGGAAAAGTTGGAACGTATTATTGGAATGTAACGCAAACTACTACTGGCACAAATGGTTGCGAGAGTTTACCAACAAGTGTTGCTGTTACCGTAAATCCTAATCCTTCGATTTCTGTTGACAACGAAGTTTTCCATTTCTGCGATTACGATGATAAAGTTGAGATTTTAGCATCTACAGATATTACAGGTGGAACGTTCGGTTATAGTGGTGAAGCCATTGTTGACAAGTATTTCTATCCGTCAAATGCAACTACAATTGGTTCGGCAATTCCTGTTACAATCACGTATGTTGCACCTGAAACTGGTTGTAAGGCCGAGGAATCGTCAAGATTCTATGTACACCATGTAGAACCTCTTAGTGTTGCTTCTCCGGTAACTCAGTTGGAAAGTGACTATGAAACGGTGTTGGAAGCAACTCCTGAAGGAACGAATAAAGTGAATTGGTACGACGCCTGCGACACAAAAACATTGTTGTATAACGGCAATCAATTCAAGACTGGTTTAGTTGGTTTGGCAACGGAAGATTATGGTGTTACACAAATTGATCGTTATGGTTGTGAAAGTGAATGTGCTACTGTAGTTGTTGAACGTATAAAATGTCCAACTCCGGCACCAACACTTATTGTTGATCGCGATGTAATATGTGCAACTGATGAAATCCCAATGTTTGCTGTTCGAGGAAAAGAAAATGCAATGTTTACTTGGTATGAAAATGGTGTGGCTGTTTCGTATGGAGAGACATTTACGCCATCTGATAAACAAGGTGTTGCAGGTTCATATTCATGGAGTGTAACTCAAACAACAACAGGCAAAAATGGTTGCGAAGGTGTTGCTGCTCCTGTTACTTTGAAGATTAATCCTTCGCCTGAAATAACGGTGACTATTGATGATGTGATTTGTATGAATGAAGGCGTGAAAACTCCGACATCAAATCTTCCAGGGACAATCTTCGTATTTGATGGAGTTAGAACAACAGATATTGATCCAACGAAATATGCCCCAGGAACTTATGAATTGATTTATGCATATTACGATCCAGAAACGGGTTGTACTGCTGTAGAACCTTCAACAAATTGTTTTGAAGAAAGTTGCTTGCATAAAAACATAGAAATTAGGGAAATACCACAGGTTAAAGTTGATAATATTACGAATTTAGTGATTGCAAGTTCATTCCCAATTTCTATTACTTCTGGAAATGGAGGAACATACACTTGGACTAATTCTTTCGGTGAAGTTGTTGGAAATGGAGAAACTATTCAACATCAATACGATGGCGAGCCACAAGTTGGAACTTGGAATTATTGTGTAACGGAAAGTGATGGAACTTGTTCAAGTGATCCTTCTTGTTTGAAATATACGTTGATAGATTGTCCGGTTCCTGCACCAAAAGTTATTAATGATGATATTATTGGTTGTATCAACGAGGAAATGAAATCTATGGATGCCGAAAATCAAGATTACACGGTTCGTTGGTATAAATCAACCGATATGAATACAATTTTATGGACAGGATTGTCATACGTTCCGGATGATATTGTGGCTCCAGGTATTTATAAATATTATGCAGCACAATTCGATGGAACTTGCGAAGGTCTTCCTACATTGGTAAATTATGAGGTGAAATCAACCGATCAACCAGAGATTACAGGTAATGAAGTTATTTGCGAAAACGAAGAATTGGAGTTGGTTGCTGATGATATTGTAGCTTGGTATAAAAATGATCCAGCAGTATCCGATGCAGATACGGAAGATGTAGCTTACACTGTTTCATACGAAACGGCTGGTGAATACGCTATTTATGCAATACGAAGCGATGAGTATTGTAGCAGTAATCCACTTTCGGTATCTATTCAAGTAAACAAAATTCCTGAGCAATTGGTTGTAACTACATCAAATGTCTGTGAAGGTGTGGATGTAGTATTCCAAACAGAAGGAACAGATGTTCGTTGGTATCAGGATGGATTTGAAATTGCAGAAGGAAACGAATATGTAATGACTGAAACAAAGGCGGGAAGTTTAACTCTTCAGGCAACTCAAACGATTGATGGTTGTGAAAGTCCATTCAGTGACGAAACAACTGCAATAATTTATTCGATTCCATCAAAACCAACAGCTGTAAATACAACGATTTGTGATTATGATAAAATAAAATCGGTTTCGGTTCGTGCATTTACAGAAGATGTTGCTTGGTACTCCGATGAAGAATTGACTCAATTGGTTGGAACAGGAACTTCATATACTCCAACAGTAAAAGAAAGTCAATCATTCTTTGTTATTCAAAGTGAAAATTCATGTAAGAGTGAACCGGAGGAAGTAACGTTTACTGTAAAACCACAACCTGATCCTGTTGCATTTAAACAAACGTCGGATATTGTTTCTTGTGAAGGTAATGATGTCGTGATTATTGCAGAATCGTCAAATACAATTTATTGGTATGATGACATGGCTGGATACCCAATTTTTACCGGACGTTATTTTACAGTTTCAAATACAGCTATGGGTACAAGAACATATTATGCAAAACAAAAAGATCAATATGGTTGTACGAGCGATTTTTCAGCTAAAACTGTTACATTCCAACCAGCTCCGAGTCGTGCTGTCGTTATTCAAGAAGATACGATTTGTATTTATGAAGAACCAGGCACGTTGATTGTTGAACGTCTTTCAAAGAATGAAAATGTGTCGTGGATTGCTCCTGATGGTTCAACATTGGGTATTGGTGACACGTTGATTGTTCCTGAAGGTTTGTTGACAGCTCCAGGGGTATATTTCTTTAGAGCACGTACAACAGTTTCTACTTGTTCGTATGAAACAAGGAAAGAAACGAATTTGAGATATGTTGTTTTCCCACAACCAGAAGCTCCGGTTTTGGAAAAAGACTATTTCTGCTATGATAGTAATCCTGTAAAATTGTCTGCTCAAGGAGAAAATATCCTTTGGTACACACCAGAAGGAAACTTGATAGCTGGTTGTCCATATAATAATAATTGTACGACATTCTATAGTGAACCAGGTAGTGATTATAGCGTATTAATGACACAGAGAGTTAATGGTTGCGTGAGTGATACTGCTGAAAATCATTTTGTCATTAGTGCTTTGCCTGCACCATATATTTCTGGAAAATCACAAATATGTGCTAATGCAAACGAAGTGTATGTTGTGACAAAAGCCGATCCTATAAATGTTGTTGATTGGGTAATTACAGGAGATAGAGTTTCTTATGCTCTTTCAAATTACAATACTGGCTTTGTTCGTTCTGTTGATTGGGTAAAACCAGGTGTTGATACAATTTTTGTTACAGAAACAAACAAATATGGTTGTAAGGGCGAAACAGAATTTGTTGTTGAAGTTGTTGCAGCTCCAGATGCTAATTTCATGACGGAATCTCTTGGTACAGAAGGTGTGGTAACTTTTTATAATACTTCTGAAAAACAAGTAATGAACGAAGGAGAATTCGAAAAAGAATATCATGTTGATTATTATTGGGATTTTGGACGTTCAACTGATAGTGCAACGGTAATTGAGAACTCAAAACTATTTGAACGAATGTATCAATATGGTGACTACACAGCTGAAATGACAGCAGTAAATGAATTTGGCTGTGAATCTAAAGTTACTTGGGGATTCTTTGTTGATGTAGAACACAGATTATTTGTTCCTTCAGCATTTGCTCCTACAAGTCCGGGTGCAGAAGTTCGAGTATTTAAACCGAAAGGAGTAAATTGTCAGTCTTTTGAAATTTGGATCTATGACGCATGGAATAATTTGGTTTATTATTCTTCGGGAGTTAACGACCAAGGTGCTCCAGATGTAGAATGGGATGGACGAGTGAATGGGAAGATGATGGAAGCGGGAGTATATCGTTATAAAATTCTCGTAACGTATGAAGATCACGAAGAAGAAACCTTGAAAATCGTACAAAAATCTAAGCCGATTTGGGGAAATGTAACCTTAGTTCGATAAATTAAATTAGAAGAGGCAAGCCTTAAAGCTTGCCTCTTCTTGTCTTTGGAAAAAAATATCGAAAAAAAAAGGTGTTTTTGATTGTAATTCAAAAAAATATGTACCTTTGCAACCCGATTTAATGGGAAAAGTATATCTAATAATTTATAAACAAATACAGTAATATGCCTACAATTCAGCAGTTAGTAAGAAAGGGTAGAGTAGAAATCGAGGATAAAAGTAAATCCCCAGCATTGGATTCTTGCCCACAAAAAAGAGGTGTATGTGTTCGTGTTTACACAACTACACCAAAGAAACCTAATTCTGCAATGCGTAAGGTTGCCCGTGTACGTTTAACTAACGGAAAGGAAGTCAATGCTTACATTCCAGGAGAAGGTCACAAACTTCAAGAACACTCTATCGTTTTAGTACGTGGTGGTCGTGTTAAAGACTTGCCTGGTGTTCGTTATCACTTGGTAAGAGGTGCATTGGATTCTTCAGGTGTTGAAGGAAGATTGCAATCTCGCTCTAAATATGGAGCAAAACGTCCAAAAGAAAACAAAAAATAATTTTTAATAAGCATTTTCAATGAGAAAGAGTAAACCAAAAAAACGAGTAATTCTACCAGATCCTAAGTTTGGGGATGTGGCAGTAACGAAGTTCGTAAACAATCTTATGATCGATGGCAAAAAAAGCATCGCATATGAAATTTTTTATGATACGTTAGATATCGTTGAAGAAAAGAAACAAGCTGCAGATATGTCTGCTTTAGACGTATGGAAAAAAGCCTTAGACAATGTTACTCCATTGGTAGAGGTAAAAAGCCGTCGTGTAGGTGGTGCTACATTCCAGATCCCATCTGAAATTCGTCCAGCACGCCGTGAATCAATCGGCATGAAAAACTTGATTTTGTTCGCACGTAAACGTGCTGGCCATTCAATGAAAGACAAATTAGCTGCTGAAATTTTGGCTGCCTTCAACGAAGAAGGTGGAGCTTTCAAAAAGAAAGACGAAACTCACAGAATGGCAGAAGCGAACAAAGCATTTTCTCACTTTAGATTCTAATATTACCGAAAGATGGCAAAAGTTGATTTACATTATACAAGAAACATTGGTATCGCAGCTCACATTGATGCTGGAAAAACGACAACCACTGAACGTATTCTTTATTATACAGGAAAAACTCACAAAATCGGTGAAGTTCATGATGGTGGTGCAACAATGGACTGGATGGTTCAAGAGCAAGAACGCGGTATCACTATCTGCTCTGCTGCTACTACATGTTTCTGGAAATACAAAGACAATCAATATAAAATTAACATTATCGATACTCCAGGACACGTTGACTTCACTTCCGAAGTAAACCGTTCTTTACGTATCCTTGATGGTTTAGTATTCTTGTTCTCTGCCGTTGATGGCGTTGAACCTCAATCAGAAACAAACTGGCGCTTGGCTGATGGTTACAATGTAACTCGTTTGGGTTTCGTTAATAAAATGGACCGTCAAGGGGCTGATTTCTTGAACGTGTGTAAACAAGTTCGTGAAATGTTAGGTGGTAACGCAGTTCCTCTACAATTACCAATTGGTGCAGAAGACACATTCAAAGGTGTTGTTGACTTGGTAAAAGGTAAAGGTATGGTTTGGAATGAAGCTGATCAAGGTATGACTTATCAAGAAGTTCCAATTCCAGATGATATGAAAGAAGAAGTTGCAGAATGGAGAGAAAAACTTCTTGAATCTGTATCTGAATTTGATGATACTTTGATGGAAAAATTCTTCGAAGATCCAGATTCTATCACGGAAGAAGAAATTCTTGCTGCTCTTCGTAAAGCTTGTATCGCAAATAAGGTAATTCCTATGTTGTGTGGTTCTTCATTCAAGAACAAAGGTGTTCAGGAATTGTTGAACTACGTTATGGAACTTCTTCCTAGCCCACTTGATAAAGAATATATTAAAGGAACTGATCCTAACACTGGTGCAGAGGTTCATCGTAAACCAGGTGTTGAAGATCCTTTCTGTGCTTTGGCATTTAAAATTGCAACCGACCCATTCGTTGGCCGTTTGTGCTACTTCCGTGTATATTCAGGTCACTTGGATGCAGGTTCTTATGTATTTAATACAAGAAGTGGTCAAAAAGAACGTATTTCTCGTATCTATCAAATGCATGCGAACAAACAAAATCCTATCGAATTCATCGAAGGTGGTGATATTGGTGCAGGTGTAGGTTTTAAAGATGTTAAGACTGGTGATACGTTGTGTGATGAAAAAGCGCCTATCGTTCTTGAATCAATGACATTCCCAGAACCAGTTATTGGTATCGCAGTTGAACCTAAAACAAAAGCTGATGTAGATAAATTGGGTATGGCTTTGGCTAAATTGGCAGAAGAAGACCCTACTTTCACTGTGAAATCAGATCAAGAAACTGGTCAAACAGTTATCAGTGGTATGGGTGAACTTCACTTGGATATCATTATGGACCGTTTGAAACGTGAGTTCCACGTTGAATGTAACCAAGGTGCCCCTCAAGTTAACTATAAAGAATGTATCACTGTTGAAGTTGAACATAGAGAAGTATTCAAAAAACAATCTGGTGGTCGTGGTAAATTTGCTGATATTGCATTTAAACTTGGACCAGCTGATGAAGGTAAAGAAGGATTGCAATTTGAAGACTATGTTAAAGGTGGTAACATTCCAAAAGAATATATACCATCTATTGAAAAAGGTTTCAAGGCAGCAATGGAAAATGGTGTATTGGCTGGCTATCCAGTAGAATCTATGAAGGTTCAGGTTATGGATGGTTCTTTCCACCCTGTAGATTCTGATGCGTTGTCTTTTGAAATTTGTGCAAAGATGGCATATAAAGAGGCTTGTAAGAAAGCTTCTCCAAAACTTTTGGAACCTATCATGAAAGTGGAAGTTGTTACTCCAGAAGAATCTATGGGAGATGTTGTAGGTGACTTAAACAAACGTCGTGGTCAAATCCGTGGTATGGATTCAAGAAACAATGCTAGTGTTGTAAAAGCATTTGTCCCACTTGCTGAAATGTTCGGATATGTAACAGATCTTCGTACAATCACATCTGGTCGTGCTACTTCAACAATGGAATTTGATCACTTTGAACAAGTTCCAGCAAATATTGCAGAAACGATTATTAACCAAAACAATTAATATTAATAGGCATGAGTCAAAGAATTAGAATTAAATTAAAGTCTTATGACCACAATCTAGTAGATAAATCTGCTGAAAAGATTGTTAAGACTGTAAAAACTACAGGTGCTGTAGTAAGTGGTCCGATTCCGCTGCCAACTCACAAGCGAATTTTTACAGTTAACCGCTCTACGCATGTTAACAAAAAAGCTCGTGAACAATTTCAATTGTCATCACATGCAAGACTACTTGACATTTACAGTAGTTCTTCAAAAACAGTTGATGCTTTGATGAAACTTGAGTTGCCAAGTGGTGTAGAAGTTGAAATTAGAGTGTAGTAATTTAAAATTGTAAAAAGAGATGCTTGGTATACTAGGTAAAAAAGTAGGTATGACCTCTATCTTCTTGGAAGATGGAAAGAACGTAGCATGTACTGTAATCGAAGCAGGACCTTGCGTTATTACACAAGTAAAGTCAAAAGAAACAGACGGTTACAATTCTGTACAAATGGGTTTTGACGATAAGAAAGAAAAAAATACTTCTCGTGCAGAACTAGGTCATTTCAAAAAAGCAAATACAACTCCAAAAAGAGAAGTTGTTGAATTTAGAAATTTTGACAAAGAAGTAAGTCTAGGTGATATTCTTTCGGTAGCTGATATTTTAGCAGAAGGTGATTGGTTAGACATTACAGGTACAACTAAAGGACGCGGCTTCCAAGGTGTTGTGAAACGTCATGGATTCGGCGGTGTTGGTGAAGCAACTCACGGTCAAGATGACCGTCAACGTGCACCAGGTTCTATCGGTGCTTGTTCTACTCCTTCTCGTGTATTCAAAGGTATGAGAATGGGTGGTCAAATGGGTGGCAACCAAGTTAAGGTAGAAAACCTTGAAGTTGTAAAAGTTTTGCCAGAAAAGAACGTAGTATTAGTAAAAGGTGCTGTGCCTGGAGCTAAAGGTGGATATTTAATAATGACAAAGTAAGATGGAAATAGCAGTAAAAGATATACAAGGTAAAGAAACCGGAAAGAAAATTACTCTTGACGATTCTGTATTTGGTATTGAACCAAATGAACATGCTGTTTACTTGGATGTGAAAGCTATCTTAGCTAATAAACGTCAAGGTACTCACGCTACAAAAGAAAAAAGTACAATTTCAGGAAGTACTAAGAAATTGAAAAGACAAAAAGGTACAGGGGGTGCTCGTGCAGGTAGTATCAAGAACCCATTGTTCCGTGGTGGTGCAAGAGTCTTTGGTCCTCAGCCAAGAGATTATTCTGAAAAAGTGAATAAAAAGGTTAAGGATTTAGCTCGTAAATCTGCATTGTCAGCTAAAGTAAAAGATAATGAAGTAATTGTTGTTGAAGATTTTTCTTTCGATGCTCCAAAAACAAAACAAATGGTGGAATTCAAGAAAAATTTCAACTTGGACAACAAAAACTCCTTGTTAGTTGTGGCAAATCCAAATAATAATGTATATTTGTCCGCTAGAAATTTACAGGGATTCTCTGTTGTAAGTGCTTCAGAATTAAACACTTACGAAATTCTTAAGGCAAAAAATTTGATTTTGTGTGAGGGTTCTGTAGAAGAAATTGTTAAAACTTTAAATAAATAATTGGTGATGGAAGTATTGCAAAGACCGATCATAACTGAAAAGATGTCGAAAAAAGGCGACGCTTTGAACCAATATGGTTTTATCGTTGAGAAAACTGCAGACAAAGGTCAAATTAAAAAAGCAGTTGAAGAAATGTATGGCGTAACAGTTCTAGCTGTAAACACTATTCGTTACGAAGGTAAGCTTAAAGCTCGTAATACGAAACAAGGTTTGATGGTTGGAAGAACAAATGCCTTCAAAAAGGCTATCGTTACGATTCAAAAAGATCAAAAAATAGACTTCTATAGTAATATTTAATAGAAATGGCAATAAAGAAATTAAAACCAACCACTCCTGGTCAACGTCACAAGGTTGTTGTTGTTGATGAACAAATCTCTTCAACCAACAAACCAGAAAAATCGTTGTTGGCTGTATTGAAAAGCACGGGTGGTAGAGATAACACAGGTAAGATGACGATGCGTTATATTGGTGGAGGCCACAAACGCAAATATCGTATCATTGATTTCAAAAGAGATAAAGAAGATATTCAGGCAGAAGTGATTTCTATTGAATATGATCCTAATAGAAGTGCTAGAATTTGTTTGGTACAATACACTGATGGAGAAAAGAGATATATCGTTGCTCCTAATGGTATTCAGGTTGGACAAAAAATAGTTTCAGGGAAAACAGCAGAGCCAGAAATTGGAAATTCATTGTATTTGAAGGATATACCTCTAGGTACAATTATCCATAATATTGAGCTTACTCCTGGTAGAGGCGCACAATTGGCTCGTAGTGCTGGTTCTTATGCACAATTAGCTTCTCGTGATGGTAAATATGCAATTATTAAATTGCCTTCAGGAGAAACAAGAATGGTGCTAGTAACTTGTAAAGCAACTATCGGTTCTGTTTCGAATCCTGAACATTCTTTGGAAGAATCAGGAAAAGCAGGACGCTCAAGATGGTTGGGCCGTCGTCCACGAAACAGAGGTGTTGTTATGAACCCAGTAGATCACCCTATGGGTGGTGGTGAAGGACGTGCATCTGGAGGTCTTCCTCGTTCAAGAAAAGGTCTTCCATCTCGTGGTTACAAGACACGTGCTCCTAAGAAAGCATCAAATAAATTAATCATCGAAAGAAGAAAGAAGTAATTTAAAAGAAGAAACTATGAGTCGTTCTCTAAAAAAAGGACCATATATTGATTTCAACTTGGAGAGAAAAGTTCTTCAAATGAATGAAAGTGGAAAGAAAACCTCTGTCAAGACTTGGGCACGTGCCTCAATGATTTCACCTGATTTCGTTGGTCATACAGTATTGGTTCATAACGGAAATAAATTCATTCCTGTTTATGTAACGGAAAATATGGTAGGTCATAAATTAGGCGAATTTGCACCTACACGTAACTTCCGAGGACATGGTGGTAATAAAAAGTAAATTAGCGAGTCATGAACAGAAAAAAAGTAACAGCAGAAAAATATAAAGAAGCCAGAAAAACAAAGGCTTTCGCTATATTGCGTAATTGTCCAACATCTCCTCGCAAAATGCGTTTAGTTGTTGATATGATTAGAGGTAAGGAAGTTAACCTCGCATTGGATATGTTGCGTTATTCTTCAAAAGAAGCTGCTCGTAAAGTTGAGAAACTTGTTATGAGTGCAGTAAACAACTGGCAACAAAAGAATGAAGGTAAAAGAATCGAAGATAATCCTTTGTTCGTAAAAGAAATCTTTGTTGACGAAGGTAGAACTTTAAAAAGAATTCAACCAGCACCACAAGGTCGTGCTCACAGAATTCGTAAACGTTCAAATCATGTTACAGTTGTTGTAGATACAATTCAAACAGAAAACAAATAATTAATTCATGGGACAAAAAGTAAATCCAATAGGAAATAGGTTAGGAGTTATAAAAGGTTGGGATTCTAACTGGTACGGCGGAGACAACTACGTTGAAAAGTTGCATGAGGATTATGAAATCCGTCGTTATTTGAACGCTCGTCTTGCAAAAGCAAGCATTTCAAAGATTATTATCGAGCGTACATTGAAATTGGTTACAGTAACTATTAACACAGCTCGTCCAGGTATTATTATCGGAAAAGGCGGTCAGGAAGTTGATAAATTGAAAGAAGAATTGAAGAAAATTTCTAACAAAGAAGTTCAAATCAATATTTTCGAAATCAAACGTCCTGAATTGGATGCTGTGATTGTTGCTGATGGTATTGCTCGTCAATTGGAAGGTCGTGTTGCTTATAGACGTGCTATCAAGATGGCTATCGCTTCTGCAATGAGAATGGGAGCAGAAGGAATAAAAATACAAATTTCTGGTCGTTTGAATGGTGCTGAAATGGCTCGTTCTGAAATGTATAAAGAAGGTCGTACACCTCTACATACATTACGTGCCGATATTGATTATGCAAGCACATTCGCATTGACAACTTATGGCAAATTAGGCTTGAAAGTATGGATTTTCAAGGGCGAAGTTTATGGTAAAGTTGATTTAACTCCAAATAACTTTGTTAGCAGTGCGGCTCCTAAGAAAAATTTTGCCGGCGGTAGAAGAAAAAGTAGTAAAAAATAACTAATAAGAATTAGCGATGTTACAACCTAAAAAGACAAAATATAGAAAGCAGCAAAAGGGCAGAATGAAAGGTAATGCTCAAAGAGGGCATGAATTGGCATTCGGATCTTTTGGAATAAAATCTATGGAATCTTATTGGATTACTGCTCGTCAAATTGAGGCAGCCCGTGTTGCTGTTACTCGTTATATGAAACGTGAAGGTCAAATTTGGATTCGTATATTCCCTGACAAACCGGTAACTGCAAAACCAGCCGAAGTTCGTCAAGGTAAAGGTAAAGGTGCAGTAGATCATTGGGCAGCACCTGTGACTCCAGGAAGAATATTGTTTGAAGCAGATGGCGTTCCATTGGAAGTGGCAAAAGAGGCACTTCGTTTGGCTGCTCAAAAGTTGCCGATAACAACCAAATTTGTTGTAAGAAATGATTATGTTCAAGAATAGTTTAGACCATGAAAGCAACAGAAATTAGAGAATTATCGACAAAAGAGATTGAGGAAAAAATCCAAGTAGAGAAAGAAAACTTGGCAAAGATGAAATTGAGCCATGTAATCACTCCATTGGAAAATCCTAATCAAATAAAAGAAACGAGAAAAACAATAGCTCGTTTGATGACAATATTAAGAGAACGCGAACTAACTAAATAAATTCTAAGATGGAGAGAAATTTTAGAAAAGAAAGAATCGGTATCGTTGTTAGCAACAAAATGGACAAAACTATAGTGGTTGCTGTTGAAGTAAAAGAAAAACACCCATTATATGGTAAATTTTTGAAAAAAACATCAAAGTTTGTTGCTCACGATGAAAAATCTGAATGTTCAGAAGGCGATGTTGTAAGAATTATGGAAACTCGTCCTTTGAGTAAGACAAAACGTTGGCGATTAGTTGAGATAATTGAAAAAACGAAATAAGAGATGATACAGCAAGAGACAAGATTAAACGTTGCTGATAATAGTGGAGCAAAAGAAGTTCTTTGTATCCGTGTTTTAGGTGGGACAGGAAAACGTTATGCTTCTATCGGTGATAAAATCGTAGTAACTGTAAAAAGTGCAATGCCTAATGGTAATGTTAAACAAGGCCAAGTTACTAAAGGAGTAGTTGTAAGAACTAAAAAAGAAGTTAAGCGTGCTGATGGATCATATATCAGATTCGATGACAATGCTGTAGTTTTGCTTAACGAAGCTGGTGAAATGAGAGGAACCCGTATATTTGGTCCCGTTGGTCGTGAATTGCGTGATGGACAATATATGAAGATTGTTTCGCTTGCACCTGAAGTATTATAATTTAATAGAAGTTAAGATGCAAAAGAAGTTTAACATAAGAAAAGGCGACACTGTACTAGTTCTATCAGGAGAGTACAAAGGTCAACAAGGTAAAGTTCTTGAGATGGAAACAAAATCGGATAGAGCTCTTGTTGAAGGTATTAATTTGGTGTCTAAACATACAAAGCCTAATGCAAAAAATCCTCAAGGAGGAATTGTAAAAAAAGAAGCTCCTATTCATGTATCAAATCTTATGCTTGTTGATCCTGCGACAGGAAAACCTACAAGAGTTGGTAAGAAAAGTACAGAAGCAGGCAAGTTAGTAAGATATTCAAAAAAGACAGGGGAGGTAATTAAATAATGGAGACTTACGTACCTACATTAAAGAAACTTTATACTGAAACTATACAGGCGAATTTGCAAAAACAATTCGGGTATAAGTCAAAAATGCAAGTGCCACGTATTGAAAAAATCGTGATCAACCAAGCTATTGGTGATGCAGTTGCTGATAAAAAGTTGATTGATACAGCTATTAGCGAAATTTCTCTAATCGCTGGTCAAAAAGCTATTCCTACTTATTCAAGAAAGGATATCTCTAACTTCAAGTTGAGAAAAGGTATGCCAATTGGTGTACGTGTTACATTACGTAGAGAAAAAATGTACGAATTCCTTGAAAGATT
>JAZRXD010000004.1:0-4207 GCA_045600045.1 Bacteroidales bacterium
AGAAGAATTCCGTTTAAAATACCTTTCGAAAAAAGGCGAATTGAACAAAGTTTTCGATGAATTTCGAAATGTTCCTAACGAACAAAAGAAAGAAATCGGACAAAAAATAAATTTCCTAAAACAAACAGCACAAGCCAAATTCGAAGCTTTACAGGAATCGCTTTCGTCAAGCGACGATGACACATTTGCTAACATAGACTTGTCACTTCCTGGAACTCCTATAGAATTAGGCAGCCACCACCCGATTTCAATTGTACGCAACGAAATCATCGATATATTCTCACGCATTGGTTTCACCGTTGAAGAAGGTCCTGAAGTGGAAGACGACTGGCACGTATTTTCAGCATTGAACTTCCCTCCTGAACACCCAGCTAGAGATATGCAGGACACTTTTTTCATTGAAAAAAATCCCGACATTTTACTTCGTACCCACACGTCGTCGGTACAAACCCGTGTGATGGAACACAAACAACCACCTATCCGTTCAATTTTCCCTGGACGCGTGTTCCGTAACGAAGCCATTTCGGCACGTGCACATTGTATTTTCCACCAAGTAGAAGGACTTTACGTTGACACAAATGTTTCTTTCGCCGACCTGAAACAAACACTTTTGTATTTTGCGAAAGAAATGTTCGGAAATAGCACTCAAATCCGTTTGCGTCCTTCTTATTTTCCTTTTACCGAACCTTCGGCCGAAATGGATATTTCTTGTTCTATTTGCGGCGGAAAAGGTTGCCCTGTTTGTAAAGGTACTGGTTGGTTGGAAATTTTAGGTTGCGGAATGGTCGATCCTAACGTTTTGCAGAACTGCAACATCGATACAAACAAATACACTGGATTTGCTTTCGGTATGGGCGTTGAACGTATTGCAATGCTTAAATACCAAGTAAAAGATATTCGATTGTTCTTCAAAAACGACACTCGTTTCTTGAAACAATTCGAAGCCGCAAAATAACGATAGACAAGCAAATTTTTAGAGAAAAGGCAGTTTTACTGCCTTTTTTTTGTTTATTTGGTTTTAACTTAAAATCTATCCTTTTTTCGGAGATTGTTTAACCAGTGAAAATTATTCGTCAAAAATTCTTGTTTTTGCCGTAGGCACGAAAAACGCTACTGTAATAGCTCCAACAACCCCAAGAATTGCAACTATTATTTTTGCCCACAATACAGGAATTAAAAACACCGACGATATAGTACACATTATCAGCATAAGTGAAATTGCGACAAATTTTCCCCGTTTTGTAATACCTTTATTTTCCTCGTAATTTTTCACATACTTCCCAAGTCGTGATTGCAGCAACCATTTTCGCAGATTTTCACTACTACGGTAGAAAAGCCACGAAGCCAACAAAATAAAAGGCGTTGTCGGAAGTCCTGGAACAACAATACCAAGCGACCCAAGAACCACACACACGAGTCCACAAATTATAAATATGATTTTCTTGATGTTCATTTACTCTATTTTTTGCAAACTTAAACAAAACAACATTTAGAATGTCAACACATCAACCAAGATTTACACTTTTACAGTATTTTTTCTATCTTTGAAAAAACAAATTTTATGAAAAGAATCTTCTCTCTATCGATTATTAGTTGCACCATTTTATTTGGCGTTTTTTCCTGCAAAAAAGAAAACATAGAACCAAAAGAAATAGACAAAGACACTATTACTGTTGACAGTGCAGAATTAAAGAAAATAACCATTCTACAACAACCAATTGGTGATACCATTACATCAAACGACCCATTCTATTTGACTATAAAAGCAACCGTAAAAACAGGAGAACCAATTTCTTACCAATGGTACCGCATTAACTCTTCGGGAACAGCTACAAAATATTCCACAAAAGATTCTATAGCTCTAAAACCTGGGAAATATGGTGATTACTATTGCGTGTTAACGACAGAAAACGACACCTGCCACACCGACACCGTTTCTGTTTACGAACTGGACTACCGCTACTTCTATGGTGCAGAAATCTATACTAACGAAACATATAAATACGGCCGTTTCACTGCGAGAATGAAAATGGTGTATGCTCCAGGTTGCATCAGTTCCATGTTCTTGTACTACAACAATTCCGATGTTAATAAAATTTACCCTTGGAACGAAATTGACATTGAAATTCTAGGAAATGATTCCACAAAATTGCAATCAAATATCATTACAGGTAACAAAGATGCTAAAATTACGAGCGAAGCAAAATACAAATTTACAACTTCGCCTATTTCAAACTACCACCTTTATACAATCGAATGGACACCAGAATATGTAGCTTGGTTTATCGACAACGAAGAAATTCGCCGCGATGTTCTTGGCGAGCCCAAAGGCAAAGCTAATGGTCAAGGAGCCATTATAGAAGACCAAGTTGACACATTGACAGAAAGACAAAGTTTGCGTTTCAACACTTGGTCAAGTAAAAGTACCGGCTGGGTTGGCACATTCACGCACTATGGTTTGCCAACACAACAATACATTGACTACATAAAAGTTGAAACTTACGACACTGACACAAAAACTTTTACCGAAAAATGGACCGACGATTTTGATACATTCGATGCAAATCGTTGGAAAAAAGGAACTTGGCAAATGGAAAACGTAACTTTGAATCCTAACAATGTTGCAGTTGAAGACGGTTGCGTTCAATTACGTTTAACAAAAGATTTCCCTTATTACAAAAAATAAAAGACCAGCATTATACAACCCCAAAGGAGAATCGTGATTCACGGTTCTCTTTTTTTCCACATTCCTTCTTCAGACTTCCTTCGTTTTCATCATCCGATAATTCGTCTTCTGCACCATCATTTACATCAAATTCTAAGCGAGAAACGTTCACCATTTCGGCATTTTTGTCAAATTTGCAATTACATCCTTCAACAAAACAACACGCCTAAACCAATCACAAAAGCAAGCACAGCTTTTATAAGTTTTATCAGGAAAAACTTTTTGGGAGATTCGGCAAACAACGGAAGTCCTCCATGTCCATCTTGAACCAAAGAATTTGCCAATAAAATCACAAATGGGATATTTCCAGACAAATACAACGAAATAAATATAATATGCGGTCCAGATTCCGGAATCAAACCGACCAAAACAGCAAGTGCCAATACTTGCAACGGATACTGCGAAACAAAATCCTGCAAGACAACCCAATGATCCAAAACGTGGACAATAGCAATAATACACGTCGTCCACCCAAAAATCTTCAGAAAATGTTTTTTAATAATATGATTCCAAAAATGTTTTTCAAGGAAATGTTCCGAAACCGCACTAATAACGTATGCTGCCGCAATAGAAATCAAAACAAACGTCAGGGAAAACCAATCCACATTGTGTTCATGTTCCTCATGGGCGAATTCCATTGGCAAAATATCGTGGCTATGTCCTATTTCGCCAAGCAGCGACAATACTAAGATAAGCAAGACGCCAAACAACAACAAAGCGCGATGTGGCGATGCGTGACGAAGATTTTCAACAATACTCAACTTTGCTTCGTGATGTTCGTCGTCGGTATGTTCGTGGATTTCGAAATGTTCAATCGGCAAATCCAAATTCTTTGGCTTATGGATAATATCTATCAAAAAGCCACCAACTAATGCTATTACGACAAGAATTCCAGTTATCTCCAATGCTGTTTTCGCATCAATTGAAAATAACAAAAAAGCCTCGTCGCCCATAGTTGCGACAAAAGTAGCGAACAATGCACCCAAAGAAACCAAATTATGCAAAAACAACGTCACCACGGTATAAGTACCCAAACAACCAGGCAACACGCCAAACAAAACACCTATAACAACTTGTTGCCATCCGTGTTTTTGAATTCTTTTACAAAAAGATCCTGAAGTTTTTACGTTGACGTATTCTATGAAAAGCATCATTGCCAGCACAAAAAATGTGATAGACAAAGAATTTTTCAATATAGAGAATATCGTTTCAGCCATTAGTCTATAAAACAAAAAAGGACTCAATTGAGAGTCCTTAAAATCTTTTTAATTAGTACCTAGAGCGGGAATTGAACCCGCACGGACGCAATGTCCACAGGATTTTAAGTCCTGCGTGTCTACCAATTCCACCATCCAGGCGAATTCATTTGAGCGAGAAACGGGACTCGAACCCGCGACCCCGAGCTTGGCAAGGTCGTGCTCTACCAACTGAGCTATTCTCGCGTTTGCGGTTGCAAATGTATGTCAAAATACCATTCGTGCA
>JAZRXD010000005.1:0-9048 GCA_045600045.1 Bacteroidales bacterium
CGACAAGTGGGGTAACTTGTTGTGGTATTCCGATGAGGTAGAGGACGGCAAGTTCGTAGGCTACTGGGATGGAACGTACGACGGCAAGATGATGAAATCCGACGTTTACATTTGGCAAATGGAGGCAACGTTCCTCGATGGCCAAAAATGGCAGGGATTTGACGCTGGAAACGGCAAAAAGACCAAGTTCGGAAGCGTTACGTTGGTTCGATAAAAATGTAAAGAGAAAAAGGATATGGAAACGTATCCTTTTTTACTTCTATTCTTGAATGTTAAAAAATCCTTTGAAACTTTTTTATACAAAGGATTGTCTTATCTTTGTATGTTTGGTTTAATACAAAGGTTATGAAAGCTACATTTTTCAAGAAAATTTCTGTCCTATTTAGTGGATTGTTATTGTTTTCGATTGTTGCGAATTCACAGCAAATATTGGTTTCGGGAACTGATTTCTCGTGTGCTGGATACGAAAAAGAAGCGTATGTCAGTGTGAATGAAATCACAGGTTGGTTGGGTGTTATTCAACCACAAATTAGTATAAATATTCCGTTAACAAAAGATGCGAATGTAAATGTTCAAAAAAAGTCAGGTACATTCGTAGATGGGAAATACTACGCAGTGACGAACAACCCGGCAAAGTTGGATTCTTTTAGATTGTATGACAACAAAGAAGACTATTGGGGCTTGGTATTGCCAAAAATGTCATCAAACGAAACAATGATGACATTCTCGGTTGCTGGACTAAAACCGGCCGCAAGTTACAAGGTTGAAGTTGAATATGCGTTTGTCGCAGATTACAGCCAAGATTGGGGCTATGGTTATCCTGGAGCTCAATATAATACGGGTAGCCAAAAAGTTGAATATGGAAGTTTGGATCCAAAAATTAAATTGATAGCTAACCCTGACCAATACAATACAAAAAATGGTTCGGATGTGGGATTCAACAATACTCAGAAAGAAAGTCACGGGGTTGCAACCGCATCGTCGTTTACATCGAGCGCAGTTGGGGCCGACGGAAAACTGACTATTTATGTGAATTCATCGGGGCAGACATCAGCAATCATGTTGAAGAGTATCAAGGTGTATGGTCAAATTGATCCGTACGTATATAGCATCGATGGAGATGAAATTTGTGCTGGTGATTTTGCAACATTGACAGCAAAGGGAACCTACAACAACGTTACTTGTCAATGGTATAAGGACAATAAAGCAATTTCGGGTGCTACATCGCCAACATACGCTTTTGAAACACCAACAACAGAAGGCTCAAGTTCTTATTATTTGGAAGTAAAATCGGGTTCAACCTCATTCAAATCAAACACATTAGCAATTAAAACAGTTAAGTGTTGCGAGGTGAATGGAGTTCCAGCTTCACGTAAGGTAATCTACAAGGAAGATTTTGGAGAATTTGATGTTGACAAAGATCCAAGTGGAAAGACATATAAAGTGTGGGATTATAGCGATATTGCCAATCCAAAGCAAGTAACAAAAACAACATCAACTCCGTTCCGTTATGCATTGAATCCGGCACCACTTGGCTGTGCGTTCAAATCAACAAGTTCGTTGAATGATGGTGATTATTGTGTTGCCGGCGTTTTAACACAGTACAACGGAACTGTATATAATGGAACTCCAGTTGACGGAGCTAAGTTGGAATGGGCTGGTCGTATTGGTGGTTTGCAAAATCCGGTTGACCCAAGTTTGGACCATTCGGGTGAACTTCCTGGGTGCGCGTTGTTTATCAATTGTAAGCCAAACACAGGAGGTCAATCGTTGTACACAAGAACAATCGACAATTTGTGTCAAAATCGTGAATTGGCTTACGAATGTTATATTTCGGTGTTCACGAACTCGGCAAACGGAAAGTACAATCCTGTTGACGTAACAATAAGAATGACGGAAAAGGATAATACATCCAATACGTCAGAGGCTCGTGGTACTGCAACAATTCAGAGTGAAGGTGGAACAGGAACGTGGGTAAAACTTTCGGGGAAAATCTATTTGGAGAAATCGGATGCCGTTATACTTGATGTAATTAATAATAGTAATGTTGACCAAAATGGTAATGACCTTGTTATTGATGATATTATCATAAAGGCATGTTCGGCACCATCGGTAAAGGCATACTACGATTTAACGACCTACGATGCTGATACGGTAACTTGTTCGGGTGATGGTTTGAAAGTATTCGCCAAAGTATCGGAAATGTTGAAACAATATTTTGGTGGTGTAAACAATACTTATTTCCAATATCAATATTCAAAAACACCTGATGTGAAAACATCGTGGAAGAATGTTGGCCCGATGACTGTTGACGAATATTTGGACATTTCTTCTTGCAGTGCGTTTGCAAGCGCAAAAGATGGCGATATATTGTATTTCCGTGTGATTGCTGGAGGGAAATGGACCATGGAAAATACTGCGGAGGATCAATTCAACCCTGATGATCCTTGTGCAAGCTATGCAATTTCCGATGCTATTCCAACGTACATCAATTGTCCAACTTGTAAGAATCCAAAAACGCTATCAATATTGAGTGGCGACAAATTGTTGTGTCCTGGCGACCAAACAGAATTGACAGTGACTTCGCAGGATGTTGCCGACAACTTCAACTACACTTGGTATAAGGGAAGCATTTCGAACAGCAACTTGCTATCGACAAAAACGGCAGCAACATTGCCATTGACAGTAAAATACGACGACATAACTGATTCGGAAACATATATCGTGTTGGTTAAAGATGTGAATTATCCAACAGCAACATCTTGTCAGTCGCAAGCAGAATTCACGGTTACAGCAAAACCAGCTCCAACAGTGGCAATTTCTGGAGGAGAAACAGTTTGTGAAAACGAAACGATTTCGAAACCAGTGAAATTTACTTTTACGGGAGAAAAGAATTTTACATTTACATATAGTGACGGAACTAAAACGTATGCAGACGTCGTTGCAAAAGAAAACACTTATATGCCAACGTTACCAACAACAGCTGGTTCTACAGCTTCGTATTCGGTTTCTGCCCTAAGTGATAATTATTGTACTGCAACATCGTTGCCAACAACAAAGGCAACTGTTACCATAAATGCTATTCCTACTGCAGAATTGACCGCCGATGAAACAGTTGTTTGCGAAGGAGAAGCTACAATTCAATTGTCGGCCGATGTTACTACTGGTTCTACAATTACTTGGAAGAAAGATGGTTCCGCCTTTACAAATAGTGGAACAACAAAAACATTGTCAAGTGTTTCGGAGTCGGGGAAATATTCTATTCAAGCTTCATTAAACAATTGCTTGAGCGAAGTTTCTGAACAAACAGTTACAATCAATCCAAAACCGGAAATCCTTACACTAAAATCCGATGTGAGTGCGGTTTGTAGTGGTAAAACAATTACGTTGACGGCAACCGTAAGCGACGACGGTTCAGGAGAATTTACGTGGACTGGCGATGATGACATTTCTGGTTCGGGTGCTCAGGTAACAATTTCTAAAAACGTTGCAACCGACACCGAAGTTACTATAACCCTTGCTTACAAAAATGGCTGCGATGCAAAAGAAACCAAGAGCATAAAAGTAACATTCTATGCAATACCGTCGGCACCTGACGTAAAAGATCAGGCATACTGTGTTGACGACACGACGTCGGCACTCAAAGCAACGCCAGTGGCAAATGCAAGATTGAATTGGTACGGCACGTCGGAAACAGGAGGAACAGCAAGTACGACAGCACCGATACCATCAACAGCTAAATCGGCAGTAGGGAAAACCAAATATTACGTGAGCCAGACAAGAAACGGCTGCGAAAGCCCTCGTGCGTATGCAACCGTAACAGTTGACGACACATTGTCGCCGGTAATTACCGCAAATCCAGGGTTCGAAGTCTGTGAAGGAGAGAATATTTCTTTGAATGTTGAAGGGTCTTATCCTACTACAACGTGGTCTGGTACGGGAACAACAAAATTTGATGCAACTTCAATTTCAAATCCTACGTTTTCAAATGCTTCTGCAAGTACCTACGATATTAAAATTCAAGTTGTTGATGCAAAGGGTTGTAAAGGTAGTGCGGTACAAAAGATTATCGTAAATCCTGTTCCAACAGTAACACTTTCAAGTTTAACAAACCAATGCGTTTCGAATGAAACAGAGCAAATACTTACAGCAACAATTTCTCCTACAGGTACAACTGGAACTGGTACGTGGACAGACGAAGTGACGAAAGCATCGGAATATACAGCAACTTACAAACCATCAGTTGCGGGTGTTGGTAATCACGTAGTTAAATATGATTTCGTAAGCGACAAGAATTGTGTTGCAAAACAAGTAACTACTTCTGTTGAAGTTTATGATTTACCTGTGCCAACAATTAAAGTAAGCAATGCAAGTGTCTGCGAAAGTGGTAACAATAGTGAAGATGTAACAGTTTCAACAACAGGAACTGTTGCGTCTGGAACATTTGAATATTCTGTTGATAATGGTGGTAAAGTTGATGCTTCAACGGGAACATTTAAACCATCTGAAAATATTGCAAGTACAACTCCTTATACAATTACATTGAATTATGCTGATGATAATGGTTGTAAAGGAACGGCTTCTGCACAAGTAACGGTTCATGCATTGCCAACCGTTGCAATTGATGCTACGAACCCAAGTACAGTTTGTTATAACGAGGCAGCTTTTGATATAAAAACAACTGTTTCTCCAGAAGGAGGTTCTGGTGTTTGGGTAGGTACAGTTTCTAGTTCGAGTGCATCTTTTGACCCAAGTATCGCTGCAGATAATACTGAAATAACATATACTTATACGGATAGTTACAAGTGCGTAAATTCAGCAAATACATCAATTGAAAAAATTACGGTAAATGCTCCTAATCCAATCGATACCAAAACTGTTTTGAAAAATGCCGGAGCATTGGATGGAACTACAGAATTAACTGCTTCAGCTTCAACGTCAGGCGATATTTTACAATGGATGCCGGAAGGCGGAGGTTCAGTCCTTCCTAATGGTGATAATGTTACTACATTCCAAACAGGACTTGGAGATGCTGACGAAGCTAATTCATATAAATATGCCGTTCGTGAATATAGAATGGTTAATGGTAAGGAATGTTATAGCAAGGATAGTGTGATAGCCATTTTGGTAATCTCTGAATGTAATGCTTTAGCTCCAAAAGCAAGCGACCGTTGGGTTTGCGTTGGCTCCGATGCTTCGCAGGCATTCACCGCAACAAGAACGATAGGTGTTAATCCTCCGGCAAACTATGAAATTTCATGGCTTGATTTCGATCCTGTTGGTTTGAATGCTTTACCTGCAGGAAAATCAACAATAGCAACTGGAGAAACGTTTGATCCAAAAGAATTGACAAAAACAGCAGGCACAAAAGAATATTATGTTGCTGAATATGATAAAGATAAACCATGTTGGTCGGCAGGAACAAAAGTTGTCTTACATGTTGTTGATACTCCATCGGTACAAATTGAATCTCCTTTAAATATTTGTGCCAAAGGAACCGACAATGTTCCAGTAACTGTTTCTCCTCAAAATGGTGTTTTGAGTCAAACAGCAGGGAATTTGAATGGTTTTAATTGGCAACCAGGAGATTATGAAGGTGATAAAGAAGAAGTTACATTCTCTTACACAGTTACAAGTTCTCCGTATGCCGATAACACAACTTGTTCTAGTACGGTTAAGTCAACTACGGTTGCACACTATATGACCGAACCAACAGGTAGCGACAATATTTGGTTGATTGGTAAAATTGCCACTATTCCTAATGATTTGTTGGATGGAACCAAAACATCAACAGGAAAGACAATGAAATGGTATGATACTAAATCAATGACAACAGAATTGTCTCCTGTAACACAAACAACTGCAGGTTCAACGTACGCACTTGACAAAGAGGCCTTACAAATCGAAGTTGGTTCTGCTACGGAATACTCTAAGAGTTTTTGGATTACTCAAACCGACGAATTTGGTTGCGAAAGTCAACCTTCGGAAGTTACGTTGAATTTGTTGGATTGTCCTTGGGAGGCTCCAACTGTCGATACAATTGAAAAATGTTTGGGCTTGACAATTGGTAATTTAACAGCAGTAGAAGGCTCGTCTGTTGCTTCAATGGCAACTGGCGGCAAAGTTTCTTCTTGGATTTGGTTTGATGAAAATGGAGATGAAATTGCTAATGCAACAAATGCAATTTTCCAACCAACTATGGTGAAAAATTCAGAGGCTAAGGTTTCAAAATTCTCTGTTGCTTACGAGGCTGAAGAAAAAACAAGTACCGTTACTTGTAGAAGTCCAAAAACTGATGTGACAATAACTATTTTGCCTTTGCCGGAAATTACATACACGGCTCCTGAAACTATTTGTTATACAACTGAAGAAACAAAAATCATCGCTTCTAGTTCTTCTGTAAATGGAGCAACGACAGCGAAATGGACAATTACTGGTGATGAAAATGCAATTAGCGATAATGGTATTTTCTATGCTCAACAAAATGGAAAAATTGATGGCATAAGTAATTATACGGTAACTTACGAAGCAACCGATGTTAAAGGTTGTAAGAAATCGCAAGATATTCCTGTTCAAGTATTGTATTTACCTCCTGTTGCAACCCAAGGTTTCTTTGCTTTGACTGGCCAAGCAGAAAAAGTTGAAATTAAAGTAACCGATGAGCTTCAAAAAAATGCTGATGTTGCATGGTTGAATTCCGAAACTTTGATTAACGATCAGGTAACTGTTGGAACAGGAAAATCAATTGTGACTGGCGATAATGTTAATGTAGAAATAGATGGAAAGAAATATTTCGCACGTCAATTTGTTGGTGAATGTTATAGCGATCCAACCGAAGCTGTCGTAGCAATTGCAAATTGTCCAATTCCAACGGTTGAAATTTCGAATATAGAAGACTGTTTATACAATGGCGCACCTGAATTAATTGCGGTTGGTGGCGATTGGGCCGAAAGACCTGAAGGTTCTGTATATCATTTCTATTACGATCAGGACAAAACAAGTGAAATGGGCAATAGCGAAGATGGAAAATTCACTCCAACTGATATTACAACATCTTCCGATGCTAAAGAATATGTTTACTTCGTGACTGAATCGAATGCGAACATTCAACAGTTCAAAGAAAAGTATGGAAACGATGCAAAATACTCTTGCGAAAGCAAGCCTGTTAAAGTAATCGTTACAATGAAAAAAACATTACCTCCGAATGTTACAGTAGATCCAAAAGAGGTTTGCTTCAAGGAAGAGAGTCCTAAATTTATTGCAACACAATATGTAGGCGACATTCTTTGGTTCGAAGAAAATCCAGGAACTATTGGCGAACCAGAAACCGTTCAATCTGGTTTTGGTTCAACATTCACTCCAATGTTGGCTCCTGTTGGACAACAAGATGTTTGGGCAATTGCTTACAATAATGATTGCTATAGTGAAAGAACAAAAGTAAGTTATACGGTTAATTCTATTCCTGACGCTCCTGCTGTAGAAAACAAGGAAGTTTGTTTTGGCGAAGAACCAATCTTTGTGACTGCCGAAGGAGAAACCGGTTCTCTGTTGACTTGGTATGCCGATGCAAATAAAAAACAAAAGTTGCCTTCAAGTGCTGAAGGATACAAACCTACGGTTGACCAAGTAGATGTTTATACATATTACGTTACTCAAAAAGTAAATGGTTGCGAAAGTACGGTTGCCGAAGTTCAATATGAGGTTAAACCATTGCCGTTTGCTCCAGAAATTGTTCAGTCTCCATCAAAATTGTGTGAATATAGCGAGCATCCTGAATTGATTGTCTCTGGTGAAAATATCAAATGGTATAATGATGCCGATAAGACCGATTTGGTTTCTTCGGGCGATTCATATACAATTGATGACATGAGCGTTGGAACTCATAAATACTATGCAACTCAAACTGTTCGTGAATGTGAGGGTTCTCCAAAATTGATTTCATATCAAGTATTTGCAACTCCGGAAGAACCAAAAACTGTTGGAGCAAGTATTTGTGCAGGCGATACAGATATACCTACACTTTCAACTGATATGGTTACCGATAAATGGTACGCCGAAGATCAGGAACGATTGTTGGCTACAGGCTATGTTTATACTCCATCGGTTGACGAAATAGGTTTGAAAGATAAGATAGTTTACGTTCAACGTGAAAGAAATGGTTGTGTGAGTGAAATGGTTGAAACAATTCTCCACGTTATTGAAATTCCAAGTTTCTCAATAGGTGAAGATACTGTGGTTTGTATCTACGATTCGGTTTTGACAATTCAAGCGAAAGATTTCTATCCTGTTATTACTGATAAATCGTTCGTGGAATGGAAAGTATCGAATGGAACAATTTCGAAGAGTGTGCTTGATAATGCAGAACACAACATTACTCCGGACAATATCTTGAACGAAGTTGGTAACTATACGATTAATGCCGTTTTTGCTTGTCGTTACGATGAAACAATGACTTGTAAGAGTAATCCAATCAGCATTAATTATACGATTAAAGCTCAACCGCGTACGCCAATTGTATTCTCGAAAACAATTTGTCAAGGAAATGAAATTGACGAGTTGCAAGCTTTGGGAAGCCAAAACGTTGTTTGGAAGAGTTTGAGCGGTACGTTACCTGCCGAATATCACGGACCAAAATATAAATTCCAACCGGGGCAAGTTCTTGATACAGGTACATATTTTTATGAAATCTATGATATGAATATCTATGATGAAGAAAACTTACGAGGTTGTGAAAGTGCTCACGATACGGTTTCTATGGTTGTAGCTCCGGGAGCAAATACGAAATTGTTCGGTCGCGATTCTGTATGTATGGGTTCAATCGGCGAAAGCTACTATACACAATATGAGGCGTCAAGCCAATATTTCTGGCAAGTTACTGGCTCCCATTTGAACTACTCGAAAGATGCTACTTCGTCGTCGGTACGTTACATTGACTGGCTCGAAACCGGAATCGACACCATCACTGTTTACGAGCAGACATGGGCAGGTTGCGAAGGCTTCGACACATTGATAGTACAAATCGCACCTGCACCAATCGCAAAATTTGAA
>JAZRXD010000006.1:0-19014 GCA_045600045.1 Bacteroidales bacterium
AAGCAAAGACAGTTACATCGCCAACAAACCAGATTTGAGTATATATGCGGAATCGTCAGACTTGTCACCAGTAGCAACAAGCGGCAGTTACACCGACTTGACGGACGTTCCGACAATCCCAAGTGTAGAGGGCTTGGCAAGTGAGACATACGTGAGCGAGCAATTGGCAGACTATACGAAGACAGCGGATATAGCATCTACATATGCAACGAAGGCCGAGATTTCCGACATGGCAACGAAGACATATACAGATGCAACGTATGTGAAACAATCAGAAATGACAGCTGAGGAAAATGTACAATCAGATTGGTCGGAGACAGACGCCACAAAAGACAGTTACATTGCCAATAAACCAGATATGAGCATATATGCTGAATCGTCGGATTTATCACCAGTGGCAACAAGCGGAAGCTACAATGATTTGACAGATGTTCCGACAATCCCAAGTGTTGAAGGTTTGGCAAGCGAGACATACGTGAGCGAGCAATTGGCAGACTATACGAAGACAGCGGATATAGAATCTACATATGCAACGAAGACAGATCTTTCCGACATGGAAACAAAAACAAATGCGTCAGCAACCTATGCGACAAAATCAGAAATCGAAAACATGGTAGAGGCAGATGACATAGCAGATATGGCAACGAAGACATATACAGAAGCAACGTATGTGAAACAATCGGAATTGACGGCAGAGGAAAACGTACAGTCAGATTGGTCAGAAACAGACGCAAGCAAAGACAGTTATATCGCCAACAAACCAGATTTGAGTATATATGCAGAATCGTCCGACTTGTCTCCTGTAGCAACAAGCGGCAGTTACACAGACTTGACGGATGTTCCGACAATTCCAAGTGTAGAGGGCTTGGCAAGTGAGACATACGTGAGCGAGCAATTGGCAGACTATACGAAGACAGCGGATATAGAATCTACATATGCAACGAAGACAGATTTGGAAGATTACTTGACAGCGTCAGATGTTCCTGATTTTGAAGAATTAGCAACGAAAGATACTCTTTCGTACTATGTGAAAACAGAAGACTTATCAGTTCCAACAACAGTTGCAGAATTAACCGATGCTTCTGATTATGTAACAAAAGCTGAATACGATGAATTGAAAGCGTCTTATGAAAAACAACTTTTGGGAATGTGTGCTGAAATGAATCCTAATAAAGTTTATAAGGGAGCGTTCTTGTCAAAATTCTCTGTTAGTGCAGATAGACAAGTTGTATTTGCACAAGGTAATTTGCAATATCAACCATCAACACAAACATGGCGATTTGCTGAACATCAATATGATGCAGTTGCGGGTACAGATAAGAATGGTGCTGTTGGTGGAAATGTATATGAAGGAGGTGTGAAATGTGGAAATGAAAATGCAAATAATCCATCATATGCGGGGTGGATTGATTTGTTCTGTTATGGTACCAGTGGATGGAATAGTGGAGCTGAAAAATATCAACCTACAGATTATTCATCAATAGTAACGGATTTTATTTCATCTAATCTAACCGAAACAAATTCTAATGCAGATTGGGGATGGTTTAATGTCATAACCAATGGAGGTAATAAGGTAAATAAGTGGAGAACGTTGACAGGAGCAGAATGGAAATATTTAATTTTGGAACGTGCAAATGCAGCGAATCTAATGTCTTTAGGAACAATTTCTATTACAGAAACGCCAGATGGTGTATCTGCTATTGAGGGTATAATTTTATTACCAGATGAATGGGTATTACCTTCGGATTGTTCATTTACGGCATCTGAATTTTCTGCGCCTTCAGGTTCTATTTGCACATCATCGACAACAGGGTTTAGTACTAATGTTTATACGGAGGAACAATGGAGTAAAATGCAAGCAGCAGGTGCTGTATTTTTACCTGCGTCTGGTATAGCATATATGTATGATGATGGTGGTGAGTATGTCTTTGGTATGAAGAATGTCGGAAAAGGGTATGGAAAAACGTTTGCTGCGTATTGGTCTTCAACAGGAAATTGGTTTGCTGTAAATGAAGAAGGTGGTCGGACTGGTTCCAAAGGATCATATGTTTATGGTACATGGCAATTGCAATTACAAAGTTGGCTCTCAAGTAGAAATCAAGGTTTGTGTGTACGTTTAGTTCAGGATATTGAATAATAATAAGCGTGTGAATTAAAATAAAGAAAGACGATGCAAATATGTGTCGTCTTTTTTCTTATTGTGAGTTCTTGTATACATTCGTGTTATGAAACATATTGTTTGGTTTCTTCAAACTCATTTTTTTGTTACGCATACTCAATATGAAGTAAAACAAATATTTTCAACAACTGAATGTGAATTTAAACGTTTTGATATTATTATTCGTTTGCTTGCAATAGAAAATTATTATGGGGAAAATGATTTTGGATGGATTTTGTATCGTAAATTGAGAAGGTGCCAGTTGGGTAATTCTCAAGACGTTTCTAGTGTGGAAGATTCGTTTAGAAACTTAATTCGTTCTTATGAGTCTAATGGGTATATGAAAGATTCCGAAATATTTGTTGATAAATCGTATCGTTTAATTAATGGTTCTCATAGAATTGCAATGGCTATTTATCGAAATGACAAATACGTCTCGTGTCGTATTGTTCGAAAACGATCAAAATGTGATTATTCTCTAGACAGATTAAAATCAATGGGGTTTACAAATGATGAATTAGACGTGATTTTGAAAAAATATCATTCTGTGAAACAATTGTAGGGATTATAAAAAAACTTCCTTCGTATTCAATTTTAGTAGTTCAAATAGATGGTATCCTTTTTGGCAATTTGGTGAAATGTAAAATGATAGTTTGGATTTGTAGAGTTTTTGGATTTTTTCTTGTGTCTTATATATGTAATTAGAATAATATTCCATTTTTTTTATTTGGTATTCAGTCTTAATAGGTTTACATAGGGCAAAAAAACCTTTATTTATAGTCGTATTATCAAAAGCAATAGTGGTGTTAAGATTTTGATAATATTTAAAGAAAATAAAATATTTTTCTTGTTGTTGAAAGAATAGTTTGGCTTCATCAAGGTTGTCTAGCGACATCCAAAAAATAAAAGTCTGCCCTGTTTCAATCAATTTATTTTGAATGTGGTTATATTCAAGATAAATAGTATTTAAAATATTTGTTGGCAGTGTAGACAAAGGTCTACGTTCAAATCCTTTTTCAATAATATTTTTTCGGTTCCAACAGTATACTTTTATTTCTGGAATGTTATTATATAGAGCAAGAGCGATTCTATGTGTTCCGTTAATAAGATAAAGTTCTTTGTCTATAATTAAATGTGAATTTATATCATAACCATTATTTTTTACAGAATCCATTAATTCAATGTAATCTCGAGTTCTTTTATCTCGGTCGTAGGAGGCTGGACGATAATTGTACGAAACCGCAACTTGAAACGGTAGGGAGTTGTCGCCTTTTTCATAGTATAGTTTTGCATCGAGTAGGCGGGCTGCAACATAAAATTGTCGATTGTAGATTTCGCCATCGCGAAGGAGCATTAAATCGGCTACTGCCACGGTGAGCTCTTTTTTGAATGTAATATCATATAAATGTAGGATTGGCCACAGGAGTTTTTTCGTGTAGATTTTAAAACCTTTGATGATTTTTTTTCTTGTGAAATCCATTTGTTTCAATTTTTTGTAAAAATAATTTTTCTTTCGCTTCTATTGAAAAACTAATGTGAAAACTTTGATTTTCGTTGAGTACGAATTGCACTAATAACTAACAATAAAAAGTTAATAAAATAGTTCGTTAGTTTCTTGTCTAAAATATTCGTTTGTCTATCTTTGCCGAAACAAAAATAGAAAGTATATGACGACTTACCGAGACTTGCCTATAACGGTGATGATGCCTAACAAGCATCTCGATTCAGTCGTTTTTATTTTTAATAAAATGCGTTAGTTGTTTCACTAACGCATTTTTTTTGTATAGATGAACGGTAAAAAAAATAAAGTTATGAAAGATGTAAAAAAAGTATTGCTCCTTGGTTCCGGTGCATTGAAAATCGGTCAGGCTGGTGAGTTCGATTATTCTGGTTCGCAAGCATTGAAAGCTATGCGCGAAGAAGGTATTTCAACGGTGTTGATTAATCCTAATATCGCAACTATCCAAACGTCTGACGGTATTGCCGACAAAGTTTATTTCCTTCCTATCACTCCATATTTCGTAGAGGAAATTATTAAGAAGGAACAACCAGACGGTATTTTGTTGTCGTTCGGTGGACAAACTGCTTTGAACTGCGGTACTGAATTATATCTTTCTGGAACACTTCAAAAATATGGCGTAAAGGTGCTTGGTACTTCTGTCGAAGCAATTATGATTACAGAAGACCGTGATTTGTTCGTAAAGAAATTGAACGAAATTCAGGCAAAAACGCCTTCTTCACAGGCTGTTGAATCGTTGGAAGACGCATTGACAGTTGCCCGTAAGTTGGGATATCCTGTAATGGTTCGTTCCGCTTATGCTCTTGGTGGTCTTGGTTCTGGTATCTCTACCAATGAAGAAGAATTTATTGCATTGTGCGAGAATGCTTTAGCTTATTCAAAACAAATTCTTGTTGAAGAATCGTTGAAAGGTTGGAAGGAAATTGAATTTGAAGTAATCCGCGATGCAAACGATCACTGTTTTACGGTAGTTCCAATGGAAAATGTCGATCCTCTTGGAATCCACACTGGTGAAAGTATCGTTATTTCACCTATCGTAACTTTATCGAAAGAACAAATTTCATTATTGCAGGATATTGCAAAACAAGTTGTCCGCCACATTGGAATCGTTGGTGAATGTAATATTCAATATGCTTTCAATGCTGAGACAAACGATTACCGTATCATAGAAATCAATGCTCGTTTGAGCCGTTCTTCTGCGTTGGCTTCAAAAGCTTCTGGTTATCCATTGGCTTTCGTTGCGGCTAAATTGGCTTTGGGTTACACGCTTGACCAAATTGGTGAAATGGGAACGCCAAATTCTGCATACGTTGCTCCTTCGGTTGACTATATTATCGCTAAGATTCCTCGTTGGGATTTGTCTAAATTCGTTGGTGTTGACCGCGAAATTGGCTCATCAATGAAGTCTGTCGGCGAAATTATGTCTATCGGTAAATCATTCGAGGAAATTATGCAAAAAGGTCTTCGTATGATTGGTCAAGGAATGCACGGATTTGTTGGCAACAACGACCTTGAATTTGACGATTTGGACAAAGAACTTTCTCATCCAACCGATATGAGAATTTTCGCCATTGCAAAAGCGTTGGAAAATGGTTATACTCCAGAAAGAATTGAAGAATTGACAAAAATTGATGTGTATTTCATCAAATGTTTAAAGAACATTGTTGATTACACGAAAGTTCTTTCTTCTTATAAGAAAATTGAAGATTTGCCAGCTGATGTTTTGAAAGAAGCTAAACGTCTTGGTTTTTCCGATTTCCAAATTGCACGTTATGTAGAAAATCCTTCTGGCAATCTTGAAAAAGAACAATTGCGTGTTCGTGAAGTTCGTAAGAAAAACAATATTCTTCCTGCTGTTCGTCGTATCAATACAATCGCTTCTGAACATCCAGAATTGACGAACTATTTGTATATGACGTATGGTATGACAGAACACAGTATCAATTATGCATACAAAAATGACAAATCTATCGTGGTTCTTGGTTCTGGTGCATATAGAATTGGTTCCTCGGTTGAATTTGACTGGTGTTCGGTTAATGCGATTCAAACTGCGAGAAAGTTCGGTTACAAATCAATAATGATTAACTACAACCCTGAAACAGTTTCTACCGATTACGATATGTGCGACCGTTTGTACTTCGACGAATTGAGTTTTGAACGCGTACTTGACGTAATTGACCTTGAAATTCCTAAGGGTGTGATTGTTTCGGTTGGTGGACAGATTCCTAACAATTTGGCAATGAAACTACATCGTCAGAGTGTGCCAATTTTGGGTACATCGCCAGTTTCTATCGACCGTGCGGAAAACAGAAATAAATTCTCTGCAATGCTTGACCAACTTGGCATTGACCAACCACGTTGGGAAGCACTTACAAGCTACGACGAAATCGACAAATTCATTGACGAAGTTGGTTTCCCTGTATTGATTCGTCCTTCGTACGTTCTTTCAGGTGCTGCAATGAACGTTTGCTACGATAAAGAGCAAATGCATACATTCTTGGGTGCAGCTGCTAAGGTTTCGAAAGAATATCCTGTTGTTGTTTCTAAGTTTATGCAAAATGCAAAAGAAATTGAATTCGATGCTGTTGCTAAAAACGGTGAAATTATTGAATACGGAATTTCAGAGCACATTGAATTTGCTGGTGTTCACTCTGGTGACGCAACCTTGGTTTTCCCTGCACAAAATATTTATGTTGCAACAGCCCGCAGAATTAAACAAATCAGCCGCAAGATTGCTAAGGAATTAAACATCAGCGGTCCATTCAATATTCAGTATTTGGCAAAGAACAACGATGTGAAAGTTATTGAATGTAACTTACGTGCATCGCGTTCGTTCCCATTCGTTTCGAAAGTATTGAAACGCAACTTTATTGAAACAGCAACGAAGATTATGCTTGGTGAGCCAGTAGAAAAACCTGATTCAGCAGTATTTGACGTTGATCACGTTGGTATTAAGGCTTCGCAATTCTCATTTGCCCGTCTTCACAGAGCCGACCCAATTTTGGGCGTTGATATGTCTTCAACAGGTGAAGTTGGCTGTTTAGGAACAACTTTCGACGATGCGTTGTTGTCATCATTATATTCTGTAGGATTCCGCAAACCAGAAAAAGGTGTGTTGGTTTCTTCTGGCGATGCAAAAGGTAAAGTTGATTTGTTAGAATCTTGTATGTTGTTGCAAGAAAAAGGATTGAAGATTTACGCAACAGCAGGAACGCAAAAATTCTTGGTAGAAAATGGCGTTGCTGCAACGGCAGTTAATTGGCCAGACGAAACGCACGCAAAAGAAGACATTACCGAATTGATGCAAGAACATACAATTGATTTGGTAATTAACATTCCTAAGAATCAAACTCGTCGCGAATTGACAAACGGTTACAAAATCCGTCGAGCTGCAATCGACCACAATATTCCATTGTTTACAAATGCTCGTCTTGCAAGTGCATTCTTACACGCAGCATGCTCAAAAGATTTGAGTGAAATTCAAATCAAGAGCTGGCAAGAATATAGCATCAATTAAGATTGAATCTATTAATAGAGAGAAAATGGGAATGCTTTTACATTCCCATTTTTTGTAAAAAAAGAAAATTGCCTAATATTCAATTCCTGAATATTAGGCAAGAAATTGAAATGTGTAAAAAATAAAATTATGAAAAGACTATTGGTTATTGTTAGTGTAGTTTTTTTTGTCGTGGGCTGTTCACAAACTACAAAGAATGAAAGTCAAGATGACTCTACAACAATCGTATGGATTGAAGACAAGCAAGGTCCAACAATTCAGGAACATCAAATTTTTCCAACAGTTCCTGATTCTATTTGGAACGAATTAGGCTTGCAGGATGGCGTACCTTCAAGTATCAGTTGTTTTTTACTTCAAACAGAAGGAAAAACAATTTTAATTGATGCAGGTTTGGGAGCTCCGTTTAGTCAATTGCAACCTAAGATGTCCGAGTTGAACGTAAAACCCGACGAACTGGATTTAATTTATATTACACATTTGCATCCCGACCATATTGGAGGATTACTAAAAGATGATACGGTAGTTTTTCCTCATGCAGAATTATATATAAATCGTGTGGAAGTTGAGGCTTGGATGTCGATGGAAGGAGAACGCGGTATGTTGGCAAAGAAAGTGTTGGCTGCGTATAAAGACCATTTACATTGTTTTAACGCAGGAGATACACTTGCAGGTGGGGTGCAAACAATAGCCGCCTACGGTCATACACCAGGACATACGCTTTTTCAAAAAGATAGTATTCTTGTAATTGCAGATTTAATACATGGTGCTGCTTTACAAATGGAACATCCTGAATTTTGTCCATTCTTCGATATGGATCCTGTTATGGCAACAGAAACACGAGTACGTATTTTGCAATATGCACGAGAAAACAAGCTAACGATGTATGGTATGCATTTACCAAATCCAGGGAATATCAAACTGAGTTTGCAGACTTACAATTAGTTGCAACAAAACTCCAAATTGAGATAATATTTTTAATCATTAGTAATGAAAAAAGGGAATGTGAAATCATTCCCTTTTTGCTAATAGGTTCTGTTCGTAAGGAATATTAAGCTTCGTTTTTATTTAGCGCTGCTTGCGAAATGTTTATTAAGAAATCACCCATTTTCTCCATATCTTCAAGAATATTGATGAAGAATACTCCTTCAAAATACGCATCGCCATTTTCTTCTATTTTTTGCATTTCTTGTTCTCTACAGTCGCTACGGAAT
Organism: Bacteroidales bacterium; assembly: GCA_045600045.1. GTDB lineage: Bacteria > Bacteroidota > Bacteroidia > Bacteroidales > UBA1715 > UBA1715. The sequence continues at coordinate 8,406 of JAZRXD010000006.1, forward strand.
GTATTGATTGCATATTCTGATTCTAACGCATTTGTAATATTGGAAAGAATTTCTTCTTTCGATATGTTTTCTAACATCGAAGTGTATGCGTTAGAGAGCAATGTTATCATTTTATGAAGTTTTGTCTTATGGTCATCTGAAAATTTTCGTCCGTATTGGTTCATGTGAAGAATGGTTCTGCTGATTGATTCTCCGCTATCGCCAAGAGATTCCAATTCTCCAACAATTCGTATGATTGCACGCATTTTTAGTGAGGAATCTTCGCTTAATCTGTCCTTATCAAGATTGTTGAGAAAAGAAATGATTTCAAATTCCATATCGTCGGATATTTGTTCGTACTCAACGAGTTTGTCTCTGTACGGTTGGAATTTTGACGAATCATTGCAAATATCAATGGAGTCGGACACGCAGAAAAGTGATTGTTTCATTGTTTCCCCAAGTTTAATGATTTCTTTGTGTGCTTCAACTAATGCCAATTCTGGAGTGGTTATCAAGCCTGCATTGATATATTTTAATGTGTTTTTTTCTTTTGGTTTGTTGTCTTTGATAATGGCACAAACTATTTTTTCGATAATAGGAGTGAGGCCGATAAGGACACACGTGTTAACCACGTTGAATAGTGTGTGGAGTGTTGAAATTCCATAAAGAACTGCAGTATCGGCATCTGTTGTTAGTATGGAAACAATGTTTGTAACCAAATCTACAAGAGGATAGAACAAAACGAGAGCCCAAACCACACCAAATAAATTGAATATAGTGTGTGCTAATGCCGCTCTTCGTGCATTGGTTGTGCCGACAGACGCAGCAATGTTGGCTGTGATAGTTGTTCCTATGTTTTCTCCGAGAACCATGGCGCAGGCCATTTCAAAAGGAATCCAGTTCATGTTTAGCATGATAAGCGTTAGTGCAACAGTGGCGCTGGAAGATTGGAGTATTAAAGTGAGAATTGTTCCTACTCCAAGAAATGCTAACACAGACCAAAAACCGTGTCCGCACCAGTTTTTGATAAATTCCAATACTTGCGGTGTTTCCTTTAAGTCAGGAATTGATTCTTTCATAAGTGAAAGTCCAAGAAATAGCAAGCTAAATCCTATTATGAGTTCACCTATATTTTTCCTTTTGCTTTTGTTTGATATGCTCAGTAAGAATCCTATTGCCATGAATGGTACAGCAAGAGCAGAAATGTCGGCTTTGAACCCGAATATTGCTATTATCCATGCAGTCATGGTGGTTCCAATATTAGCACCCATAATGACACCGATTGCTTGTGTAAGTGTCAAAAGACCAGCATTAACAAACCCAACGACCATTACCGTTGTTGCGCTAGATGACTGGATTGTTGCAGTTACACCGAAACCAGTAAGAACTCTCTTGAAAGGGTTTGAGGTCATTGATGCAATAAACTTTCGTAGGCTTTCACCTGCTGCTTTTTGTAAACCAGAACTCATGGTATTCATACCATAAAGAAACATTCCGAGTGCGCCAATAAGAGTGAAAATAGTTAGTATCATAATCATTGTCTTTTTTTATTTGTGGGACAAAGATTATGTTAAATTTTCGGTTAGAAAATAGCACTAAAAACATTTAATAAAGATTTGATGGTGGCTTAACAAAAAATAAAGATAGAGGGGATATTGCTTAACAATAAGTTAACGTGAGTAAATCCTAAAGAAAAAAATATTTTTGGCGTACGGCTGTAAAAAAAAAGAATGTAGGCTTAGTTACAGTCTGTTTTTTTGTTGTCCTATAGGGATTCGAACCCCAACTAACAGATCCAGAGTCTGCTGTGCTACCATTACACAATAGGACAAAGAAAAAGACCTCGTGATAAGCGAGGTCTTTTATGTAGAGTGTTATTATTCAGCAACAACTTCGAAAGGTACGTTTACTACAACGCCTTTGTAAAGTGTGATTTTGCAAGAATAAGAACCAAGTTCTTTGATTGAAGATTCTTTCAAAACAATCTTGTGACGATCGATTTCGAATCCTGCTTTTGCAAGAGCTTCAGAAACTTGGATTGAGTTAACAGAACCAAAAATTTTACCAGTTGCACTTGCTTTTGTAGCAATTGTAAGAGAAGAAAGTCCTTCAAGTTTCGTAGCCATTTCCATAGCTTCGTTTTTGATTTTTTCTTCCTTGTGTGCACGTTGCTTCATTGTTTCAGCATGTTGTTTTTTTGCTGATTCTGTAGCGATAATAGCAAAACCTTGTGGAATAAGATAATTTTCTCCGTAACCATTTTTAACAGTTACTACCTCATTTTTAAGTCCTAAATTAGGAACGTCTTTGATCAATATAATTTCCATAGGGCGCTACTATTTTAACAAGTCTGTTACATAAGGTAATAATGCAAGGTGACGAGCACGCTTGATTGCAACTGCAACTTTCTTTTGATATTTGATTGAAGTTCCAGTAATACGACGAGGAAGGATTTTTCCTTGCTCGTTTAAGAATTTTTTCAAATATTCAGGATCTTTATAATCAATGTATTTGATGCCTAATTTTCTGAATCGGCAGTATTTTTTCTTTTTAACTTCTACTGAAGGAGGAGTCAAGTATCTAATTTCTGATTGTGCTTGTGCCATAACTATTCGTTTTTAGAAGATTCTTGAACATTATTTCTTTTCTTTTCTGCGTAAGCGATTGCGTGTTTGTTCATCTTAACGATAAGACTTCTCAACACTCTTTCGTCACGTTTGAATGCAACAGCTAGCTTGTCAATTGATTCGCTATCTGCTTTAAACTCATAAAGGTAATAGAAACCAGAGCTTTTCTTTTGAATTGGATAAGCCAATTTCTTCAAGCCCCAATTTTCTGAATGAACGATTTGTCCGTCCATTCCCTTTATAAGCTGTTCATACTTCTTAACCGATTCCTCTGCCTGAGATTCAGACAAAACGGGAGTTAAAATGAAAACGGTTTCATACTGATTTACCATAACAGCTAAAATTGTTTAATTTGTTAATAATATTTTTTCGGGGGCAAAAGTACATAAAATCTTGACTTTACCTAATGTGTTTGACATTTTTTTTGAAATGTTTTCGCCTAAAATTTTGTTTGTCGTTGGTTTTATTGAAAAAGTTTATATTTTTGCAATGCTTTTCCAAGCAAATTCAGTCAGGAAAGTTGGGTGAGTGGCTGAAACCAACAGTTTGCTAAACTGTCGAACGGGTTACCGTTCCGGGGGTTCGAATCCCCCACTTTCCGCGGAAGCACACCATTCGGTGTGCTTTTTTTCGTTTTAGGGGCTGCATTTCGTGGGTTTACTCAAAACTTTTGCTGGCTTTTTCTCTTTACGAATTAAATTCATATCTTCGCCGAAAATTTTAATAAAGTACAAATGGATAGAAATGCGGTTATTGGCACAGTACTAATTTGTTTATTGATGGTTGGATATTATTTCTTTACAAGACCATCGGAAGAGGATTTACAACGTAGAGCGGAATATTTGGATTCTTTGCGTAATGTTGAGTTGCAAAAACAACTTCAGCAAAAAGAAGATTCGTTGTTGGCTCTCGAACTTATGAATAATGATACATGTCGTTTGGCGACTGATTCTTCAGAAGCATCATCTATTATGAACGAGGCTGCTTTGATTCGTGAATATGGAAGTTTTTATAAATCGGCAACTGGCGATGAAGAATTTGTTACGCTCGAAAATGATTTGATAGCTGTAACAATGAGCAGCAAAGGTGGAAAACCTTATAGAGTTTTGGTTAAAGATTACACTACTCACAGTGGTCAACCTTTGTGTTTGTTGGCTGGCGACAGCACGCATTTTGGTTTGTTGTTGAGTGCGATTGGACGTTCAACCGACGAAATGTTTTTCGAAACGTCGGGTGTGACTGTCTCTAAGGAAGACTCCGTTCAAAAAATCTCGTATCGCTTGTCGGTTAACGAATTTTCATATTTGAAATATACGTACGCTTTGCGTCCAAATTCCTACAATCTCGATTTGTCGATTACAACCAAAGGTATGGAATCGTACATCCGCGAGTCGCGCTACAATTTGTTGTGGAATACGACAATGAATGTGTTGGAAAAATCAAAGTCGGCTGAATCGCAAAATACAACAATCGTTTGGAAATATTACGAAGACGACACCGAAACTTTGAATCCTCGTGCGAAAGACGATGAAAAAGAAAAACTTTCGGGACAAGTAAAATGGGTTGGCTTCAAACAACATTTCTTTTCGGCTGTGTTGATTGCCGACGATAAATTTGAACGTGGCGGCGACGTTGCTTCGAAAGTTTTGACGAACAGCGATTCCACAATGAAAGAATTCACTGCTACGTTGTTCATGCCGAAAGAAGAAAAACTTGGTATGAAATTCTTCTTTGGCCCAAATCACTTGCCGGTTTTGAAAGAACAAGGTGTTGATTTGGAAAGTATGCTTGATTTGGGTTGGTTCGGTTTCATAACAAAATATGCGATTGTTCCTATTTTCAATTGGTTGCGTGGATTTATTGATAATATGGGTCTGGTAATTTTGTTGATGACAATCATCTTGAAGTTGGTTTTGTTCCCGTTGACTTGTAAATCTTATTTGTCAACAGCGAGAATGCGTGTTATTAAACCGTATGTGGAGGAAATCAACGAAAAATTTCCGAATCCGGCAGATGCAATGAAAAAACAACAGGCAACAATGGATTTGTATAAAAAAGTTGGAATTAATCCAATGGGAGGTTGTTTGCCGTTGTTGATTCAATTTCCGATTTTGGTTGCTATGTTCCGATTCTTCCCGGCTTCTATTGAACTTCGTCAGGAAAGTTTCTTGTGGGCCGAAGATTTATCTACTTATGATTCGATTTTTGAATGGACGACACATATTCCGTTGATTTCGTCAATCTACGGAAACCATATCAGTTTGTTTACATTGTTGATGGCTGCGTCAATGATTATTGTAAACAAAATCAATACGGCAAACACGGCACAAGTCCAAACTCCAGGTATGCCGAATATGAATGTGATGATGTGGATTATGTCAATCATGATGATTTTCTGGTTTAATGATTATTCAGCAGGTTTGAGTTATTATTATTTATTGGCTAATGTCATAACTATGCTTCAAACAATTTTGATTCGTAATTTGGTGAACGATGAGAAGATTTTGAAAAAGTTGGAGGCAAATAAGGCAAAAGCACCTAAAAAACGTAAATCAAGTTTTCAGGAACGATTGGAAAAAATGGCGAAAGAGCAACAAAAAAACATGCGTAAGTAGTGTTTTTGTTGACTCATTCAAAAATGATATGAGAAATTCAACAAAATCCATATTCGTTAGTTTATTCTGTGTTTTATTTCTCGGTTCGTGCAATATGTTTCCAAAGCACGAAGGCTATACCTACAACAAAAAATTAGGATATTACTATCAATTGTTGGCTTTTTCCGATACGTATGCAACGGCTCATCCAGGCGATGTTGTTTCGGTTTCGATGTATTTCAATCTTGTTGATACCGATTCCATTTTGATTCAGGAAAATCTCGATGTTGTTGCTAAAGAAGAACAAAATTTGGGTTTGCCGTTGTTGTTTCTCGATATTCACACTGGCGACAGCTTGTCGTTCATTGTTCCAAAAGAAAAATTGGTCGATCAAAGTTTTATTCCCGAAATTATTCGAAACGATACCACTGCTGATGTGCAGTTTACCGTTTTTGTGAATTCTATTGTCGATAGTTTAGTGTTCGCGGAACAAATGAAGGAAAAAATGCTTTGGAAACAGGCAAAACAAGACTACGAAACGTTTTTAATCCAACAATACTTTAAACGGACTCGCGAAAAATATACATTGCTCCGTTCTGGAATTTATAAGCGAATAATCAAACGTGGCCGAGGCAAAATGCCTCAAAGTGGAGATGCGGTATCTATCGCATTTCAGGGAAGTTTGCTCGACGGAACAATAATCAGTAATTTAATGACGTTGGATTTTAGACTTGGCGCCGAAATGCAAGTTATTAAAGGCATAGACAAATGTATTCGAACGATGCGTAAGGGCGAACGAGCTAAGGTTATTATTCCAAGTGAGTTTGCATGGGGCGAATCAGGTTCGTCCGACGGAACAATTCCGCCTTATACACCTGTCGTTTTTGATATTCAATTAAAATAAATTATGGATTTTACAATTGCGTCGGAAACTATTAATACGATTAAACAGTTAATTGCTGATAATCAAACGTTTACTATAACAACTCACCATAATTCCGATGGTGACGCCATGGGCTCTTCCACAGCAATGGCCGAAGTTTTGCGTCAAATGGGAAAGACGGTGAAAATTGTTCTTCCTAACGATTTCCCTGCTTTTTTCCGTTGGATGCATGGCACATCTGATTGTGTAATCAATTTTGACAGACAACAAAAAGAAGCGAAGGATTTTATTGAAAAATCGGATGTCGTTATTTGCCTCGATTTCAATCAATTTAGTAGAACCGATAATATGGAACCGCTTTTGGCGAATTTTACAAAGCCAATCGTGGTTCTTGACCATCATTTGGGTTTGAAAATTTCCAGTGCGGCAATCGTTTCGTTTCCAGAGGCAAGCTCGACTTGCGAAATCGTATATCATGTTTTGCAAGCTTGTGGCTACGATTCGTTTATCAATCAGCATGTTGCGGAGTCGCTGTATACGGGCTTAATGACGGATACCGGACGTCTGGATTATTCGTCGAATTATGTGGAAGTGTATAATGTTGTTGGTGATTTAGTCGGGCGTGGTATTCGAAAAAACTTTATTCACGATAAAATATACAATGTGTATTCCTATGACAGAATGCGCTTGCAAGCGACTGTTTTAAACGAAAATTTAAGGTTTTTGCCGGAACACCATGCGGCATATATGACTATTACGTTGAAAAATCAAAAAGAGTTTAATTTTCAACTTGGAGATTCCGAAGGTTTTGTGAATATTCCTTTAGTTGTGAATGATGTGAAATTCTGTGCGTTGTTTACCGAATACGAAAATGGAACAGTGAAAGTATCTCTTCGCTCAAAAAGAAATTTCCCTGCAAATAAGTTTGCCGAGGATTATTATATGGGTGGCGGACATTTTAACGCGGCAGGAGGTAAGTTCATCGGTTCATTGGCCGATGCGGTAAAAACATTCGAAGCTGGTCTTCAGAAATACAAAGAAGATTTGTTGAATTAATCAAATCGGGAATTAATTTAATTGACCACTTTATACCAAATCGTAGTGCTGGTTTCTCAGTCGTGGAGTAAAACCAGCTTCGAGTATTGCGTTTGGCAATTCATCTTTATGGACGGAATATGTAGCTCCCGCTTTTGAAACCACGTTTTCCTCTATCATAATGGAACCTAAATCGTCGGCACCGCCGTGCAGGCAAATTTGTGCGGTAGGCAAGCCCACTGTCAGCCACGAAGCTTGTATGTGTGGAATGTTCGGCAACATAATTCTGCTGATTGCAATCATGCGGATATATTCTTCCTGTCGAATCTTAAATTCTTTCTCGCTGGTCTTTTCCAAAACCGTTCCTTTGCTGCAGAATGGCCACGGAATGAATGCCGTAAATCCGTCGGAATCGTTGGGCTTTTCGTATTGAACTTGGCGGATGCGAACTAAATGTTCCATTCGTTCTTCTATAGTTTCGATGTGTCCGTACATCATTGTGGCAGAAGTTGTTAGCTTCATTTTGTGCGCTTCTTTCATCACATCTAACCACGTTTGCGTGTTACATTTTCCTGGAGAAAGGTAACTGCGGACTCTGTCGCTTAAAATTTCTGCGCCGGCTCCTGGTAAACTGTCCAATCCCGATTCGTGTAACGATTCCAAAACTTCGCGTGGCGTCATTCCTTCGCGTTTTGCAATGTATGCAATTTCTGGTGGACCAAGTGCGTGGAGTTTTATGTTTGGGTGGCGGCGTTTGAGTTCCGAAAATAGATTTTTGTAAAAATCCAATCCTAATTTTGGATGCATTCCACCTTGAATCAGAAGTTGGTCGCCACCAAACCATTCAAGTTCTTCAATTTTTTTGTCGTATTCTTCGAACGTGGTGATGTAAATGCCGTCTTCGTTTAAGCGTTTGTGGAAATTACAGAATTTACAGCCGGAAATACAGGCGTTTGTAATGTTTACGTTTCTATCTATAATCCACGAAACAATGCCGGTTGGACGGAATTTTTTTCGTATGGCATCGGCAACAAACTGCAAATCGGGAAGAGCGGCGTTCCTAAATAAGAATGCACCTTCTTCAACGCTCAAATCCTGCATTTCCAATGCTTTAACCAGAAGTTTATGTTCGTCAAACGACATTCGATTGTTTTTTGCAAATGTAATAATATAACTTTATTTTTGAGCAATAAGAAGTTCGTTGGAATTTAGTATGTTTTTCTACATAGTTAGGGAGTTTGAACTACATAACTATGCAGTTTGAACTGGTAGGCTTTATCGTGCTTTTTTACACTTAAAAATGATTTGGAAAAATAAAGCTTTTTAATTCAATAAAAAAATCAAAAAAGAAATCATAAGTGTGATATTTAGAAATCAGCCCTATCTTTACCAGAGAAAAACCTAAATAAGAAAAAGGGAAGTTTGCAAACGAAACATAGAGGAGTGGCTCAAACTTTTAACATATAGGAAATTATAGTACTTCAAAACTAAATAGGCATGTTAAAACGTGGTTTATTAATAATAGGATTATTCCTCAGTCACTCTGTACAAGCACAGGTATCTGAAACGATACCTCTTATTATAGATTTTCCAAAAATGTGCGAAATGGGGAAAAAAGCGTATTTTAACCACGACTATTGGGCTAATATAAAAGTACCGATTCATTTTGTTGAAAAAATAGAATTGCATAATTATGTTGGAGATTCAATTTTGATTACGCCAGATGATTTTCCGAATCTGAAGTCTCTAAAAATTAAAGCAACATCCGCAGCGGTTGATATAAAAGGAATTACGGAATTTAAAAATCTTAAAGAGTTTGAATTGTATGAGCAAAAATATTCTGCCACAAATATAAACGAGATATACGAATGTAAGAATTTAGAAAGTCTGAAATTATATAGAAAGCGTGTCCCAATAGAGATAAGTCCCCAAATACTAAAATTAAAAAAATTGAAGAAATGCGAAATATCGCCAATTTTAAATCCAGATATTTTATACAGTAAACATAAAAATTGGAAATCTATCATTATGGGAAATCCACCAGGTAGTTTATTTGATTCTCCTTTTGAATCAGACATTGTTTTATGGTGCAAAATGCACGGACTAACAGACGAACAGGTAAAAGAAATGGACTCTTCTTTGCTGAAAAAATATGATTATTCGTTCTCGGTAGATTCTTCTTTTTCAATATATTATAAGGATTTTGACTTTATGCACAAAGAAGGGTATTTGGCATGCGAGGGTAAGTTGCGTGATGGAATTCGTGTAGGGACATGGACATATAATTTGCAAGGTGATTTATCAATACTATCTTACGATGATTCGGGAAAACTATTAAATTGGAAATCAATGTACGCTGGAGATTCTCTTCATAAAGACACAAGTCAATATGCAAAAATCTATTATACTTTAGCAGAGGTTGTGATGAATCCCCAAAATACTGATACTCGTTTTAATGAGATTTGTCGTTACGGACCATGTGATGATTATATGGAATATAATATCGTTAGAATCAACGACACTGCAACTTCCACTTTCTATTATACTATTGGGGGCGACTTTCCTATAATAATGGATATGAAAAACAAGTACGTTTTTAAAGTAGGTTTTTGGAACCAAGATGCAAAACAAGACTCTATAATAACAAACTATGATATAAGGAATAGTTTAAACCCTCGTGCCAAGCAATATATGTTTTTAGAAACGATAGAGGGGAAATTGCGGTATAATTACAATGATTTTTTAGACAAGGAGATCTTGTCAGTTTATGGATTAAAGAATTTCGAGGAACTTTGTGAAATGATTTATAAAAAATATGAGAGGTTCCTTGAACTATATGATGAGTTTAAAATGTGATATAATATGTGCGGAGTTTATAGAGATGAAAATAGCGTAATACAAAATGGAGACATGATTGTACCATTGCAATTTCCTCCAATCTTATGGAATGATTTCTTACATGATACAGAAAAGTCGTTGGCATTAAGGGAGTTGATTTATATATTGGAGAGACAGGATGTTACTGATGATAAGTCTAGGTTCTTAACATATAGGAAATTATAGTACTTCAAAACGAAATGGCAAATTGATACAATGCATAAAAGTAATTATTTGACAAAAAACGAAGATTTATGAAGACGAAAATCTTAATATTAGCAACTTTAATTTGCGTAAGTGTGTATGGGCAACATATTCCCTGTGAAATAGAACGCTATTTTGCACAAAAAAATTTCAATAATCTTAACTGTGGTTCGTATGGGTTAGATATTGATGTCCAAATGTTGCGAAAGGCATTTGTTGATATGAAATTTTATTCACAACAAGTTATAAATACTACAATTACGCCCAATACATGGACGAAATGCTATACAGATGGCAACCTACGGAAAGTCAAAATAAAGATTAAAACGGTATTTGACACTCTTGTTTTTTATTCAAGTATAGAGAATGATACGGCTATGAATGACTTTGATTGGTATAAATATAAAACT
>JAZRXD010000007.1:0-23409 GCA_045600045.1 Bacteroidales bacterium
ACAAACAATACCTGCATTTGATTTTTATAATCTTATTTTAAATAACAAAGGACTTGATGGGTCTAAAAACGATAAAGTTTCGTTAGGTGGAAATATAAATGTAACGGGAAATCTTTCATTAGTAGAAGGTGTATTAAATACGAATGGAAAGACTTTAACGGTAACAAATTCTGAAGTCGGTGCAGTAAGTCAAGGATATAGAATTAATGCTGATAGTGCTTCTTATATAGAAGGCGGACTAACACGAGCTTTGCCGTCAAATTCTTCAGGAACAACAGGATCTTATGTGTATCCTGTTGGTTCGGCGAATGCTTATATGCCGTTAACTATGCAAGGAATAACAACAGGTGCTAATGCGTCGGCAACCGTGTCTATAACTACTACACCAAAAGGAACAGGGAAAAATTCGCCTTTAACTGCGATTAACACATCTGGATACTGGAAAATTGATGGTGCGGACTATGTGAGTTCTTCTATAAGTGTTTCAACCTCTAATGGGCTTAATAGTTCGAATACACTGGGATTTGAAAGAGAAAATTCATCCTCGTTTGATAATATACTTGGTTGTTCCGTGTCTACAAATGCTATAAGTGCATCGTCTGTTGTTGAGGGAAATGGTTATATTGCTTTGGCAACAAGAAGTATTAATGCTAAAACATATTATTATAATTGTAACAATACAACAAATGACGTGACGAATTTAAATTCTTGGTGGACAGGTCAGTATGCCTCGGGTTCACATCCTACAAGTTTTACGGAAGATGATGCCACGTGGATATTTGATTGTGGAACTACAATTAGTAAGGACCTTACTATAGGTGGCTCAAATACAAGAGTTTATTTTAATGTGAAATCAGGAGATGTACTAAATATAGATGCTAATGTAACGTTGCCGATAGTAGAACATAAACAAGGTTGGTTTGAAATAGGGCGTCAAGGAGAACTTTCCATATTAAATAATTTTAGTATTAATGATCAATCTAATGAACATAGCAATAGACCAACTATAATAAATGGTGGAAAATTGAATGTTTATAATTCCAATTTGCAGATTAAGAGCGGAATTGTGAAGAATAATGGTGAAATGAATTTTTATAATACGGATATGACTTTGACATCCGAATTGGATGGTACTGGTGATTGGAATTTACAACACAGAGCACACACTCAATTTTTCAATAACGGAGTGATACGTATGAACACAGGTGCATTGACGGTTACAGGAAGGTATGTACATGTCGTCAATGAATCAGGCGCTGTTTGGCTTGTGGATAATACTGCAGCTCAGTCAAAAAAGGTCGTTTTGGGAACAAAAGATAATGGTGTTGAATTTTCAAGCATAGACGACAGATTGTATGTTGACTTCAAATGTGGTTCATCATTTGTGGTGAAACATTCTGATGTTGATGTGTTATATTTAGGTGATATTCAAGATGCGTCAAATGCGGCATTCTTAAATGGTGAATTTGTTGTTTACGATGGAAATATGTTGGTAAAGAGGTCGAAAGATGGTGGTGGTAAATTTACGCTTAGTGATTGTGGTGAAATATATTTGGTTGATACAGATAATAGTGGAGATGGTATATTTGAGGTTAGTGGAGCCTCTGGTTGGGAAGTAAATATAGAAGGAACCTTATATGCCAATGGTATAATGAATACAGGAAATGGTAATGGTAATAAGTTTTATGTAAAAGATGGTGCTGAAATATTTGTAGGTGATATTGGTGTTGGAAGTAATTCTGATAAGACCTGGAGTTTTAGTCTTGATGTGAAATCCGGTGGCACTATGAATTATTGCGGAAACAGAACATCTGGAGGTGATGGAATTGGAGAAAATGCAGGTACGTTAAATTACGCAGGTAGTTTTTATGAAGGATCAAGTCCAATGGTTGAGGGTGATATAAGTGGGTCTGGAAAACAAAATATTGCGTTTGTTGATGGTACTGATTGTATGGCTGCGTATGTAGATGTTGCTATGCACAATACTGGTTCAACGTTGCTTCCTGTTGAACTAACAATGCTTTATGGAATTTGCAAAGACAATGTTGTTGAAATTCATTGGCAAACTGCTTCTGAAACTGGCAATGAAGTGTTTGAAGTGTTCCGTTCTTTCGATGGTGTGAATTTTGAAGAAATCGGTTCTTTGTTGGGTGCGGGAACGACTACGGATGTTCAAAACTATGTATATTACGATACGGATGAAGATAAGACAGGTGTTGTGTATTACAAAATACGTCAGGTTGATTTTGATGGCAAAACAAAAGATTCAAAAATCATAGCTGTTCAAACGTGTGGTAAGAATGCGAAATTCTCTGTGACTGAAGAAGATGTGTTCGTTCACTTTGAACATCCAGAAGTCCCTAGTTATGTTGTGATTACAACTCTTTCAGGAAAAATTGTTTATTCAAAAACATTTACTAATGTAGAGATTGCTCGAATTGCCGTTCCAAAAACAAAGGGTATGTATATAATTTCGGTAATCGATAACAAACAAATCACAAGTGAAAAATTTATTCGATAGATAATCTATAATTATTATGTATATTAAAAAGAAAGAGACGTCCATTTTTGAACGTCTCTTTCTTTTTTTACATAAAATAAATTAGAAAATATGATTGTTGTATAAAAAAACATTCCTATTTTTGTTCGTTCTAAAAAATACAATGCAATTAAGTGTTTAATTCAAATCTAAAAAAATGAAGAAAAAATCTGTTTTTCAAATTGTTTTGGGTTCTGCAGTCGTACTAGCAGTTGGATGTAGTAGCCCTAACAAAATGTTAAAAGACGCTGCAACAGTCCGTTATACTGTTACACCTGATCCTCTAGAAATGAAAGGTGATAGTGTTGATTTGTCAGTAACTGTTGTGTATCCAGCAAAATATTTCAATAAAAATGCTGTGATGGTATTAACTCCAGTTTTGAAGTCTGAAAGTGCTTCTGTCGCTTATCCTGAAGTGACATTGCAAGGAGAAAAAGTTCAAGGCAATGGCGGTGTGATTTCGGCAGCCGGTGGATCTTATACATATACAGGTAAAGTTGCTTACGAAGATGCTTTGTTGCAATCAGAATTGAAAATTCAAAGCAAAGTTTCTGTGAAAAGTAAATCGGTTAACTTGCCAGAAGTAAAAATCGCTGATGGAGTTTTGGCTACAGCTTCTTTGTTGAAAAATGAAGCTCAAGCTATCGAAGCAATGAACCAATTCAAACGTTCGGAACTTTTGACATCGGAATCAGAAATTGTTTTCTCTATTAATAATGCAACAGTTCAGTCAAAAGAACTTTCAAAACAAGGCATTAAAGATATGAAGACTTTTGCTAAAAATGCAGAAGCTGATTCTACAATGCAATTGAAAGGCGTTGCTATCGTAGGTTTTGCGTCTCCTGATGGACCAGAAGATGGTAACGAAAACTTGGCTAAAAACCGTCAAGCTGCAGCAGAAAAAGCTTTGAAAAGTTCAATCAAAGGTGAATATGAAGCTAACTATACTGCTGAAGACTGGGAAGGCTTCCGTATGTTGATGGAAAGTTCTGAAATTCAAGATAAAGATGCAATTTTGAATATCCTTTCTCAATATTCTGATCCTGTTGTTCGTGAATCAGAAATTAAGAAAATGGGTACTGTTTACAAAGAAATCGCTGATGACATTCTTCCTCAATTACGTCGTTCTAAAATCGTTGTAAGCGCTGAAAAAGTTGGTAAATCTGATTCAGTTCTTCTTGCAGCGGGTTTAGGTAAATCTGATGTCCAATTGACAGAAGATGAATATTTGTTCGCAGCAATTGTTGCAGAAAATGCTGACGATGCAGAAAAGATTTTGAAAAATGGTGCAACTGCTCTTTCAAATTCTTGGAAAATCGTAAACAATTTGGGTTGCATTCAAATGGATGCTAACAAATTCGAAGACGCTCAGGCTTCTTTCGCTCGTGCTGATGAACTTTCAGATGGTGACAAAGCTGTGAAAAACAACATGGGTGTTCTTGCTGTTAAACAAGGTGACTTGGTGAAAGGTTTCGAATATTTCGAAGTTGCTCAAGGTGCAGGACCAGAGGTTAAATACAATATGGGTACTGTAAAAGTAAAAGAAGGCGACTATCCAACTGCTGTAGAAATGTTCGGAAGCAACAAAACTTTCAATGCTGCTTTGGCTAAATTGTTGGCTGGTGACGTTGATGGTGCTTTGAGTGTTGCAAATGAAGTTGAAGAAGCTGACGCTTCTGTAGATTACTTGAAAGCTGTGATCGGTGCAAGACAAAAAAATCTTGATATGATTATCACAAACTTGAAATCTGCTATCGATAAAGATGCTGCATTCAAGGAAAGAGCTGCTAAAGATCTTGAATTTTCTGATTTCTCTGATGATTCAAGTTTCGAAGCTCTTGTAAAATAGTAAGAGTATTTCTCTCATACGAAAGGGGAATTTGTGAAAACAGATTCCCCTTTCTTTTTGCTATATAAATATTAGGGATTTTGTGGCTAAATTTGTCTTAAGTATGTAAGGTCTATGTTATAAAATAATTGTGAAATTTTGTTTGCTTAGATAAAATTTCATAAATGAAAAATACTATCTTTACAAACTATATTTTCAGAAGTTATGAAGTCTATGCAAACATTTCGAAGATTCGTGGTTGTAACTGTTGGTATTGTGTTGTCAGCAGTGTTCGCATTTTCTGTCCCTACTTGGACAAGAGTAAATTATACAAGTTCAACTGCTTTTATTGGCATTGTTAAAATAAATCAATACGACAAAAATTTCCCGATTACGGTAGAGGCTGGTGACTTTATTGGCGCATTTGTTGGAGATGAATGCAGAATGGTCGCAGAAGTTTTTACGTATAATGGAGGTTTATACGTGTCGTCTGTGATTCAAGGTGGTGACATCATTGATATGACTGGCTCGACAAGTGTGCCGGAAGAAGTGGAGTGGAAGGTTTGGGATAATTCGGCAAATAAATTGATTTCTGCTCAGGTTTATGGAACGTTGTTCACGGAATCTGCTGGCGAAATCTTTGACTTTGAAATAGGTAAGCCGAACACGGGCAGTGAATTGAAATCTTTGTCTATCGCTTCATATACTTTAAATCCTGTTTTTTCGGCAAAAACTACAGAATATGATATTTCGGTTCCTTTTGGAACAACTTTGCCTGCTTCTACTGCTTATTCAGCGGTAGCAGCTGATTCTCGAGCAAGTGTGAATGTTGTTGCTGCAACTTCGTTTGATGCAACAGGAAAAGCAGAAACGGTTGTTACTGTTACTGCGGAAGATGGCTCAAAAACTGAATATAAAATAACATTTATACAAGAGTCTTGTCCTGCAACAGCTCCTGTGTCTTCAGAAATAGCAAATGTTTCAGTTTGTGTTGGTGATGCTGCTACGTTGACTGCCAATTTCTCTGACAAAAATTATGAGGCTGTATGGTACGATGTGGAAACTGCAGGTTCTGCATTGGAAACAGGAAATGAATTTTCAGCTGGAAAATTAACAGAAGGAATTCATTCTTATTATGTTGCAAAGAATGATGGAACTTGCGAAAGTACTAATCGTTTGGAGGTAATGGTAACTGTGAACCCGTTGCCGACTCCGGAAATTGTCGGTTTGGCTGAAAAGTATTGTGCTGAAGCAGAAGCAGTAGAATTAAGCGCTTCAGTCGCTGGTGGAAAATTCTCTATGGGTGGAACAACTATTACATCTTTTAATCCTGCAACAGCATCAATTGGTTCTAATACAATAGAATATATAGTTACAGATAAGAATGGCTGCTCGGGTTCGGCAAGTCAAACTGTTACGATTATTGCCAATCCGTCAATAACACTAAATGTCAAAGAACAAGCTTGTCTTAATGAAAGTATTACTTTGGCACCAACAACAGGAACTTGGTCTGGAACAGGTGTTTCAGGTTCTGTTTTTAAAGCTAATACAGACGGAAATTTTGATTTAACTTATACTGAAACAAAAGATGGTTGCTCTTCAACTCAAACAACAACTATAAAGGTTGTGTCTGCTGAAGCTCCATCAGTAAATCCAGCAACAGTTGAAAAAAATGGAGCAGTTCCTTCGTTGACAGCTCAAGCTTCAGGAACTGTTAATTGGTTTGAGTCAGAAACGGGCACAGCTGTTTCGACAGGTAATTCTTATTCACCAACGGTTTCGACTGCGACTGAAAAAGTTTTTACATTCTATGCTTCAAATGTGGTTGAAGGTTGTGAAAGTGAAAAAGTTCCTGTAACTTTAACAGTTACATCTTGTACAACTGAAGCACCTTCTATTGCACCAGTTGATGCTGTTTGCGAAGGTGTCGATTTCCCAACGTTAACAGCAACAGGTGCAAATATTACTTGGTATGATGCTATTACTGATGGAAATAAATTGGGTGATGGTGCAAACTATATACCAACCAAAGCTGGTTCGTATTATGCTTCACAAAATCCTGGATGTGAAGGTCCTCGTGCTATGGTGAAAGTTGAAGTGAAACAAAAACCAACAGTTCCAACTGCAGTTGGTGCAAGTTCTTGCTTGGGCTCGGAACTTGTGGCAATGACGACTTCGGAAGATGCAGATTGGTATGTTAGCAAGACTGACAAACCGGTTGTTACAGGTTCAAAATCATATACACCATCTTCGTTAACTTCAACTACGACATTCTATGTTAATAGAACAGAAAATGGCTGTGTTTCTGATTTCGCAGAAGTGGTTTATACAATCAATCCTGTTCCTGCTGCTTTAAAAACAGATAATACAAAAGCATGTATTGACGAGGATTACAATTATATTGTAAGAGTTTCTGGTAGTTTGGCAGATGGCGCAACGCTACAATGGTATGATGAGAATGATAATCCAAAAGGAACAAGTACAATACAAGATGTTGCAGTTACAGAAGCAAAACAATATGCATACTCAGTAACTCAAACTGTTGGAAATTGTACAAGTAAACCTTCAATTGCCATTTTGACTGTAAATGCACTTCCAAAACCAAATATTATAATAGAATCGTCATATTGTTCTGATGTTAACAAGACGGTCGCATTGACTGCAGATTTGATGGGTGGCGATTTTATGATTGACGACATTTTTGAAGATTCTTTTGTCCCAAGTAAATTGAAGGAAGGTCAACATAAAGTTTCTTATACTTATGAAGATGAAAATGGTTGCTATGGAGAAGTCGAAAAAACATTCTCTATAAACAATTGTGCAGATCCTGATGTACAAACCATAACATTGAGTCCGACTACACTTACATTGAAAAAGAATGAAAAATATAGTGGATTTACAAAAACGTTAACTCCAGGTGATGCTCCACAAACTGTAACTTGGGAGTCTTCTGATGCTTCTGTAGTTACGGTTGACACAGAAGGAAATCTCGTTGCTGTTGGTGCTGGAGAAGCTGTAATTACAATGAGTTCAACATATACTCCATCAAAAAAGGCGACTTGTACTGTAAAAGTATTATCATCACTTGAATCCGTTGAATTTAATAATGTGGCAGATTTGACTGTAGATGAAGGTGGATTTCTTGATTTGTCACAATATGTTGTGATAAATCCATCTGATGTTAAAAATACTACTAGTTGGAAAGTGAATTCATCATCTGCTACAATAAGTAATTCGGGCGTTTTAACTGCGGGAATTGTTACTGAGGATACAGATGTTATGGTTCAAGTTACCGTTACGTCGGAGGATGGAACTTCAAAATCAGCAAGTGTCAATGTTACAATTATAAAGAGTTGTAGCTTGTCTGCTCCTGTTGTTGATAAGGCGTCTCAGTCAATCTGTAAAGGTGATGAAGCGGTATCGTTCTCTGCAACGGGTGATGAATCTGCAAATTGGATTTGGGAAAATGTTTCAGGTGCAGTTGTTGGTGAAACAAATTCATTCAAAACAGCACAAGCAGGTGTTTATTATGTATATCAAAGATTTGGTGATTGCTCGGGCGCCAAAACAATGGTTACTTTGGCTGTAAACGATTTGCCACAACCATCAATTTCGTTGTCAAGTATGTCTTATTGCGATAATTTGGAAGAAACTATAGCTTTGTCGGCAAATCTTTCTGGTGGAACATTTTCTATAGATGGAGTGCCAGTATCCGCAATCGATCCTTCAAAATTGTCAATAGGAAAGCATACTGTGACATATGCTTATACCGATAAGAATAATTGTTCGGCAACAGCTCAAACAACCTTCTCTATTGATGATTGTTCGTTACCATCAGTAACGTCAATTACTTTAAATTCAACAAATTTGACTTTGCAGAAAGATGAAACAGAAAAACTTACGGTTACAATAGGTCCGTCTGAAGCTCCTCAAACTGTAAATTGGACATCTTCAAATCCTTCTGTGGCTACTGTTGATGAATACGGAAATATCACTGCTGTTGGTAAAGGTTCTGCTACAATTACTGCTACATCAACATACACGCCTTCTCAATCTGCAATGTGTGCAATCTCAGTCGTTTCCCCATTGACTTCTGTTTCATTCAATACAAGTAGTGTGACTGTAATGGCGGGAAAATCTGTTGATTTGTCTTCATCTTTGATTGTGAATCCTTCCGATGCTACAATTGTTTCACAAACTTGGTCAACATCGTCAAATGTAATTTCTGTTGTTGATGGGAAGGTTGTCGCTAGTAATGTGCAAACATCTGCGAATGCAATAGTTACAGTGGCTGTTCTTTCTGAGGAAGGTGTGGAAAAAAAGGCAACCATAAATGTTGTTGTGGAACCATTTACAATTGATTTGGCTGTATTACAAAAGAAAATAGAAGAAGCGCAAAAAACAATTAAAGAAAATGAATATAAACGAGGAGAGATAGTTGGAAATATCCCTTCTGCAAGTTTTGATGTACTTCAAAATGCTATTTCCGATGCATTGTCTTTGATTGCAAATCCTCCATCGGAACAAAGTTCTGTTGATGCTCAAGTCATTAAGTTGAATTCAGCAATCAAGACGTTCCTTGCTTCTGAAATACCAAACAAAGTGTCTTCTATTTCTTTTGAAAGTAATATCGTATATATGGTTGCAGGCCAAGAATTAGCTCCAGATGTAGTATTTGAACCACAGGGTGCTTTCTCTGATTTGATTTGGACTTCGTCGAATTCCGATGTCGTTCGAGTTTATGGTTCAGGTAGAATAGTCGCTCAAAAAGCTGGTAGCGCTGCCGTAACAGCTTCGTTGCCAAGCAATATGTCTATTTCGTCTCGCTTGATTATTATTGTTTCTGATGCACCAAGTTTGGTGTCTGTCGAAATGAATAAACTTGGAAATATGATAACATTGACATATTCTGAAGAAATGGATACTCCAGATCCTCAAATCTATTCTGATTTATACATTTATAGTAAGAAGGGTGCTGGTGCAATGTGTAATATTATGGATGTAAGTGTGAATTCAAAGAATGCAAAGAAGGTTGACATAATTGTTGGTGCGTACATTGATGATCCTTCCGATTTCGTGGTTAAATATGATGGAACGTCATTGCATTCAAAAGCGGGCGGAATAGCTCCTAAATTTGAATATAATTTAGGTAGTACTCCAATTGAAGAAATTGAAGAAAATCTAATTGTTGCTTATCCTACAATTGCATCTGATTATATTATAGTTTCTGGTTTGACAGAAGGAATGAAGATGACAGTTTCTTCGGCCGATGGAAAGGTTGTTGCTTCGGAAGTTGTTACAGGTACTGTAGAGCAAATAAATGTTGTTAACTTAAAAGTCGGAACATATTATATAGTTGTTTCGGAAGACAATAAGGTAAAGGTTCAACTTGCTTTTGTAAAGAAATAGTTGATAAGTAAAATAAATGAAAAGGCTATCCAATCGGATAGCCTTCTATTTTTGTAAAAAATATGTCTATGAAACGTTTTATAACTGTATCAATTTGTGTAGTTTTTTCTTTGTCTCTGTTTGCTCAATTTCATGATGCAAATGAAGTATCTATTACGTTTTCTTCGAAAAATTTGTTCTTAAATCATACAGAGTTTGATTTCTTGTCAAGTGTAAACCGTTATGCGTTTTATGAACTACCTATAGGAAAGGTAGAGAGTGTTAAAGTCTCAAAAAATGACAAAGAACTTTTGGTGAATTGTGATGAAAACGGTCAAATCGTAAATATACATGAAGGTAATACAATAAATCCGGAACGTAGATTTGTATATAATACAAAGTCATTGGTCGAAGCTGCGTTTCTTGGAAATTATACGGTTGCGATAACATACGATAAAAAAGGGAATGTGGTAAGTGAAGCTTTTCTTGTAAAAAGTACGAAAATTAAAAATCCATCCGAAGAAATGTTAAAAACTCATATAACAATGTTTGATGTGTATATATGTACCGACCAGTGGAAAAAACAACAGCTGACAGATTCCACCGAAAGTATCTATATGTATGAATCAATGGAAAACGGAGAGGTTGTGGCATGGGTAATTGATAAAATGTTTGTGTATGATTATAATAGCAAAGGTTTAATGACCAAAAAAGTGGAATCTTCACGCGATAAAGTTCGTGAGTCTGTTATTGAATTTACCTATAAGAATGGTATTTTAACGCAGCAAGTAAAAACCTATTCAAACACGAATATGATTGAAAGAACAATGTACATGTATGAAAAAGGTTTTCTGACGAAAGCTGTGAAAGGGTATTACAGATATGCGGCAAAGCGTAAAGTAATGGAGTTAAGTACAGAAACAAATCAGTTTGTGTATAATGAAAAAGGTAATTTGATTGAATTTACAAGTAATTCTGGGCAACGTTATGATTATTGTTCAATGCAATACGATGCAAATGATAGAATAAAAGAAGTTCAAAAACGTCAAGAAAACGGAGAAATGGTTTCGCTTTTCAAGTGTGAATATGACAAAAACAACATGATTATAAAAAGCGAAAGAAACTCTGTTGTAACAACGTATCAGTATGAATATGATTCTGTTGGTAATTGGACAAAACAAACAGTTACGAAAAACAATGGAACACCAGTTGTTACAACTCGTGAGTTTGTCTATAAAAAATAGTTGCTTACCATTGTTATCGTTTCTTTTGCTTCTCGTACATCGTGAACGCGAAGAATATTAGCACCTTTTAGCAGTGCGATTGTATTAAGAATTGTCGTTCCGTTCAATGCCTCGTCGGCATTACAATGAAGAACTTTTTGAATCATTGATTTTCTTGATATTCCAACAAGTATTGGCACTTTTAGTTCGGAAAACAAATCCAGGTGGTTCAGTAGTTCATAGTTTTGTTCCAAATTTTTCCCAAATCCAAATCCTGGGTCAATAATAAAATGTTGATGATTATGTTTTTGTGCCTCTTCTAATTTCATCTTAAAAAAATCCAAAACCTCAGAAACAACATTTTGATATTGAGGGTTTTGTTGCATGGTTTGTGGCGTACCTTGCATATGCATACAAATATACGGAAGTTCATTTTCGGCTGTGAATTGAATCATGTCTTTGTCGAAGTTCCCGCCCGAAATGTCGTTAACAATGACATTCCCATAAAAATCAAGAACATTTTTCAGCACATCTAATCGAAAGGTGTCGATAGAAATTGGCACTTGTGGAAAATTCGTCTTGGCAATACGTAATGCCGTTTTTAATCTTGAAAATTCTTCTTCCGAAGTTATGTCATTTGCTCCAGGACGCGAAGAATAGGCTCCGATGTCTATAATGTCAACACCTTGAATGGTCATTTCTTCGAAACGCTTGTGTATGTTGGCCTCGGTGTTGTAGTTGCCTCCATCGAAAAACGAATCGGGAGTTACATTCAGTATCCCCATGACTTTGGGAACTGTTAAATCGATAGTGCTTCTGTTGTTTGACATGCTATTTTTTGCCAAATATAGTGTTTTATTGTGGTGTTCGTTTCTTGTTGATAACGGAAAAAGTTATAACTTTGCTCGAATAATGCGGAAAATAGTGCATTGGTGTAACTTTTTTCGTGTTAATAATGTCTTATTTATGTTTTGCAAAATAAATACGTTATGAATAAATTTAAAAGACTGGCGCTGATAGTGGCTGCGATTGCAGTAAGTTCACTTTCTTTTGGTCAAAAAGATTTGGTTATATCTGGTGGAAACGTTGTTTCGAGCATGGTTTGCTCGAATAACTATGTGTATACGGCTGGGCTAAATTCAATTCAAGAAGGTACAGGAGTACTTGGTGTTGGTTCTACTGCTCAGTATGAAAAAACATGGCAATTGGTTTATGGTTATGAAGAAAATGGAGTTAAATATTTCGGAAAAGATGCTTCTGGTAAAGTTATTTCGAGTGTTTCTCAGGTAAATACAGGTTCGGGAGCTACGTATGTCGCATTGGATTGTAAAGGTCAAGTTTGGGGGTGGGGATCTAATACTGTCGGACAGGTTGGAAATGGTGAGAGTGTTTATGGGGTTGTTGACCATCCAGTTCAAGTAAAAGCCGGTGTGGTTGCAGGAACTGAATATGATGATGGTTATGGAAATCTTTGCAATGTTTCGGTTGTATATGCAGGAAACGCAAATGCGTTTGCCATATTAGGTCCAGGACAGTACGAAGGGTGCGTTGTTGGTTGGGGTGGAAATAAAGGTGCGTATATGTCGTCTTTGGGATGTGGTGATCAAGTAGCTAATCATAATACTCCAGTGTGGATGGTCGGTAAAGATAAAAAACCGATTAGAAATGTGATTAGAATTTTTTCTGGTGACCATGCTACGGCAGTTTTGGTTGATGATGATGGAGATGGCTTAGGCACTGTTTATACGGCAGGTGATGGAGAAAATGGTCAGTTAGGTCGTGCCCCTGGAGGTGGTAAATATAATAATACGGATTCGTATAGTGGTATTATGTATCCTGTTATAATGTCTGATGGTTCACCATTGTCTAATCTAAAGGAAATTGCTGTTGGTGATGGCGCTCTTTTTGGTCTTGATGCCGATGGGTATATTTGGGCGTGGGGAAATGGTGGTTGGAATGGCTGTACTGGATGCGGAGAAAATTTAAGTAAGTTTGGTATTCCTCAAAGAGTGCTTGCTGGTGCTACTGATGAAGAGGATAATGATGGAACATATTTGTTGGCAAAAGCAATTGGCGCTGGTCAGGCTATGGGTATGGCCGTGACAATTACTGGTAAACCTGTTGCTTGGGGAAGTGGTGGCTGCACAGGTGGATTTGTCGGAAATGGTTCGGAAACTGGGTCAAAGTCTCCTGTTTATGTTGAATATGCAGCAAATTCAGTCCATAAAGATGTTATTTTGATAAATCGTGGTGACCAATGGGGTTTCTATGCTCGTTCTAATGGAGATATGTATGCGTGGGGATGTAATGAGAAAGGTCAGTTAGGTAATGGATCAACAGCAAATTTGTTGCGTGCAACGAAGATAAATCCTCCTTCGGGGTGTAATTTCAAGGATCCGTCTCCGAATGCTTCTATATCTCCAAAAAGTATGTCGGTTTGTGCTTCTGCGTTTGAGGGCGTGACACTTAATTGCGGATTTGTCGTTGATACTAAATTACAATCAAATTATAAAATAACATGGTCTAAAGATGGAAGTCCTGTATTGACAGGAGATGGGTCAAAAACATCTTATAAAACCCCTTCTAAGGAAGCTGGTATTGGAACATATACTGTTACGATAGAATATGTCGGTCATAATTCAGGTTGTGAAAATTATGATCCTGCACAAGATGAAATAGAAATTCGTGCGTATGAAAAAACATTTGATGTTTCAGATGCTGAATATTGTAATGATGAAGTGACTGCAAAAGTTACAACGACTAATGAAAATGCAGTGTATTCTTGGTGGGGCGATGCAAATGGAACAGAATTGCTTGGACAAACAACAGGAAACGCAAGTGCAAAAATTGATGTTTCCGGTGTCCCTTATTCTGATGCTAAAAAAACATATAAAACAATATATGTGCAAGAAACTGCTCTTGCCAGTGGTTTGTTGTTCCCTGAAAAAACATGTACTAACTGGTCAAAAAATACTTATTATACAAGTAGTGGAGCTATTTCTGTCAGTGCTAATATGGCTTTTACAGCATTAACTGTTAAGGAAACGATTTCATTGACAGAATTGTCTTTATACATAAGAACAAATATGTATAACGTAGGTGATGGTAGTGCAACAATGACGTTTAAGATTTATGGAGCTGCATTTAATAACCAACAATTGATCGCATCTGATGCAAAAACTTATGGTAGTTTCTCTTGTAAGTTCGAAAGAAGTTATGCTAATGGAGATACTCAACAACAAATAGATAAAGTAACAGCATCGAATATAAATATTACATTGGAACCAGGTACATACTTTATAGGGCCAAGTAATTTGTCCTTTACTGGTATAGGCGGATTTGAATTTTTAGCAGGAGCTTCGGTGACGCCAGGTTTGACTGATAGTTTTGGGGGACAATATGTTTTGTTAGAAAATATTGCTGTTTCAAACAACGGAGGAAAAGCTTCGGAAAATGCAGGTTTGTTTTTTGATATTAAGTTCAATTCTAAATCTGGTTATTGTGAAATAGTTCCTGTAAAAATTACAGAAAATTGTCCTTGTAACAAACCTGGAGAATTTTCATTGGTGGCGGCAGACGACAAAACTTATTTGTGTCCTGATGAAACCACTGTTTTATCAATGAAACAAACAGTTGCTCCAGATAATGCCAGTAAAGTGGTCTATGAATGGTACAAGGGATCAACAAAATTGGATAATGATAACGTGAAAACATATACTGCTGCCGAAAAAGGTACATATACGTTGCTTGCGTATGATATAGATAATCCTACTTCTGGTTCATGTCAATTTACTGCGGAAATCGATGTGACAGAAGTCCCAAAACCAACAGTTACAATTGGTAAAGGTGGCGATTATTGCTCAAACAAGACGGTTAACGATATCGCTCTTACATTTACGGGAACAGCTCCATTCTCATATACATATACGGAAAATGGCGGAACTGCTAAATCGGGAACTGCTGCAACAACAACTGGAAAAATAGTTCCTTCTACCGACATTGCTGCAAAAACTGCATCGAAGGAATATGTATATAAAATTGCTTCGTTGACTGATGGTAATGGTTGTGTTGCCGATGCTTATAATACTACTGCAACGGTAACTATTGTTGGAGTGCCAACTGCAACAATTACTCCTTCTGCAGAAGAAGTGTGTGCTCCAAATACTATTACTCTAACGGCTTCGTCTGATATTGCAGGTTCAACGTTTAAATGGAGTGATAAGGGCTCAGGAACCTCTGCAACACAAACAGCGAGTGCTGCAGGTGTATATAATTATTCATTGGTTGCTATAAATGAAGTTGGAACGGCTTCTTGCGAAAGCGAAAAGGTCTCTAAGGAAGTTATAATCGACGCAAAACCTGTTGTGACTCTTTCTTCGGATAAAACTTCGGTTTGTAGTGGCGAAACAATCAATTTGACTGCAACTGCAAAGATTGGTACGACAGCAACAACTGGAGGAACCTATACTTGGACAAATGCAACGGGAACTTCTGCAACAGCAACAGTATCAAAAGAAGCAGAATGGGCTTCGGGCGCTGAAGAAGTGGTCGTGAAAGTTGATTATGAAACAGCTGCAGGTTGTAAGGCAGATCAATCTGATCCAATTACTCTTACGTTCAATCCTGCCCCAAATGCTCCGGCAGAATCAAATAAAGCATCATACTGTATGGACGCAACTGCGTCGGATGTGATTTTGGAAGCAACAGCTGATAAAAATTGTACGTTGCAATGGTACGAGAAAAATGGAACGACAAAATTGTCGAAGGCTCCTACTATAAGCGTAAAAAGCAAAGCAGACTATGAATATAAGGTGACTCAATTATATGAAGGTTGTGAGAGTGAACCTACAACAATCTCAATAGTTGTGAACGAAAAACTTCAACCAAAAATTGAAATCAATTCTAACGAGTTGTGTATTGGAGGAACAACCGACGTGACAGTTCAGGATGCAAATAAATATACGGTTACTTGGAGTGGAACAGCTGCAACATCAGGTTTTGGTGCAACATCGACTTCAAAAACTCCTACATTTACTGCACCTTCGGTAACTAGTGCAACGGATTATATTGTTCACGTATATGTGAAAAATGATGAATGTGATGGTGAAAACGAGGAAACAATCACGGTATATCCGACTCCAACCGTTACTTTGGCTGCAAATCCAACAGCAATCTGTGACGGTGCTTCAGCAACAATCACAGCAACAATCAACGGTGATGACAATAAGGGAAGTCAAACAGCATATACATGGAAAAATGCAACGGAGACTGACAAAACAAAAGCTACCGTTACTGGTGCAAATACAACAGCTGCTGATAAAACCGAAACTATAACGTATTCATATACAAGCAGTCATGGCTGTAAAGCAACTGATGCGACAACTACTGTGACAATGCTTGCAACTCCGATTGCTCCAACAACAGAAGCATACACAAAATGTTTGGATGCAACTGCAGAAACTCTTGATTCTTATGTGTCGAAATATACAGGAACGTTGAACTGGTATGAGAGCGAAACTGCAACATCAACAATTTCAACTCCGGATGGCGCAACGAATAAGGTTATTTCTCCTGCAAAGAATTATTATGTGTCGCAAACAATCGCTGGTTGTGAAGGTCCGAGAGCCGCTTTGCCAGTGACGATCAACGCGAACCTGGAACCGGTTATTACAACAACCGAGACAAGTGGAAATGCGGATAATGATGGTGTTGTTTGTCAAGGTACGCCAATTGTGTTGAGCACGGGCGGCAATTATAAAGAAACTTGGACTGCTACAACAGGTTCAAGCTATTTGCAAGTGACTTCGAATTCGAAGACATTCTTGGGAACAGCTCCAGCTGGAACTTATACAATCAATCTTGAAGTGGAGGATGCAAATGGTTGTAAGGGAAGTGGTACAGTAGATTTAACTGTAAATTCAATTCCGACTACAAGTCTTTCGGTTGATAAACCTGCAAACTGTATTTCGGTGACAGATGCTCAAACGATTACGGCTACGATAAATGGTGATGCGGGAACAGGAACTTGGGGAGGAAATGTTACAAATACGGCAAATACAACAGCTGATTTTGTTCCAAGTGCAAATGCTGCAGGTGATTATGCTATTACATATGATTTCGTTAGTGATGCTGGTTGTGAAGCTGCACAAGCAAAACAAACAATGACTGTTTATGCATTGCCAACGCCACAACTTACTTTGAGCAACAAGGTTGTTTGTCATGATGGTTCGACAAACAAGGACGTTGTGACAGTTACAACGAAGAACACTGTAGCGAGTGGTAAGTTCTCATATACGATAGACAAAGGATCAGTAGATGCAAGTACGGGTTCTTTCGACCCAACAGCGAATGATGCGGGCGAATATGAAATAACTCTTACCTATACAGATTTGAATGGTTGTGTAAATACAACATCGGATAAACTTAATGTTTATGATAAACCGAGTGTATCGATAGATGGACCGGACGAAGCATGTTACAATGCTGGTATAGCGACTCCGCTTTCTCCTGTTGTGAGTCCAACGGGTGGTACAGGTAAGTGGACAGGAACAGCGTCGGCAACGAGCGCTTCATTCATACCAAAATCATATCCTGAAGGAGACAATATGGTTGGTTATACGTATACCGATCCAAATGGATGTACGAACAATACTGAGAAGACTATAAATATAGTGAAGGTGTCGGCACCGACTACAAGTGGAACCTCGACGGTGATGATTAACCTTGGCTCTATTCTTCCAGGAAGCTCTAGTGAGATGACTGCAACCGTCGCAAACGCAAACGATAAATTACAATGGTTCGAGGGTGAGAACGGAAGTTCGGGAACTAAGGTTGGCAATGATGGTGACGCTTCGTACGAAATGGCGGTGGACGGCAGCACGACGGAATCTGGTGCATACCCATATACGGTACGTTCGTATAGAACTGTTGATGGAAAGAGTTGCTATAGCGACTCGGCGATAGCTAGAGTTGTTGTAACGACGTGTTCGGCTATGTCACCAGAGGCAAGCGACATATATATATGTACGAACGAGCCGAGGTCGACAATGTTGACGGCAGCAAGAAATTCTAACTCTACAATATCCGACGAAAACTCGCTTATAGCGTGGTTGGACTACGACCCAGTAACGGGAGTGAAGGCAGACGGAACATTCTATACTCCAAAGGATGTTGATAACAAAACATATACTCCGACGATAACGACACCAACGGAGGCAAAAGATTTTCCATTCTTCGTAGCTGAATACGACAAAACAGGCGATTGTTGGTCGGCAGCAACGAAGGTTATGATACATTATGTAGAACCTCCAGTAGCTGAGTTCATAGGTAATCCAGACTTCTGTGCGAAGGGTGATGATGTCGTTGCTATAGAGGTTAATCCGAAAAATGGAACACTTTCGTTCGCAGGAACTCCTGCTGCATCAGAATCATTGAGTGGTTTTAATTGGACACCTGGCAATTACGATGGTGCGGAATTGTCAACCGAGTTCAAGTATACTGTTGTTAGTGATGCGTATGCAGATGGAACGGCTTGTAAGTCGGAACCAACGAAGACGATAAAGGCTCATTATATGGCTCCTCTTAACGGAAGTCAGAGAACATGGCTTATAACGTTGCCAAGCAGTGTTCCTGATTTGTCTTCATATACTGAATCTTTGAATCCGGCATACAATTCAACAAACGAATCAATAAAATGGTACTCAAGTAGCAGAATGACGAATGAAATAGGTACAGGCGAAAAATATGATGTGCCAGATTTGAAGGATTCTGTCGGAACAGAGAAAACATATAGCTCAAGTTATTGGGTAACAAGAACATTGAAAGTTTCCGATGACTTAAGTTGCGAAAGTGTACCTGCTGAAGTTAAGTTGGACCTTATGGATTGTCCATGGTCGGCTCCAACTGTTAATGACATCACAATATGTAGTGGAAATCCGGAAAGTAAACCTTTGACGCTTGCCGGAACTCCTGGTGATTTGTCAATGGCTGATGGTGGAATAACAACAGGCTGGAGATGGTACACTGCTTCAAAAGATACAGCAAAGACTACGGCAATGGAATATGCGACAGGTCTTGCCGAAACAGTAGAAACAACTACGGTGACTGAATACAAGGTAAGTTATAAAGCTAAAGAAAGCGAAAGCCAAGCTGAATGTTGGAGTCCGGAAACCACAGTGAAAGTAACTGTAAATGCAAATCCTGTTGTTGAAATTCAACCAATCGGAACTTCGGTTAGCGCAGGCGGACTTGGTGTACTTTGCTACGATGGCGGAGCATTCATGGCAACAGCAAAAGTTAACGATGTTGTGACTTCTGGTGGTAGTTGGACAATGGTTTCAACAGGAGCCAATGTTTTGAAAGATGAAACAAGTGGTATTATTGAACCTACCAATAGCCTAGATGCTGGTAATCCAGCAGATGGTGAGTATTCAATTAAGTATGCTTACAGTGACGAGAATGGATGTTATGGCGAAGACACAGAATCATTCTGGGTTGAATATGCTGAAACTCCAATTACTGCAAAATATTTGGGTATTGCTCAAGAAGGTGCAGAAAATGTAACGGTACTTGCCAAGAATATTGATAAGGAAGATACTCAGGTTGAAACTATTGTAAATTGGTATAGAACGGAAAATGCAAGCAATGTTCAAAGTACGGGTGATTCTTGGGAAGTTACACTTCTTGATCCAACAGAACCAACTGATGGTGAAGTGACATTCTATGTCTCGCAAGAAATAAATGGTTGTATCAGTGCTCGTGCTCCTCAAATAGTTGAACTTGTTGCATGTCCTTGGGTTGTTGAAACAGTTGTTGACGACGAGACTTGTGAGGGTATTCCTGTTAATGGTATGACAGCAACAGCAATGGAGTCATATGAAGGGTCTATTGTAAATCCAGAAAAATGGAGTTGGTCAACCAACGAAAACTTAAATGTAATTGCTGGTCAAGTTGGAACGGAATCTATATACAAACAAGAAAATGTTACAGTAATTGGTCCAACAACATATTCGGTTAAATATTATGCTGCATATGATAAGGCAAATTACGAATATGCTACAATCGAAAAGAGTTGTTGGTCTGCTCCGAAAAATGTTGTGACAACGGTTTACAAGAATCCAACTGTTACATTTGCCGAAAAAACAAGTGCTGTTTGTTATACGGATGGTGCAATAAAAGTTAACGTGACAGTTAATTTAAGCGGTGATGATAATTATTTGGATGAATACACTTGGAGTACAACTGGTAGTGATAAATCGTTCACAACAAAAGAAACATCATATGCATATTTCAATACGTTGGCTCAAAACGAAGAAACGAATACATATGATATTTTGTTAAGTGTTACTGATAAACATGGTTGTACTAATGCAACAACAGTAAATGACGAAAAACGTACGATAAAAGTTGTTTATCTGCCAAAACCTGAAACAATTGGTTTCTATGGAATGACAAGTCAGGAAAATCCAGTTCAAGTAAAAATTGATACGAAAAACGGCTTTTCAATTGCCGATGGCGCTGTGATTCATTGGTTTGGTGATGCAACTACTATGTCGGATTCTGAAAAGAAGAATAAAAATCTTGATCAAGTAACAGATAAGGGTGCAACTTGGGAAACAGGTGATGCATACAATAGAACAGTAGAAAGAACATATTACGCACGTCAATATGATGCGTCGGCAACTTGTTATTCTTTGCCAACACCTGCTGTTGTGAAGATTGTTCCTTGTCCAATTCCAAATGTTATTGTCGATGCTCCTGAAGCTTGTGTCTACGATGTTGCAAATGGAGCAACAGCAATGACTGTTTCAACTGGGACATTCAACGAAGGAGAAGAAGCTTGGACAGAACGCGATGCTGCTAAATCTGAATTTAGATTCTATAAATCTACAAGTGCAACCGACTTTGCAAAAACACTTGATGGTGTAAAATATGATCCGAAAGATGATATTACGGCTGCAGGGGTTTATTCATATTATGTTTCGGAATACAACAGTTTGCCTTTGCAAGGATTAACAAATCCAGAAGGATGCGAAAGTCCAAAGGTGAAAACAACTGTTACGGTAAAAGAAACTGAATCTCCTGTAATTACTCCAGAAAGTGATGAAATTTGTGAAGGTGAAAATTCAAAATTGAAATTTAAATCAACTTTGAATGCGATGGCAGAATCTTCAATTTGGTTTGAGGAAGATCCGGGAGAATATGGCGTTCCTTCAATAGACGGTTCTGAAAAGAATATCTATTTTACTCCAACAGGAAATGATCCAGCCGAATATACAATTTATGCGGTTCGCTATTCAAATGATTGTTATAGTAAGAAAGCTTCTGCTACGTACAGAATAAAACAAATTCCTGATGCTCCAATAGTAACTGGAAATTCAATATGTGCCGAAGAATCAAATGTTCCTGTAACTGCAGAAGGTTCTACTTCTGATGCAATTATTAACTGGTATGCTGATGAAAAAGCTACGAAGTCTATCGCAAAAAATAATAATTCTTATACATCGAAAGAAACTGAGGCAAATGACGAAGGTTATGAATATTTTGCTACACAAACAATTGATGGTTGCGAAAGTAGTTTGAAACTTGGTGGAATTGCAAAAGCGGTTTATACAATCAAGAGTTTGCCTTTGCCTCCTCAAGTTGAATACAAAAACTCTCTTTGTGAATATGAACCAAATCAGGTGATGACAGCCGTAGAAGATAGTGTAAGATGGTATCTTGCAAGCGATATGGAAAATCCTGTTGCTGCTTATACGAACACTTACGAGGTTTCTGATGAAATTATGGTTGCGGGAGTTAAAAGATTTTATGCTACTCAAACAGAAAATGGTTGTGAAGGTCCAACTAGATTGATTTCATTCAATGTATATGTTAAACCGGAGTCACCAAAAACTGTTGGCGCAAGTATATGCGAAGGCGATACAGAATTACCAACTCTTTCTACCAACTTGAGCATTGATAAATGGTGGGCAGATAGTATGATGACAACGTTTGTTACGGCAGGGTATACATATACACCATCTTTGGCTGAAGTTGGTCGTGATGATGTTACATATTACGTAACTCGTACTCAGAATAATTGTACTAGTGATACAGTTCCTGTTGTTTTACACGTTATTAAAACTCCTACATTGGAAATAAATGACGATACTATTGCTTGTATTTATGATGATGTGATAGAGATCAAGGCAACTAATTTTGTTCCGGAAATGAATGAAAGTTCTTCTGTGAAATGGCAGATTAATAGTAATGGAGTTGCAAAATCTGTTGCTGATGGCGAAAACCATTCAATTGTTCCTTCTGATATTATAAATCAAGCAATTGAATATGAGATTATTGCTTCGTACAAATATGTATATGATGGAATCTTCTGTACAAGTGAACCTGTTTCTATGTTATACACAATTAAAGATCGTGCCCGTAAACCGATAGTATTCACTAAAACAATATGTCAAGGTGAAGAAATCAAGGATTTGCAGGCATTGGGAAGCCAAAACGTTGTATGGAAGAGCTTGAGCGGAACGTTGCCGGAAGAATTCCACGGACCGAAATATCATTTCCAACCAGGCCAAGTTCTAGACACAGGAACATATCGTTTCGAAATCTACGATATGAATATTTATGACGAAGAGGATTTGTTGGGCTGCGAAAGTGTGCACGACACGGTTATGATGGTTGTGGCACCGGGAGCAAACACGAAATTGTTCGGTCGCGATTCTGTATGTATGGGTGCTAATGGCGAAAGCTACTATACTCAATATGAGGCATCAAGCCAGTATTTCTGGAATGTTACCGGTTCTCATTTGAACTACTCGAAAGATGCAAGTTCATCATCGGTACGATATATCGATTGGATGGAAGTGGGAATTGATACATTGACTGTT
Source organism: Bacteroidales bacterium (assembly GCA_045600045.1). Taxonomy (GTDB): domain Bacteria; phylum Bacteroidota; class Bacteroidia; order Bacteroidales; family UBA1715; genus UBA1715. The sequence continues at coordinate 22,864 of JAZRXD010000007.1, forward strand.
TACGAACAGACATGGGCCGGCTGCGAAGGTTTTGACACGCTGATCGTTAAGATTGCTCCATCACCTATTGCTCATTTTAACTGGACAATGCCGGGAGCTGGCAACGTTATTGAATTGACCGACAGTACAATCCAAGATAGTTTGTGGACGACGGATGAAAACGGCGATCCCCTTGCTTTGCCAATAGAATACACATTGGCATGGAACTTTGGACACCAAGGAATTCCAGAATCACAAATTGATACGCTTATTCCATTCAATATGAGAAAGCAACCTATTCAGGAGGGTGGTTATTTGTATGGCTACAACTGTCCGATTTTGACGGTGACGAACGACTTTGGCTGTAAGGATTTTTATACAGAATGTATTTTCGTGAACTTAGCATCGTCGTTGTATGTTCCAACTGCATTCTCTCCATCGAACCCGGCACACAGCGTACGAACATTCCAACCAAAAGGCTTTAACTTGGCAACGTGCAAAATTTCGGTTTACGACAAGTGGGGTAACTTGTTGTGGTATTCCGATGAGGTAGAGGACGGCAAGTTC
>JAZRXD010000008.1:0-23983 GCA_045600045.1 Bacteroidales bacterium
GAACTTCCAATCCGTAGTCAACTATATATTCACGGTCGTTTGTGTACGAAACATAATCGTAGATTGCATGTGCGATTGCTCCATTTCTGTGGATTTCCTCAAATGTGATTTCCCATTCGTTGTGGCATTCGTCGCCGGTCATTGTAACCATTGGATACAAAGCTGCGCCTTTTGTGAAACCTAATTTTTCACCGTTTTTAATTGCACGAGGAAGTTGTTTGTAGCGGTACAGCAACAAATTTCTCGCAACCTTTTCTGGCGATGTTGCAAGATAGAATGGGAAACAAAACGCTTCGGTGTCCCAATATGTTACACCTCCGTATTTTTCGCCTGTGAATCCTTTGGGACCAATATTCAAACGACTGTCTTCGCCGGTGTAGGTTTGTTGAAGTTGAAAGATATTGAAACGAATTCCTTGTTGGGCTTTCACATCGCCTTTAATAACAATGTCGCTCAATTCCCATTTGGTTTTCCATGCTTTTTTGTGCTCGTCGTACAATTTCGCAAAACCTTTCTTTTCGGCATCGGCAACACGTTCCAATGCTGTTTTTTCAAGTTCTTCCTGTTGATAATTCATAGAAGAAACTTGTGCGGCGTATTTTTCTAAAACAATGGTTTCACCTTTTGAAAGTTTTACCGTTGCTATCTGACTCAATTTGCGGTTTTCTTTCTTGTTCGACAATGTACATTTTTTCGAAAAGACATTGCGGATTGCCGTACCTACGGAAAATTGCGGAACGTTGAATTTGTTAGGAATAGTTTTGTCGATTGCAACAATGTTTTTCGCCGTGTTTTTTTGCGAAATAGAATCCCAAAAACATTCGTTGTAGTTGGAATCTTGGTTGTAAACTTCCGATTGGATGAACGATTCTATTTGAATATCACAGTCTTTGTTTGCCGAAATAGAATATTTTATTACACCGATTTCTACGTTGACCATGCTGACAAATCGTGTGCTTTCTATCGAAATTTGAACTTTGTCGGGCATTCTAACCTTACACTTTTTTGAAAGAATACCTTCTTTCATATTCAAAACTCTTTCAAACGAAAGAATTTTCACCGTTGCCAAATCAAGTAAGTTGCCATTTACAAACGTGTGGATTCCAATCCAATTTGGAGCATTGATTACTTTTGCGAAATAGTCGGGATAACCATTTTTCCACCAACCAACGCGGGTTTTGTCGGGAAAGAAAACTCCGCCGATATAGTTGCCGGGCAATGTTTTCCCGGAATATGCCTCTTCGAAATTCGCACGTTGGCCCATGTGGCCGTTACCAATACTGAAAATGCTTTCCGCTATCATTTGGCGGTTTGCGTCAAATTCGTTTTCAATGATTTTCCACTCGTCTTCTACGAACATAATTTATTGCAATTTTGTGTTTACAAAAATAGAAGTTTTGAGGGTAATTCATTAATAAAAATATCGAGAACTCTCTGCTATTTGGCAATTAAATTTTACTTTTGTGGAAAATAGAGCATATGAATAAAACGGTTCACACTCTTGACTTCGAAAAAATTCTTCGTATTCTAAAAGATACCGAGGATAAGTACGTGTTCGAAAAGGTAAATTTGATTCCCAAGGAAGAAGATTTGCTTGAAAAATTACAACGGTATGTCAATTATGGTCAAGTAAACAGAAAGGCTGTGCTTGGTATTGATATTTACAAATACAGTTCCTACGAGGAATTTGCACAGACGTTGGTTCCGTGTATGTTCAAGTTGTTGTTCCGCGAAACAATCGACCGTTGTTTCAAAGACCATGCGTTCCTTTTCCAAAAATACACTAAGGAAGAATTTGAGGAAAACTTCATCAGTACTGGTGACGGTGGTTATGTGATGTTCGACAATCCTTTGCACGCATTGTTGTTCGCTTGTAATTTCGCCATTGTGTTGAGAACGTACAATTCATATCACTTGTATCCAAAATTGAGAAAAATCGTTGGTGGTGCGAGTGTGCGTTACGCAATCACATACGACAAATTGTATTATTTTGACAAAAGTCACTACGGACGCGCAATTATCAACAACGCCCGCATTTTGAGCAAGGATACGTTGAACCGATGCATTATCGACCAAAATGTGTATGATTGGTTCACATTGAACATCGACGGAATGGAAAACCTACAGTTGATTACGATTGATGACATTGCAAATATCTACGAAATTCAAGGAAGTTACGATACCCAAATTCTCGATGAACACGAAGATGCTATTTTCAGTAGAAAAATTACTCGAGAAACAGGCATCATCAATTCCGATGTCTTGAAGATTGGCGAAATTCATTCAAAGGAAACAAGTTTGAGTGTGTACAATATCCATCTTCAAATTGTGAGCCGTTGGGAACGTAGCGATACGGAACGTATGATAACGGTAAGTTTAGGAAATTTAAATACAACAAGTTTAGTATAGAATAATGGATACAGTTTTAAGCGGCATTCGCCCTACAGGAAATTTACATTTAGGAAATTATTTTGGTGCATTGAAAAATTTCATCACCATGCAAAACGAATATAATTGCTATTTCTTTATAGCTGATTTACATTCTCTTACAACTCACCCAACGCCTGAAAACATTCAAGGGAATGTTCGTCAGATTCTTGCAGAATATTTGGCTGCGGGTTTGGATCCGGAAAAAGCAACAATTTATGTTCAAAGCGATGTGAAAGAAGTTATAGAATTGTATCTATACTTGAATATGAACGCATATCTTGGCGAACTGGAGCGTTGTACTTCGTTCAAGGACAAAATCCGCCAACAACCAAACAACGTAAATGCCGGATTGTTGACATATCCAACATTGATGGCTTCCGATATATTGATTCACCGCGCCACAAAAGTTCCTGTTGGTAAGGACCAAGAACAACATTTGGAAATGACGAGAACATTTGCTGCTCGTTTCAATAGAATGTATAAAGTTGATTATTTCCCTGAACCACAAGCATTTAATTTCGGAAAACAATTGGTTAAAATTCCAGGTTTGAATGGTAACGGAAAAATGGGGAAATCCGAAGGCGAAGGCAATGCAATCTATTTGGCCGATTCACCTGAAGCAATCCGCAAAAAAGTAATGAAGGCAAAAACGGATTCGGGACCAACAGAACCAAATCAACAAAAACCTGAAGAAATAGAAAACTTGTTCCATTTGATGCGTGCTGTTTCAAAGCCGGAAACTGTTCAATATTTCGATGAGTTATACAACACGTGCCAAATTCGTTATGGCGATATGAAAAAACAATTAGCCGAAGATATGATTCAATTCGTATCACCATTTAGTGAAAAAATCAAAGCATATTTGTCCGACAATGATTATCTTGATAAAGTGGCAAAAATGGGAGCGGAAAAAGCTCGCGAAAATGCTTCGAAAACAATCCGCGATGTTCGCGAGATAATTGGATTTAAGGCGATGTAGAATAAAGGCGGCTCATTGTAAATAAAACAGGAGCAGCTTTTTTTGAATTCATTCAAATTAGTTTCTACGTTTGTTTGCCCCCAAAAAAAATAAACGTGAAAAAAAACGGAATTGTGTACTTCCGTCTTGTAAATATTCACTGTTACTTTCTTTCTACAGTGAAAGAAAGTATATAGGTTAAATCCAAATATTTTCTTATTCAAGTAAGAAAGTACAAGAAAAGTTTTTACGCGATTAAAGTATAATTCCGAAAGAATAAGACCGATATTACCAAACTATCGGTTCTTTGCCTTGTGATTGTAATATTACGTTAGTTTTTGAGAAGTGTTTGCAACCAAAGAAACCATTGTATGCCGAAAGTGGTGATGGGTGTGCTGCTTTCAAAATATAATGTTTTGAAGAATCAATAAGCACGGCTTTGTCTTGGGCAAAACGTCCCCAAAGTAAAAAAATCAATCCACTTTTTTGGTCCGATAATGTTTTTATCACGCTGTCGGTGAATTGTTCCCAGCCGTGTTTTTGATGCGAACCGGCTTGATTTGCGCGGACGGTTAGTGTAGCGTTAAGTAGCATTACACCCTGTTTTGCCCAGCTCTCAAGATTTCCGTTCTCGGGAACTTCTTTGCCGATGTCGGATTGCAGTTCTTTGAAAATATTTACCAATGAAGGTGGCTTTTGAATTCCTTCAGGCACAGAAAATGACAATCCGTGGGCTTGTCCGGGACCATGATAAGGATCTTGACCGATTATTACAACTTTAACATCGTCAAAAGGAGTAAATTTGAAAGCGTTGAAAATGTTTGCGCCGGCAGGGTACACTACATATTTCTTTTTCTCCTCAACAAGAAAATCTTTTAATGCGACAAAATATGGTTTGTTGAATTCGTCGATTAAAACTTTTTTCCATGATTCTTCTATTTTCGGTTCAATCATTGCCGTATTTTTTTCGTGTCAATAATCCGTTTGTTACATTCCATCTAAAAATTATTATTGCTTTGGCTTTTGCAGTTTTTAGTTGGATGAGGTAAAGCGTTGCCAACACAAACGAACCGCACCATTTCCATAGTTCTTTTGCAAGTGCGATTAAATATTTCTTGTTACTTGTTGCACATCTTACATGTTCGCTTACACCAACGCCGTAAGCCATTCTTCGAACGTATTCCATTGTTGTTCGGGATTCCGGGATAACGTGTTGAACTGCAAGATTTGGAAAATAAAGGATTTTCATCCCCAAACGATGAAGTCTGTCGAAAATGTCTTTTTCTTCGCCACCAAGCAAATTCTTTTTTGTTCTTCCTAATGCAGTGTTGAACAAACCTATTTGATTGAATACGGATTTCCTAAATCCCATATTTGCACCGATAGGGTAGCTGTTTCCTTCGAATTCAACTACAATAGGACTTTTGTCTATTGCAGAAACGATAGGTACTAATCGAGGAGAAATCCAGTCTGGTTCGTGTCCGCTTTCGTAAAGAGGAGAAATTTTTCCACCGAAAGCCATCATTTCCGGATATTGCGACAGATTTAAACGAAGATTTTTCAAATAATCAATGTGAACATAGGCATCGTCGTCCAAAAAAACTACGCAATCGCCTTTTGCTTCGCGGATGCCTCGGTTTCTGGCAAACGACAATCCTTGATTTTCCTCTTGAATGTAGAAATAATGGACATTCGGAAAATTTTTCCGAAAACGCTCACATTCCGACGATGTGTTGTCGGTGCAGTTATTGTCGATTAAAAGAATTTCATATTCATCGTACGGAAAATCGTTGTTCGCTATACATTCTAATGTCTTATAAATGTATGCGTCGCGATTGTAAGTACAGACAATTATCGAAATCATTTATTTCAAAATCAACAAAGCGTCGCCGTATGAACCAAAACGATAACCTTCTTTTATAGCAGTTTCGTAAGTCTTTTTTACCAAATCAAAACCACCAAATGCGCAAACCATCATATACATGGTTGATTGAGATAGGTGGAAGTTTGAAATAAGTCTATTTGCTATAGAAAAATCGTATGGAGGGAAAATGAATTTGTTTGTCCAGCCATCGTATGGTTTTAGGTAGCCGTTCATTGAAACGGAACTTTCCATAGCGCGCAAAACAGTTGTTCCACAAGCAAAAATGTTGTGCTTTTTTTCGCGTGCTGTATTTACCATGTCGGTGATTTCTGGCTTGATAATCATACGTTCCGAGTCCATTTTGTGTTTTGTCAAATCTTCAACTTCAACGGAACTGAAATTGCCCAAGCCCATATGAAGTGTTAGATATGCGAAGTCTACACCTTTAATTTCCAAACGTTTCATTAATTCGCGGCTGAAGTGTGAACCAGCAGCAGGCAATGCTACAGAACCTTCTTCGGTACCGAAAATGTTTTGGAAACGTTCTTGGTCGGAATCTTCAACTTTTCTACCTGCTAAAATATGGTCAGGAAGGGGAGTCTCACCCAATGAGAACAAGATTTTTTTGAAGGTATCGTAGTCTTCTTCACATAGGAATCGAATTGTTCTTCCGCGAGATGTTGTGTTGTCAATTACTTCGGCAACCAATTCATCGTTTTCGCCAAAATACAATTTGTTTCCAATACGAATTTTTCGGGCCGGATCAACAAGAACATCCCATAAGTATTGTTCTCTGTTCAATTCACGAAGTAAAAACACTTCGATTCTTGCACCAGTGCGTTCTTTGTTTCCATATAAACGAGCAGGAAAAACTCGTGTGTTGTTTAACACCAACACGTCTTTGTCTTCAAAATAGTCAATTATATTTTTAAAAAGTTTATGCTCTATTTTGCCGGTTTTTGCGTCAAGTACCAACAAACGGGATTCATCACGGTTTTCCGCCGGATATAAAGCAATTGATTCTGCAGGAATCTTTAATCTAAATTCAGATAACTTCATAATTATATAATTTTTCTTGTTCTATTATTTCTTGAAATTTTTCTAATGTAATGCATTCAGATAGCGAAACATCTCCAATCTTTGTCCTTTGCAACGATGTGAGGTAAGCACCGCTTCCTAGTGCTTGGCCTAAATCTCTTGCCAACGAACGGATGTAGGTACCTTTGCTACATGCAATTTTTATTTTTATGTATGGCAAAGTATACTCTAATAATTCAATTTTGTCAATGCGAACCATTCGTGGTTTAATCTCAACATCTTGCGACTTTCTTGCTAATTCATAGGCATGTTTGCCATTTACTCTAATTGCAGAATAAACAGGTGGAATTTGTTCTATATCGCCAATGAATTGTGGTATGGTTTGTTCTACTAATTCTTTTGTAATATGTTCGAAAGGAAATGTGTTGTCTTCCTCTGTTTCGGCGTCGAACGATGGTGTTGTTACGCCTAATTTGATCGTGGCAATATATTCTTTATCTTGATGTAGATAAGAATCAATCTTTTTCGTTGCTTTTCCTGTGCAGACAATCATAACACCTGTCGCCAACGGATCTAACGTGCCAGCATGGCCCACTTTGATTTTTTTTACGTTGAGGGAATGACGCAACATATATCTCGTTTTATTTACTAAATCAAACGAGGTCCAATGTTGTGGTTTGTCAAAATATAAAACTTCTCCCTCTAAAAAATCCATGTTATATAAATGAATAGATCAATATTGAGATTGCTACGATTGCACAATATATTGCGAAATAAATCAATTTGCCTTTTTTTACAATGTTTATCATCCATTTACAAGCAAGGCAACCTGCTGCAAATGCCGTGATGAATCCTATGAATAAAGCTGTTGGCGAAATGCCAGATGCAATTGATTCGTATCCGGATTCCATGACTTTTAGAACATCAAGCAAAGCTTCTCCTAAAATTGGAGGAATAACCATTAAAAATGAAAATTGTGCTAAATGTTCTTTTTGGTTTCCTAATATCAGACCTGTTGCTATTGTGGAACCAGAACGGGAAAGGCCTGGCATTACTGCGCATGCTTGTGCCACACCGATAATAAACGCATCTTTTGTTGATAAAGATTCTTTTTGGCGTGGTTTCGCAAAATATGCGAATGTTAATAATAATGCGGTTAATAAAAGCATACAGCCGACAATCATCAAACCCGAGCCGAAAATTTCTTCGATGGTGTCTTTAAAGAATACACCAACAATTCCGACAGGAATCATGGAAACGATAATGTTAAGCACATATTTTTGTTCCTTATTCAATAGGAATTTTCCTGTCTCGTCTTTGTTTATTTGAAACAAACCTTTGAATATCCATACAATTTCTTTCCATAAAATGACGAATGTGCTGCAAACGGTGGCAACGTGTACCACAACATTGAATGTAAGATTTTCTTCGCCCGACAAACCAAATAAATTGGCACCGATTGTAAGGTGTCCACTACTACTTACGGGAAGATATTCTGTTAAACCTTGTATTAGTCCAAGGATAAACGCTTGTAAACAATCCATTATTTTTCCTCTGATTTAGATTTCGGTTTCCAAAGAATTGCAAAAATTTCAAAGAAAAATCCTACTAAAATAACGATTGGTGCTAATGTCAATCTTCTGAAATCAAATATATCAGGAGTTTGTGTGGAATCTCCTTCGGGATAAAAATCGTTGGGATTTGTCGTTGCTCCGCCTGATAGTAAAATAAATCCAATGAATAAGATTACAACCCCAACGGCGATAAGAATATAATTTGTCTTACTAAAAGTGTAGTTCTCGTCTTCTTTTGATTGAAATTTTTGTAGAAAACTCATAATTATATAATGTATAGTTCGTCTTTGTTAATTTTTAAAAATTTGTTCAACGCAACAAATGTTGCTACAAACGTTAGGAACATTCCTATTAAAATCACCGTCAAAAATACAATACCTAATAGCTCAAAGTCAAGATAATTTATAATTTCTGATGCTTCGGTTTGCAATAAATAGAGAATTCCTGCGGTTAATGCTACTGCAATTATACCACTCAAAAATCCTTGGAACGCGCCACGCAAAAGGAATGGCGAACGAATGTAATGATTCGTCGCGCCAACTAATTGCATAGTTTTTATCAAAAATCTTTTTGAATAAATTGCTAGTCGGATTGTATTGTGGATTAAAACTGTTGAAACAATGAACAACAAAGTACTGAGTGCCAACAAAAACAAACTGATTCGTTTTATGTTTGTGTTGAGCATTTGAACGTGAGTCCTATCGTAGTGTATAGAATCGACTAATTCATTGTTCTTGAATTGTTGCTCTATTAGAATAAAATTTTCTGGAGTCGCATAGTCTGCATAAAAATGAACTTCCAAAGATGGAGGAACTGGATTTCCGTCAGCCAAATCAATGTAGTTTTGACCTAATGTTTCGGCTAATCGGTTGCTTGCTTCTTCGGCGGAAACATATTCAGTTGATTTCACCATTTCCATGGCGTCAACTTTTTTCCGGAGTTCAAACATATCAGCTTCGCGAACGTCTGATTTCAAAAATAAAGTGAATCCGATTTTCTCTTTTATATGGTTTGAAAGAGAACGTTCGCTTGTCAATAATATGCCAATTAAACTAAGTACAAATAGCACCAAGGCAACGCTGATCAACGTCGATGTGTACGACGTGACCATTCGTTGTCTGATAATTTTATTCTGTCGTTTCGAATTGTGTCTCATTAGTCTTGAATCTTACGCAACAAATTGTTCAAAGAACATTTTCCTGGAAGTGTTGCAATAACTTCGTCGATTGACATACGAACTTGTTCCATTGTGTCACGGTCACGAACTGTAACAGTATTGTCTTCCAATGTTTGGTGGTCAACTGTTACGCAGTATGGAGTTCCGATAGAATCCTGACGACGGTAACGTTTTCCGATAGAATCTTTTTCTTCGTATTGACAGTTGCATTCTATCTCTAATTGTCGCATGATTTTTTGTGCAACCTCTGGAAGTCCATCTTTTTTAACCAATGGCATGACAGCAATTTTCACTGGTGCCAACGCTGCAGGAATACGTAAAACTTCACGAAGTTCTCCGTCAACTTGTTCTTCGCAATATGAATTACAAAGTACAGCCAAAACAGTTCTATCCAAACCAATAGATGTTTCAATTACGTAAGGAACGTAACTTTCGTTCAATTCAGGATCGAAATACTGAATTTTTTTACCAGAGAATTTTTGATGTTGACTTAAATCGAAGTTTGTACGAGAGTGAATACCTTCCAATTCTTTGAAGCCCATTGGGAAGTTGAATTCAATATCGGTAGCTGCATTTGCGTAGTGCGCCAATTTCTCGTGATCGTGATAACGATAATTTTGTTCTCCCAAACCAATTGCATGATGCCATTTCAAACGAGTTTCTTTCCATTTCTTGAACCATTCCATTTCTGAACCAGGACGAACAAAGAATTGCATTTCCATTTGTTCAAATTCACGCATACGGAATACAAACTGACGTGCAACAATTTCATTACGGAAAGCCTTGCCAATTTGTGCTATACCGAAAGGTATTTTCATACGACCTGTTTTCTGTACGTTCAAATAGTTTACGAAAATACCTTGTGCTGTTTCTGGGCGCAAATAAATTGAACTTGCTCCATCTGCAGTAGAACCAAGTTTCGTTTCAAACATCAAATTGAATTGACGAACTTCCGACCAGTTTGCTGTTCCTGAAATTGGACAAACGATTCCTAAATCAAGAATCAATTGACGCATAGCTTCCAAGTCGTTTGCGTTCAAAGCTTCGTCGTAACGTTTTGTTATTTCATCAATCTTTGCTTGTTCACGAAGAATATTTGGATTTGTTTCGCGAGCTTTTGCTTCGTCAAAAGAATCACCGAATTTTTTACGGCCTTTTTCTAATTCTTTAAGGATTTTTTGGTTGTGCTTTTCTCGCTCTTCTTCAATAAGAACGTCGGCGCGGTAACGTTTTTTAGAATCTTTGTTATCAATCAACGGATCGTTGAATGCATCAACGTGACCAGAAGCTTTCCAAATTGTTGGGTGCATGAATATTGATGAGTCAATACCAACAATGTTTTCGTGCAAACGAACCATTGCGTTCCACCAATATTGTTTTATGTTGTTTTTTAATTCTACACCATTTTGACCATAGTCGTAAACAGCACCAAGGCCGTCGTAGATTTCGCTCGAAGGGAAAATAAATCCATATTCCTTAGCGTGAGCGATAACTTTTTTTAATACATCGTCTGCCATTTTATGTCCTATACATTATTTATATTAAGCGTGCAAAAATAACAAAATAAATTCATTTCCCACAATGAATAAAAATATTACCAATAATAAAATTTCATTTGGTTGAAATTCCGTAAAAATTATATCTTTGTGGCAAGTATTTAATAACAAAACTAAAATTTTAAATTTATGTCAAATCCATGTTTACTTAGTTCTTCAATCGGAAAGAAATTTCTGATGAGTATCACAGGACTATTTTTCATTTTGTTCGTTGCTTTCCACGCAACAATGAACGCAGTTCACATTTTTAGTCCAGAGGACTATAATGCAATTTGTGTGTTTTTAGGTGCAAACTGGTATGCGTTAGTTGGTACGGCAGTCATTGCACTTGGATTCATTATCCACCTTGTTTACGCAACGATTTTGACACTTCAAAATCGTAAGGCTCGTGGTGGTGACCGTTACGATAGTGAAAAACGTCCTGCTTCAGTAGAATGGGCATCGAAAAACATGTTCGTTTTAGGTGTCATTATCATTTTAGGTCTTGCAATACACTTGTACATGTTTTGGGCAAAGATGCAATTCGCTGAAATTATGGGATTTGAAGATGAAATAGCTGGACCTGCAGATGGTTCTTCTTTCATTTTCTACTGGTTCGCAAAACCATGGGTTGTAATTGCATATATTATTTGGTTGGTTGCTCTTTGGTTCCACTTGACTCACGGAATTTGGAGTGCTTTCCAAACACTTGGTTGGAACAATAAAATTTGGATGCCTCGTTTGAAATGTATTGCTGATGTGTTAGCAACACTTGTTTGCGTTGCATTTGCGGCTGTTGTTATCGCTGCTTTTTGTATGAGTCTTTAGTATTAACCTTGAAAATTTTTAGTTATGGCAACTTTAGATAGTAAAATTCCTGAAGGACATTTGTTTGAAAAATGGTCTAATTATAAAGCTCATCAAAAACTTGTAAATCCAGCAAACAAACGTAAACTTGATGTTATTGTTGTTGGTTCTGGTTTGGCTGGAGCTTCTGCTGCGGCTTCTCTTGGTGAACTTGGCTTCAATGTAAAATGTTTCTGCTACCAAGATAGTCCACGTCGTGCTCACTCAATCGCAGCACAAGGTGGTATCAATGCGGCAAAGAACTATCAAAACGATGGTGATAGCGTTTATCGCTTATTCTACGATACAATTAAAGGTGGTGACTATCGTGCTCGTGAAGCTAACGTATATCGTTTGGCTGAAGTAAGTAACAACATTATTGACCAATGTGTTGCACAAGGTGTTCCTTTTGCACGTGATTACGGAGGGTTGTTGGCAAACCGTTCTTTCGGTGGTGCACAAGTTTCTCGTACTTTCTATGCTAAAGGTCAAACTGGTCAACAATTGCTTTTGGGTGCTTATAGCGCATTAAGCCGTCAAATCGGTAAGGGTACTGTTAAAATGTACACTCGTACAGAAATGATGGATATTGTTGTTGTTGATGGAAAATGTCGCGGTATTGTGACTCGTAATTTGATTACTGGTGAGATTGAAGCTCATTTCGGTCATGCAGTTGTTCTTGCAACTGGTGGTTACGGAAACGTGTTCTTCTTGTCAACAAATGCAATGGGTTCTAATGGTTCTGCAGCATGGAAAGCTTATAAGAAAGGTGCTTATTTCGCAAATCCTTGTTACGTACAAATCCACCCAACTTGTATTCCAGTTCACGGAGAATTCCAATCAAAATTGACATTGATGTCGGAATCTTTGAGAAACGATGGTCGTATCTGGGCACCTAAAAAAGCAGAAGATGCAGAAGCTATCCGCGAAGGAAAGAAAAAAGCTTCTGATATTCCAGACGAAGACCGCGATTTCTACTTGGAAAGACGTTATCCTGCATTCGGTAACTTAGTTCCTCGTGACGTTGCTTCTCGTGCAGCAAAAGAACGTTGTGACCACGGATTTGGCGTTGAAAAAGGTGGGGCTGTATTCTTGGATTTCAAATATGCAATTGAACGTCTTGGTAAAGATGTTGTAGAAGCTCGTTATGGTAACTTGTTCCAGATGTATGAAAAAATTACAAATGACAATCCATACGAAACTCCTATGAAGATTTATCCAGCTATCCACTATACAATGGGTGGTATTTGGGTTGATTATGAACTTCAAACTACAATTCCTGGTTTGTTCGCTGCTGGTGAAGCAAACTTCTCTGACCACGGAGCAAACCGTCTTGGTGCTTCTGCTTTGATGCAAGGTTTGGCTGATGGTTATTTCGTGATTCCTTACACTGTCCAAAATTACTTGGCTGATGAACTTCATACTCCAAGAATGGATACTAATTCAGGAGAATTTGCAAAAGTAAAAGAAGATGTGAAAGCTCACATTGACGAACTTATGAACGTAAAAGGTACTGAATCTGTTGATAGCTTCCACAAGAAACTTGGTCACATTATGTGGGAACATGTTGGTATGGGACGTACAAAAGAAGGTCTTCAAGAAGGTATTAAACAAATTCAAGAACTTCGTGCTGAATTCTGGAAAAATGTTCGTATTCCTGGAAATGCAAACGAATTGAACGTTGAGCTTGAAAAAGCAAATCGTGTTGCTGATTTCATGGAATTAGGTGAATTGATTGCTCGCGATGCTTTACATCGTGAAGAATCTTGCGGTGGTCACTTCCGTGAAGAATATCAAACAGAAGAAGGTGAAGCTCTTCGTCAAGATGATAAGTTCGCATACGTTGGTGCTTGGGAATGGAAAGGTAAAGACGTAGAACCAGAACTTCACAAAGAAGAGTTGAAATTCGAATTTGTTGAATTGAAACAAAGAAATTATAAGTAATCTATTGTCTAATACCTGTAAAGGATTAAAATATAACGAATTATGGAAGTACAAAATTTAGATTTGACTCTTAAAGTTTGGAGACAAAAAGGTCCAAAGGAACAAGGTCATTTTGAAACATATTCATTAAAAGGAATTTCTCCTAATAGTTCTTTCTTGGAAATGATGGATGTTCTTAACGAACAACTTATCAATGAAGGTAAAGAACCTGTTGCATTTGATCACGACTGCCGTGAAGGTATCTGCGGTATGTGTAGTATGTATATCAATGGTGAAGCTCATGGTCCAGACGATCATGTAACGACTTGCCAATTGCATATGCGTAAATTCAACGATGGCGATACAATTACTGTTGAACCATGGCGCTCAGCTGGTTTCCCTGTGATTAAAGACTTAATCGTTGACCGTAGCGCATTCGATAAAATCATGCAAGCTGGTGGTTTCGTGTCGGTAAATACAGGTGGTGTTCCTGACGGAAACGCAATTGCAATTCCTAAGAAAGATGCTGATGAAGCTATGGATGCAGCTTCTTGTATTGGTTGTGGTGCTTGCGTTGCAACTTGTAAGAATGGTTCTGCAATGTTGTTTGTTTCAGCAAAAGTTTCTCAATTGGCACTTCTTCCACAAGGAAAAGTTGAAGCTGCTCGTCGTGCAAAAGCAATGGTTGCAAAAATGGACGAACTTGGTTTCGGTAACTGTACTAATACAGGTGCTTGTGAAGCAGAATGTCCAAAAGGTGTGTCAATCACCAACATTGCTCGTCTTAACCGCGAGTTCCTATGTGCTAAGTTCGCAGATTAATTTTTTGAAGATATGTGTAAAAAGGCTATCCAAACGGGTAGCCTTTTTTGTTATCTCTCATATCTAATCGTTAAAAAATGTATCTTTACCGCAAGAATTTTTCTAAATGAGATTTTATATCATATTTTCGTGGCAAGTAATTAAAAGCCTTACGCTTTCAAGAGTCTGGAATTATTTCCGTTTAGTGATTTCGTTTATGATGTCATCTTTACTGAAAATACATTTTTTTAAAAGTCATCCAGCTTTTGTTAGTGTGGAGCCGACGAATATCTGTAATTTGCGTTGCCCGGAATGTCCAACCGGAAACAAAAGTAGCATTGTGCCTAAAGGAAAAATGGACTTGGAATTGTGTGGACGGATTTTCCCGCAAATAAAAAAATATGTGATTTTTTCAAACCTATATTTCCAGGGAGAACCATTTTTGAATGACAATGTAATTGAAATGATTCGTTTGGCCCATAAAGAAAAAATATTGACTTCAATATCATCGAATGCTCATTTTATCACAAGGGATAATGCAGAAAATATTGTGAAATCAGGGTTGACAAAAATTATCATTTCGCTTGATGGTCATAATCAACGAACCTACGAAAAATATCGTAAAAACGGACAGTATCAAAAAGTGATTGATGGTTTGGCTGCTTTGCAGGATGCTAAGAAAAAGTTGAACTCTCATTTCCCTTTGATTGAACTGCAATGTTTGTTGTTTAAACATACCGAAGTTAATACTAAGAAAATTCAGGCAATCGGGAAACGCTACAATGTTGATTTAATTAAATTTAAGACGGCGCAATTTTATGATTCTCAGAATGTTGATATGCTTCCGTCTGACAAAAATAGCCGTTATGATGTTGACGATAATGGAGAATTAAACATAAAAAAGAATTTTAAAAACAGATGTTGGAAGATGTGGAGTTCGTGCGTGATAGCTTGGAATGGAAATGTTTTGCCTTGTTGTTTTGATAAAAATCATTCTTTTGCTTTTGGCAATATAATGAATTCTTCATTCGATGAAATTTGGTATTCTGCTAAATATCAGACTTTTCGAAAAAACATACAGACAAATCGAAAACAAGTCACGATGTGTCAAAATTGTTCGGAGTAAACTTATATATTTGCCTCGTGGAAATGAATAAAAAAAGACATACGATCCTTTATTTGTTTTGTGATTTTATCACTGCAGCAATAGCATGGACTGTTTTTTTCTATTTGCGAAATCAATATATAGATGCTTTTTATGCTGAATTTCCGGAATTTCGTAAGAGAATAGCGCTTGATATCAATTATCAGTATGGTTTGATGATTATCCCTTTTATGTGGATATTTCTTTATTATTTAAGTGGCTATTACAAAAATATCTATAGAAAATCTCGTTTGAAGGAATTCTTGTTGACGATTTTTATCACTATCGTCGGAACGTTGATTTTATTCTTTTCGATTGTCTTAAATGATAATGTTCCGAATTATCGAGGTTATTATGAGTCACTTTGGTTGCTGTTTTCAACGCAGTTTTTCTTTTCGTATGTTCCTCGTTTTATAATTACCAGTAGAACAGCTCATAAAATTCAGACTCGTCAAATAGGTTTTAAAACTTTATTGATTGGTTCCAATGAACGAGCAGAACAATTGTATAAACGATTGACTGGTGCAAAAAAATCTGCTGGAAATCAATTTGTTGGTTTCGTAAATGTTATTCAACAGGAAAAATATCAAATGGCTAATTATATGCCACATTTGGGTAAGGTTGAAGAGGCTCAGAAGTTTTTAAAAGAATTTCAAGTTGAGGAAATTATTATCGCAATTGAATCAAAAGAGCATGCGTATATAGAACATATTTTGTCGTGTATTCTGGGATATAAGGCAGTTGTAAAGGCAATCCCTGATAATTGTGATTTGATATCAGGACGAGTTTCATTGGAATCTCTTCACGATGAACCTCTTATAATTATATCGCAAAATGTGATGCCTTCATGGCAAGAAAAATTTAAAAGAATTGCAGATATAATTATTTCTATTTTGGTTCTTGTTATAGGTTCTCCATTGTATTTGTTTACTGCGATAATGGTGAAATGTTCGTCGAAAGGTCCTGTTTTTTATAAACAAGAACGAATTGGACAATATGGAAAACCTTTCTTTATTTATAAATATCGCTCAATGATTGTTGATTCTGAAGTTGCTGGTCCGCAATTGTCTTCAGAAAACGATGACAGAATAACGAAATGGGGACATACTATGCGTAAGTTTAGATTAGATGAAATCCCTCAATTCTTTAATGTGCTGAAAGGTGATATGTCATTGGTGGGTCCTCGTCCAGAACGTCAGTATTTTATTGATCAAATTGTTAAAATTGCTCCTCACTATACGCATTTACATAAGGTTCGTCCAGGAATCACATCGTTAGGACAGGTGAAATATGGTTATGCTCAGAGTCCCGAAGAAATGGCGAGCCGTATGAAATACGATATCATATACATTGAAAACATGTCAATTTATCTTGACATAAAAATTCTTGTTTATACAATAAAAACGGTTGTTAGTGGTGAAGGAGTTTAAAGTGTGCCTTGCTCAATTTGAAGAACTATTCGCTCAATTAGTAAATCTTCTCCAGTCGCATCATAGGTTGTTTTAAGCGATTCTCCAAAAACTTTTGCCACACCTTGCCACATTGCGGCGGCAACACTTCCTCTCAATTCTTTGATTAAATCGTACGAAGAATAATTTAATTCTCGATTTACCAATTTTATTAGAATCTCGCCCTGACGTACAGTCATGGAAACTAATTCTTTAGCATATCTATCAACTAACTCGTCTTCTTTGGCTTTGATGTAAGTTTTTCTTTTCTTGTTGTTTGGCAAAGAATCCATTATATGTTCGATTTCAGCGAATGTTTCTTTTGCTATTTGCGAATAAGGATACACTTTTTTAACGTCTCTTACTAATTTTTTGTAACGCAGATAATCCTCTTTGTTAGAGAAAGTTAGTTTGGGAAAAATGTAAACTTTCGGAACTCTTACTACGGCAATAGTGTCGCCATTTACAACTTCAGCTGGAAGATCGTAAGTGTACGTGTTTGTTTGTGCATATAGTGCTATGCTGCAAACAAAACTTGATAATAGGACAAAAGCTCTTTTCATATTGAAACAAATATATAATTTGATTCTAACAAAAACGATACCAAAAACAAAATTTCCCATTAACAAAGAATAAACTTATATTTGTCGTGAATATTTTACGATGGATTTAGTAATAGATGCAGGCAATACGGCGTTAAAATGTTTTGTTTTCGATAACAATAATATTATTGCGTCCGAACGGGTTTCTTATGAAGATTGGTTTGATGGCAAACATAACGTTATGAAACAGACATTTGACAAGGTAATTGTTTGTAATGTTTCTAAGTACGATACAGATAAAATCAAAAAAAATATACAATCTGGTTGTTTTCGGATTTTTTCTCGTGCTGAACCCCTTCCGATAACAATCGATTACGATACTCCGAATACGTTGGGTCTTGATAGAATTGCAGCAGCAATAGGTGCGGAATGTTTGTTTCCGCAGACAAACAAACTGATTTTTGATTTTGGTACAGCTATCACAATTGATTTTGTTGATGAAAGAGCTACGTTTTTAGGGGGAAATATCTCGTTGGGGATGAATGCAAGAATGAAAGCATTGCATGAATATACAGGCTGTTTGCCGTTGGTTGAAATTCCAGACAAAAGTGAACTAACTGGAAAAAATACAGTTTCTGCAATCCAAAATGGCGTTGTGAATGGCATATTGTTTGAAATTGACGAATATATTCGCTTGTATAAGGTTAAGTATCAAAATGTTAGAGTAATCTTTACTGGTGGCGATTGCCATTTCTTTGAAAAAAGAGTAAAAAATCACATCTTTGCAGAGTCAAATTTGGTGGCAATAGGGCTTCATTCAATATTGAATTCGCATGAATAAAAAATGTTATATATTATGTGTCTTTCTTTGTCTTGCAACAAGTTTGTTTGCTCAAAGACAAATTAAGTCGCCATTTACTCGATATGGATACGGTGATTTGTATTCGTTCTCTAGTGCGTATTCCCATGCCATGGGTGGAATTGGTGTGGGTGTTCAAAATCCGGTACAAATCAATTTTTTGAATCCTGCTCAACAATCAGCAATAAAAAAGGAATCGTTCTTGTTTAATGTCGGATTGGGAGGAAATTTTCGAAATCTTCGAGAAAATGGAACTTCAACAAATTTGTCGACTGCAGGTTTGGAAACACTTTCGTTGGCTTTTCCTATTGTTGAAAATCGATGGGGATGTGCGGTTGGTGTGTTGCCATTTAATAGTGTAGGATACGAAATGAATTATAAAGATTCTTTGGCTTCTTATTCCTATAAAGGCGACGGAGGAATAAATCAAGTTGTATTTAGTACGGGTTTGCGTGTTTTTAAAGGTCTCTCACTTGGCGTAAATGCAATGTATTTGTTCGGGACGACGAATTATTTGGGCGAGAATTACTTCGAGGAAGCTTCAGCATTTTATTCTCGTAAGGAAATTGAATATAAGACATTGGGTTTTTTATGGAATGCGGGTGCACAATATAATTGGGCTCTATCGGAAGAAAAATCGTTGACTTTTGGTATTACGTTCAAAAGTTCTCAATCTCTAACATATAGAGAAAGCGATTATTTTGGTTCTTATATAACAGGTGGACTTACAGAAATTCAAAAAGATACAGTTGCTCAAAAGACAAATAAATCAACAACAGATTTACCAATGGAATTGAATTTTGGTGTAAGTTTCAATTCGTTGAATACGTTAATGGTTGGTTTTGACTTTGGTTATCAAGATTGGACAAATGTTTCGTGCTATGGGAAAGAAAATCCAAATCTTGAAAAAACAACGTATTTAAAATTAGGTGGTGAATGGATTCCTGATTATAAATCTACAAAATTCTACAAACGGATACCTATAAGACTAGGTGTTCATTATGCTGATTTGCCGATTGTGCTTGACCAAGATGGAGAAAATGCCCAATTAAAGGATTTCGGCTTCACTGTTGGAACTCGCATAAAATCAAAACAAACACAAAATACTCTTGCGATAGCTGTTGACTTTGGTCAACGCGGAAATACAAGTTTGGCAAAATCTTTGCAAGAAAGATATCTGCTTTTGAAATTAAATGTAACTTTGCAAGAAGTTTGGTTCACTAAACGAAAAATTAATTAACAATGAAAGGATTATTTAAATTTTTAACGTCGGCAGTGCTTGCAACATCGGCACTTGGCGTTTGTGCTCAAGAAGATGTAGATACGTTTTGTTTGCAAAACCAAGCGATTTATCAAAATCGTTATAAAAACGAAAGTGCTTCAAAGAATTTTACTCCAGAAACTTTCAAAGCTTGGAGAAATTTATTCTTTACGTGTCCTACTAAATCAAAGAACATGTATTTTCCTCATGGTGTAACAATGTTCTCTTCTTTGTATCAAAAAGAAACAGATAAGGTTAAAAAACAACAATATCTTGATACAATTATGATGATTTACGATCGTCGAATTGAATATTTCGGTGAAGAATCAAATTATATTGGAAAGAAAGGTGCAGATTTGTTTTTGTTGGATAATTCACAATATGAAAAAGCATACGAATATTGCAAAAAGTCTATTGATGCAATGGGTAACAATTCTGAAGCAAAAACAATGGTTGTTTGTATGCAATCTGCAGTGAAAAAATTTCAAAACGGAACAATGACAAAAACAGATGTTATTGTGCTTTACCAACAAATTGCAGATATTTGTAATTATAATATTGAACAAGGAACAAAAAATGGAAAAAATTGTGAGAAGTTCCTTCCTAATATTGAACAATTATTCTTGTCTGTAAAACCAGATTGTAATGATTTGGTTGCTTTATTTGAACCTCAATTCAATGCAGATCCAACAAATGCAGAGTTGTTGAAGAAGATTACGAATAACATGGGCAAAGAATGTGCATCGACTGATTTGTATTTTAAAGCAGCTGTGGAATTAGATAAAATTGAACCATCTGCACAATCAAAACGTGCAATCGGTGATATGTATGTGGCAAAGAAACAAGTTGCAAAAGCTATTGAATATTACAAAGAATCTATTGATTTAGAAGAAGATGCTTCTAAAAAAGCTTCGACATATTACAAAATGGCATATAATACAAGTGGAGCTACAAGTGTTGCGTATGCTAATAAGGCATTGTCTTTCAATCCAAATTATGGTGCGGCTTATTTAGTTATAGCAAACAAATATGTTGAAAGTATTAATTCGTGTACAAGTGACGCTGAATTTCCAGAATTGGAAAAATGGAAAATCTATTGGGTTGCATACGATATGTGTCAAAAAGCGAAATCGGTGGATCCATCTATAGCTTCTCAAGCAAATAGTTCTGCTGCTGGTTATAAGTCTCATTTCCCAGATGCGGAAGCATTGTTTGGATATAATGTAACAGATGGGGCTTCTCAAACAGTTGGTTGTTGGATAAATATGACAACAACGGCAAAAGTTAAATAGTGTCGCTGTTAGAACTAAATAAGAGAATTAAAAACGATATGGCGGTGGTTTTAACCATTGCCATATCGTTTTTTTCATGCAGTAATGACATGGAAAATGTCATTAAGGTTTCGGAATTGGAAAAACTTCCAGAGTTGTCGGGCGATAATATTGTGTTCTCACAAAGAGAATATGGTAAAATTGTTATTTCCATTTCAACTCCACGCATTACTAAAACAAAAATTGACGAAGAATCAGGTGCAGAAAAAATGGAATTTCCACAGGGGATTTCGGTGGTTCAATATTCTACTTATCCCGATACGATGTCAATGATTTCGGCAAATTACGCGGTTAATTATTCTGATAAAGGCGTTTGGGAGGCACGAGGAAATGTGGTTGCAAAAAATAGTCGGAATCAAGAAACTTTGAATACGGAATATTTGGTGTGGGATCAAAATCAAGGTGTGATTTATTCCGACAAACGTGTTCAGGTAAGTACGCCTGATGATATAATTTTTGGAGAAGGATTCCGCTCCGATGATCAATTCGAAGATTGGCAAATAGAAAAAGTTACGGGAGTTATTACTTTCGAAAATGAAGAATTTCAACAAGATAGTTTAGACAATGGTGACGAATAATGATAATAAAAAGAAATATAAGTTTTATACGTATGTAATGGAATACGCATGGTTGACTATCGCGGTATCCTCGTTGGTTACGGCATGCGTGGATTTGTATTATCACGGAGTCAATAGCGAAAGCATTAAATTCGCAATCTTGTTTGCCTTGGCGTTGGCGATGTTTGTATTTCGGCGTTGGCGTCGTCAAAAAGATTCAAATTGATGCTATGTGAAGAAAAACAATTTGATATAAAAAATCGCTCTAAACGTTGGCAATTCGTTATTTTTTTTATCTTTGCCAACTTGAAAATATGAACTAAACAAACGAATAACAAAAAATAATATGGCAGCTATTCAAACATTAAGAAAAAACTCATGGCTTTTAACAGTCGTAATAGGTTTAGCACTTTTAGCATTTATCGTAACAGGTCTTGATACGTCTTTGTTCTCGTCAAAACAAAGTAATGTCATAGCTGAAATTGATGGCGTTGAATATTCATACGAAGAGTATTACGAAATCTTCGATATGATGGATGAACAACAAAGAAATAGCGGACAAGATTTGTCTTATGCTCAACGAGAACAAGTTCACACAAGTGCATGGCAATCATTTTTGACAGGCAAGTTGTTCGAAAAAAGTTATATTGATTTAGGTTTGAGTACTTATAAGGAAAATCTTGGAATTCAAGGTTTGTCTGATGAAGAATTTCAGGATATGGTTGTCGGTGAAAATGTGGATCCTGAAATCCAATATTATTTCAGAAATCCGCAAACAGGACAATTCGACAAAGATATGCTTGTAAATGTCTTGAGTAATTTGTCTGCTTATAAAGAACAAAATCCAGAGTTTTATAATAGTTGGATTCAGTTTGAAAAAACATTACACGAAAACACACTTCGTAGAAAATATGTAAGTTTAGTTGCTAATGGTGTTTATATGACGAATATGGAGGCTGAAGATAACACATTAGCAAAGAATGAACAATTTGACATTGAATATGTGAAAATTCCGTACGAAAGTATTGCTGATAGCACAATTAACATTTCTGATTCTGAATTGGAGTCTTACTATAAAACTATAAATAGCGAAAAACGTTATGAACAAAAAGCAGGTGTTACGTTAGAATATGTGACATTTGACATCAATCCAACTCCAGAAGATGTTAAAGCAATTGAAGATGCTGTGGCGTCAAAAGCTCAAGATTTTCAAACAAGCAAAAACGATATGTTGTTCTTGAATTTGAATTCAGATACCAAATATGATGCTAATTATTACAAGTCTGGAATGCTAGCTTCTAATGTTGATAGTTTTGCTTTCGGAGGAAAAATTGGTGATATAACTCCAGTTTATTTTGAAAACAATTGTTATAAAATTGCAAAAATTTCGGACATCAAACCATGTGCTGATTCAGCAAGAGTACGTCATATATTGGTTAATTCGGAAAATGCTATGTCTTTGGTTGATAGCTTGAAAACTTTGGTTGAAAACGGCGCTGATTTCGCAGCTTTGGCAAAACAATATTCAATAGATTCAGCTTCAGCAATAAATGGCGGTGTGATTGAATGGTTCAAGGAGGGAGAAATGGTTAAATCGTTCCAAGACTCAAGTTTCTTTGGAGAAATTGGAAAATTGTATGTCGCTCCATCTAACTATGGCGTACATTTAATTCAAATTTTAAATCAAGGACCAAAATCAAAACGTGTTCAAGTTCAAGTGTTCTCTAAAGCTATTACATATTCTCAAGCAACTCGTTCTCGAGTATATCAAAATGCAGTGAAATTTGTCTCTGAAAATAGAACCCAAGAACAATTTGAAGCTGCTGTTGAAGCTGATCAATCATTGGTATTAAAATATGCTACAAATACAGAAGAAAATCAACGTGTGATTCCAGGTATCGATGATTCTCGTCAAGTTATTCGTTGGGCTCATCAAAATAAGGATAAAGAAGGAGATGTTTCTGAAATCTTTCGTTGTGGAGACAAATTCTTGGTCGCAGTTATTACTGAAATTGAAAAAGATGGTGTTGTTTCTTTGGACAAAGTAAAAGATTATGTTACGGAAGAGTTGAAGAAAGAGAAGAAAAAAGAAATGATTTTGTCTGATTTGAAAGCTGTTGATTGCTCTTCTGTTCAAAAAGTTGCAGAAGCAAAATCACAAGCGGTAGCTTCATCGGAAAACTTGTCGTTTGCTTCAGTAAGTGGTCAAGGTTTAGGTATAGAACCAGTTTTGTTTGCAACATTGGCATCATTAAATCAAGATGCGGTTTCTACACCGATAGCAGGGGAAAGAGGTGTTTATGTTGCACGCGTAATGAATAAGAAGACTTCAGACGTGACAACTACAGAAAACGAACAAAATGTACAACGTCAAAGAAATGCTACAGTATTGACAAACAACATTTATAAAATATTAGAAGAAAAGACAGATATAGAAGATAATAGAATTAATTTCAATTAATTACATCCATTTCTATTGGTTTTTAAGAAATCTGTGCTATTTTTGTTTAATTACAAATTAGATTAAAATTGTCAAACTGAAAAAAAATACGATTATGAAAAAGAATGTTGCGGTAATATTAGGCTTGATCTTTTTTGCATCAATTAGCATGTTTTCAAAATGCGAACCAGAAGTTGATAAAAGTATCAACTGTATTGTTGATGGTATAATATCAAGAGATGTTGTTGTTGATAC
>JAZRXD010000009.1:0-5231 GCA_045600045.1 Bacteroidales bacterium
TTACTTCATAGGCAAAAAGTTTAAATGTTTATATAAAACTATAATTTTATTCGTTTGTTTCCGCTTCAGCTCTGCGTTCTTTCAAAATCTTCTCGTTTTCGGCCACAACTTTGTCGTTAAGAGGGTAGAACAAGAAAATGATGATGGAAATAATTCCAAGAATTGCAGGGATTATTGTGAACATCATCAATAGTCCGCGTGTAGATTCTTCGGTTTGTATTTCGTTTGGCGAGAATCCTACTTGTGCCATAAGCGTCAGTGCTATGTATGCGCCTATTGCCCAACCAATTTTTTGCGACATTGTCGATGCCGAGAATATCAATCCTGTTGCACGTTGGCCGTTCTTCAATTCGGAATAGTCGGCTATGTCGGCGTACATTGCCCACAACAATACGCTCAATGGCCCGCCAGTGAATGAGCCAAGGAATTGGCATACGTACAATAAATAAATTTGTGATGGATCGAGTACGTAAACTATTGCTGTTGAAATGATTGAGATAATGAAAAACGCAATGAAAACTTTTTGTTTTCCATATCGTACCGAAAACCAGCTTACTGCCAACACGCCTAACAACGATGCCAATTGTCCGATTACGTTGTAAACCGATACAAGTGCGTTGTAGTCGAGAGTTTGCTCTCCTAAAAATGGGATGGTAGGTGTTTGCGTTTGTATGATGTATTTAAAATAATGTACCGTAACGCTGCTTCGCGTTGCTGTGTACAAAATGAATGTAAGAGTTGCAAACACAAGAATCAGCCACGGTTTGTTGGTGAACAATTCTTTCAAGTCTTTTCCTACTGAATTTTTTGCGACATTTTTAGGTGGTTGCACGCGTTCTTTTGTCCCTTTAAATGTGATGAAAAAGAATAGGATAGCGCATACGCCTATAATCATGAAGAATCGTGACCAACCTTTGGCAGGAACCGAAATTTTTGATACGGAAATCGTGGAATCTTCGGCGAAAATTTCGTCAAGTGCAATGTCTTTTGTGCCGAAACCTTTCTGAAGTTTTACAACCATTCCAGTTGCTGTACTGTAAATTGTATCGCGACTTTCTTTATCGTCGTTGTTGAATATTGTAATGTCAAGAGTTTTGCTCGTCGTGCCGTTGTCTAACGTTACATTCACCAATCCTTGTGATTCTTGTTCGTTAAGTGTGAGTGTTTTACCAGAAATTTCGGTTGTAATAATAGAATTGTTGTTTTCACCCAATTTTTGCGTCATTGGTAGCAATGTTGCCGAAATAATGATGCCGGCAGCGAATGCAAAAATGAATTTGATAGACGAAACGCTCGTACGTTCGTTTGAATTTGGCGAAATCACACCAAGTAGCGAAGTGTACGGAATGTTGATGATTGTGTAGATAATCATTACGAGCATAAATGTGATGTATGCCCAGATGGTTTTTCCTGTTAGTCCAAAATCGGGAGTTGTGAAAGTAAGCACGCCGACTATTGCCAACGGAATGCAGAACCAAAGTAAATACGGACGGAATTTTCCCCAGCGTGTTTCGGTTCGGTCGGCAATCATTCCCATAACAGGGTCGTTCACACCATCGAAAATTCTCGTGATTAAGAACATTGTAGCGGCAATGCCTGCTGGTAACAAGAATACATCGGTATAGAAATAGGTGAAGTAGAGCATGAATGTCTGCCAGTAAAGGCACGATGCCAAATCACCAAATCCGTAACAAAATTTTTCTTTGAATTGTAATTTTCCGTCAGATTGTTCCATTATTTAGACTTTAAGTTTTGTTTTATTGTTTTTGAGAAATTTTTTCCTCCGTTGCCAAAGGTATTAAGATTTCCGAAATCTCCTTCGCCCGCACCATTCGATGTCCATGGAAAAACTCCTGAATAATCTAATTCGTATGGTAGTGAAAATATTTCTTCGTAAGTGATAGGGAAACCATAAATTTTATTGTTGCCTGGAGTTTCGCCAATAATGCACGGTTTGTCGTTCAAGCCCCAATATTCTGGATTTTTGTGGAATGGATTATCAAATTGATTTGTCCATTCATAATAGTGTATTTGCCAAAAATCAAGATAGGCGAGAGGGTTCATTGTCATTTCCTGTAATATTTCGTCGCTCCATTTGTTGCCTTCAATTTTGTCGCAACTCCATTTTACCGCAGCACTTCCAACTGTTACGGGAATTGGACTTTTTGTTTCGTGAATCGCAGCTGCGCACATACCAACGAACATTTGCATATAATCCCACTCAAGTCCGCCATATTTTTTGTGTTCGTGAATCCATTCAGGTTCGTTACATAAGTCAATAGCAAACAAATATGGATTGTTTTTGTAGCGTTCAACAAGAGGAATTAAAAATGTATCGCAGTATTGTTTGACCTTTTGCGTGCAGGCAAGTAGCGCCATCCAATTCTCCGAGTCCTTTTTAGTGTTGTCTAAATGATCGAACGACATGATAGTTGCCAAAATGTAGATGTGATGTTTTTGAGCTTTGGCAAGCATATCGTCCATGTTGTCCCAAAATTGTTGAGAAGCAGGATGTGGATATCCTTCTTTGTCAACGTACGGTTGTCCAACAGCGTCGCAACTTATCCAAATTCGCGAAGCGTTGAAACCATATTGTTCCAAACGTGAAAATTCCTGTTCCCAAAAATCGCCGTTGTAGTTTCCGCCAAAGTCATTCCAGTTGTCCCACGGCGTGTTTGCGCCGATAAAGTAAATCTCTTTGCCGTCCTGTATGAATTTGTTCCCGGAAATAGAAATCCTTTGTTGTGCAAAAGTAGAACAACAAAGGATAAATGAAAATGTGATAGTCAAAAGTCGTTTCATTATTCTATAATGACTTTTGATTTGAATGTTTCGCCATTGACGCGAATAGTGATTGCGTAAACGCCTTTTGCAAGACCGTCGGTCAAGCAGGTAGCGTGTCCGTTTGAAAATGTCACGTATTTAATAGCTGCCAATTTTCCGTCAATATTTGTGAACGAAGCCAATGCTTTTCCTTCGATGTTTGGAAGTGTAATTGAGAATGAATCTGTCGCACAAGGATTTGGGAAGATGCCGATAGTGTTTTCGATTTCGGGAATAGCAGTGTTCGGGTTGACAACTTCAATTTCAAGTTCGTAGCTGTTTTTAACTCCGAAGAAATCTTCTGCTTGTAATTGAATGATATAACTTCCGACGTTTTCGTTTAAAGGTTTTCCTGTTAGGTAGCCAGTTTGAGGATCAAATGCAAGCCACGTAGGAAGTCCGATAGCGGAAAGGGAAAGCACATCGTTGTTTGCGTCAACAAAGTAAGAGCGAAGAATCTGATATTTGAAATCTTCGTTTACGTTGGCGGCAAGATATTTAGTACGAGTGTTGATTTTTATTTTGGAATCGTTTGCTATAGCATTATCATAATCGTAAGCTTGAACTTCGCTTAGAGAATAGCCCCAACTCGTTGCACGTGCTGTAAAATGTATTCTAATGTAACGGCAAATAATTGGATCTTCGTTGTCTTTGCGAAGCACAATATTGCTTTGTTTTATTTGTCCTTGTTTTACTGTAAATACTGAAGTCCAAATGTTCCCATCGTTAGAAACTTCAATTGTGTATGCATCACCATAAGCACCTTTGTTTTCCACAGTATTCCATTCCCAATTCAATACAATTCTTCTAATTGGATTTTCTTTAAGCATATCAAATTGAAGGAATTCGTCGTCGGTGTATTGAGAACTCCAACGAGTGGTGTCGATACCGTCATTCACATAATATTGCATATATTGGTCCTCTTCAACGCTCGAGCAGGAAACAAAAGCTTTGTATAATTTGTTGTCGGACGAATACGTTTCTTCACGAACAAGAATATAGAATGATTGTTCGATTTTCTTTCCTCCTTTGTCTGTTGCAGTAATGGTTATTGTTCCATATCCCACAGAATCTGGAAGTGTGGAAATGGAAATGAATCCATCAGTTGATAATTCTGCTATTGCGGCACCTGTTGAGGTTGTTGAGTATGTGAGAACATCGTTTTCGTCATCTTCGAAATAATTGTTCACATTGGCATACTGTTCGATTTTTTCGGAATTTTTGAACAAAACCGTATCAGCAAACTTTTTCGTGATGCGTGGAATGTAGTTGAATTCAGGATCGTGTTTTACTATGATATGGTCAGGATCAAGTCGTCGGAGGGAATCCATTCCTTCCATCATATCTTTTAATCCGCCATATCCGTCATGGGCGGTATAGGTCCAACCAAAGCCTCCGGAATATCCGTTATTATATAGCCAAAGCATTGACTCTGTTGCTGTTAGTTGTTTTCGTGGAAGAAATGTTGTTCCTTTTATTTTTATAATTCCTTGTGCGGGAAATTCTCCAACGATAATGTTTTTGCCAATACCACTCTCGCTTTGTGAGTTGTAGAAATCGTACGTTTTGTGGAATGGCGAAATTTCGGAACCGCGTTCGCTTGGGTAATAGTGGAACATATAAAAATCAAGATATCCGTCACTGTCTTGACCGGCGTTGAATAGCGATTCGTTGTCGTAATAACTTTTACATCCAGCAGCTGGATAATTTATTGTTGACAACAAGGTCCAGTTTCCGTTGGAAACCTTTGCTTTGGGATCGGTGCGATGGATTGCGCCAGCGCATTGATTCACAAAACGTTGTATGCAGCTCATGTCCACATGCTCGAAATTTGACCAAGCCCCTAATCCATTTGCCAATGCTTCTGGTTCGTTGAAAATTTCCCAGCAAAGTACAGCAGTGTGATTTTTTAGTTTTTCAACCATTGGAATCAACGCATTGTCAATGTAGCTTTTTGTTGCGTCGGGATTTTGCAAAAGCAGAAGATTACGACGGACACGATTTATAGCTTGAATGGAGCCTTTGTCTCCATCGTCAATACAAAGCATTCCGTGCGCCCACAAACAAAGACTTACAACTACGCCTTTTGTAGCGGCAATGTCCATTGCCAAAGCAAGATTGTCCAATGCTTTTTCGTCGATTCCTGTTACGAAATCTGTTGTCGCATCGTATGTTGGAGTGGAACGACCATCTACATGAATCCACCAACGAAGGGCATTTCCGCCTGTTTGCGTTAGTTCATCACAAATTGTTTCCCATTGTTCGGCATCAAAATTAGTTAAGTCGTAGCCATAACTCATCCACGCAACGTTTATTCCGCTAATAAATAAATCTTGACCTCGATGATTTATAAAATTATGTACAACTTCGTCTTGTGCGAAAATAGAAGGTGTAAATGCAACACTAAG
>JAZRXD010000010.1:0-16181 GCA_045600045.1 Bacteroidales bacterium
GAACAAGATTGTAAAAAAAAATCGTTGAAACAATTTATAAAACAACTTGTATGTAACTATACGTTTGTGATTATTCTATTTGTAATTCTTATTGGTTGCGACATATTTATTCATTGGACCAATATACATGTAGAAGACGTATCAATTGTGCTTTCTTTTATAGGTTGTTTAGCGACATTTATCGTTATAAGCAATTATATGCAGGTAAAATATATTGAATCTGATTGTAAAGAAAGTATCAATGAGTTAAAAAAACAGAATAAAGATTATTTTGATAAGTTAGAAACTCAAATAAAAACCCTAAAAGATTATAATTATATTGTGGCGTACAATAAAAGCAACATTAAACCAAGCAAAGGAATAGGTGAGAATTTGAAGCAACAAATCTTACAAGTACTTGGTACTAAATCAATGACAATAGAGAGTATAGCAAATTCAATTTTAGATGATAACAATGATGATATTTATGCTGTAATCTATGAAATGTTAAATGCGGAAGAATTGATAATAGTTGGTAATGAATTTGCAACTAATTTCGATTCGTATATAGTTAAAAAGAAAAGATAAAAGCAAATGGAATTTCACATCGGGAAAATCGTATCTCAAGTTATTGCTAATAAGGGAGGTGTAAATAAATCCGAATTGGCAAGGTACATTGGTGTTAATGTGCAAAACATTAATAGAATGCTTGATAGCAAGGATTGGCACGTTATCAAATTGATTAAAGCAGGAGAGTTCCTCAACTATGATTTCTCATATCTATTCAAAAAAAGTGAAGAATCAAAAACGGAGGTCGTTTTGCAAATAAAGATTGAGGAGAACAAAATTGAAGATGTGTTGAAATATATCAACGACAAGAATTTAATCAAAATATTAAAATGAGCGAGATAACAAATAGTGAGGATTTTGTTAAGAAAGAAGAAAGTAAATTTTTTTACGGATGGAAATCGTTGCTGATTCTCAATGTATCTGCAATTTTTTTATCACTTGTTGCAATTTGTTGTTGCATTTGTTCTATCACTTTAGATTGTTATAACTTAATACTTGGATTTATAGGTGTGTTGGCAACGTTTGTTGTCGTTAGTAACTATGTTCAAGTGATGAAGATCGAGGAAGACACACAAAAAAAAATTGAACAAATAGAGAATAAATTAAATGGTTACAAAAGCGAATTAGATAAACAGAAAGATTTATTAAGAGACAAACAGACTGATAATAAACTTTTAGAAGCGAAGGTGTCTGTACTTATGGAATCTTTGAATGCTTTTTCGCAAGACGAAAGTAATAAAAATAAAATATCTGTTTCGTCTTTAGAAAACTTAGAAAATAAGGCTATGAAAAAATGGCAAGAACAATGGAATTAAGCGAAGTAAAAGAAGAGAAAGAAGCGTTTTTCTCGTTGGTTGAATCGGGAATAGGATTTTATGAAGCTGTTGATTTGGCACTATTTGTAAAGTATCACGAATCGGCACGTGAATTTTTGTGCGATGCGTATCCAGAAGAAGTTGATTATTTAGAAAACAACGACAACACGGAGGATATTTCGTTTGCTATATATGGCGATGGCGTTTTTGCAGGCGAAGACGACCGCCCACTTTCTGCATTTTTAGACCAAAAAGACGAAATAGTGAAAACTTTGAAAGCAAAGTATCTTGGTTTTTTAATGAAGAATGCAACAGGCATTTGAGAAGTTTTGGGAAAAATAGTATATTTGCACAAATATCATTTTCTATGAAATACAAGAAAGAAAAATTAGGTTCAGCACCTAAAAAAATATCTAAATTGGGGAAATGGATAGATTCTCACAAGAACGGTATTGTTACTGTTGTTGATAGAAGAGCAGTTAACAAATAATTCTATGAGATTGTTATTAGACACGTGCGTATTCGTCAGTATAATAGAGGGAGACATAAGCGACGAAGCGAACGAGATTTTTCACGATTACGAAAATCAATTCTATATAAGTTCTGAATCGGTAAAGGAATTTATACACCTTGCGCAACACAATAAGATTAAGTTCAAAAAAGAACTACGAAAGCAGCCTTTCGATGTTTTTGATTTTATTGAAAATGATTTAGGTATTGAAGTTAAATATGTGAGAAAAGAACATTTGAAAAAACTTGCCTCATTATCTCTCGTAGAAAATCACAACGATCCAAGCGACAGATTGATAATATCACAAGCAATAACAGAAGGTTTAACCTTAATGAGTAGTGATTTGTATTTTCCAAAATATGTTGAGCAGGGTGTAAATCTTATAAAGGTAAAGAAATAACTTGCTTGGCGGTTACGAAAACTGCGAGCATCCCGATGAACTGCAACAGGCGTTTGAGAAGTTTTGTGGGTGGGAATAATAGTTAAGATAGTATAAAATCACAGTGTTCAATCAATTGTGATTTAACCTTGTGTCCCAGACTATAAAGATATACTTGTAAACCTTCTTTGCGAACAAATTTTATTGGTGCAATAAAATCGGAATCGCCAGCTACTAAAACTATTTTGTCTGTAGTGTGTTTTAGAGCCATATCTAAACCGAATTTCATATCAACTCCTTTTTGCTTGAAATCGGGTTTACTTATTTGTTTGTTGTGTAGATCTTGTTTCCAACCGTCAAAAGAAAGTTCCCCAAGTCTTACTGCAAATTTGTCCAAACGGCAAATATCGTGTAGAAATTGTTGCTTGCTGGTGCTTAATTTGCTTTTTGAGAAATCAATTTGGTTTCCGTTTAAGTCAGGAACAGTTTTGTCGAAAGGTTTGCAATCGTAATAAAATACACGGAATAGAATATCATTTGTCTCTCCGTTTGTTTTCGCACGTAGGTCGTTCATTATTTTTTCGACTTCGTTTTCAACATCTTTTGCAGATGGAAACCTTTTGTTTTTTTCATTGAATTTTTGAACGTAAAAACCACCGTCAAAAAGGATATTAACTTTTGTAACCATACGTGTAAATTTTTATTTATCAAAAAAGCCACTCGAAAGTGGCTTTTTGCTCGCCTACGAGCATCGGATTATTGCTCGCCTACGAGCATCGGATTATTTTTCTACAA
The DNA here is from genome assembly GCA_045600045.1 of Bacteroidales bacterium. Lineage (GTDB taxonomy): Bacteria > Bacteroidota > Bacteroidia > Bacteroidales > UBA1715 > UBA1715. Next base: position 3,050 of record JAZRXD010000010.1, read on the forward strand.
AAGTAGAATTTTTTTACAAAAAATACACTTTTTAGGTCGTTTTTTTTGAATTTCCTTGTCTCAAATTTTTCGGCATCAGCAAAGATTTCTGCTATTTGCTTTTTTGACAAAGGTTTTACATTTGCCATATTTTCAATAAAGCGTTCCGCATCTTTCCCTTTCAATATAGGGGTTTCGCTTAAAAAATTTGTTGTTATCATTATTTCCGTGATTTTTTGCAAAAAAATACTTTTTTACAGATTTGTCAAGTTGTTTTTGAGTGGTTGGTGCTGGCGTTGTTTTTCCTTGTTTATTGCTGTTTCGAGGTCGGTTGGTGGTTCAATTTACTTGTGTTTTTGATTGTTTTATAGTGGTTTTGGGGCATTTCGGGCAATCCACCACCCAAAAACGCACAAGAAACAAGCAGAGATTATTTTGCAAACACGTAGTCTATAACTTTTCGGTTGGCTCGGTCGGTAAGCGACCAGTCGTACAATATGTAGAATTTACCTGCAACGGTTGTGTCCTGGTGTCCTAACGATTTAGATATGATTTTTTCGTCAACACCTTGTTTGAAGGCAATTGTAGCCCACGTGTAGCGTGCATAGTAAAGTGTAAGGTCTTCAAAATCAATATCGTTGCGTAGTAGCCGTATGCGTTTGTCGATGTTGTTAATAAAAGTATCGTAGTTTTGGTATTTGTCGGCAAACGAAAACAAGTGCTGTGATCCTTTGTATTTTTCGAGAATTGCTTTTGCTTCTGGTTGCAATGTGATTTCAACACGTTCTGGCTCGAAGCGTTTGATTTTAGTGCGTACGAAACATATCTTTCCTTTTTTGTAGTTGTCTTGCGTAAGATTGTAAATGTCTTTTAGGTTTGCTCCACATAGGAAAAACGAGAGCATAAACACGTCACGTGCAAGCTCTTTCAAGTTGTCGGTCTTTGAAAATTCGAGATTTGCCAATTTTCGTAAAGATTCTATCGGAAATTCGTGCTTTTTCTTTGGCGTGGATTTAATCTTGAACTTTCGGAAAGGGTAGTTGGTGGTTATTTCGTCGTCAATTGCTCTGTTGAATATGGCTCTAATGTTCCTGAAATAAATTCCTCTTGTGTTTATTGACTTTGTTTTTTGCCAGTGTTCGTCAATTTGACGAAGAACGCCAGCCGTGATGTCGTCAAAAAACATAGGTCGTCCGTTGAAAAACTCCTCGACAATGTTGATAGTATGTTCCATAAGCTTTTGCGACTGACCTTTGTATGTTGGTAGTTGTTTGCGTGCATATTCAATGAATGTTGGTGTTCCTATGGCTTCTATCTGTTCGGACAACAAGTAATGTTTAATGTCAACGACGCTCATCTTGCTTATGGCTGATTGTCCGAGTTGTTGAATCTTTTGGTTGTATGTTAGTAGTAATTGGTTTAGTTCGTTATTATAATAGTATGAGTTTTCCACATTTTTTTTGATGTAGATGCCGTTTTTTCCGTCGCACACAAAGTCTTTTTCGTTGCAAGATACGCTTGTTGGTATGTCAACGGTTTTTCCGTCCTTTGAAACCGACACAACGACTGGGTATTTTCCTCCGTCTTTTGTGTATTTTTTTGAGAGTTTAATCTTTATTACCATATAAAACTGAAAGTTTTACTGAAAGTTTTTTCAGTGGTAAAAATAAGAAAAAAATAGAAAAAAATAGAAAAGTTGTTAAAAAACAATAGTTTAGGAATATGTGGGATTTTTGCATAAAAAAAGCACTTACGTTTGTTGTGGATTACGTAAGTGCTTGAAAATAAAGTTTTTTCAGTAGTGACCTCGGAGGGGCTCGAACCCTCGACCCATTGATTAAGAGTCAATTGCTCTACCAGCTGAGCTACGAAGTCAAACGCACGGCAAAAATACCATTTTTGTTTTTCCATGCAAATGGATTTTGATAAAAACTTTCATTTTCAATAAAAAAAAACATATACCCAAGAAAATTTTTAGTTTGGGTTGGTAAAATCAAAATAATTCTTATTTTTGCGTCCCGATTAATGGGAAAAGTATATATAATAAAAACTAACTCAAGTGGATACTTTAAGTTATAAGACGAAATCAGCCAATAAGGCTACTGTTCAAAAAGAATGGTTCGTTGTAGATGCAACAGACCAAGTAGTGGGTAGAATGTGTGCCCAGATTGCAAAAATCATCCGTGGTAAACACAAACCATCGTTCACACCAAATGTAAATTGTGGTGACGGAGTAATCGTAATTAACGCTGAGAAAGTGAAATTTACGGGTAACAAAATGACAGACAAGGTTTACATTCATCACACAATGTATCCTGGCGGTCAAAGAAAACAAACTCCTGAAGATTTGATGGCAAAGGATCCTACAAAAATTATAAAAAATGCAGTTGCAGGAATGCTTCCAAAAAATTCTTTAGGAAGAGACTGCTTGAAGAATTTGTTTGTGTATGTTGGTCCTAACCACAATCAAGAAGCACAACAACCAAAGGAATTAAAGTTTTAAGATAGATAGACAATGGAAGTAATTAATGCTTTAGGTAGAAGAAAATCTGCAATCGCTAGAATTTACGTAAAAGAAGGTAAAGGTCAAATTACTATCAACGACCGTGAATTAGACAACTATTTCGCTGAAGAACGTCTTCGTTTCATCGTAAAACAACCATTAGCTCTTCTTGATAAAGAAGGCAGTTTCGATATAAAAATCAATTTGGTTGGCGGCGGAATCAAAGGTCAGGCAGAAGCTGCTCGTTTAGCAATCGCTAGAGCTTTGGTAAAAGCTGATGAAGAAAATAAGAGTCCTCTTAAGAAACAAGGCTTCTTAACACGTGATCAACGTGAGGTTGAACGTAAGAAACCAGGTCAAAAGAAGGCACGTAAAAGATTTCAATTTAGTAAACGTTAATATTAACCTATTCGAATTAGAGCGTTGTTTAGACTCAAAATCCGCAAGACCACAAATTATTGTGCTACTTGTGAATTGCTTTAATATTGAATGCAAACAACAAAACAAATGGCAAGAACAAATTTTGAAGAATTGCTAGAAGCAGGTGTTCACTTCGGACACTTAAAAAGAAAATGGCATCCAGCTATGGCTCCATACATCTTTATGGAGAAGAATGGTATCCACATTATTGATCTTCACAAAACAGTAGCTAAGATTGATGAGTCGGCTGAAGCCTTGAAGAAAATCGCAAAATCAGGTCGTAAAATCCTTTTTGTAGCAACAAAAAAACAAGCAAAAGACATAGTTGCTGAAAAAGTACAAACTGTTGGAATGCCTTATATCACAGAACGTTGGAGTGGTGGTATGTTGACAAACTTCCCAACTATTAGAAAAGCAGTGAAAAAAATGTCTTCTATCGATAAGATGGAACAAGACGGAACTTTCGCTTCTCTTTCAAAACGTGAAGTTTTACAAATTAATCGTCAACGTGAAAAATTACAAAAGAACCTAGGTAGCATTGTAAGCTTAACTCGTCTTCCTGCCGCTTTGTTCGTAGTTGACGTTGTTCGCGAACATATCGCAATTAAGGAAGCAACTCGTCTTGGTATTCCTGTATTTGCAATTGTTGATACGAACGCTGATCCTAATTTAGTTGATTTCGCAATTCCAGGAAACGATGATGCTGCAAAATCTGTAGAAGTAATCCTTTCTAAAATTTGTGATGCAATCCAAGAAGGTTTGGATGAAAGAAAAGTAGAAAAAGATAAAGAAGCTGAAGCAGCTGCAAAGAATGACAAAGCTGAAGCTGCTCCTGCTGATGCAGAAGAAAAACCAGCTAAACCAGCTAGAAAAACTGCTGCTAGAAAAACAACAAAAAAATAATTGACAATTATGGCAAATATTACAGCTGCTGATATCGCTAAACTTCGTGCAATGACTGCTGCAGGTCTTATGGACTGCAAACAAGCTTTGACTGAATCTGATGGCGATTTCGACAAAGCAATAGAATTTTTGAGAAAAAAAGGTCAAAAAATCGCAAGCAAACGTCAAGATCGTGATGCTAAAGAAGGTTGCGTTTTGAGTGGTGTAACTTCTGATGGCAAAACAGCTTGTATCGTTGTTGTAAATTGCGAAACAGACTTTGTTGCAAAGAATACTGATTTCATCGCTTTCACAAAATCAATCCTTGATAAAGCTTTGGAAGTTCTTCCAGCAAATGCCGATGAATTGAAACAACAAGTTGTTAACGGAAGCAAAATCGCAGATTTGTTGACTGACCAAATGGGTAAAATCGGTGAAAAAATTGATTTGGGTTACTACGAAAAAGTTTCTGCAGAACATTCTTTCGCATATACTCACCCTGGTAACAGACTTGCAAGTATTGTAAGTTTCGATGCGAAAGTTGCTGATTCACAAGTAGGAAAAGATGTTGCAATGCAAATCGCCGCAATGAATCCAGTTGCTATTGATGAACATGATGTTCCTCAGTCGGTAATTGACTCTGAAATAGAAATTGCAAAAGAAAAAACAGTTCAAGAACAAATTCAAAAAGCTGTTGAAGTTGCATTGAAAAAAGCAGGTATTAATCCTAATTTGGTAGATTCGGAAGAACACATGTCTTCTAACATTACAAAAGGTTGGATTACTGAAGAGCAAGTTGCACAAGCAAAAGAAATCATTGCAAAAGTTTCAGAAGAGAAAAAAGGAAATATTCCTGCTGCAATGATCGAAAATATTGCAAAAGGTCGTTTGAACAAATTCTTCAAGGAATCAACTTTGATAAACCAAGAATTTGTGAAAGATTCAAAATTGACAATCGCTCAATACATGGAATCTGCACAAAAAGGTTTGAAGGTTACTGGTTTCAAACGTTTCGGCCTTTCAAACTAAAAATTAAATTCCGAAATCAAAAAGGAGGGTTAAATGCATTTAACTCTCCTTTTTTTTGTCTATATTAGTCGCATAATTTGCAAATTATGTTACAATACAAGAAAGTCCTATTGAAATTCAGCGGAGAATCACTGCAAGCAGCTGATGGATATAGCATTGACCCAGATAAATTGATGAAATATGCTCATCAAGTTAAAGAAGTTGTAGAGATGGGCGTTAAGGTTTCTGTTGTTATTGGTGGCGGAAACATTTATCGTGGTTTAAATAGTAAAAATCAAGGTTTTGATAGAATCAAGGGTGACTATATGGGAATGATGGCAACAGTTATCAATGCTGTCGCTCTTCAATCAGCACTTGAAACTATAGATATAAAATCTCGTGTGTTGACTGGCTTTTCAATGGAACCGGTTGGACAAGCATACTCACAACGTCGCGTTCAAAGGGCTTTTGAAAACAACGAAGTTGTTATTTTCGGAGGCGGAACAGGAAATCCTTTCTTTACTACCGATACGGCTGCAGCTTTACGTGCCGTGGAGATAGGTGCTGATGTGCTTTTGAAAGGTACTCGTGTTGATGGTGTATATGATTGCGATCCAGAAAAAAATCCTAATGCTAAGAAATTTGATGAAATTACATTTACCGAAGCATATTCTAAGGGTTTGAAAATTATGGATTTGACAGCTTTTACAATGTGTAAGGAAAATAATTTGCCAATCATTGTTTTCAATGTAGGTGATGAAACTTCTTTGAAAAAAATCGTGTCTGGAAATAAAATTGGAACAATTATAAAAAATTAGCAATATGAAAAATAAAATTGTTGCTCTTCTCGGTGTGCTTTTAATCTGTTGTGTTTCTTGTCATAAGAAAAAAGAAACACCTTCAGGTTGTATAGAATATCAAGGAGAATATTACCAAAAAGTTGACCCAATCAAATATGATTCAAATAAAGATGGTGTTATTGACGCAAGTGACGCTGAGATTGAAATGTTGGGTGACAATATGAACGTAACTAAAAATCCTGATGGCTCGGCTTTGTATTCTAATTCCGAAGAAGGAGGTGAAGGCGGGAGTGAATCTGGAAGTGGCGGTTCTCAAGCTGGTTCTGCCGTGGCTTTAGGGAAAAGATATTGCTATAAGAATGTTGAAAAATATTGCGATAAAAACGGAGGTTTATATGCATTCGAAACTTCAGTAAATACGTCTCATTCTTCGTTGGCTAGCATTTATAACGATGCTGATGTGAACAACAATAAAGTTGCCGATTATATAGAAAATCTTCGTTCGGAAAGTAGTATTGAAAATTTCGCATTTTTGAATTCTTCAAAATATGCAACAGAAATAGCAAAGAAAATTGAAAAATTGGCAATGAAACAAATCGGTACGAATTTCTTGTTCAATAGTATGAAAGACGCAATTTCCAATGCTTTGAAAGAAGTGCTGTATGAGTCTAACGAAAATATCAATGTTACTAATGTAGAAACTATTGTAAATGCTCGTGTTTCTGTCGCTATCGTTGATGCTGTTAATGAAGCTGGCATTTTGTCTAATATTGACAATCAGGAAGCACTTGCTTCTTTGGCTTCGACATACGCAGCAACTATTGCTAAAGAAACTGCTGATGCAATTGCTACTGAAACGACCAAAGCTATTCTTTCTCAGTATGAAAAACAAATGGCAAGTGGAGCGATTCAAAATGTACAAGGTATTTGTCCGAAAGGTTACCATATTCCGTCTGATTTTGAATGGATGATTTTTGAATCGGCAATAGGAATGTCTGATGCAGATTTGGCAAAAGGTGGTGAAACGGAAATTACTCGTGGTGCTGATGCCAAAGTTGTAGAAAAGATGGTAAACGAAATGGGATTTGATTTTGGAGGTTATGCTAGTATAAATGGTACATTTGCTCAATATGGGGAAGCTGGCGTGTACTGGTCTTCAACAACTGGCACCGATGAAAAAGGTGATTACGTTTGGGTTCGCCAAATCGATACAAGTTATACAGGTGTTGTTCGTTTCAAGATGTATGAAAAATCAGGCTTGAGCGTAAGATGCTTTAAGGACTAGTTTGATATAAGTAATTTAAAAGAAGTCGGTACCACACCGACTTCTTTGTTTTTTAGCCGCAACAATGAATTACAACTCAATTAAGAATTGGGCGGAGGAAGACCGCCCACGCGAAAAAATGCTTCAACGAGGTTGTTCTGCATTAACTGATACAGAACTGCTTGCAATTATTATTGGTAGTGGAACACGAACAGAATCAGCTATTGATTTGGCAAAGAAACTACTAGCTACAGCAGAAAATAATCTCAATACATTGGGAAAATTTGCGTTTGATGATTTCGTTAAAATTAAAGGAATTGGCGAAGCAAAAGCTGTATCTCTGCTGGCAACATTTGAATTGGGGCGTCGCCGAAATTTATCGGCTGCAAAACAACAAAATTCTATTCGTTCTAGTAAGGAAATCTTTGATTTGATGCAACCCAAAATAGGAGAAATAAAACATGAGGAATTTTGGGCTATTTACGTGAATCAAAAAAATGTAATAGTAGGAGAACGGAAAATCAGTTCCGGTGGTGTTACACAGACAGTTGTCGATGCCAAAATCGTTGCTCGTCATGCTATTTCATTGTTGGCGACGGGAATCATTCTTTGCCATAATCATCCTTCGGAGAATTGTTGTCCAAGTAGGGAGGATAAAAATATAACGTTTCAAATTCTTGAAGCAGCAAAACTGATAGATTGCCGTTTATTGGATCACGTTATAATTTCTGGTGTTTCGTATTATAGTTTTGCCGACGAAGGCTTGTTATAGGGGTTTTATCGCACGAAGGATTTGGATTTCCAAATTCTTTATAAAAACAGCTTTCCCGTTTGTCGTTGCACAAAATATTGTATTATCATTTAGTATGATTGGCGATGAAAAAATTTTCCCTCCAAGTGGAATTTTTGCGGCCAAAGTTCCCTTGTCGGATATAATGTATAGATTTTTGTCGTACGAACCAACAACAGCATATTGGCCTAGTATTGTTGCAGAAGACACTACACGTTTTTTCGTTGGGATTTTTGCAATTTCTTGTCCGCTGGAATCAATGACGTAAATGTTTTTGTCGAACGAACCGCAAATAATGTTTCCGTTGGAAAATTGTTTTGGTGAAGCATGGATTTTGCCATCGGTTTGGTATTTCCAGAGCAAATTGCCGGAATATGATACGGCATATAAATTATTGTCGTATGAACCAATCACAACGATTGAATCTGACAGCGGAAGAGCTTTTGAATGCATAATCCAACCATTTGTTTTATAGGTCGAAATTTTATTTCCGTTTTCGTCAAAGAAGTAAATATTTTTGTCGTTGCTCCCTATACAAATTGAGCCATTTCGAAGTACTGTTGGACTGCCGTGTGTAAGTTTTTTTGTTTTTGCCGTGAATGAACTATCGGTTTGCTTGTTGTAGTAGCGTAATCCTTTGTAACCTATTCCGAAAACAATCCAATTTGTATTTAATTGTTCGGGATTCGTGAAAATTCTCCCTTTCGGGCGTATCTTATTTTGTAGTTCACCATGTTTGTCAAAGAAGTATAAATTTCCGTCATAGGATCCAATTGCAACTAGCGAATCATATACCATTGAAGGTGTTGCATGTACCCAAAATTTCGTTCTGAAAATAGTTTGAATGGAGTCTTTCCCGATATATTGATATTGATCGTCTGTTTGGTTTGAATCTTCTTCATGAGATAAAAAGTAAATCGATCGCTTATGGGTTCCAATTACCACAGTGTGTCCGTCTGTCGTTATTGGAGTAGAATAGGCAGCCCCTTTCAGTTGGATTGTTGTCGCTTGGCAATCAAATCTTCTTTCTAAATCATTTTCGACGGTAGTCCCACTTATTGCTTCTCTCGTTACCAATCCTTCTTGCGAACAGCATGAAACAATTAAAAATAAGAGCGAAAGAATAAATAAAAATTTTCTCATTCAGATTTGCTTTGTGCAAAAGTAACTAATTCTGTTTGAATATGAAACAACTTGGTGAAACTTGAATAATTAGTATTTCGTGCAATAATTAAAATCATAAATAGAATTTTTATACTTTTGCATTCGATTTAGTGAGAAATGGATTATAGAAAAGCACTGTCGGACAAGCGACGTATAGTCATTAAAATAGGAACGTCTTCGTTGACATTCCCTAACGGACGTTTAAATTTGCGTAGAATTGAGCACATTTCAAATGTAATTGCTTCGTTGCAAAAACAAGGCCGACAAGTCGTTTTGGTTTCATCTGGTGCAATTGCAGTTGGTGTTGGAAAGTTGGGCTTGAAAAAACGTCCGAATACGATTCCTGGAAAACAAGCTATGGCTGCAATTGGTCAAGCTATTTTGGCAAAAATTTATCGTAAATTTTTCGATCAACATGCGATTAACGTTGGCCAGATTCTTCTAACTTCCGATGTTATAACCGATAAACAAAAACACAAAAACGCTGAAAATACGTTCGCTAAATTGCTTGAAATAGGTGCTGTTCCTATTGTAAACGAAAATGACACGGTTTCGACGGATGAAATTGAAATTGGTGATAATGATACATTGTCGGCAATGGTCGCCTCAATTTGCAAAGCCGATCTTCTTATTATTCTTTCGGATATAGATGGATTTTTTGATAAAGATCCACGTAAAAATTCCGATGCAAAGAGAATATCGATTATTACCGATGTAAATGAGAATGTGTCGAAAGCTGCAGGGGCTGCAGGAACGAGTTTCGGAACTGGTGGTATGGCAACAAAGATTTCTGCTGTGAAAATATGCCACAAAGACAATATTGATACGGTGATTGCAAATGGTGATTCTCCGGAAATTCTTTTTGATATATTGGAAGGAAAAGATGTGGGGACTTTGTTTGTCGCTCCAAATCGTATCTAAATGTCGAAAAAGGTTTTAATCGTTAGTCGGCGTTTGGTCCGAAAAAGCAAGCTAATCAATTGGGTTTCTGAAGTTTATGCGTCAATACTTTGCTCGTATGATGTGCTTCCTATTTTCGTGCCAATTGCAGATTCCACATTACAAGTTTTACCAGAATATTTGTCGGATTATGATGGTTTGTTAATGATGGAAGGTGGTGATGTTAATCCTGTTTTGTACGGAAGTGATTATGATTCTCCAGAAGAATTTGACCCAATTAAGGATGTAATTGAAACACAATGCTTTGTGCATGCATATACACACAATAAATCCATTTTAGGTTTTTGTCGAGGGTTGCATGTCATAAATGTAATGTTGGGGGGCACATTGCATAGCGATGTTCACGAATACAATAATAATTCAATGAAACATATTGATTATGAGCATTATGACGAACTTCGACATAAAATAGTAGTAGACGAAAACTCCTGGTTATATTCTTGTTTCAAAGAAAAAGAATTGATGGTGAATAGTTATCATCATCAGGGAATACAAACGTTGGCAAGTGACTTGGTGCCTATGGCAAAATCAGATGATGGATTGATAGAAGCTGTTGTTGCACCTCAAAAGAAATTTGTTGTTGGATTGCAATTTCATCCAGAACGAATGTTAGCGGAATATGAAGGTTGTTCGAATGTGTTTGAATTGTTTGTTAAATCATTATAAGTCAATAAAATGGAACTTTCGTCATTTAAAGAAATTGTTAAAAATTACAAGGTAGTATTCTTTGATTCGTATGGCGTGTTACGTGATTTCAAAGGCATTTTCGATGGTATAAAAGATATGTTTGATTATTTGGAAACTCAAGGGATCGTTTCGTTTTTATTGACAAATGACGCTTCGCGTAGTCCTAAAAATTTGGCTAAGAAATTTCAAGAAGTTGGAATACAGGCTTTTACTCAAGAAAAAGTGATTTCTTCGGGAATGTTGGCTCGTGAATTTATTCAGAGAAAAATATCAGGAGGCACGGTTGTTTATTTGGGCACAGAAAATTCTGCCGATTATATAAAAATGAAAGGTGTGAAAACGGTTTCAATTCACGATGTTGATTTGGATGTTGACGATAATTATCAATTGTTAGTTTTCTTGGACGATGAAGGATATGATTGGAACTGTGATTTGTCGAAAACAGTGAATTTGCTTCGTCGCTATACTATGCCAATTATTGTTGCAAATAGTGATACAACGTATCCATTGTCGAAAGACAAGGTTTCGATTGCTACAGGCGGTATTGCCAATATGTTGGAACCGCTGGTTCAGAAGATTTTTATTCGTTTTGGAAAGCCTGATTCACAAATGTATAGTTTCGCATTCAACCACGTTCAGCAGTTTGGAAACATAAAGAAAAACGAAATCTTGATGGTTGGCGATACGTTGCAAACAGATATTTTAGGAGGGAATAAATTCGGTATAGACACATGCTTGGTGCTTTCGGGCAATACGCTTCCGAAAAATGTTGATTTTGAAGTGTTTGCGACAGGAATAATACCGAATTATATTTGCAATTCGGTATTGTCTTAAATCGTGAACATTTGTCCGCGTTGCAACATCTTTTGATATGATTTTTTGTCGAATCTAAAAAGACGTGCGGCACGGTGTGAAACATTGTTTTGTTTCTTTCCTGTATCATGTAAAATTCCTAATCCAAGAATCTTTTTGCGGAAATTTCGTTTGTCGAATTTTTTCATTGTAACGGTTTCGTACACTTCCTGCAAATCGGAAAGAGAAAAATCTTTTGGTAAAAGATTGAATATGATAGGATCGATACGAACTTGTTCTTGCAAAGTTGATAGGGCGGCGTTGAACAAATCTTTATGGTCGAATGCTAATGACGGAATGTTGGTGACAGGAATCCAATGTAGCTCCAACGCATCTTCACCGACTTTCATTGTATAATCGGAAACACGAACCAAGGCATAGTAAACAACAGTGATAACTCGTCGTATTGGATAACGGTCGGTTTTACCAAATGCACCAACTTGTTTCATGTAGATGTCTGTTAAACCAGTTAGATCTTGCAAACGACGTTTTGGAGCGGCATCCAAGTCTTCGTCAATGTAAACAAAACCACCAGGAAGTGACATTTTTCCAAAATCGGGTTCTGTATTTCTTTTTATAAATAAGGCTTTTAATTCGCCTTTGTCAAATCCAAAGATTACACAGTCGATGGAAAAGTTGTCTATTTCAGTTCTTTTTGTCATTGTTTTATTTTTTTATTGGTTTTACGGACAACAGCAATACATCGTGACTTTCAATAGACGCTATTGTATGTTTTTTCGTTGTTCCTAAATCTTTTTTAGCATATAAATCGCGTATTTTACAAGGTGTTTTTGCAAACGATATGTCCTTGTTGAAAACCGTATCGGTGATAGTGTGTTTATTCCAGTCAAAATCAAGAATGACAGCTTCGTCTCCTGTGTTCAAGAAGCAAATTGCCCAAGTATTGTCTTGCAATGGTTTAACCCACACTTCGATATTATTCCCTTTTATATATCTAAAACCTTGAATACCCAAAGCATCTTGATTTATAGCAATAACCTCTTTATTTGTGAGGATTTCTAACGTTTCTTTTGAGGTTTTTCGAACATCGTTGCCTAACATAAGAGGCGATGCCAATAAAGACCACAATGCAAAATGAGAACGGTCTTCGGCTAGAGTCATTCCGTTCCCAACTTCCATCATATCAAAATCGTTCCAAGCTCCAGAATGGGAATAACGGCGAATCGTGTCGTTGTTTCTCATGTTGACAATTTTCATTATTCCCCATGAAGACCATTGTGTTGGTAATCCGTCGTCGTGTCTGTCTTCGCAGTCGAAACAAGGGTATATATCGCCTGAAATTCTCCACGCATGTCCAACTTCTCCACCCCAAATCCATGGTTGTGTTTCGCCCCATTCACAAATGCTGAAAAGTATCGGACGTCCTGTTGCATAGAGTGCGTCGCGCATTGTTGTGTATGCGGCTTCCGAAGTTAAATTTCCGTGTGAACACCAATCATATTTCAAAAAATCAACACCCCAAGATGCGTAGAGTAGAGCGTCTTGGTATTCGTGTCCACGTCCTCCTGGATAACCTGCACATGTCATTGAACCTGCACAATTGTATATACCGAATTTCATTCCTTTTGAATGAATGTAGTTGGCTAAGTGCTTTATTCCGTTTGGAAATTTTGTGCTGTCGGCCACCAAGTTTCCTTGTGCATCACGTTCTCTTTGCATCCATCCATCATCTATTACAACGTAGGTGTATCCTGCATCTCGTAAACCCATTGAAACCATATTGTCAACGATGCTAATAACTAAATCTTCGTTAATGTCGGTGGCAAAGGTGTTCCAACTGTTCCAACCCATTGGAGGAGTTA
>JAZRXD010000011.1:0-18718 GCA_045600045.1 Bacteroidales bacterium
CTCTACCAACTGAGCTATTCTCGCGATTGCGTTGCAAATGTACTATTTTTTTTTTACCTACATAATTTCCAAGAAGTTTTTTTTTAAAAAAATTACGCAGAAACCGCAACACACTTATATTCAAGCAAATAAATTTATCACTTTTTGCTCTTTTTTACAATATATCGGCAGATTTTCTTGATTAATCCAGGTCCTTCGTAGATAAATCCCGAATAAATTTGGACCAAACTAGCTCCCGCCTGCAATTTTTCGTATGCATCTTCAGGCGTCATAATTCCGCCAACACCTATTATTGGAAAAGAGCCATTCGATTTTTCATGCACATATCTAATAACTTCGGTTGACAAATCTCTCACCGGAGCACCGCTTAATCCTCCATTTCCTATCGTATCAATAAATTCTTTGTTATACGAAAGATTATTTCGTGTTGTAGTTGTGTTCGTTGCAACAACGCCAGATATTTGAGTGTTTTGTACAATCTCAATAATATCATCAAGTTGTTCGTGAGTCAAATCTGGAGCAATCTTTAACAAAATAGGCTTTTGTTTCGATTTCGACGCATTTGCATCACACAATGCCTGCAACAAATTCGTTAACGGCTCTTTATCCTGTAGCTCACGCAAATTTGGTTGATTAGGGCAACTCACGTTCACAACAAAATAATCCACATATTCATATAATGTATTAAAGCCCAAAACATAGTCACGTATGGCATCTTCTATCGGCGTAACTTCATTTTTTCCAATATTTCCCCCAACAATAATCTTAGTATGGCGTTTTTTCAAATTTTTCACCATCGTCTCCACTCCATTATTATTGAATCCCATACGATTGATTATTCCTTTATCTTTTGGAAGACGGAACAAACGTGGTTTCGGATTTCCCGGCTGCGGACGTGGCGTAACCGTTCCAACTTCAACAAAAGCGAAACCCATTGCACCCAACGTTTCGAATGCGCGAGCATTTTTATCCAATCCGGCAGCCAAACCTACCGGATGAGGAAATTTCATACCAAACACCTCTCGTTCCAAAACCGCATCGGATTTGATTTTGAAATGCCATTTCAAATAAGATTGTGCTCCAGGAATTTTACCAAAAAACGACAACCAACTAATTGTGAAACTATGGATTGTCTCAGGATTGAAGAGAAAAAGTACCGGTCGGACGACCGCGGAATAAAACGACATATAAGTTTAAAATTTTATGGCTCAAATATATAGCAAATAACAATAATTAACAAACAACATTTCTACACATACAAAACTAATTGAAAAAGCATAACTTTTACACGAAACCCATTGTCCACAAAACACCCTAAATCCAAGCACAGATTTGTTGCATTTTATTTGCATTGCACACTTTTTGCACTTATATTTGTACTTATGTTACAAACAAAATTCATTTAGGTATGCCTGCAAATAAATCGAAAAACTTTCGTTTTAGAATTATTGACGAATGTCTTCGCGACACTTCAAGAACATGGAGTTTGGACGACCTTATCAACGAGGTTTCGAAAAAACTAACTGACGAATTCAATGTGGAAAAAGTTAGCCGACGTTCCATTCAATACGATATTGCTTTAATGCGCGAAAAACAACCTATCGGTTACAATGCACCTATCATTTGTTTAGATGGAAAATATTCGTATTCCGACGAAAACTTCTCCATTCAAAATATGCAACTCAGCAAGCCCGACATAGACAATTTAACCGAAGTTGCAAATACGTTGAAACAATACAAGCAATACACTCACCTTGGCGACATTACTAAATTGATAGAAAAAGTTGAAGCAATCATCGCTATCAACCCTCAACCAAATTCATCAATTGCCGCTTTTGAATCGAGCAAAAAATTGGCAAAAGGAATTTCTTGGCTCAAACAAATTGTCGATGCCGTCGCCAACAAACACGTAATAGAATTGTCATTCAAAGAAAAAGACGACAACATCAGCCAACTTGTAATACACCCATATTTTTTAAAAGAATACCACAACGAATGGTTCCTTTTCGGATTAGAAGATCCTTCATACAATTTCATCGTTGTTCCTGTCGGTGACATTGCGGCAATTTCTCCACAAATCATAACTTTTATAGAAAACGAGAAATACACACAAGACGATTATTTTAAATATCTAATTGGAACAACGCCAGGAGAATCAACCAAACCAGCACAAGTAATTTTGAAAATCACTCAAGATTTGATTCCTCAATTCACACAACATCCTCTTCATCAAACACAAATAATCGAAGATTTGGGCATTGACGGGGCAAAAGTTGAACTCAAAGTGATTGTAAACAAAGATTTGACAGAAAAAATCCTACGTTTCGGCTCAAAAATCAAAGTCGAAGCCCCAGAAAAACTAAGAAAAAATATTTTGGCAGAATTAAAAAACGCTTACGAAGCATATTTCCAACTATCTCTGTTTTAACACATTGCAATTTTGTTAATATTTTTTCATGCTGATTGTTAGCACGTTATAAAACGTAACTTTTTTTTCACTTTAATAAAACTGGACAAATAATTATTTTTGCCCAGTTTTATTTTTCACGAATGATTCCTCAGGATACCATAGAAAAAGTACTCAGTCTTGCACACATCGAAGATGTGATTGGTGATTTCGTCGCTTTGAAACGAGCTGGAACAAACTACAAAGGCTGCTGTCCGTTTCATGACGAGAAAACGCCTTCGTTCGTGGTTTCGCCAGCAAAAGGCATCTACAAATGTTTCGGTTGCGGCAAAGCCGGAAATGTGGTTTCATTCATAAAAGAACACGAAAAATGCAACTATTACGATGCAATACGTTATTTAGGTCAAAAATACCACGTTGAAATAGTTGAAACCGAATTATCGGACGAAGAAAAACAAAAAAGAGACATTCGCGAAAGTCTCCAGATTGTAAACCAATACGCAACCGAGTTCTTTGAAAAAACGATGTGGGAAACCGACGAAGGAAAATCTATCGGCCTCTCATATTTTGTGGAACGTGGTTTTACCGAGGAAACTATCAGAAAATTCCGTCTCGGATATAGTCCACAAAAGAAAAACGCATTTACCGAAGCTGCCGAAAAAGCTGGATACAAACTGGAATACTTGCAGAAAGTCGGCCTGTCAACGATTGGCGACAATTACAAAATCGACAGATTCCACGGACGTGTAATGTTCCCTATCATGTCGGTTTCGGGAACTGTCATTGGATTTGGCGGACGAGTAATGACGCCAGCAAACGAACACGTTCAAGGCGGTGCAAAATACATCAACTCTCCAGAATCGGAAGTCTACAATAAAAGCCGCACACTCTACGGTATTTCATTTGCAAAAAATGAAATTGTTCGAAAAGATGAATGTATCCTTGTTGAAGGTTACACCGACGTACTTTCCATGCACCAAGCTGGAATTTCCAATGTGGTTGCATCATCAGGAACATCGTTGACAGATGAGCAAATCAACCTAATCAAACGATTTACCGAAAACATTGTGGTAATTTACGACGGCGACAATGCGGGAATAAAAGCCGCCACGCGAGGAATCGACATGATTTTGGAAAAAGATTTAAATGTTCGCGTGCTCCTTCTCCCCGACGGCGACGACCCCGATTCGTTTGCCAAAAAACACTCTTCGGAGGAGATTGCGCAGTACATTGACCAAAACAAAACCGATTTTCTTACATTCAGAACAAAACTTGCCGCGAAAGAAACAGAAAACGATCCTATTAACCGCGCGCAATTCATTAATTCCATTGCAACAACAATCGCAAAAATTCCAAATCCAATAAAACGCGCAGTATTCATTCAGGAATGTGGAAAAATCCTAAACATTGACAATCTTTCGTTCACCAATCAAGTAAATAAAGTCCTTGGACATCCTATAATTCAATACAAGACAAACCAAGCCCAAACATCAGCAGCGAAAACCACCACACAACGCGTTGACAAAATTTTGACAAACGAACAAGACATAATACGTTTGCTCATACTATACGGAAATCAAATCGTCACAATAGAAAATTCCGATTCGCTATACGAGATAACGAGACACTTTTGGAAACAACAAAACAAAGACACAAACGATAAGAAAAAAGAATACGACGTTCCAAATCCAACATTTAAGGGATTTGTTAAAGACTATATATTCAACGAATTAAGCAACAAAATAAGCGAAGAAGAAACATTTCTGCCAATCAACGAATCGGAAAAGAAAATTTTCGAAGAATATTTCACCCATTTTGACGAAAAGCAAGATAGAATAGCAAATTACATCCGTGATTTTGTGAATGCTGAACGAATTGCAGAAATAATGAGCGACGACAAGCAAATCGATATCCTTTATTGGAATAAAAACAAAGACCAGAAAAAAGAAGCGAAAATCGAAGAAGAAAAGCGAAAAGAAGAAGAACAACTCACAATAGTTATAAAAGAGACTATTCTGGAATATATCAAACGTCGCTACGAATTGAAAAAAGAAATACTCGGAAAGACAAAGGATATAAACGACATTAAAATGATAGACTTCCTCAATCAGTGCATCAACGTGTTATCCAAACAATTACACCACAACTACCGATAAAAAGTGGGCAAACACAACACTATAAGCATAAATTTGATAAATTTGTCATGTATACTTTTTCAAGATGACAAAAATTCTTCGCATACTCAACAGGTTTAACGTTGGCGGACCGACATACAACGCTGCGTATCTCACAAAATTTCTACCTAAAGAATACGAGACGAAACTCATCGGCGGTCTGAAAGAAGACGCAGAAGCCAGTTCCGAATATGTTCTTCAAGATTTAAATGTTGACTATCAAATAATCCCCGAAATCAGACGAGGAATAAACTTGGCGAAGGATTTTAAAGCGTTCCGAATAATTGTAAAAATAATCAAACAAGAAAAACCAGACATTGTCCACACACACGCTTCGAAAGCTGGGATGATTGGCAGAATGGCGGCAATTTATTGCCACGTGCCGTATATTTACCACACTTTCCACGGACACGTTTTCCACTCCTATTTTGGAAAAGCAAAAACAAAATTCTTCATCTTTTTAGAACGTTATCTTGCTCAGAAATCAACGGCAATCATTGCTATCAGCAATACACAAAAACACGAATTAGGTGAAATTTACAATATTTGTGCACCAGAAAAAATTGAAGTTGTACCACTTGGTTTTGATTTGCATAGATTTTCAGAAAAACAAGAAGAGAAACGAAAAGAATTCCGCACGAAATACAACATTTCCGACGACGAAATTGCAATAGGGATTGTTGGAAGACTTGCAGCAATCAAAAACCACAAACTTTTTCTTGACGCAATAGATATTTGTAAACAAAAAAATCAGAACAAAAAAATTCGGGCTTTCATTATTGGCGACGGCGAACTCAACGAAGAATTGCAAACGTACTGCACAAACAAAAATCTACCCTTCGCCACTTGCAAAGACAAGTATTTCGATAAATTGATAACATTCACTTCGTGGATGAAAAACGTTGATGTGGCATACGCCGGTTTGGATATTGTGGCACTAACATCATTCAACGAAGGAACTCCAGTGAGCATTATCGAAGCACAAGCCGCAGGAAAACCAATTGTTTCGACCAACGTTGGCGGCATACGTGACATAGTTGACGAAAACAACACGGCGTACCTATCGGACTTAACTTCGGAAGATTTTTCAGAGAAATTATCAAAAGTCATTTCCGACGACAATCTTCGGAAAAAAATGAGTGAAAACAGCAACAATTTTTCATCAACAAAATTCTCCTACGAACGCCTCTGTTCCGACATGGAAAAAGTGTACCAAAAACACTCTCGTAACAAATAAAATGCTATATTTGCATAAATAGCATTTTTCAATGAAACGAATTCTTCTTATCCTAGGTTTGTTGGCATGCATAGGACTTTCATCCTGCAAAATGCTTCGCCCAACCGTAATGTTTCAAACCAAGAAAAATTTTCAATACACAGAATTCGCCGAAGCACCACGTGTAACGGTTCTTCAACCATTCGACCAATTGGAAGTCATAATGTCAACGAACAATGGCTATCTTCTTTTGGAAACAGAATCCGCTGAAGCAAGAACTTATCAAAACAATAGACAAAGCGACTACGTCACATATATGATTCGCCAAGACAGTATTGTAAAAATCCCGACAGTTGGCGAAATCAAGCTTGGAGGTATGACAAAAGATTCTGCAGAATTAGTTCTCGAGCAAGAATTGGCGAAATTCTACCAAGCTCCTTTTGTAAAAATTACAATTACAAATCGTAACGTCATCTTGTTTTACGACGAAGGAACGGTCGGACAAAAAATTTCCATTCCTGAAGGCGGACTTTCGCTGATGGAAGCTTTCGCCGAGGCTGGTGGTCTAACCACAAGTAGTAAATCATATAAGATAAAACTAATCAGAGGCAACAACAAAAACCCTGAAGTTTACAATTTCAACATTCGAAATTTGGAAGATTTCAAAAAAGCAAACTTTATGCTCGAAGCAAACGATATCATTTATGTTGAATCTCGTCCTCGCTACGCTACGAAGTTCCTGAACGACATAGATCCTTATTTAACGTTGCTTACAACAGCAATTATGGTTTATTCGGTATTCCACAAATAACACTTTATGGCAAAGAAGAAAAACATACCTGCGTTCAACGACTCATTTGATTTGAGCAAACTATGGATTGTTCTTAAAAAAAATTGCTTAATCTATATTTTTATAATTCTTGCCACAATCGTAACGGCAAAACTATATTTGCGATACACGATACCGACCTACGAAACATACTCCATCATTCAAATCAACAACGATGAACGAGAAAAACCAATTGTTGATTTTACCGAAGCCTACGGACAATCATCAATGACAAACTTAATAGAACTAATCCGTTCTTCGGAATTTTTGAAAAGAACATTACAACAACTTAATCTTTACACGAATTACTTTGCCGAAGGACGTTTTGTGACAACAGAACTATACAAAAAATCCCCGTTCTTCATAGAAATAGAAAATCCACAACCTCAAATACAAAACAAAAAAATATATGTGGATTATTCCGAAGAAACAGACTTGGTTACAATCAGTTATGAAATTTCTCCAAACAACACTTATAACGTTGAAGTAAAACGTAACGAATGGACGGAAATAAATGGTTGCAAAATATACGTCAACATCATTTCTATTGATTCGTTCATTTCACAAAAAACAGCAAAATACTACTTCATCAATTACGATGAAAAAACGGCATTTGCAACACAATTCGAAAAACTGAATGTCTCTATTTTGAGTGCCGACGCCAACACGATTCAAGTAAAATACACAAGCAACAACGCACAAAAAGCTTCGGAAATAGTTAATGCGATTTGTGAAAATTTCCTTGCTTACAATGTTGAGAAAAAACAGGAACGTGCCGAAAAAATTCTGCAATTTATCAACGAGCAACTCGAAATCGTATATTCTCAACTAACAGATTCAGAACAAAAATTAGAACAATTCAAAAAAGAAAATAAAATAACAGGTAATATTCTTGATGACAAGACGACAATAACCTCTTCGTCACAAGAAATTGAAAAATACCAATCACAAATACAAACACTTAATCGTGTAAACCGCCAAATTGAAATTGGAGAAGATTTCGACATAATGAGTGCAATTTCAACTTTGTCAGGAACTTCTTCAGAATCAATGATTTTGAACTTCTTGAATGGTATTCGGCAATTACAAAACCAAAAAGAGCAATTATTGATGACACTCACGCCCGACAATCATAAAATCAAAGTGATTGACCA
Organism: Bacteroidales bacterium; assembly: GCA_045600045.1. GTDB lineage: Bacteria > Bacteroidota > Bacteroidia > Bacteroidales > UBA1715 > UBA1715. The sequence goes on from JAZRXD010000011.1 coordinate 7,781, forward strand.
GCAAATCGAGGAACAAAAACAACATCTAGCCGACATAATTGACATAACAAACAAAAAACTCCAAAGTGACATAAAAGCTTTAGAAAAGTTATCTCATAATGGTTCAACGAATTTCAACGAAACAGAATTAACAAAACTAAAACGAATACACGACGTTCATCAAAATTTCTATAATCAATTGGTTGAAAAACGTGCGGAATATTTGATTTCAAAAGCCGGCTACGTCACCAACAATTTGATTTTGCAGAAATCTACAACGCCCGATGCACCTATTGCACCTATTACCTCACACGTGATTTTAATCAGTCTGGTTTCGTGTGCTTTGCTAATTCTATTAATTACAGTGACTTGCTATCTTCTTTTCAATCAAATTACATCAATCAACGATATTTCCCAATATACCGACGCTCCGATTGCGGGAGTAATTCCAATTTCAAATTCATCGGACAAAATCCACCGTTTTGTTGTAGAAAACAAACCTGATTCGGTTATAACCGAAGCGTTTAGAACATTGCGTTCTAATTTGGAATTTCTTCATACGACGAAAGAAGATAAAAAAATTATTGCTGTCACATCAACAATTTCGGGTGAAGGAAAAACATTCATCGCCATAAACCTTGGCGGTGTTTTCGCTTTAAATGGTAAAAAAGTCGTTCTCCTCGACCTTGATTTACGAAAACCAAAAGTACACTTATCTTTCAACGCACATAATAAAGCTGGAATGAGTACAATCCTTATAGGAAAAGATTCATACAAAGATTGTTTAATCAAAACGGATTTTGAACTATTCGACATCATTCCGTCGGGACCAACACCTCCAAATCCAGCCGAATTAGCAAATTCACAAGCTTTCGACAATTTGTTGGAAGAATTGAAACAGGATTATGATATAATTATTATTGATACACCTCCGATAGGAATTGTAAGCGATGCTATTTTCAGCTTCAAACGTGCAGATCTACCTATCTACGTGTCAAGAGCAAACTATTCAAAACGAATGTTTGTAAACAACATCAACTATCTTTTCGACCAAAAGAACATCAAGAACCTATCTGTAATTCTTAACGGTGTTTCCATTGTGTCATCAAAATACGGCTATGGCTATAGCGGCTATGGCTACGGATACAGCAATTACGGATATGGATACGGATTCGGTTATGGTTATTATTCATACGAAAACAAGAGTCATAAAAAACGCTCTTTCTTAGATAAAATCAAATACAACAAACACAAAAAACATGGCAACAAGTAGCATTCTCACTAACATTATTTATTTTGCCATAATTGCAGGAATTACATTTTTCGGATATTTCTACCTCATAAAATACAAAAAAAATCTCCTACAAAAAAAGAACAATACGGGTGAACGATTCGCTTCACAATCAAAGCCCATTATTGGAGGTACAATGTTTATGGTGTGCGTTCTATTATCATTTTTATACACCACAATTTTATCAATTTTCAACGGAACCAACCCTGATTATCCGTTACTAATTTGTTGTATTATCGCCTTTGGAATGGGATGCATTGATGATTTAAAAAACTTCTCCCCGCTTTTCAAATTGATTTTTCAAATAATTTGTTCATTCATTTTCATTTTATGTGATTCATACATAAAAACTTCCGACAATATCTTTTTGAATTACGCGCTTACATTTTTCTGGGTTGTAGGATTAATGAACAGCATCAATATGTTGGACAACATGGATGGTATCACAGCGTCAATTTCAATCATAATTTTTATTGGAATTGCAATGCTCACAAATGGAAACACATACGATTTGTATCTTCTACTTGCTATTATTGCAGGTCTTGCCATGTTCCTAATTTGGAATTGGCATCCTTCAAAAATGTATATGGGTGATAACGGAAGCCAGCTTTTGGGAATACTTCTCGCCTATTTCAGCATAAAATATGTCTGGAATTCCGATGGAATAAAAGGTTTTAATTACGAACAAGTCATTTATATTGGTTTAATGTTCATTGTGCCACTAACCGACACAATCACTGTCGCAATCAATCGATTTTTGGGTGGCCGTTCGCCTTTCGTCGGCGACAGATTCCATACCACCCATTGCTTGGTTTACAAAGGTCTTTCAATTCCAGTTGCCGTAATTTTACTTGACGCAATCAACATCATTGGATGCGCACTTGCAACATATTTTATCGCTGTAAAACATGGATACATAACTCATCCTCAAGCTCTAATTTTGTGTGGATTTATTGTGCTTGTGTTTTCCATTGCTTATATAATGAATCTTTTGATTCGAAAAGAGAACAATTTATTGTATAATAAATGAACAAAAAAGTAATTTCATACATATGCATATCTTTAGGAATCTGTTTCACACTCCTTTTTGCAACGTCTGCATTTGTGAGCGACGCACCACAAAAAGCTGAAGATTCCACATTTGTCGTTTCTAAACAAATCTATATTCCCGAATCAGTTGAATTATTTGGTGAACGCGTTCCACTTGAATTATACGACGTGTACGAAAGTTTGGAACGTGAACTATTGGTGAATACTTTTTATCAATCCCAAACAACACAAATTATTAAATATAAACACCGCTACTTTCCTACAATCGACAGCGTTTTAAAAGCAAACGGTATTCCTGAAGATTTTCGATATTTAGCTGTTGCCGAAAGCAACCTGAGGGTAAATATTTCACCTAAAGGAGCTGCTGGTTTCTGGCAAATCATTGAATCAACAGCCAAACAATACGGACTAAAAATAAACGACGAAATTGATCAACGATATGATTTAGAAAAATCGACAGAAGTTGCTTGTAAATATTTTCAAAATGCCTACAAACGATTTGGAAATTGGACAATGGCTGCCGCTTCATACAATCTTGGAATTGCAGGTTTGGCAAAACAAGCTGATTTTCAAAAAATCACATCATTCTATGAATTGTACACAAATTCGGAAACTGCCAGATATGTTTTCAGAATACTCGCGTTTAAATTAATTCTCGAAAATCCAGAGCAATACGGTTATATAAATATACAACCATATAAAACAGTAAAACAAAAAATTGTTTCCGTTGACACATCCATTGCCAATTTAGCTGAATTCGCTCGTTCTCAAGGTTCTAACTACAAAATGCTAAAAACCTTAAATCCATGGCTTCGCGACAAAAAATTAACAAACAAAGACAGCGTAACCTACAAAATTGTTTTGGTTGAAGACAAAGAAAGACTTCGATAATGCCTGAATCTCATACACAACAAGAATATTTGGTTATTGAAGGCGCACGTGAACATAATCTAAAAAACGTCAGCCTAACGATTCCGAGAAACACTCTCACCGTGATTACCGGTTTGAGTGGAAGCGGTAAATCTTCTTTGGCTTTCGATACAATCTATGCCGAAGGACAAAGACGATATATTGAAACGTTTTCAGCCTATGCCCGACAATTTTTGGGTACAATGGAACGTCCCGACGTTGATAAAGTTTCAGGATTAAGCCCTGTTATTTCTATTGAGCAAAAAACAGTCAACAAAAATCCTCGTTCAACGGTTGGAACAATCACCGAAATCTATGATTTTCTCCGCTTGTTGTATGCAAGAATCGGTGAAGCTTATTCATACGAAACCGGCGAAAAAATGGTGAAATACACCACCGAAAAAATCATAGAACTTATATACGAAAAATTCAACGGACGAAAAATCTATCTACTCGCTCCTATCATTAAAAACAGGAAAGGCCACTATGCTGAACTTTTCGAACAATATAGAAGAAAAGGATTTCTCTACGCCAGAATTGACAACGCAATACAAGAATTGACATTCGGATTAAAACTCGACAGATACAAAAACCACGACATAGAACTTGTTGTTGACAAATTCAAAATAAGCGACAAAGAAGATTCACGCATCAAACAATCCATTGAAACCGCAATGAAATTGGGGAAAGGTGTGATTATGATTCTTGATATGGAGACTAACGAAGTTAAATTCTACAGCAAAAAATTGATGTGTCCGACTACAGGTTTGTCATACAACGAACCCGCACCACACTCATTTTCGTTCAATTCTCCACAAGGTGCTTGTCCGCATTGCGACGGTTTGGGCGTTGTTGACGAAATCGACATCGAAAAAATTATTCCAAATTCGAAATTGTCAGTCAAAAAAGGTGCTTTCAAACCTCTTGGAACATACAAAAGCAACATGATTTTCTGCAAATTGGAAGCAATTCTTGCAAAATATGGATTTACACTCGACACTCCTTTCGCCGATTTGTCGGAAGAATGTCAACACGTATTGATTCATGGTTCACAAGAAATGTTTTCGTTTGTCACAAATCCATCAAATGTCAATGCGAATTTCTTCCTTGGTTTCGAAGGAATGCTTCATTTGATTGAAAAACAAATGGAATTCCAAGACGATTCCAAAGCAACCGATTATTACGTAAAAAAGATCATTTGTCCTGTTTGTAATGGTCAAAGATTAAAAAAAGAATCACTTCATTTCAAAATTACGAACAAAAACATCGCTGAAATTTCAAATCTTACAATTGAGCGTTTTTACGAATGGATTTGTGATTTGCCCAAAAATTTATCCAAAAAACAATTTCAAATCGGACAAGAAATTATTAAAGAAATAAAGACTCGAACCGAATTTCTTTTAGACGTAGGATTATCATATCTTTCATTAAATAGAAATTCGCAAACTCTTTCCGGTGGCGAGAGTCAACGTATTCGATTAGCCACACAAATTGGTTCTAAATTGGTAAACGTACTTTACATTCTTGACGAACCAAGTATCGGTCTTCATCAGCGCGACAATATCAAATTAATCAATTCATTGGAAAAGCTCCGCGATGCAGGAAATTCGGTAATCGTTGTTGAACATGACGAAGATATGATTCGTTCTGCCGACTACGTAATTGACTTTGGACCTGGAGCAGGCAGAAAAGGTGGTGAAATTGTCGCAATGGGATGGCAAAAAGAGTTTCAAAAACAAAAAAGTCTTACCAACAATTATTTAACAGGAAAACAAAAAATTGAAATTCCCGCAGAACGAAGAAAAGGCAACGGGAAACAACTTTCTATTTTCGGAGCTACAGGCAACAATCTTAAAAATGTGTCTGTAACATTTCCTCTTGGTACATTTATTTGCATAACCGGCGTTTCTGGAAGTGGAAAATCAACATTAATAAACCAAACCTTACATCCTATTCTCAACAAACATTTTTACAGAGCAAAAGCTGAACCACTACCATACGAAAAAATTGAAGGCTTGGAAAACATAGACAAAGTCATTGAAATAGACCAATCTCCATTGGGAAGAACACCTCGTTCGAATCCTGCAACATATACGGATATTTTTGGAGATATTCGAAAACTTTTCGAAACACTTCCTGAAGCAAAAATGCGTGGTTACAAAGCAGGACGTTTTTCTTTCAATGTAAAAGGTGGACGATGCGAAGCTTGCAAAGGTGCTGGAGTTAAAACAATCGAAATGAATTTCTTGCCAAACGTATATGTTACTTGCGATGAATGTAACGGGAAACGATACAATCGAGAAACGCAGGAAGTTAAATATAAAGGACTGTCTATCAGCAACATTCTTGATTTAACAATAAACCAAGGCGTTGAATTTTTCGAAAACATCAAAAACATTCACGACAAACTCAAAACCTTACAAGACGTTGGTTTAGGATATTTGAAACTCGGACAACCATCAAACACACTTTCCGGTGGCGAAGCCCAACGTGTCAAATTAGCATCGGAATTATCTAAAAAAGATACAGGCAACACATTATATATTTTGGATGAGCCGACTACAGGTTTACACTTCCACGACATAAATATTCTTCTTGACGTGCTGCAAAAACTTGTAAATAAGGGGAATACAGTCGTCGTGATAGAACACAACCTCGATGTCATAAAAGTTGCAGACTACATTATCGACATAGGTCCCGATGGTGGCGAACATGGAGGAAAAATTGTCGCAACCGGAACTCCTGAAGAAATTGCGCTTATTTCCGAAAATTATACAGGACAGTTTCTAAAAAAGATTTTGAAATAATCAGTTTATTCCCTACATTTGGGAATAAACATAAATAATTTCAAATTATGGAAACAAATGATATAACAAAAGAAGGTGTTGTTAATCCCAAAAATTGGCAAGATCCAAAATCAGAAAACACATGGGAAATTTTTAAATATATGGCTGAATTCGTTGAAGGTTTTGAAACTTTAACGAAAATTGGTCCATGCGTATCTATATTCGGTTCTGCTCGAACAAAACCCGACACCGAATATTACAAAATGGCCAAAGACATTGCATATTTATTGACGCAACATGGTTTTGGTGTCATTACAGGTGGTGGTCCTGGAATTATGGAAGCAGCAAATTTAGGCGCTCAAAAAGGGAAAGGCAAATCTGTTGGTATCAACATTTCTCTTCCGTTTGAACAATCAGCCAACCAATTTATCGACCATGACAAATTGATTACGTTTAATTATTTCTTCACAAGAAAAACAATGTTCATGCGTTATTCACAAGGTTTTATCGTAATGCCTGGTGGTTTCGGTACTTTGGATGAACTTTTTGAAGCTGTTACACTTATTCAAACCGGGAAAATCGGACATTTCCCTATTGTTCTTGTTGGTAAAGAATATTGGGAAGGTATGGTAAACTGGATTAAAGACACCATGTTAGGAAAAGATGGCAACATCAGTCCAAAAGATATGGATTTAATTCAAGTTGTCGATAACGCAGATGATGCTGTTGCAATCATCAACAATTTCTACGCTCAGACGACATTAAAGCCAAATTTTTAACAGAAATATACAACTGGGTAGAAAAAGACGAGGTTTACACCCCGTCTTTTTTTTGTCTATACTTTTATTGTTATTTTTGCCTAAAATAATGTACTCCAATGCAATTAGAAGGTATTCTGTTAATTATTTCGTTATTGTTTTTTGTCAGCATCATAGCAGACAAAGCAGGATACAAATTTGGAGTCCCGTCCCTATTGCTTTTCCTCGCAGTAGGAATGATTTTCGGAAGCGACGGAATTGGAATACAATTCGACAACATCGAAATGGCGCAAGCCGTTGGTACAATTGCTCTCTGCGTCATTTTATTTTCGGGAGGAATGGATACAAAAATCTCCGACATACGACCTGTTTTAGCCCAAGGAATCATTCTTTCCACAATTGGAGTTTTGCTAACTGCATTCTTCACTGGAATTGCAATTTGGTGGATTTTGGGAAAAACTAACGAAGCCGCAGCTTTTGGACTAACAACATCTCTTTTGCTTGGTGCAACAATGTCGTCAACTGATTCAGCTTCAGTTTTTTCCATCTTGCGCGCCAAAGGATTACGATTAAAGAACAACCTTCGTCCAATGCTTGAATTGGAAAGTGGTAGCAACGACCCTATGGCATACGTTCTCACAATCACATTATTAACAATTATTCAAGCTGGTACCGATCCAAACTATGTAAAAGCAGTTTTATTAGTTTTCACACAAATAATCATTGGGGCAATTTTAGGTTTCGCATTAGGGAAACTCATTGTTTTTCTTATCAATAAACTCAACATCGAAAATAGTTCCCTCTATCCTATTTTGGTATTGTCGAGTTGTATTTTCATATTCTCAGCAACCTATTTTTTGCACGGGAATTGTTATCTCGCCGTTTACATTGGCGGACTTGTCATTGGAAATTCAAAATTTGTCCACAAAAATTCCACCGTGAAATTTTTCGATGGTTTAACATGGTTATTCCAATTAATTATGTTCTTGATTTTAGGTTTGCTTGTAAAACCACACGAACTAATTCCAATCATTGTTCCTGGCCTGATAGTTAGCTTTGTAATGATATTCATTACAAGACCTTTATCCGTATTTATTTGCCTTGCGCCATTCAAACGTATGTTCACAAGAGACAAACTCTTCATATCATGGGTTGGTTTACGTGGCGCAACGCCTATTATTTTCGCAATTTTAAGTTTAAGTGCAAATATTCCAAACGCACAACTTTTATTCAACATCGTATTTTTCTGCACTTTAGTTTCTTTGGTACTTCAAGGAACGTCGTTACCCAAAGTAGCAAAATTGCTTCATCTTGTTGGAAATCCTCATGGTTTGAAAAAGCCCGAACATTTTGAAATTGATTTGCCTGAAGAAGTAAAAACAGTAGCAACCGAAGTTGTTGTGAGTAAAGACATGCTAAAAAACGGAAACAAACTGATGGACATCAATTTACCCGAAAAGACATTGGCTATAATGGTAAAAAGAGATTCTGGTTATTTTGTTCCTACTGGCAAATCAATATTAAAAGAATACGACACCATTCTTATGATTACCGATAATGCCGACAAACTTGAGGAAGCATTAGGAATTATTCCAAACGACGATTCCGCATCTTTAGAATAAAAAAACTTACAAGAAGCATAATTGCTATCATTGCGGCATTTACTAGCATTCCCATTCGTAACGTAATCACATCTTTCATAAATCCTGTCAATAAATTGCCAAGACAAGTTCCAATAGCCAAAAATGTGTTGAAAACCATTTGTCCTGTTGAATTTTGTTCAGGAGGAACCAAACTATGAACATAATTTATTGCTGATACCCAAAACAAACCCAATGTTATTCCATGCAAACAGCCAATAAAAACCGAAAACCATGGATTTGTGGAAAAACCATAAAAGAACATTCTCATCATAGCAACAAATATTGTCATTAACAAGACTTTTGCGGTTCCAAACCGTTTAATAATTGAATCCGCAAAAAACATAAACGGTATTTCGCACAAAGATTGCACACCACAAGCAACACCAACAACAAGTCCAATTTTTTCATTCAATTCTTCTAAACTCAAACCTTCATAATACGCGGAGCAAATCTCTGTGTAATAAACACTTATCATATTCAACAAGGGAGCATTGAAAATGTAATAGCCTAAACAAAAAACTAAAAACAGCAATAATTTTTTACTGCCAAACAAAAATTCTTTTAACGTATTAAGCGACGGCGTTTTGCGAGTTTTATATTCATGTTTTCTATCCAACGACGTAAATGCAATCACCCACGTAATAATGAATGCTATTGTCGTAATTGGGAATATGATTGAAAAAGAAATGCCGGCATTTTTTATCAACAAACCAGTACCAAACGAAGACAAAGCCCATCCGAACGATGCCCATAATCGCATACTACCGTATCCCTTTTGTATAATAGACCGACTTGTTTTTTCTATCGCAAAAGAATCTGCCAATGCCGCAATTGGATTATTGATTGCCGTAAATAGGATTATAAAAAAGAAATAGAATAAAAATGTGCCGCTATACAAGAAACCTTCAATACAAATGGAGGCCAATGCCAACAATACCAAAAAAATTCTCCGTTTTCCATATCTATCGGAAATCATGCCCCAAAACGGAAGGATTATCATATTGTTGATTTGTTGAACAGCAGCTATTGCCCCAATTTGTACGCCAGTCAGAGCTCGTTCCCGCTCCAAAAACGCATAAAATTGCGTTGACCACGCCGCCATTCCTATGTACAAAAACAAGTACAATGCGCGAATGGCACGAACCGACAATTTAGAATATCTATTTGGTGTATACACGTTTTATCGTTTCAAGCCCGATTTTGTTTTTGCAGCCAATTGGCCACAAGCTGCAGCAATATCGCGTCCCTTGGAATAACGAACATTGACTATCAAATTCAATTTTTTCAAGAAATTCACGAATGCATCCATTGTTTGCGGATTAGATTTCTTGTATTTCGCATTTTCATGAGGATTGTACTCTATCACATTGATTTTCACGGGGAAACGTTTTGTAAAATCTGCTAAATCACGTGCATTCTGAATAGAATCATTCACCTCGTTCAATAGCATATATTCTATAGTGATTCGTCCACCTGTTTTTTCATGATAATAAGCCAACGCATCGCTTAATTTCGCAATAGGGTTTGTCTTATTTATCGGCATCAATTGAGAACGAAGCAAATCTTTGGGAGCATGCAACGAAATAGCCAAATTGCAAGGAAAACTTTCATCGGCTAATTTTATGATATTTTTTATTACTCCCGAAGTCGACAATGTAATTCTAGAAGGTGCAAGTCCAATAGCCTTTGGATCAGTCAATCTATCAATAGAAGCCATTACCGCCGTATAATTCATCAAAGGCTCGCCCATTCCCATATATACGATATTCGAAATTCCAGCACTTCCATTTTCTTTAGCGTAATTGTCTATTACCAAATATTGATCGACAATTTCACCAACCGATAAATTACGAGTAAAGCCTAACGATGCCGTCGCGCAAAAAGAACATTGCATTCCGCAACCAACTTGAGTCGAAATACAAGCCGTCATTCTGTCTTTTGCAGGAATTAGGACACCTTCAACCACATTACCATCATTCAAAGAAAAAGCGAATTTACAGGAGCCGTCGGAACTCTTTTGATGTTTCGCAATTTTTACTGTTTGGAAAAAAAACGACTCTTTCAACTGGTCGCGAAGAGATTGCGGCAAATTCAACATAGAATCGAAAGAGCGTGTTCGTTTCTGCCAAATCCACTGATACAACTGTGTTGCACGAAATTTCTTTTCGCCCAATGATTCCATTGACTCACTCAATTCAACGAACGACAATGATAATATATCCTGTTTCTGCATATCGAAATTATTTTGCGGCAAAAATAAAAAAGGCATCGTTCCAAAGAAACGATGCCTTGAAAATTTCTTTAATCAATTTTAGAAACCTGTTTTTGGTGTACTCATTTCTTCAATCAAAACACCTACACAACCTTGGTTAATTGACTTAGAGATTAAGCCTGTTGAATTTGGAGATGCTTTTTGTGATTGATCTTCAGGAATTTCAATTGAAATTTTAATAGTACGAGTTTGAACTACTGTAAATTCAAAATCCTTTACATAATTGAACTCTTTATTATCATACAATAAT
>JAZRXD010000012.1:0-18497 GCA_045600045.1 Bacteroidales bacterium
ATCGGTATATGTCTTTGTCGCCATATCGGCAATTTCTGCTTTTGTCGCTAAATCTGTCACATCCGAAGTTTTTGCGTATGCTGCCAAAGCTGATTCAACGTCAGAAGTCTTAGCATAATCTGTTAAATCTGGAATTTCTGATTTTGATGCAAAACCGCTTACATCCGGTATATCGGATTTTGTTGCATAACCACTCAAATCTACATCTACTGGAATGTCAGATTTCTTTGCATAATCTGTTAAATCTGGAATATCTGTTTTTGAAGCAAATCCACTCACATCTGGTATGTCGGATTTTGTTGCATAATTGCTCAAATCTACATCTACTGGAATATCAGATTTCTTCGCATATTCTGTTAAATCTGGAATTTCTGATTTTGATGCAAATCCACTCACATCTGGTATGTCGGATTTTGTTGCATAATCGCTCAAATCTACATCTACTGGAATGTCAGATTTCTTTGCATATTCACTCATGTCTGGAACATTTCCTGCCGTTTCTGCATATTTTGCGTACGGAACAACCAACATTGGCGAAACACCCGAAACTTGTTTGCCGTCGATTTCGGCAACAGTCTTCACGAAGTATGGTCCCGCACTCCAGTCAATTGCAGAAAAGTCATCGCTGCTTTCTCCTGCTCCCATTTCCAACGTAATCAAGCCGTTGGAGTTGGTCATGGCTTTGTGCGTTTCGGTGTATACCGCTGTTCCTTCGTCGGACCCCTGCAAAATGCTCAGTTCTATACTCACCGCCTGCGATGCGACTATTGCATTTTCGGCGTTTCTTACCACTGCCTGATAGCTCATGGTCTGTGGAATCTGTGCAAACAACGACAGCACAATTGCCATTATCATTGCGATTGTTGTTATAATTTTTTTCATATTATCAGTATTAAATTTTAGACATCAATCTTTACAAGAGATTATTCATTTTTATGAAATATACGAATGTATGAAAAATCTGATAAAAGGAATAGCCACCTTTTATAATTTTTCTATCAGATTTTCCCACTCGATTGTAAGAGTGTCTATTTGTTCCTGCAGTTCGGCGTGATGCTTATAATCGTCAGACGTTACATTCGCAGAATCTTCAATGAATTTTAGGTTCAATTTATGAACTTCGTCTTCCAAATCTTGAATTTGCTTTTCTATTTTGGAAATCTGCGTTTGAAGTTTTCTGTTTTCGCGGTCTTTTTCTTTCTGTTGCTGATAATCAATTTTCGAAGCCGTAATCTTTTTATCTGCTTGTGATACAGAATTTTTTGAAGCCGCAAGTTCTTCCTGATTCAACTGATTCAAGTAAACCTGCAAATCGCCCATAACTTCCTTGATATGAGTGCGTTTCACTTCGTAAATATTAGTTGTTAGTCCATTTAGGAAATCACGGTCGTGCGAAACTAAAATAACCGTACCGTCGTATTTCAGCAAAGCATGTTTCAAAACCTCCTTCGACTGAATATCCAAGTGATTTGTCGGCTCGTCGAGAATCAACAAATTATACGGCTGCAACATCAATTTAGCCATAGCCAAACGATTTCGCTCACCACCGGAAAGAACCCTCACTTTCTTGTCAACGTCTTCGCCAGAGAAGAAAAATGCACCAAGAATATCGCGAAGTTTAGTACGAATATCTCCAACTGCAATCTTGTCGAGTGTTTCGAAAACGGTTGCATTTTCATCAAGAATTTCATCTTGGTTTTGAGCAAAATATCCAACATTTACATTGTGGCCAAGTGTGATATTTCCTTGATGTTCAACTTCGTCGATAACACATTTGATAAAAGTTGATTTACCTTCGCCGTTTTTACCAACAAGAGCAATTTTTTGTCCGCGTTCAACCTGCAAATCAACATCATCAAGAACCAATTTTTCGCCATAACGTTTTGTTACGTGTTCAGCTTTCAACACTATTGTACCCGAACGTGGAGCTGGTGGAAATTGAATGTGGAATGCACCAGTTTCTTGCTTCTCAATTTCAATTCTATCAATTTTTTCCAATTGCTTGATACGCGACTGAACTTGAACAGACTTTGTTGCTTTATAACGAAAACGTTCAATGAATTTCTCGGTATCTTCAATCATTTTTTGCTGATTTTCGTATGCAGCTAACTGTTGTTCGTAACGTTCCTGTTTCAAATCCAGATATTGCGTGTAAGGAGCAGGATAAACCGTTAATTTATTGACACTTATCTCAAATGTTTTCTTTGTAATCGCATCAAGAAAACGACGATCGTGCGAAATTAAAATAATTGCACCGTGATATTGCACAAGGAATTTTTCGAGCCATTGAATCGACACAATGTCAAGGTGGTTGGTCGGTTCGTCGAGCAATAAAACCTGAGGTTTGCGAAGCAAAATTTTCACCAATTCAATTCTCATTCTCCAACCGCCACTGAATTCCGAAGTCTTACGATTGAAATCTTCACGTGAGAAACCAAGTCCGGTAAGCATTTGCTCCATTTCACCTTCAACGGAATTTCCGCCTTGCATTTCCAACTGATCGGAAAGTTCAGTAACTTGATGAATCAATTTCAAATACGAATCAGACTCATAATCGGTGCGCTCGGCCAATTCGGAATTTAGTTTCTCAATCTTTGATCTAATTGCATTCAATTCGGAAAACGCACCACGAACTTCTTCCAAAACAGTTTTTCCATCGGAAACTTTCATTGTTTGAGGAAGATAGCCTACTTTCCAATCCGAAGAAATAACGACTTCGCCTTCGGAAGGTTCTTCCTGTTTTGCAATAATCTTCAGTAATGTTGATTTTCCTGCACCATTTCGTCCAACGAGACCAATTTTGTCTTGGTCGGAAATCATTACAGAAACTCCATCAAAAAGAGTGAAACCGCCAAAACGGACTGCTAAATTGTTGATGGAAATCATTAGTAAACAGATTTTGCGATTTCTACAACTTGTGACGGATCGGAATATGTGAACCAATGCAACGAAGGAACACCGAATTTAATCAATTCCTTAGCTTGATAAATTGACCATTCAGTTCCAACCTTTGCCGCGTCGGCGTCGGTCTTACATTGACGAAGATTTTTCTCCAATTCTTCTGGCAAATGACACGCAAAAATACGAGGCAACACATCAACTTGATTCATGAAACCAATAGGTTTCAAACCTGGAATAATTGGAACTGTGATACCGATTTTGCGACATTTTTCTACAAAATCATAAAACTTTTGATTGTCGAAAAACATTTGCGTCACAATATATTGCGCACCAGCATCGACTTTTTCCTTCAAATGCTTAATATCTTCATCGAGACTTACTGCAGAATAATGTTTTTCTGGATAACCAGCTACACCACAATTAAAATTTGTGATTGTAGATGTGTTCGTTTCTGTATCGTCAAGATATTTTCCGTGATTCATATCGTTAATCTGACGAAGTAAATCAACAGCATAGCGATTTCCGCCTTCTTCCGGCATGTAATTTTCTTTATTTCTACCGTCGCCACGAAGGACCAACAAATTTTCGATGCCCAAAAAATTCAAATCAATCAACACATATTCGGTTTCCTCGCGTGTGAAACCACCACAAAGAATGTGCGGAACGACAGGAATATCGTATTTGTGTTTTATTGCAGCAGCAACAGCAACAGTTCCCGGACGTTTGCGGGTACGTTTGCCATTTTTGTCGTATTGTTCGCAGTGAGTAGTGATATTTATGAATTGCGGATTGAATTCCAACAACGGATCAATCGTTTTGTAAATTCCTTCTATACTTTTCCCTTTCAACGGAGGCAAAACTTCGAACGAGAACAAAGTTTTGTCTGTTTTACGAATTATTTCTGCAATGTTCATCTCAAATTTGTTTGTGCAAAAATAACAAAATCAACGTTGTACCAAGCAAAATAAATCGCATATTTGCACCATATGGAACTAAGCAAAAACAAGATTAAATACTTTTCACTCTTTGCGAAAAAGAAAATTCGCGAAGAAGAAGGAAAATTCATGGTCGAAGGCAACAAACTTGTTGATGAACTTCTCCATTCCAACTTTAAAGTTGAATGTGTAGTTGCCACAAAAGAATGGTTGGCAGAAAACAAACCACAATGTGAATGGTACGAAGCTTCCCACGAAGAAATCGCAAAAATCTCGTTATTGCAAAATCCACAAGATGTTTGGGCTTTGGCTCAATGCAAAACAAACGATTCTACAATCAACACAAACGGGCTTGTACTTGCATTGGACGGGATTCAAGATCCAGGAAATATGGGAACAATCATTCGTTTGGCAGACTGGTTCGGCATTTCGCAAATAATTTGTTCAAAGGAATGTGTGGAAGTTTACAATCCCAAGGTTGTACAAGCTACAATGGGATCGATTTTTCGTATACAAGTGAATTACGTTGACTTGCCTACATTTTTATCGACCGTGAAAGACACCGAAATTTTTGCGGCCGACATGTTTGGCGAAAATGTGTACACTGCCACAATTCCTCAAAATGCAATTTTGGTGATGGGAAATGAAGGAAACGGCATCAGCGACGCTGTTTCGAAAATTGTAAATCGAACCATCCACATTCCCTCGTTCAACACAACAGGAAAGACTTCGGAATCACTCAATGTGGCCGTTGCCACCGCAATTCTTTGTTCCGAGTTCAGACGAAAATTGAAATACTAAAGGAACTACTTGTCCTTCAAAAAATGTTTCACTATTTCACCAGCAATTGTGATTCCAAACATTGCGGTTACGTGAGCTGTTGAACCATTTATGCGTTTACTTTCTCCATTAATTACATGTACTTCGGAACCTTCCATAGTTTGTTCCAAACTATACACACATGGAAACGGCTTTGACGGCAGTTCGCCTTTCCGAATATTTTTTCGCAATCTTCGTGCGAACAAATCATAATGAACATCCCAAAATTCATCTACACGAATTTGCAACGGATCGATTTTCAAAGCTGCCCCCATCGACGAAATAAAAAAAGCATCGGTTTTCGTTGCCTCACGAATCAAGTGCATTTTGCTGTTCATACTATCAATGCAATCTATAATCACGTCATAGTCAGCTAAATGGAACGATTCCGCATTGTCGGGTGAATATGCTTCGGAACGAATTGAGATTTTGGCATCGGGATTTATTTCGAGAAAGCGCTCACGCAACACTTCGGTTTTCAATCTGCCAACAGTTTTTGTAGTTGCTGGCAACTGACGGTTAATATTTGTTGTGGAAATTGTATCGTAATCAACCAAAGTGATATTTGCAAAACCCGTACGGACAAGACTTTCAACACACCAACTGCCAACACCGCCAAGTCCGAAAATGATTATTTTTAATTCAGAGAAATGCTTTACGGCATCTTCGCCGAGCATCAATTCGGTTCTGTGAAAAATTTCGGACATTAATCTTCGAATTTCAAATCGCAGTCTTGATATTCTTCGCTCTTGATTGACATGAAAATTTCAGAAGATTTCTTTTTCATCCATTGATTCAAAACATTTTCCTTTTTTGCATCAAGCGCCATTTCCTTTACATCGGAATAATCGTTGAACAACGTTGCCGTATGTTCCGGAGTGTAAGAAACCAATTTCAAGATTTTATAGACTTGCGAACCTTTGTCATCGTAAGTTAAAATCGGTTCGGAAATTTCACCTGGTTTCATTGTCTTGAGTGAATACCACGTTGTTGGATCAATCATTCCTTCTTCGAATTGCGGTGTGCCTGTGTATGGATTCATATACAAACCACCATTGTTTTTAGTCTTTTCGTCGGTTGAAAATCTCACAGCAGCTTGTTCAAACGTTAGAGAATCACCAATTGCCTTACGAATACTATCGGCTTTGGCAAATGCTTTCTGCATGGTGGCAACAGTAACCTGTGGTTTCAACAATATATGCTTCAATTTTGCTTTTTCGCCTTTCAACTCAACCATTTGAATGATATGATATCCGAAATCAGTTTTCACAACACGCGAAATTTCACCTTCTTTCAAGCGGAAAGCAACTGCCGCGAATTCAGGAACCAACTCTCCACGAGAAAGATAGTCGCCCAACAAACCACCCATTTTTGCTGATTCGGAATCGTCGCTATACAAAATTGCAAGTTTCGAGAAATTCTCGCCATTGATTGCACGTTTGCGGATTTCTTCCATTTTGGCACGCAACGCTTTATCTTCTTCGGGCGAAACCGCAGGTTTAATCACTATTTGTGCAAATTCGTAACGTGTTGGAATTGTTGGCATGTCGGCTTGATTTTCGTCGAAATAAATTCTCACATCATTAGGAGAAACCTCAACATCGCCAATAATTGTATTTTGTACTTTTTGAGCCATAAGTTGGTCTTTAATCACTGGCTTCCAATCGTTTCTAATTTCATACTCTGTTTTTCCGTAGAAAGACTCCAATTGTGCCAAACCACCTTTTTGTCCTGAAATAATTGCAATTCTACGATCAATTTCGTTGTTCACTTCGCCATCGGAAACTTCAACACTATCAATTTTTGCCTGGTCAACAAGAAGTTTCTGCATAACCATTTCTTTGAAAATGTCGCATTTTGTGGACTTTTCACCCTGTTGTTCCATCAATTTTTGTTGGTTTTCAACATCGGATTGTTTAATCATATCGTCGCCGACAACCACAATAATTTGATCTAACACATTTTGTGAATAGGAACAAATTGAGCAACAAAAAATTGCATAAAGAAGTATTGAGAATCGATGTAGTTTCATTGTTATGTTATTCATAATAAACTTTGTATTGTTTTTTGTGAGTTGCATCCTGATAAACTTTATTACGCATAGTTTTCAGCAATTCGGTTTTTCGTATCTGCAAAAGAATTTTAGCGATTTTGTCGTGAGCCAATTCCACAGGCATTGTTGCGCCTTCGTTCAATTGTTCAGTAATTTTCACGAAAAAAACATTATCGGAATCACTAATTTTCACACCTTTTCCAATAATGAATTTTGTGTTGCGATTGCCTAAAGGCAATTCCTGTTTCAAAGCCTGAAGACTAACCCATTCATCGCCAAACGAAAATTGTTGGCAATGTTGGAAACAATAATCTTTCAACGCATCCAAAACATCGTCGTTTTTGCTGTTCGAAAAGAATTTTTTCTCTATATAGGCTATATGTTCTTTTTGACTGACGGGAAACACAATCACAATCGGTTTCACAACATCTTCGTCCAATATAAATTCACTTCTATGTTTTGAATAATATGCATTGATATCTTTTTGTGGAATCAACGTGTCGAGTTTTTGTTGCAAGAATAATTGTTCGTACTTATTGATAAACAAATCTTTACGGAACAAATCAACTTGTTTTGCAATAGAACTATCCGAATCGGTGATATTATCGGCAGCCTTTTCGTAAAGCAACGTAAAGTGAAGCCAATTTTCAACATATTGCTTCACAAATGCAACGCTATCTTCTCCGACAAGTCCTTTTGGCATAACCGAAACGACCTCGTTTTTCAACAAAACTTGGGAATCTGTTTTTGCAAGAATGTCGGATTGTTCAATCGTGTTTCGATTACAAGAAACACCGAAAAGAATCAGCAACGAGCTGACAACCAAGAATGTAAATATTTTTATATTATTAGTTTTCATTATTCTAATCTTAATTTATCGACAACTTCTTTGTGAATTTCAATTGTATGACGTTTATACATCGCCTTAATCCATTGTTTTTCAAGTTCTTCCTGATAATCCATCAATAACTGCTCTTTTGCCTCTTCGTATGTCAGTTGACGACTTGCTAAATCATAATACACCACATGAAGCGAATCACCAAAATCAGCAATCTTATTAGGCATGATACATTCTCTTGGTGCTTCTTCAGGTCCGCACATCTTGAGAATGACATCGTTAGGCGAAATCAACGGTTCTTTAGTATCAACATCAATTGATTTTGCTTTTTTAGAATTTATCACGTCCCAAATGTATAATTGCGGTGAACCAATATTTTTATAATGTTCCATTTTTTCGGCATATTTAGTTTTGTTCTCATGCCAGTAATACCAATCCTGTTGCTCGTAGAGCATCTCAAGAACTTTGTCGTGCAATTTTGGATTTTTTATGTAAATCCAAGCGCTCACTGTCCGCTCTGCCGTCATATAGTTTTCACGGTGTTGATTGAAATAGAATTTCATTCCAACAGAATCACGAACCGATTCCTGAACAACCTCTTGTTTTCTCAATTCAGATACAATCATACCATCGTGATATTCCTGCATCGCATACTGAAAATCCTTGTCATTTTTCTCCATATTCTTCATTGACGCAAATTCCAAACGACGCATCACATAATCTTGAAAACGAAGACGCACCAACATATCTTTGTCGTGAACTTCGGGCAGAAGATTTTTTTGTACAATCTGTAAATAATCCAAGAAATCGGAAAGACTGTAGTTTTCACCGCCAATTTTAAACAACACTTTTTCTTCCGTTGATTCCAAATTCGGCTTTGTCCATTTTCCAAGAAGAATAGACGCATCAATTAGAGGAAGACATTGTTTTTCCAATGCGTCGTTCAAAACCATAAAGTTGAGATTGTCTTTCATTTTTTCAACGTAAACATCGTCGACCCATCTACAGCGGCTTTTGTCGGCGGCAATACGTTTTTCGTAACCAGTTTTGTATGCTTCGAAACCAGGTAATGGAAGTTGCCAACGGCGTTTTACAATTGCATAACCATACGGAAGTTGTATCGGTGTTGAATAGTCTCCGTCGTGTTCAAGATTAAATAACGTTTCCTTTAAAACTCGGCTATACGGCATTCCGTTGTCAACCAAACCCATAACTCCATGATTTGCAACAAGATTTTCGTTTCGATTGTACACTTCGCTCAACGAATCGAACGAAGCACCATTTTGCAGTTGATTGTAAATGGAATCAATTGTTAGCTTAGCATTTGCCCAATCTTCGGCATCATCATTTTGTGGATAAATCAAAATTATAGCTGCATCAACAGCACCCTTCGTTTCACGTTTGTTTAGCACTTTAATGAAATACCAACCTTCCAATGTTCGCGTTGTCGCAACTTGACCAACTTCCATACGATACAATGTTTCTTCATATTCGTACGGCGAAACCATTGCGGTTACGTAGCCAACATTTCCATTGTATTCCTTGCTTAATTTGTCATCGGAATATTCTTGGACACAAACTTCAAAAGGTTTGCTGGCATTCAATTCTTTTTGAATATTCAGCATTTTCTGATATGCAGCCAGAGTGTCTTTGGGCGCATCGTACCGATTTGATTTTATGAAGATGTGAGCAACCTCGTAATCCCAGTGCAAACGATCGTATTCCGTACGAACATATTGTTCACGCATTTCCTCGGCTCCGTCGTACATTCTGTCGTGAGCAGTTTGCTTCAGACATTTGAAAAAAGCTTCTTTGAAAGCTCTTGTCGTGTCAAGTTGTTCGTTTTCGGCTTCTATCACCTTCATTTTGTATTCAACGAATCTGTTCAAATACGAATACACACTGGCAGAATCACCGATTTTCGTAGGACAACTAAGTCTATAAGACCTTTCGAATTCTTCTAAAGAAAAGTCAATCGTGTCGATAGTAATTATTGTTTGTGAATCTACATGTGTTGTTTGTTGTGCCGACAAAGACATCGACAACACAACACAAGCGACTAAAGCTAACCAGATTTTTCTCATTTTTGTTTTTGACGCACAAATATACAAGTTTTTAGCAATTAGGCAGTTGAATGACGACCATTTGTCGAACAAGAAAATCGTTTTATTTGATATTCAAAAGTCACATTTAACAAACGAACCTATACACATCAGCAAAAAAAATTCATTTCGTAATTTCAAATTCCTAATTCAAATTATCTTTGCAAAAATTTTCAAGTGCAGTTCGAAGTTCAACATACCAGTTCCAAGTGCAACGCAAGAGCGGGAAAAATCACGACCGACCACGGCGAAATCCTTACTCCGATTTTTATGCCAGTTGGTACGGTTGGCTCTGTTAAAGGTGTTCACGCACGCGAATTAAGCGATGAAATTAAAGCACAAATCATTCTTGGAAACACTTATCATTTATATCTCCGCCCAGGCTTGGACACACTTCGAAAAGCTGGCGGACTGCACAAATTCAACAGTTGGAACAAACCAATTTTAACCGACAGCGGTGGTTTCCAAGTTTTTTCGCTTGCCGAAAATCGTAAACTTACAGAAGAAGGCGCATGGTTCCGTTCGCACATTGATGGTTCGAAACATTTATTCACGCCCGAAAATGTGGTTGATACACAACGAATTATCGGAGCCGATATTATTATGGCTCTCGATGAATGTACGCCGGGAACCGCCGATTACGAATACGCAAAAAAATCACTTGATTTAACACATCGTTGGCTTGCCCGTGGTGTGAAACATTTCGACGAAACCGAACCTTTGTATGGTTACAGTCAAACATTTTTCCCTATAGTTCAAGGTTGCACCTACAAAGATTTACGACAAAAATCTGCGGAATTTATCGCCTCCCTAAACCGCGAAGGAAACGCCATTGGCGGACTTGCCGTTGGCGAACCCGAAGATGTGATGTACGAAATGATTGAAGTTGTGAACGAAATTTTGCCGAAAGACAAACCGCGCTATCTGATGGGCGTGGGAACTCCAATGAATATTCTCGAGGCAATTTCACGCGGTGTTGATATGTTCGACTGCGTAATGCCGACACGGAATGGTAGAAACGGAATGTTGTTTACATGGAATGGCATCATCAACATAAAAAATAAAAAATGGGAAGATGATTTCTCCCCAATCGAAGAAGGAGGAGCTACGTTTGTCGACACTACGTACTCAAAAGCATATCTCCACCACTTAATCAAATGCCAGGAAATACTCGGCGCTCAAATCGCAAGCATACACAATCTTGGATTTTATTTAGCGTTGGTTACCGAAGCTAGAAAACAAATTCAGAACGACACATTTTGCGATTGGAAAAACAAAATGGTTCAACAACTCGCACAACGAATATGATAAAAAAACTCGATTGGTATATTATCAAAAAATTTCTTGGCACATTCATATTGTCAATGGTGCTGATTATGGCAATCGCCATCATTTTCGACATACAAGACAAATACGATGATTTCATTGCCAAAAAAGCTCCGCTGAGAGCAATCATTCTCGATTATTATTTGAATTTCATTCCGTATTACGCAAACCTATTTTCATCGATGTTCGTATTTATTTCGGTGATTTTCTTCACTTCGAAAATGGCGTCGAACAGCGAAATCATTGCGATGCATTCGGGTGGAATCAGCTTCCACAGATTTTTGGTTCCGTATATGATAACAGCTACAATCATAGCCATAGTTTCGTGGATTCTTATTTTGTATGTCATTCCTGCATCGAACCGCACAAGAATCAATTTCGAAGACAAATACGTCCGCAACAAATATCAAAACTGGGAAAAAAACATCCACCGGCAAGTTCGTCCGGGAATGTTTGTTTACATGGAAAGCTACAATGTGGATTCAGAAAATGCATTCCGTTTTTCCATTGAAAAATACGAAAACGGGGAAATGAAATCAAAACTTACGAGCGACTACGCACGATGGGATTCCACAAAATCAAAATGGACTGTTTACAACTACTTTATCCGCGAATTGAACGGAACAGAAGAAAAACATTATTCTGGTACACGACTCGACACAGCTTGCTATTTGGAAGCAAAAGATTTAAAAATGCGCGATTCCTACGTGGAAAAAATGAATATTGTGGAACTGAACCATTTTATTGAAAATCAGAAACTTCAAGGAACCGACAATATTGAGAAATTGATGATTGAGAAATATCAGCGTTGGGCTTTACCGTTCTCCACTTTTATTCTTACCCTGATGGGAGTTTGCCTTTCCAACAAGAAAAAACGAGGCGGAACCGTCATCAACATTGTTGTTGGTGTCGCAATGTGCTTCACTTACATTTTGCTGATGCAAGTCAGTACAACATTTACAATGAATTTGGGATTCAGTCCTTTGGCTGCGGTTTGGTTACCTAACGTATTGTACGGTATCATTTGTTTCTTCCTATATAGGCGGGCAACAATCTAACCTTTACGAAATTCGTTCTACCAAGTGAACACCTTTTATTGTCTTGATTTTTTCCAAAATCTTGTCGAGATGATAAATATCGTGGATTGATATTGATAAAACACCTTCGAAATTTCCATCTTTTGAATTCAGATTTATTCCACGAAGTTTAATTTCGGAATCCTTTGAAAGTAAAGTCGTTATATTACTTACAATACTAATCTCGTCATTACCAACAACACGCAACAACACGTTGAAATCAACATTCGCCTGCGACTTGCTCCAACGAGCTTTTATGATTCTATATGGATAATTTTCCATCATATTCATTGCGTTCGGACAATTCAAACGATGGATTTTTATTCCGCCGCAAGCCGTAACAAATCCAAAAATATCGTCGCCTTTAATTGGATTACAACATTTTGCAAGTTTATAGTCGAGATTGTCGTTCAAATCGTCAATCACCAACAAATTATCTACATCTTTCGAAATTCTACGATTGATTTTTTCACTAAATTCTTCCGAATCAATCAATTCCGGACCTTTTTTGTCGCTCTTTTCTGAAAATGCTTCTTTTATTTGCGACAATTCTATTTTATTGGACATAATAGCCAAATACAAATCGAAAGGTTCTTTTAATTCCAAGTATTTCAAAAGTTTACGAATATTTTCGTCGCAAAAACGGACGTCAATTTGGGAAAACTTCCTCGATAATGCTTCCTTACCAGCCTCGGCCGTTTGATATTGAGCTTCGCGAAGATATTTCTTGATATGATTGCGCGCTTTTGATGTTTTCACAAACGACAGCCAATCTTGTTTCGGCGTTTGATTTTTCGACGTGATAATTTCAACTTTATCGCCATTTTTCAATGTTTGCTTGAGCGTTACAATCTTTCCGTTGACTTTTCCTCCTGTACACGTATTTCCCAAATTCGAATGAATGTCGTACGCAAAATCAAGCAATGTTGCATTGGCGGAAAGCTTACGCAAATCGCCTTGGGGCGTAAAAATGAAAACCTCATCGGTATAGAGTTCCATACGCGAATTCGAATCATTTTCAAAACTTTCGTCCGACGGATTTTCAAGAATGTTGCGAATGTTAGCCAACCAATGAACCGAATTCGACTCCGAATCTCCATCTTTATAAATCCAATGTGCTGCCTGACCTTTTTCTGCAATTTCGTCCATTCGTCGTGTTCGAATTTGAACTTCAACCCAACGATTTTCCGGTCCCAGAACAGTTGTATGCAACGATTCGTAACCACTTGATTTTGGCGAAGAAATCCAATCGCGCAAACGATTCGGATTTGGTCGATACAAATCTGATATTATGGAATACACATTCCAGCAATCGCGTTTTTCGTGCTCCAATTCAGAATCAATGATAATACGGATTGCAAACAAATCGTAAATATGTTCAAACGTCACCTTACCTTTTTGCAGCTTGTTCCAAATTGAATGTATGGATTTCGGACGACCTTTGATTTCAAACGACGGAATTCCTTTTGATTGCAACAAATCTTTAAGTGGTTCTATGAATTTTCGGATATATTCATCGCGGCTCGCTTTTTTCTCCGCCAACTTTTGGGCAATGGTTTTGTAAATATCGTTGTGCAGATATTTCATCGACATTTCTTCCATTTCCGTCTTGATTTGGTACAAGCCCAATCTATGTGCAAGCGGCGCATACAACGAATCGAGTTCGTTACAAAGGTCCAACTGTTGTTGTTCCGAAATTGATTTTATATTTCTCAGTTGATTGAGTTTATCACTCATCAAAATAAGAATCACACGAACATCGTCGACTTGGCTGAGAATCAAACGAATAAAATTTTCCGATTGTAAATTTGAACGAGTTGTGTCGATTTTTTCAACCTTAATCAAACCCGAAATGATACCAAACACTTTTTCGCCATACAACGAAACAATTTCTTTTTGAGAAATTCGATTTTGTTCAAAACAAGGTTTTAGAAAAATACTCATCAACGCCTTAGCGCCAAGTCCAATAAGCGAAATTGCTATTTGTGCCTGATTTTTTAAAGAATCAACGTTTTCCGACTCAAGTTGTGATTCGCAAAAATCGTACGCTTGGCGAATTTTTGGAATATCGCGTTCCTGTTCTTTGATAAACGGTTTTGCTTGTTCAAGTAAATCAGAAATAGAAAATTGTACCATACAAGTTTTTTCTTCTCAACGAATTTTTCGAAAGAAAATTACAAAGAAAAAATGATTTTGCCTATTCAGAAAATCAATCAATTATAAATTGGCGTATTCGTCAAGATTGTCGTCCCACAAATAATGTTTGGTTTCCTTAACCAAAACACCGCTCAAACAAATCAAGCAAATCAAATTTGGAACTGCCATCAAGGCATTGGCCATATCGCTAAAATTCCAAACCGCATCGAGAGCCCAATTCGCACCTAAAAATGTTACGATAGTAATTAGGATGCGAAAGATGTAACAACCTGTTTTTCCGTGCTTTCCACATAAATATTCCAACGCTTTTTCGCCATAATAACTCCATCCCAAAATTGTGGAAAACGCAAATGTGAAAATAGCCAACGAAAGAACCAACGAACCAACATTGTATTGACCAATAAATAGCGGAAGTTGCTCAAAAGCACGTTTTGTCAATGCTCCCGAATCGGTACTCGAAATATCAACACCATTGTCAGCCAAAATTGTTGAAACAAGCACCAAACCAGTCAATGCACACATCACAACAGTGTCCCAAAATACCGAAGTGGACGAAACCAACGCCTGACGAACTGGATTTTTCGTTTTCGCAGCTGCCGCTACAATCGGAGCAGAACCCATGCCCGCTTCATTCGAGAACAAACCACGCGCAATACCAAAACGCATAGCCAACATAATTACAGAACCAACTGCACCACCTTCCACCGACTGCGTCGAGAAAGCTTCGGAAACTATCAATTTGATTGCTGGTAAAATGAATTCAACATTTACCACAAGAAGTACCAGGCAACCAACAACATAAAATACCGCCATGAACGGGACAAGTTTTTCACAAACTTTTGCAATTCCCTTCACACCGAACATTACAACAGCTCCAACCAAAACTGCACAAATCAAACCTGTCCAAATCGGAGGTACTTCGAATGTTTCCTGCATAACCGTAGCGATTGCATTACTCTGCACCATTCCACCAATTCCGAACGAAGCTATAAAAGCAAAAAGAGCAAACAAAACAGCCAACCATTTGCAATTCATTCCTCGTTCTATGGCATACATCGGTCCACCCAACATTTTACCACGATTGTTTTTTATTCGGTATTTCACCGACAACAACGCTTCGGCATATTTTGTGGCTATACCCAAACAGCCTGTAATCCAACACCAAAAAACTGCACCGGGACCACCCAAAACAATAGCAGTGGCAACACCAATAATATTTCCCGTTCCGATTGTTGCAGCCAAACCTGTCGCCAAAGCCGAAAACTGACTAACGTCACCTTCGGAACAGTCATCTTTCGCAATCGACAACTTGATTGCCTTAAAAATATACCGCTGAGGACATTTCAGTCGAATAGTCAAAAATAAGTGCGTGCCGATGAGTAAAATAACCATCGGCCATCCCCACAAATAACTATTTACAACTGAAATTAAGTCGTTCATTCCTAATGGCATCCACCACAACAACCACCATCATTGCCTTCACCGCATCCGCCACCACAAGAATTATTTCCATCGCCGCAATGACAACCGCCACAACCACGATGTAAACCATGTGCAAGCTCCTCTTCTGTTGCAACGCGAACTGATTCAATTTTACCAGAGAAATACAAATTTATTCCAGCCAAAGGATGATTGAAATCCATTACTACAACGTTTTTACCTTCGTCAACTTTTACAACCTTGCCTGTAAGAGGATTTCCTTGATTGTCGCGCATAGGAATTTCGCTTCCGACGAATAAAATATCTTTTTGCACTACACCTTCAACTTTGAAAATATCCATAGAAATTTCTACCACAGCATCTTCAACTCGTTCGCCGTATGCTTCACCTGGTGCCAATACGAAATCAAAATCATCGCCTTCGTCAAGATTTACAATGTTTTCCTCGAATTTAGGCAACAACAAACCCGAACCAAAAACAAATTCCAACGGTTTCTCAGGTTTGCAAACTTCCAAAATTTCACCTTTCTCGTCGTTTTTGTACAATATGTACGACAATGCCACAACGTTATTCTTTTCTACTTTCATTTCTTATCGTTTTACTGGGCAAAAGTACAATAATAATCCTAACTACAATTTTTTTTCATAAGAGCTCAGTTACTTAGTGTATTTTTTTACCTTTGCCCCTATGAAAAAATTAGGTGTCATACAAGAATGTTTGGGTTCAATGTTACTTTCGTTCCGAACAAAATGGAACAATAGAAAACCTAAAGTTTACACCTTCGAAAATGCACAAACAGTTGGCATTCTATACGATGCGATTAACAAACCAATGCGAATGAAAATCGCAAGTTTTGTTGAATCTATCCAACAAGAACATCCCAACATTAAAATTTCAACGTTGGGATTTGTGTCAAACAGCGAAATTATACGCAAAATTCACCAAAACACTAACAATCAATACTTTTCATCGAAAGACTTTACATGGTCGGGGCGATTACAAAAAGGGAAAGCACTTGATTTCAGCAAAAAAGATTTCGACATTCTATTCGATCTCACAACCGAAACTTCGTACCCAATAAAATACGTGGCGCTTACTTCGAGAGCTTCGTACAAAATAGGACGGTTCATTGAAAATGACCCACAATACGATTTAATGATCGATACGAAAAAGGAAAACACAATTGAGTATTTAATTACACAAATCAACGTATATTTGACCCAAATAAAAGTTACAAGATAAAGATGAAAATTCAAGACAAATTTCGTGGTACCGGTGCCGCTCTCATAACCCCATTCACAGCTGACAACAAAGTGGATTTCAAATCATTGGGGAAACTTGTCGACCACGTGATTGATGGCGGAGTTGAATTTTTAGTTGTTTTCGGCACAACTGGTGAACCGATAACATTGAGCGAAAGCGAGAAAAAAGACGTTCTTGATTTCATCTGCGAACGAAATACGAAAAAACTTCCGATGATTGTAGGTTGCGGCGGAAACAACACTGCCGACATTGCCGACAAAGCTTCGAAAATAGACACTCGATTCGACGCAATTTTATCCGTCGTTCCTTACTACAACAAACCAAATCAACGCGGAATGTTCCAACACTACAAAACTGTGTCGGAAGCAAGCGCACTTCCTGTAATTGCCTACAATGTTCCAGGAAGAACAGGTTGCAACATGGCAGCAGAAACTTCAATCAAAATCGCCAATGAACTTCCTAATGTTATTGGTTTAAAAGAAGCTTCACCATCGGTTGAGCAATTCACATACATCAAAAAAGATTTGCCTAAAGATTTCATGATTTTCAGCGGCGACGATTCAATCGTTGTTCCTCACATGTCGCTGGGAGCACATGGAGCTATTTCGGTAACAGCTAACGCAATGCCTAAAATGTATTCCGACATGATTCGTCTTTGTATTGCAAACAAATATGATGAAGCTTTGAAACTTCACCTAAAATTGATTGAATTCACCGACAGTTTGTTCACCGAAGGTAGTCCAGCTGGCGTAAAAGCAGCATTGTCAATTATGGGAATCGTAGAAAACAACCTTCGTTTGCCACTTGTTCCTGTAACTGACAAACATTTTGATTACATCAAAGGATTGATTGCTAAATTGAAATAGAATTTAGAGATTGAAATAAATACAAAAACGCCGGAGAATTTCTCCGGCGTTTTTTGTATTATATCTTGCGCTTTAAACATCACATGCTATCTTTGCCAATAATTTAAAGCCGCAAAAAATGAATACAACTGGAGAAATTTTATTGTACCAGCCGGACGAGACTGTTCGGCTAGAAGTGAGAATGGATAAAGATACCGTTTGGTTGTCGCAAAACCAGATGGCCGAATTGTTTGGTACTCAACGCCAAGCTGTTACAAAACATTTGAAAAATATTTTTGAAACTGGTGAATTGGAAAAACATTCAACTTGTTCCATTTTGGAACTAGTTCAAAAAGAAGGTAATCGTTGGGTAAATCGAAATATTGAAATTTATAATTTAGATGTAATAATCTCTGTTGGGTTTAGAATAAACACCAAACGTGGTATTCAGTTTCGCCAATGGGCAAATTCTGTATTAAAAGACTATATGCTAAAAGGTTATTTATTCAACAATAGATTGGAACGAGTAGAAAAGACTTTGGCACAACATGAAGAGCAAATAGGAATGTTTATAAAACATTCTTTGCCACCTGTCGAAGGGATTTTCTACCAAGGACAGATTTTCGACGCATACGCTTTTGTGGCAAAACTCATAAAATCTGCACAAAAATCTATTGTGTTGATTGACAATTATATTGACGAATCTGTTTTTACTCTACTAGATAAACGAAACGATGATGTT
>JAZRXD010000013.1:0-17203 GCA_045600045.1 Bacteroidales bacterium
CTGCGATAGCTACCATTAAAGCGTTCTATATAACTGTTCTGTGTCGGGCAGCCTGGCTGCGTATAAAGCAACGTAATGTCATTTGCCTTGCACCAGTCCATGAACTTGTGTGATGTAAATTCAGTTCCATTGTCACATCTTGTAAACTTCCCATTTTTTGGACATAGTAAAACTATGCAAATCTTTTCAATTCACAAATTTTGTGGCTTATTTGTCATTGTTCAAATTTTGAGGAAGGAACATTCTTTTTTCTTACAAAGAAAAAAATCTTCAATTTTTCGTTTTGCTACGGATTCAAAAACAAAAAAAATAAAAAAGATTACTATCTTTGATAAGGTAAATTTTTGTATTAACATTAAAACAATTACGTTATGAGGGGATTACTTCTTTCACTCTTAATTGGTGCATTAGCTGGATTTTTAGGAAGCAAAATCTTCAGCGGTGCTGGTAAAGGATTGTTACTAAACTTACTCATCGGTATCGTCGGTGGTTTTCTTGGTGGTTTAGTACTTGGCGGTGGTGGCCTTCTGTGGCAATTGATCAGTGCAACAGCCGGCTCAGTTTTACTTTTGTGGATTATTTCTCTAATCAAAAAGAAATAAAACATTTCAAGAAGAGACTGCAATGTCTCTTCTTTTTTTATGAAAAACATAGGTCTTTGTATATTGTCGATTTTTACGTTCGTCTGTTGTAAAAACAACTATCCCGAATATGACGAAATACCTACTGTTGAATTCAATTCGGCTTATACCACCATTGATTCTTCAGACAAAAAAATCAAATTCAATTTTATGCTCTACGATGGTGACGGAAATTTCGGACTCGATAATAAAGACACTGTTTTTCCATACGTTGACAGTTTCCAACAAAATTTTTATGCTTTCCCGCATTTTGTAGAAAACGGACAATACGAAGAGTTACCTTACAGCTTTAGTTTTCGGATTCCACGCCTACGTCCCGATGGTGATGAAAAATTCTTAAAAGCTTCCGTAACAATCGACATGTATTTGTCGAAAACGGCATTTCCTTACGACAGCGTATTTTTCACATACTTTGTTTACGACAGGGATTTGAACAAAAGCAATCTTGATACTAGTTCTTTTATTACCTTCTAAAAAAAAGGAGGGACAACTTGGGGCGTCGTCCCTCCGAGAGGCTTTGTAAGAATAGAATAATTTCTTCGTTACAAATATACATTTTTTTTAATTCTTAATGCCAATATGTACTGAATTTTCTGGCGTCAATAGAAAATTCAAACCTAACCAACAAAAAAGAACAACCATAAACGAAACGACGGCTAATGTTCTTGCAAGCGCTACATTTTCCCTTTGTGAATATCTCACATGTAAATACAATAGATATAACAACCACGAGACCAATGCCCACAATTCCTTTGGATCCCAAGTCCAATATCCACCCCATATGTTTTTCGCCCACAATGAACCCATAATTAAACCAAATGATAGACAAATAAAGCCAAGACTTATCAAATTATCTATTGTTTTCCAACCATTTTCTTGTTTGCGTTTCAATCCAAGCAAAGCGGCAATTCCTAAAAACGCATAACCAAACATATAAACCACAACATGAGGGACAAACCAAATACTTTGCAAAGCCAATGGTAATTGCGTCTCAATTGTTTCGTATTTAAAGAAATTTAACAACAAAAAGACTGTTGATAAAACAAATCCATATAATGTTATTGATTTACAACCACCTATCGTACAAGAAACACTTCCAACCACTGTTGCACAAAGAGCAAACAAAAAACGCGTTTCCCATACCGTTTTCATTGGTGGATGTTGTTCCGAAATCCACAAATACACAAAATATGCAACCAACACAACAACCGAAATCCATGAGCAACATTTGGGAACATTACTATTCTCCTTTCGTAATAGAAACACACAAGCAAATAGTTGTAGAACAACCACTAAAACAACAATCAACAAGTATATTGCCTGTTCCATCACGCACCTTTTTTAAGATTAACTTTTTGCAATGCAAACATCACAAGACCTATAGCCAACAATGCGAATCCCAGTTCCACAAATAATTGCCATCTATCATACAAAACATTGAACACACACATAACTTGCTGCCCATCTGGATTAGATTCATATTTTTTCAAACTGACAATCCATCCATTTTTAGCATAAGGTTCATTCACACGAATGGTAGAATAGTCATAATCCTCGTTGTTCCAAAAAAACTCCACATCAGCCACAACATCATTGATTTCATTCTGCGAAGTTATGTCAATATAAAACTTACTGATATTGATAACGAACGGAAGCTGGACGTCTTCGTCTATACTACTTTGAGCCACATTATTTCTAAAATCTTGACATATGTTTATCTCGTACGATTGTCGATCGAACGAACCAAACGCCAATGCCGAAATAGCAAGCCACAAGCCCCAATGCGTAAAAATATACCACAAATTATTTTTATTAAATGGTATTGTCCGTTTTACCGCTGCAAAACCAAGCACAACAAGAAAAAAGAATATTATCGCAAAAAAATAAATGGAATGTGCAAGCAAATGAATGTCAAAACCGCCCCCTGCCCCTTTTTGTGGAACTACCCCCATAAACACAACAACAACAAGTAGCAACACAATTGCCGCTATTGATGTTTTCACCGATCCTAAAAAACGAACAACTGCATTGTTACGTTTCCAAATATGGAAAATAACAATGCAGTCGAACAATAGTAATAAAATCAGTGCATTTACTGGGAATGCAAGGATTTCCATTATTTTTCAACTTTCAATTTGTCGTACATTGCACGAACTTTTTCTTTTGCCTCTTCGATAGAATTACCGCGAGCCAAAAGAACCGCCATACGACGATGATCGTGAACTTCAGGTTTACCAAAAATTCTAATTTGCGTATCAGGAACCGATAAAACTTCTTCCAAATTGCTGAAAGAAACATTTTCACTATCACCACGAACAACAACAGCTTTCGAAGCCGATGGGCCATGAAATGCGATATTTGGAATCGGCAAACCAAGAATTGCACGTACGTGAAGTGAGAATTCCGACAAATCTTGCGAAATCATTGTAACCATACCAGTGTCATGTGGACGTGGAGAAACTTCACTAAAAATAACATCATCACCTTTAATGAACATCTCAACCCCAAAAATACCACGACCACCAAGAGCGTCGGTTATTTTCTTAGCAATTTCCTGTGCTTTTTGCAAAGCTATATTCGACATTGGTTGTGGTTGCCAAGATTCTTGGTAATCTCCATCTTTTTGCCAGTGGCCTACAGGATTCAAGAAACTTGTTCCATCTTTGTGGCGAACTGTCAACAGTGTAATTTCATAATCAAAATCAACAAAACCTTCTACAATAACTTTCCCTGCTCCAGCACGACCACCTTCTTGCGAAATAGCCCAAGATTTATCAATATCGGCTTCTGTTTTAACAACACTTTGACCATGTCCAGAAGAACTCATAATTGGTTTCACAACACAAGGAATACCAACTTCCTTGATTGCATCCGTGTATTCTTTATAATTTGCGGCAAAACGGTAATTTGATGTTTTCAAACCTAATTCTTCCGCAGCCAAACGACGGATTCCTTCACGGTTCATTGTCAAAAATGTTGCACGAGCTGTAGGAATCACATTAAAACCTTCCTCTTCAAGTTCCAACAACGTTTTTGTAGCAATTGCTTCAACTTCAGGAATAATATAATCCGGTTTTTCAGCGTATATGATTTCACGCAATTTGTCACCATCCAACATCGAAATCACATACGATTTGTGAGCGACCTGCATGGCTGGAGCATTTGCATATCTATCAACTGCAACCACCTCAATACCATAACGTTGCAATTCAATCGCAACTTCTTTTCCTAGTTCACCAGAACCACAAAGCAAGGCCTTTTTGCCACCTTCTTTGAAAACTGTACCGAATTTTGTCATACTTAAAAAGCTAAATTTATTTATGTCAAAAATAACAATTCAAAATACTTGAACTAAAAAACAAGAATAGAAGTTATTGACAATTTTTATAAGTTTTGCACAATATTCAAAACATAAGAAATTTATAATTTGATATTCGTTATATTCGTAGCAAGAAATAATTTTATGAAATGGGCAATTTTAAATTAGGCACTGGAATTAATGTAAGCCATTGGCTTTCGCAATCAGACAAACGGGGCGAAGAACGGGCAAAACAAATTAGTAAAAAAGACTTCGACGCTATTGCGGCCATGGGCTTTGAGCACGTACGACTTCCAATTGACGAAGAACAGATGTACGACGAAAATCTCAACCGCCATGATGATGCTTTTGCATTGATGAAACAAGCTATAGAATGGACGTTGGAAAACAATATGAATATTGTAATTGATCTTCATATCACTCGTGCGCATTATTTTTTGACCGAAAACGAAAACACATTATTTTCCGATCCTGCGGCGCAACAACACATGATTGATATGTGGAAAGATTTGCAGAAATTTTTACAAGAATATCCGACCGACAGACTTGCATACGAACTACTGAATGAAGCCATAGCTCCAACACACGAAGCACTGAACGACCTTGAAGCACGTCTTATTTCTGCTATTCGCGAAAAGGAACAAGATAGATTCATTGTTGTTGGCTGCGATTGGCAACAATCCGTTGTCACAATGAAATACTTGCAAGTTCCGAAAAACGACAAAAATCTAATCATCAGTTTCCACTACTACAATCCCCTATTTATCACTCATTATGGAACTTGGTGGACACCAATGAAAGATTACAAAGACAAAGTTGAATATCCTGGTGTTTTTAGTCCCAAACCAGAATTTTACGAAAATCTTGATCCAAAATTAGAAAATCAATATCGTAGTTTAACAGGGATATGGAACAAAGATTATTTATTTCAACAAATAAAACCTTGTATCGACAAAGGCAAAGAATTGGGACTGCAAGTATATTGCGGCGAATTCGGCGCCTACCCATATTATCTTGAAAAAACACCTCGATTAAACTGGTACAAAGACATTTGCGCTATTTTCAAAGAAAATAACATTGCCAATGCGCACTGGTGTTACAAAGGTGACTTCCCGATAGTTGACGAAAATCGAACACCAAATGAACTTCCAAACATTCTACTTAACAAATAACATCATGAAAAAATTACTGGGCATATTTCTTCTCACAGCAACAACGATGGCACTTACAAGCTGTTCTATTTCCGAAAAATTAGAAGTTTCTCAAATTGTTGTCGATAACTTTAAATTAGGCACGGGAGTAAACGTAAGCCACTGGCTTTCTCAATCAGACCGCCGCGGCGAAGAACGTGCGAAACAAATCACAAAAAAAGATTTTGATGCAATTGCCTCTATGGGATTTGAACACGTACGCCTTCCGATAGACGAAGTTCAGATGTACGATGAAAATATGAACCGTAACAATGATGCTTTTACATTGTTGGAAAATGCAATTAATTGGACATTGGAAAACAATATGAACATCATTATCGATATGCACATCACCCGTTCTTTCCACTTCAACAACGAAAATGCGGAAGGAAATACTCTTTTCCAAAGCGAGGAAGCACAACAACATTTAGTTACAATGTGGAAAGACCTGCAAAAATTCCTTTGTAAATATCCCAATGACAGATTGGCTTACGAACTGCTTAACGAAGCAATTTCTCCAACTCACGAAGGGTTAAATAAATTGGAAGGCAGATTGATTTCCGCAATCCGCGAACTAGAACCAAACCGTTTCATTGTTGTTGGTTCCAATTGGCAAGGTTCACCAGAAACAATTCAATATATGCAATTGCCTCCGAACGATAAACATTTAATCATTACTTTCCACTACTACAATCCATTGCTGTTCACCCACCATCAAGCGCCATGGACTGTAATCAAAAATTACGACGGACCTATCACTTATCCTGGTATGTTAATTTCAGACACCACAATTTTGGAAAAATATGACGCTGAAACTAAACAAGCATGTTTGAATTACAATGGTTACTGGGATAAAGATACGCTTTACAACCAAATAAAACCAGCAATCGACAAGGCAGCAGAGTTTGGTGTGCAAGCTTATTGCGGTGAATTTGGCGTATATCCGAAAACCATAGATTCAACAATGCGCCTTCAATGGTACAAAGACATCTGTTCTATTTTCAGAGAAAACAACATTGCAAATGCCCATTGGTGCTACAAAGGAGATTTTCCAACAGTTGATGAAAATTTAAATCCGACAGACATTCCTGCAATCTTATTGAACAAATAACTTGTGTTAAAGTTTCTTTAAAAGATTTATCAACACACTCGCTTTTAATGATTAAATTTCCTAACTTTGTTGAATAAAGAATTTTTAAACAATATTTATTAATAGGTAAACCTTTTGAATTATGAAGACTTTTAAAATTGGTGGAATTCATCCGAAAGAAAACAAATTATCAAAAGGTAAGCAAATCGAAGTTGCTCCTATTCCCGAAATTGTGATGATTCCCCTGTCGCAACACATTGGAGCACCAGCAAAACCTATTGTTGCAGTTGGCGACCACGTGAAAGTTGGAACAAAAATCGGTGAAAGTGCTGGTTTTGTCTCGGCAAACATTTATTCATCAATTTCGGGAACCGTAGAAAAGATTGACAATCTACCCGACGCATCAGGATTCAAGAAACAAACAATCATCATTAAAAGTGACGGAAACGATGATTGGGAAGAAACAATTAACAAATCAACTGAATTACAAAAAGAAACTTCGTTAACACCTGACGAGATAAAAGCTAAAATCATCGAAGCCGGTATTGTCGGCATGGGTGGTGCAACATTTCCACTGGGCGTAAAACTTTCACCGCCAAACGATGTGAAAATCACGCACTTGCTGGTAAATGGTGTTGAATGTGAGCCATATCTTACTGCCGACCATGCTCTTATGCTTGAAAAAACAGAGGAAATCTGCGTCGGCATCGAACTTTTGAAAAAAGTTTTAGGCATCAACGTGGCTCTTGTTGGTATTGAAAACAACAAACCTGATGCAATACAAAAAATGCGCGAAACATCCGCTCAATATAAAGGAACGGAGATTGTACCGCTCAAAGTGAAATATCCGCAAGGAAGTGAAAAGCATTTGATTCAAGCTCTCATGGGCGTCGAAGTTCCTTCGCGTAAACTACCAGCATCGGTTGGAGCTATCGTTTGTAATATCGCGACTGTTTTCGCTGTTTACGAGGCTGTTATAAAAAACAAACCTCTTTTTGAAAGAATTGTAACCGTTACAGGAACAAGCGTAAAAAATCCATCAAATCTATTAGTTCGATTAGGGACACGCACGGGTGATTTATTTCCATTGGTTGGTGGAATTCCTGAAGATACCGACAAAATCATCTCTGGTGGTCCTATGATGGGAAAAGCAATCAGTTCCGTGGAAGTTCCTATAATGAAAGGTTCTTCGGGCGTTGTTTGCATGAGTGAAAAAGAAGCTCACCGACACAAAGAAGGCAACTGCATCCGTTGCGGACGATGCGTAGATGGTTGTCCTATGGGACTTGAACCATATTTACTCTACACATTGGCTAAAAAATCAATGATTACAGAATTAACAGAACATAATATAACAGAATGTATTGCTTGTGGTTCCTGCAGTTTCTCGTGCCCTGCACACAAACCGCTCCACGACTACATTCGTTTAGGCAAAGCCAAAGCTATTCAAGCAACCATGGCAAAAAATAACGTTGAATGAAAAACAAACAACTATGTTAACAGTCTCATCTTCACCGCACTATCAGTCAGAAACAAGTACACAACGATTAATGTGTAATGTTTTGATAGCATTGGTGCCAGCTTTCATATTTTCAATAGTAGTTTTCGGCATTTCGTCGTTAATACTGACGCTGACTGCCGTTACTTCATGTTTATTTTTTGAATTTGTCATCAACAAATGGCTTTTCAAAAAAGAAGATTGTTCAATAAAAGATTGTTCAGCCATCATTACGGGTGTATTACTGTCGTTTAACCTACCTAACACATTGCCGTTGTGGATGGTCGTAATCGGTAGTTTGGTGGCAATTGGAATTGCAAAAATGTCGTTTGGCGGACTAGGCTGTAACATTTTCAACCCGGCATTGGTTGGACGTGTGTTTTTGCTTGTCTCCTTCCCTGTTGACATGACAAGCTGGTCTAAAGTTACTGATTATGCAGTTGATGGTACAACAGGCGCCACGCCACTTGGATTAATCAAAGAAACGATAAAAAGTGGCAACACAATTTCACAAATTGATTTGCCTTCAATGCAAGATATGTTCATCGGGAATATTGGCGGTAGTCTTGGTGAAATCTCCGTAATAGCATTGGTAATCGGCGGTTTATATCTTATTTTCTCAAAAACAATTTCGTGGCACATTCCAGTAGCAGTTTTGGGAACAATGTTTATTTTCTCAGGAATACTTTATTTGGCAAATCCAGAACTGAATGCAAATCCTCTATTCCACATCTGTTCCGGTGGTGCAATGCTTGGTGCTATTTTTATGGCAACAGATTACGCAACATCACCAATGACAAAACTTGGAAAAATCATCTTTGGTGTCGGAATTGGATTGCTAACAATAATAATAAGACGATTTTGTGCATATCCAGAAGGTATGTCATTCGCCATATTGATTATGAACGCGTTAGTTCCACTTATCAATAAAATTCAACCACGCTTTTACGGCAGTAATAAATAACGACTATGGCAAGAATTGAATCATCACTCAAAAATATGGTTATCACCCTGTTCGTGATAACTCTCGTAGCCGGACTTTCGCTTGGTTTAGTTCAACATATTACGAAAGAACCTATAGCAAAAGCACAGCAAGAAAAGCAAATTAAAGCAATTTCGGACGTCGTTCCTGAATTCGACAACAATCCGTTGGAAAATAAAGAACGTCTTGCCGTTGATGACGATAGTTTGGACGTGTATATAGCAACAAAAGACGACGAAATTGTTGGTTACGCAATATTAAGTTCCACAACTTCGGGATTTGGCGGTTTAGTTCAAATCATGGTCGGTTTCAATCCCGACGGAACAATTTACAACACGGCCGTAGTTTCTCACCAAGAAACGCCTGGTTTAGGTGATCAAATGACAACAGAAAAATTTCGTAATCAATTCAAGAATTTTGACCTGACACAGAAAAAAGCCGTCGTAAAGAAAGATGGTGGCGATGTTGATGCAATCACAGCTGCGACGATTAGTTCCCGCGCATTTTGTTCGACCATTCGCAAAGCATACAATGCTTATGCTCAATTAAATAACGCAACTACAAATACGGATGCACAATCTGGTGCAACTAAACACGAATAACGCTATGGCTGATATTAAAAATCTAACACGAGGAATCATAAAGGAGAACCCTACATTCGTTCTTCTTTTAGGTATGTGCCCTACCCTTGGCGTCACAACTTCGGGAATAAATGGTTTAGGTATGGGATTGGCGACAATGTTCGTTCTAATTCTTTCAAACTGCTTTATTTCTATGCTGAAAAATGTCATTCCCGACAAAGTACGTATTCCAGCATATATTGTCATAATCGCATCATTTGTGACGATTGTGCAATTACTTATGGAAGCATACGTACCATCATTATACGAAACCTTAGGTTTGTACATTCCGTTGATTGTGGTAAACTGTATCATTCTCGGCCGTGCAGAATCATTTGCAAACAAAAACGGTGTAGTCGATTCTATTTTTGACGGAATCGGTATGGGCTTAGGTTTCACGTTAGGTTTGACAATTCTTGGCTTAGTTCGTGAAATATTAGGTTCAGGAACATTTTTCGGTTATAATTTCTTCAATTT
Source organism: Bacteroidales bacterium (assembly GCA_045600045.1). Taxonomy (GTDB): domain Bacteria; phylum Bacteroidota; class Bacteroidia; order Bacteroidales; family UBA1715; genus UBA1715. The sequence continues at coordinate 9,818 of JAZRXD010000013.1, forward strand.
ATTTGGCGTTGAAGATCCGAAAATGATGTTGGTATTTATTTTACCTCCTGGAGCATTTTTGGTTCTCGCTTACTTAATCGCAATCATTAGAAAAAACTAATCACTAATCTCTAACCTCCACTATTATGGCTTACATATTAATCATTATATCGGCAGTTTTCGTAAACAACATAGTGTTGAGTCAATTTTTGGGAATTTGTCCGTTTTTGGGCGTTTCCAAAAAAGTAAACACAGCTTTGGGAATGTCAGGCGCAGTAATGTTCGTCATCGTATTGGCAACATTGGTAACCTATATTTTGAATGAATACGTTCTTATTCCGTTAAAGCTTGAATTTTTACAGACCATCAGTTTTATTTTGATTATCGCAGCTTTGGTACAGATGGTTGAAATCGTATTAAAGAAAGTTTCTCACGCATTGTACGAAGCATTAGGAGTATTCCTTCCATTGATAACCACAAACTGCTGCGTTCTTGGTGTTTCGATGATGGCATTGGATTTACCAAGCAAATACACATTCGTTGATGAAAACTCACTTGGGTTGGCAATCGTCTTTGCTTTCGCCAATTCTTTAGCTTTTGGATTGGCCTTGACAATCTTTGCCGGCATACGCGAACAAATACAATTAACAGATATTCCTAAACGTTTACAAGGAACTCCTATTTCGCTTATCGCAGCAGGGTTGTTAGCTTTGGCATTTATGGGATTTTCGGGATTAGTTTAAATCTATACTGATTATAACAGAAACAAAATTATTCATCAAACAACCCCTTAACTTCTTCGTCAATTTTCTGTAATTTGGTTTTACAAAGAGCTATCAATTTTGCGGCTTTTTTGATTTCTTCCGTCAATTCATCTATTTTGCAGTTTCCTGATTCAATACGGTTTACGATTTCTTCCAAATCCTGCATTGCTTTATCGTAAGAAAACTCTTCTTTTTTCATATTCTGATTCTTTTTCAAGTTACAATTCCACAATTTCTCCACGAAGTGTTGCCGACGTTGACGAAACAATTCTAACTTGTACAAAATCACCAAGTTTCACATTGTTTGCAGGAAAAACGACGGTTTTGTTCTGAGAAGTTCTGCCCTTCCATTCGCCCTCGTCTTTTTTTGATGAACCATCTATTAGCACTTCAAAAATTTTTCCAACATCTTCGGCATTTTTCTTTTTCGACATTTCGTTTTGAACAGCAATAATATCGTTCAGTCGTCTTGTTTTTACATCGTCAGAAACATTGTCGGGCATTCGTTTCGATGCAACCGTTCCTTCTCGTTCCGAATATTTGAACATAAAAGCAGCATCGTAACCAACCTCTTTCATCAACGAAAGCGTTTCATTTTGTTCTTGCTCGGTTTCATCGGAAAAGCCACACATTATATCGGTTGTGATTGATGCTTCTGGTAAAATTCTCCGAATTGCAGCTACTCTATCAAAATACCATTCTCGTGTATAACGGCGATTCATACGTTGCAACACGGTTGTACTACCGCTTTGGACAGGCAAATGAATCCATTTTGCAAGATTGTCATACTTTGCCATCACATACAACAAATCATCCGACAAATCTTTTGGATGAGATGTCGTGAATCGAATACGCATATTTGGAACAGCCAAAGCAACCATTTCAAGCAATTGCGGAAACGAAACCACAACGCCATCCTGCTCATACTTATAGGAATTCACATTTTGCCCAAGCAACGTAACTTCCTTATAACCATCATCATACAACTTCTTTACCTCATCAACAATAGATTGTGCATCGCGACTACGCTCACGACCGCGAGTGTAAGGTACAATACAATACGAACAGAAATTGTTGCAACCACGCATAATAGAAACAAAGGCAGAAATACCATTGTCATCGTAACGATACGGAAAAATTTCCGCATAGGTTTCTGTCAACGACAATTCTGCATTGATAGCCTTCTGTTTATCGTAGGCTTGTTTAACCAACTGTGGCATAGAGCGATACGAATCCGGACCTGCGACAATATCAACCAGACCTTTTTTCTCGAACAAACGGTCCTGTAAACGTTCTGCCATACAACCAATTACGCCAATCAATAAATTCTCGTTTGCCGCACGTAATTTCTTCAGTTCATTCAGACGTTGTACAATTTTATTTTCGGCATGTTCGCGAATGGAACACGTATTCAATAAAATAACATCAGCCTCATTTATATCTTTGGTGTATTCAAAGCCATCAGCCTTCAAAATTGCCGCAACCACCTCGCTATCAGCGACATTCATTTGGCAACCGTATGTTTCAATATGTAGTTTTTTCATATTCATTATTTGCTGCGTAAAGATAGAGATTTACGCAGGAATTTGAACGAAGGAAGAAGAATATATTTTGAAACAATACACAAGTTAAAACAAAAAGGGCGCATACAATACGCCCTACATATTTTCTTAATTCTATACCCTCTATTCAATATCTTTATCTTCAACAATTCCCACAGGAATATCGTCAAGCCAAAAACACGTTGCTGGCATATTATATTCATTTCGCAGCGTAGGTTGTGCTGTATTTTTCCACGCATACCGCACTTGGACTGGTTTTTTCACCTTCGCTGAAGTAAGTTTTATTGTGGATTGCTCCTCGCAAATAACAGCCTTTGCTGGATAAAAAACACCATCTATTCCTGCTAATTCAAAACCTTCTATTGTCTTAGTTGTCGAGTGCAATTTTTCGGCATAGAAAAAATTTACATAGACTTCATTTGGTTTACCATAATATGGTACAATAGGTTCTGGTGAAAAAACTTGATTCGGAGACAATTTTGTTGGATTATGATATAATTGATACAACGCAAGATTTGCAAATCGAAGTCCAGCCGTCTGCTTATCCTTTGGGTGAATATTATTGACATCGCCAACAAAATCATTAGTAACAATCATTTGCACATCACCAAATCGTGAAACCTTACGCTGATTATTTTGAATTGTAGGACATTGACCTTCAACACCGTACGCAAATGGTGCAATTTGAGCAATATAGAAAGGGACATGTTCGCCATGCTTTTTAAACCAACTATAGATAAGGTTTGTAAGCAATTTGTCGTATCCGTCGACATTTTCCACATTTGCTTCACCTTGATACCACAAGATTCCTTTTATTTTGAACTGAATTATTGGCGCAATCATCGCATTATACAAATAACCCGGTTCTTTTGGCGACCACGACATTTCCGAGATTTTTTTTGACAAGTCCAACAATTCCGGATCATCATAAATCGTTTCGGCCGGTGTCCACGTTTCTATTGGAGAACCACCAACATACGAGCCAATCACTCCTATCGGCACATTCAATTCTTGTTGCAACTTACGGGCAAAAAAGTACCCAATAGCACTAAAGTCTATCATCGTTTCTGGTGAACATTCTTTCCATTCGCCATATACATCGTCCTGTGGCGTTACAGACATACGAGGCACAACTTGGAAGAAACGAATATTGGGATAATCTGCCGCGGCAACTTCCTGTTCGCCATTCAAAATACCATTCCGTGGCGACCATTCCATATTCGACTGACCAGAACAAAGCCACACTTCACCTATCAGCACGTTTTTTATTGTAAGTTTTCGCCAGCCTTCAACGGTAATTTCGTAGGGAGTGTAACTTGCACTTGGCGTTTTCACATCGACAGACCAAGTCATTGTGTTGCCAGTCATCACTTTGTACGCAGTTGTATCCCAACCAACTTTCACCGTAATTTCTTCGTATGGTTTTGCCCAGCCCCAGATTTTCACCTTGGCATTTTGCTGAAGCACCATATTGTCGCAAAAAATTGACGGCAAAATCACAAGTGCATAACTTATTGAATAAGAAACAACTAATATAACAAGCAACGCAAACTTTTTCATACAAAAACTAAAATTCCGAAGTAAAATGAAATTCTATATCAGGAAAATTTTGCTGAGCCATTTCCAACGCATAGGCACTTTCTGCCAAGAAAACATCAAACCCTCGTTTGTCAACTGCCAAACTTTGATATTTACGTTTCTTAAAATCTTCCAACTGTGCCTTATTTGTTGATGTAAACCAACAAGCCTTATACAACTGAATCGGTTCATAGCGACATTTCGCATTGTATTCGTGTTCCAATCTATATTCAATAACTTCGAATTGCAATGCACCGACAGTTCCTATAATTTTTCTGCCATTAAATTGATTTACAAATAATTGCGCAACGCCTTCGTCCATTAACTGATCGACACCTTTTGCCAATTGTTTGAACTTCATTGGATCGGCATTTTCAATATATCGAAACATTTCAGGAGAGAAACTTGGGATTCCAGCAAAATGCAAATCTTCACCTTCCGTCAATGTATCACCGATTTTAAAGTTTCCCGAATCATACAAACCAACAATATCGCCTGGATAAGCCTCATCCACAACCGATTTTTTTTCAGCCATAAATGACGTTGGATTCGCAAATTTTAATTGTTTTTGCAGACGAATATGTAAATAATTTTTATTTCTTTCAAAACGACCGGAACAAACTTTCACAAACGCAATTCTATCACGGTGATTCGGATCCATATTGGCATGGATTTTAAACACAAATCCTGTAAATTTTTCCTCATACGGAGCGACCATTCTTTCATCCGTTTTTGAATCACGAGGTGATGGAGCTATTTCGACAAACGAATCAAGCAATTCCTGAACACCAAAGTTGTACAACGCACTACCAAAGAACACCGGAGCCAATTCGGCACGACGATACGCATCAACGTCAAATTCAGGATAAACCGTTTCTACCAATTCAACTTCATCGCGAAGTTTTTGAGCCGCACGTTCTCCAATTTTTGCATCAATTCCTTTGTCATCAATACTTTCAAATTTTATTGCAGGCTGAATTAATTGTTGATTTTGTTCAAAAAGGCGAAGATTTTGCGAATACAAATTATACACGCCCTTGAAATCGTGTCCCATACCTATCGGCCATGCCAACGGACGAACCTTTATATGCAACAATGACTCAATTTCATCAAGTAATTCGAATACATCCTTACCTTCACGGTCTAGTTTGTTTATAAAGACCATGACAGGTGTATTGCGCATACGACAAACTTCAGCAAGTTTTTTAGTCTGTTCCTCAACACCTTTGGCAACGTCAATCACAATAATTACACTATCAACGGCCGTAAGCGTACGATACGTATCTTCCGCAAAATCTTTGTGTCCTGGCGTATCAAGAATATTAATCTTTCTATCAGCATATTCAAAACCCATTACCGACGTTGCGACCGATATTCCACGTTGTTTTTCAATTTCCATGAAATCCGACGTTGCGGTTTTCTTTATTTTATTTGATTTTACCGCACCTGCAACGTGAATTGCACCACCAAAAAGCAACAATTTTTCCGTCAATGTTGTTTTTCCCGCATCAGGGTGACTAATAATCGCAAATGTGCGTCGTCGCTGTATCTCTTTCTCGAATGCCATCTATCTTAAAATTTGTTGGCAAAAGTAAAAAAACGGCTTTATAAAAACAAAAAATGGCAGGTTTCACACCTAACCATTTTATCAATTTTATAAACATATTAAAATAAAAAAGGTCTCCCAAATAAGAGACCTTTTGGTTTCGAATCGGCAAACAAATTATTTGTTAACGATATCAGAAAGAGCTTTTCCAGCTTTGAATTGAGCAACTTTTTTAGCTGCGATTTTGATTTCTTTACCAGTTTGTGGGTTACGACCAGTTCTAGCTGCTCTTTTACCTACTTTGAAAGTACCGAAACCAATCAATTGAACTGCATCACCTTTTTTCAAAGATCCTGCTACTGCGTTAACGAATGCGTTAACAGCTTTTTCTGATGCTGCTTTTGTTAAGCCTGCTTCTGCAGCGATAGCTGCTACTAATTCTTGTTTATTCATAATAATTTAATTTAAGTAAATAATAATAATTTTTAATTTTTTCTTTATAGATTCATTTTCAACAAAATTACGTTTTTTTCAATACCAACAAAGTTTTCAAGCATTTTTTTTTGTAAAAACCCTCATTTTCAAGCATTTTTTCTTTTTTTCTAACATTTTTACATAAAAGTGTTGTTTTTACAATAATTTACTTGCCAAATCCGCCAATTCACTACGTTCACCTTTTACCAAATTCATGTGTGCAAACAACTTTTGTCCACTCATTTTTGATGTTAAATGCGAAAGTCCATTTGAGAATGTATCCAAATATGGAGAATCAATCTGTTGAATATCTCCAGTAAACACAATTTTCGTTCCTTCACCTGCTCTTGTTATAATAGTCTTTACTTCATGCGGTGTAAGATTTTGCGCTTCATCTATAATAAAGAACACATGCGACAAAGAACGACCTCTAATGTATGCCAAAGGTGATATTTCCAGAGTTCCTTCTTTCAGCATACTGTCAATCATATTGATTTTCGCGCCATTGCTACGAAGGTTTTGCTTGATGACCTGCAAATTATCGAACAATGGCAACATATATGGTTTGATTTTATCTTTTTCACCACCTGGCAAATATCCCAAATCTCTATTTCCCAATGCCACAATTGGACGAGCCAACAAAATCTGATCGTAATTTTCGTGGGATTCCAATGCCGCAGCAAGAGCCAACAAGGTTTTTCCCGTCCCTGCCGTTCCCGTCAATGCCATCAATTTCACTTCGTCGTTCAACAATGCATGCATTGCAAATGTTTGTTCCGAATTTCGTGGTTCTATGCCCATAACATGACGTTTATCTACACGCGAAACAAGGCCTGTCATAGGATTATAATATGCCATAACAGACGTACTTCCATTGGACAACACAAAATAATCGTGGGTTTGTGGCCTTGCTATTCCCAACTCCCCAATCGATACGGTATTTTCATTTGTGTGCTTTGCATACAATTTATTAATGTATGTGGAATCTATATTGTCATAGATTTTTATTCCTTCTTCTATACGACCTAAATCACGTATTTTATCACTTTCAAAATCTTGTGCGACAAGTCCTATTGATTTAGCTTTCATTCGCATATTGATATCCTTTGTCACCATTATCACTTGACGACCTGGATTATCATTCTTTACATTCAAAGCTGTTGCTAAAATCCTATGATCAGGAATTTGTTCCGCAAATGAAGCTTTTACAACTTCAGGATACGGGGAATGGGTGCGAACATATAATTTTCCATAATGTTTTCCCAACGAAACGCCATCTGTCGGAAGCTGATCGCCCATCAAAGCATCTAATTCACGTGCAAATTGGCGAGAATTCCAACTTAAATCGTCATCTCCTTTTTTGAATTTGTCAAGTTCTTCCAATACCGTAATCGGAATCACAATGTCATTTTCTTGAAAGGCATAAATTGCTCTATTATTATGCAAGATTACGTTTGTATCTAATACAAAAATCTTAGGTTGT
>JAZRXD010000014.1:0-56842 GCA_045600045.1 Bacteroidales bacterium
GAAGGCATTTTCTTTGAAAATCAAATCTTTGACGCATACGTTTTTGTTTCAAAACTAATTAAATCAGCAAAAGAATCTATTATTTTGATTGACAACTACATAGACGAATCTGTTTTGACCTTGCTTGACAAAAGAAATGAAAAAATTTCTGCCGTAATTTATACACAGAGAATCTCTCCACAACTTCAACTTGACATTGCTAAACACAATGCTCAATATCAATCTATCGAAATCAAAATCTACAAAAACGCTCACGACCGTTTTCTTTTGATTGACAACGACTTGTATCACATTGGTGCATCAATAAAGGATTTAGGAAAGAAATTGTTCGCATTTTCCAAAATTACCGAGTTTACGAAAATAGAATTACTGGAGAGATTACAATAAAAGATTTATAGAAAAGCACTACAAAAACAAATCCACATTTATGAAAGATAATACTTTACCTACCACTGCCGACAAAGGCGAAATCATCTTGTATCAACCAAATGAAACCATCCGTTTGGAAGTCCGAATGGAGAACGAAACCGTCTGGCTGACGCAATCCCAACTAATACTATTGTTTCAATCAAGCAAAGCAAATATAAGCGAACATTTGCACAATATTTTTGAAACAGAAGAACTTTCCGAAAATTCAACTGTTCGGAAATTCCGAACAGTTCAAAATGAAGGAAATCGAACTGTAACAAGGGAATTAACTTACTACAATCTTGACGTTATAATTTCTGTTGGATACCGAGTTAATAGTAAAAAAGGCATTCTTTTTAGACAATGGGCAACTCAAACAATTAAAGAGCATTTATTGAAAAATAATTCTATAAATCAACAGATTAACAAGATAGAAAAACGGTTGTCTGAAACTACATTAGAACAAAATGAAAGATTATTCAAAATAGAGCAAAAAATCGATTTCTTCGTTCGTACATCATTGCCGCCAATAGAAGGCATTTTCTTTGAAAATCAAATCTTTGACGCATACGTTTTTGTTTCAAAACTAATTAAATCAGCAAAAGAATCTATTATTCTGATTGACAACTACATAGACGAATCTGTTTTGACTTTGCTTGACAAAAGAAATGAAAATATTTCTGCCGTAATTTATACACAGAGAATCTCTCCACAACTTCAACTTGACATTGCTAAACACAATGCTCAATATCAATCTATCGAAATCAAAATCTACAAAAATGCTCACGACCGTTTTCTCCTGATTGACAACGACATCTACCACATTGGTGCTTCAATCAAAGATTTAGGAAAGAAATTGTTTGCTTTTTCTAAAATCACAGAGTTTACGAAAATGGAACTTTTGGAAAGATTGTAAAATCTCACAAAAGTTTTTTTTATTTTTGTTACGTATTATAAAATGTAATACGACATATTGAAAGCATTATTATTAACAATTTATGTAGTATCTTTACATTGTAAACACACTACTTTAATTCTTAAGTTAAAAATATGAAAAAATTATTTTTGTTATTGTTTTTGTTGCCGATTCTTTCAATGGCACAAAATGAAGGTCACTACTCAATGAATTTGAAAGACCAAAACATTGCAATTATCAATGTAACTAATTACTTTTCAAATTGGTTCAACATTGACGATAATTCAACTTTTGAAAAAACGAAAGACGATGTTGACGAAATTGGAATGCAACATATTGTTTTTCAGCAATATTACAAAGGAACAAAAGTTGAGCATGGAGTCGTTTTTGTCCATGCACAAAATAATATGGTTGTAAGCGTTAACGCCACAATAATGGAATTGCCATTCCAATCGCTTGCGAAACAAGATTCTCAATTAAAAAGTACTCCTGTTGACAATGCTGAACAACTAATCGTTCCAATCAACTCCAAAAAAGGAGTAGTATATCGCTCGGTATACAAAACATTTGACTCAACTCAAAATGCAGATGTTTATACCGATGTGGAAACTGGAGAAGTGTTGAAAACAACGTCTCATACATTTTATGGGAATGCATATACAATGTATCATGGATGGCAAACGATGGATTGTTGGTATAACTCAAACGAAGGATATTATTATTTAATAGATCAGGACAGAAATATAATAACCTTAAATGCTTCTTATGCTCCTTATGAAGGGAGTGTTTACAAAGGCAGATTAAGTGATGTTGTGTCGTCTTATGCAAATAATTGCGATTCTTATACGTCACCATCTGCAACATGGGCAGGAATCTTATCATCCGTAACAATAACGGGCGATGACGGAGATTGGTGGTACACTGCTATCACAGATACAAGACCTGATTTTTATATTAAAATATACAGCAGCACAGGAAAACTTTTGTACACTTCAAACGTGAAAGATAACACAAAATCACCTGTTACATTTTCAAATATAAATGTGTCAATTGATGAAGGTAGTTACATAAAAATTTATGATGAAGATGTTACCTCCGATACATACGGAGGTAGCGTAACTATTTCTAATCCTTTGTCAGGGTCATACACATGGTCTGGATCGCTAACCTCTGGGAAAATTGTTATAAAATCAAATCCCGCATTAGACGCCCACTGGGGGATGCAAAATGTATATGATTATTATTTAGAAACATTTAACAGAAAAAATTTCAATAATTTAGAAGGAACATTTATTTATCAATTCATAGATCCTTACGCTATATATGGTAGTCATGTATATAATAATGCGAGTGCAGGCTATGATGCCAATGGTGTCGGCTATATGTTATATGGTTTAGGAGATGGAGAAGAGATGTCGGAAGTTGTTGCTCTTGATGTTATGGCTCACGAATTTACACATAATGTAACAGCATTTAATGGAAACGGAGGTTTGGAATATTTAGGGGAATCAGGAGCATTGAATGAGTCCTTTTCAGACATTTTTGGTTGCGCTGTTGAATTCTACGCATTGGGCGAAGATGCCAATTGGTTCATTGGCGAAGATGTTATGATAAATTACACCAATTTGCGCGATATGGCGGATCCTAAAAATAGTATGGATGGACTAATTTTGAAAGAAGATTTAAAAGATGCAATAATTGAATATTACGGTCGTGATTATTATGACCAACTAGAAGATACTCTTCAAATTCCTCAACCTGATACATATAAAGGTGATTTTTGGGCTAACACAAGTGACTATTCGGAATACGGTGACAATGGAGGTGTTCACCAAAATAGTGGAGTTCAAAACAAATGGTTCTATTTGTTGTGCGAAGGAGGCAACGGAACAAATGATAACGATGATGACTATTCTGTAACTGGAATTGGAATAGAAAAAGCTCAAAAAATCGCTTATAGGAATCTTCTCTATTATTTAACACCAACAGCTACACATTGGGATGCAAGAAATGGATCGTTAAATGCCACAAAAGATTTGTATGGCGAAAACTCCGCAGAATATAAAGCCGTTGAAGATGCTTGGTTTGCTGTTGGTGTTGGTTCTATTAGTGGAAATTCCGATAAATTTGTTGTTACCGCAAAAGCTGAAGATGTTTCTATGGGTTCCGTTATGGGAAGTGGCTTATATGATTTAAACGAAGAGGCAACTTTAATTGCCATACCAGAAAATGGATATGAATTTGTAAAATGGAATGACGGTGTCACTACAAATCCCCGAAAAATTTCCGTTACCAAAGACACAACCTATATAGCCACATTTAAATACGTTGAAGGTTCTGCTATTGCAACTATTTCTTTGTTCTCAAATAATAATTCTTGGGGAACAGTTATAGGTGCGGGAACCTACGAAATCGGAGAAACAGTTTCTATTAGCGCAAATCCAACCGAAGGTTACCAATTTGTTCAATGGAACGATGGGAATACTCAACAGTCAAGAACCATTGTTGTTAATGGTGATATTACACTTATTGCAACTTTTGAAAAATTAGTGGAAATAATACCGAAAAAAACAATATCTCTTTATTCAAACAATAATGATTGGGGTATTCTTTCTGGAGAAGGTGAATATGCGGTAGGTAGCGAAGTGGAAATATACGCTCTTCCACGAGAAGGATATCGCTTTGTTCAATGGAATGATGGGAATACAGAAAATCCAAGATATATTACCATTTCAGAAGATTTGATGCTTATTGCCACATTTGAGAAAAATCCAAACACAGCAATTAATGATATTACAAACGAATTAGTGATTTCTATCCAAAATAATCAAATTCTCATTAATGGCATCGCTCCCACATACGTAACAAATATGCTTGGACAAAAAATAGCAAATCAAAACCTAAAAACAGGATGTTATTACGTGCAAATTGGCAATACTATTCAAAGCATAATTATAAAATAATTCTCCTTAAAATTCTTCATAAAAGCAGACCCCACCAGTCTGCTTTTTTGCTTTCTACTTCAATCTGAAATTTACAAGCGGCGACATTTTCGGAATTTATTCCTAAAAAGTGGCGATATTCTCGGAATTTATTATTTTTGCAATAAAATTGAGGTGTTATGATACAGCGTACTTTGGAGAAATCAATACTTAATTATTGCTATAAAGGAAAAGCTATAATTATTTTAGGTTGTCGTCAAATCGGGAAAACCACATTGCTTGCCAATATTTTTAATAACAACGACGATGTCCTTTGGCTTAATGGCGATGAACTTGATGTACAAGCAATCTTTAACAATGCTTCTGCCGACAGTTTACATGCAATCATAGGAAACAAAAAAATTGTGATAATTGATGAGGCTCAACGAATTAATGATATTGGTTTGCGTATGAAATTAATTACCGACAACTTAAAAAACGTGCAGTTAATAGCAACAGGAAGTTCTTCATTGGAACTTTCAAATACGGTAAACGAACCTCTTACAGGTCGGAAGTGGGAATTTAAAATGTATCCTCTTTCTTTTGCAGAAATGGTCAAGCATCATGGACTTTTAAAAGAAAAACGGTTGTTGTCGCACAGATTGGTGTATGGCTATTATCCAGATGTTGTAAACAACGAAGTGAATGAAAGAAAAACTCTTAATTTGTTAGTCGATAGCTACCTTTATAAAGATATTCTAACAATGGGAAACATCAAAAAATCAGACAAACTCATTTCCCTTTTACAAGCGTTAGCATATCAAGTCGGTTCTCATGTATCATACAATGAACTTTCACAAATTATCGGGCTTGATTCAAAAACCATTGAAACGTACATTCAATTATTAGAAAAAAGCTACGTGATTTTTCGATTACCTTCGTACAAAAGAAATCTTCGTAATGAACTTAAAGCCAGCAAAAAAATATATTTCTACGACAATGGCGTGCGCAATGCATTGATTTCGAATTTTTCGCCTCTCGAAATTCGGAATGACATTGGTGCATTATGGGAAAATTTCATTATCTCCGAACGCCTAAAATACTGTGAATACAACGATTTATATTCCAACAAATACTTTTGGAGAACCAAAGACCAAAGCGAAATTGACTATATTGAGGACTCTAATGGTACACTTCACTGCTACGAATTTAAATGGAATCCTGAAAAAAGTGCAAAGTTGCCAAAATCATTTGAAAACGCCTACCCTAACCATACTTTCGAAGTCATTAATAGAGAGAATTTCATGAGTTTTGTTGGAATATAATTGCTATTCTCCTCCACCCTTTCTTTTGCAAAAGCAAGGTAAAAATGTATCTTTGTGCATAAAAATTTTTATTCAAATGGCAAATACTCAAACTTTTGATTATCAACGCTTGAGAACATTCACAACAAATGTTCTTGAAGCAATTGGACATTCTCACGAAGATGCTCTTTTGGCATCAGACGTTCTTTTAACTGCAGATTTACGTGGTATTGATTCTCACGGAGTTGCACGTTTACGTGGTTATATAAACCTTTGGAAAGCAAACCGTATGAATCCACAACCAAAACTAAAAATTGAACACGAAACACCTTCTACTGCTACAATCGATGGAGACAATGGTTTGGGATTGGTTGTCGCACCAAAAGCAATGCAAATTGCTATTGAAAAAGCTAAAAATGTAGGCTGTGGTTTCGTTGCAATCAACAACTCAAATCACTTTGGAATTGCAGGCTACCACGCCATGATGGCGCTTCCTCACGATATGATAGGTTTTGCTTCAACAAATGCAACACCAACAACGGCGCCAACATTTGCAAAACAAAAAATGCTTGGAACTAATCCTATCGCTGTTGCTTTCCCAACAGGAAAACAACCAAATATGGTGTGCGACTTTGCAACAACGGCAACAGCTGTAGGAAAACTTGAAATTCTTCAACGTAAAGGCGAAAATGCTCCTCAAGGTTGGATTCAAGATAAAGAGGGAAATCCAACAACAGATTCTTTCGGATTGAAAAAAGGCGGCATGCTGCTTCCTCTTGGTTCCGACCGCGAACATAGTAGCCACAAAGGATTCTGCCTTGGCTCTATTGTCGATATTATGTGTGCCGTTCTTTCAGGTGCAAACTATGGTCCTTGGGTTCCTCCATTCTTGGCATTCCTTCAACCTCGCGAGGATTTAGTCGGCAAAGGAATTGGTCACATTGTTGGTGCTATGCGTGTTGACGCATTCCGTCCTGTTGACGATTTCAAATATCACATGGACAATTGGATTGACGCTATGCGTAAATGTGCACCAGCAGCTGGTCACGAACATATTATTATTCCTGGCGACCCAGAACGTGAAATGACAGCTGAACGTATGAAAAATGGTATTCCTTTGTTGATGCCTGTTGTGGAAGATTTACAAGACATTGCAAAAACATTTAATGTAGAACTATAATGGAAACTAATTTCTACGTAAAATCTCACGGATTAGGCAATTGCTACATTGTAATTGATTCCGATAAAATAGATTTTGAACTGACAAACGAACGAATCATCCGCATTTGCGACCTGCATTTTGGCGTTGGTTCCAATGGTATTTTGCTGAAAGTTCCTTCTAAAATTGCCGATTTCGGACTGATGATTTACAATACCGATGCTTCGGTTGCCGAAAACTGCGGAAATGGTTTGAGAATTTTCAGCAAGTTCCTACACGATTATGGTTATTTGTCGTCTGACAAGTTTACGGTTGATATTCTTGGACGTTTGATTCACTGCGAAATTTTGGAAAAGAATGCAGAGGGAAAAGCAATAAAAATCCGTGTCGATATGGGAAAAGCCAATTTCATAACGAAGCAAGTTCCTGTTAATTTTCCAAAAGAAGAGTGCGTAAACGAACCAGTAACTTTCGGAGGAAAAGAATTTCATATCAACTGCGTTTCTGTTGGAAATCCTCATTGTGTTGTGTTCCGCGACGAACTGAATCAGGAAGAATTATTGAAATATGGTCCGATTATCGAAACAGACAAGATGTTTCCAAACCGCACAAATGTTCAGTTTGCACACGTGGTAAATCGCAATTTGGTGGAAATAAAGATTTGGGAACGTGGAGTTGGCAACACATTGGCTTCAGGAAGTTCGTCGTGTGCAGTTGCTTCTGCAATGAGAAAGAACAACTTAGTTGATAAAGATGTTACTATCAAAATGCCAGGCGGCGAACTGCAAATTTCCATTGACGAAGAATGGAACATTAAAATGACTGGTCCTGTTGAAGAAATTTGTTCTGGTATTTTTAGCAAAGAGATGATAAAATAATAAATTCTTTCACACAAATAAAAAGCCCGATCGGAAATTTCCAATCGGGCTTTTTTATATAAGAATAACAAACCAATTACTCTGCTTTAGTAGAAAATGACACAACTTCACTATAAGCAGTTCCTACCTCATTCTGAATATATGCACGTACATAATACGTTGTTGCTGGAACCAGTCCACTTAACTTAGAGTAGAATATTTTATTGTTACTTGCAACATCAACTTTTGCATCGGTTTCTGTAGTTGGCAAAATGCCTTCTTCAGTTGTCCAACAAAATCCACGAGAAATAATTGGAGCCGAACCATCAAAGGTAATAACTCCACCTACAGTAGCAGAAGTAGTTGTAATACTATAAGGTTCAAATGATGAAATTGTAGGTAAAGTCCACGTTGTAAACGTATTTTCTTCGCCATAAGCAACACCATTTTTGCTTATCACATAAGAACGAACATAGTAAACAACACCCTCTTCAACATCAACCGTAATTGTATCTTTAAATTGACCAATAGCAACTGGATCAATTTCGTGTTTTTTAGAATCTACTGTTGGATTAGGAGTTTTAGACCAACAGAATCCACAATTTTCAATCACCAAACCTTCAACCGTATCAATGATTTCGCCAACACAGGCAACTGAATACATACCACTTATAAATTCAACTTTTCCAAGTTCAGTTTTTTTCAAGATTGGATTATCCTTTGTAACAAAACTTCTTTCTTCGCCATAGAATGTTCCTGCAGCATTTGTAACATATGCTCTATAGAAATACATTGTACTTGGCGTTAAATTAGTCAACCAAACGGCATATTCATTTTCAGCGTTTTTTTCTGTATAGGCAACAAAATCAGATGTTGTTGGCTGCGATTCAGTACTCCAGCAAATACCTTTACAAACGATTGTTGTATCACTACCAGCGTCTATCTTACCTCCTGCCATTGCACAAGTTCCTAACACGTCCATTATAACTTTCGTAGAAACTGTTATTTTCTTTGCAGTTGAGAATGAAATTTCTTCGCCATAAATAACGCCCGTGTTGTTCTTTGCAAATGCACGAACAAAATAAACTTTGTTATCCTGCAAATTATTCATTTGGCAAGCAAACTCACCTACGCCACCTTCCGAAGCATACGCAACAGAATCTGTAATTGTTGGAGTTGGTTTCGTTGACCAACAAATACCTTTTTGTTCTATTGTAGCCAACGTTTTGTCAATTTTACCACCTACAACAGCTGAAGTTCCAGTAATAGCAGATGCTGGCATTGTTATAATAGAACTTTCTTCTGATTTTGGATCTTTTTGGCATCCCACAAGGCCAAACGTCACACTTATAATTATTCCAAATAATATACTTTTCTTCATAACATCCGGATTTTAAAAGAAATAACCAACACCTAATTTCAATTCGAAGAAATTAGATTTATTAAAATTTGTGACACTTGCAATTCCAACTGACGCCACAATATCATCGTAAACATTTGCCATAGCCGACATTTCCCAACGTAAACCTGAACGTGGAGAAGATTTTGTTTTCCAATTCGCCCACGAACCATCTGCCATTTCGTATGTCACAGTTCTATTACCATAACCAACACCTCCCATAAGAAACAAAGGGAAAGCCAAACGATGCGATGGTATTTCTATACGAGCTATACCACCAACTGTTAAACCAAAATATGAAGTTTTCTTTTTACCCGTATAAAATGGATATGTGCCATCTATAAACCCTTCTTCATCCGCCTCAAAATCGGATGAAAAATTAAAGCCAAAATCTGTTGTGATATTTGCGTACCAACCAAAAGACTCAACCTCAACTTGTCCATACGTAAATCCAAAACTAAAATCCGGATAAAGAGCAACGCCAAGATGTCCCATTGCCAATTGTTTTTGTCTTGAAATATTTGGAGACGTTTGTGTATTTAAAACCAAAGACGGCGAACTAAAATTTTCAGCTGCAAAAATGCTTATTGGCAACACAAGCATTAAAATTATAAGCAGATTTTTCTTTTTCATACGTTATTAATTTTCAACAATGAACACTATTTCAATTTGTTCTATTGGTAAAAATAGAAAAAATATCTTGATATTTATTTCAATACAAAAAAAATATCGTGAAAATTTTATTTTACCACTATCAATTGTGCATAACGAACTTCATTGTCTTTTGTTTGAATTTTAACGACGTAGTTGCCATCTGGAAATCCAGTAACAGAAAAGAAGTTTTTAGAAGTTCTTTTAATTATTTTTCCGTTCAAATCGAATATTTCAACTGTTTTTATTTCCAAATCGGAATCAATTTGAACGAAATCCTTGGCAATAGTAGGATATAATTTCACTTCTTTTTGATTGATAGATTTAATATCTGTTGGTACATAACTGCCAAAAATCGGACGAAGAAGCAACGCCCCTTTCTGAACGGAATTTTCCCATTCGAACCCCAAATTATAATACAATCGATTATTCAATGTAGTATTCATATCAATTCCCATATTCAACAAAACATCGTTCGGTTGTTCCCAACCAATAAAAAATGATTTTCCTACAACAAGATTTTCATCTCCCGAAACTATATTTGCTTGATCTATTTCATAATCCACAAATTGATACAACCCTTCTGCATATTTTACCCGTTCACTTGGCGCATAATACACCAAATCACCAGGTTTACCATTTTCGTTTTTCCACACACATAGGTTAAACGTAGTGTTCGTATTCAACATTGTTGGATTGAAATAACAAGAAATTGCTTTCAACGTATCAGGTTGCAAAATATCGAATTTAAATGCAACGCGGCCCATTGGCGCATCACGTAAGCCATAACCAGCTTCCGGTGTTCCATCATCGTATGCATAATAATTTGACAGCGTCAATTTTGTGCGACAGGTATCGTTCCAGCGATACTGGGAATACAACAAATTATTGATGTCGGTGAAATAATACAAAAAACTATATTCACCTTCGTCGTACACCGAAATATCTTCAGCCAAGAATTCAGGAATCACCTCTTCGTCAACAAAATCCATCAACACATCAGCTTCCGATGCCGCAGTATTTGCAGGGACATCGGTTTCATACGTCGGAATCAAAAGTTCGTCGCCATTATGCAATTTTCTCACCATCAAATTAAATTTCAACTTTCGATAATCAGAATCGAAATTGGTGAATTTTGCAGGAATTGTCATTCTAAATTCGCTTGGATCGACATTAGCAAAATGCGACATCGGCAATGCCTTATATTTTGAATAAAGCGGTGCCACAACTGCAGAAAATGCAACATCGGGCACATCTATATTCTCGGAACTGCGATTTGAATTCAACCAAATCAAATCCAAATGCCAAAAATCCTCATTACGAGCATGACTTTCATCATTACTCAAACTCGTATAATTCTTGAAACGAAAGCGGAATCCTTTCACTAAATAAGCTGGCAAATCAATTGGAATGAATGCTGATGAAAACTGGTCCCCCGTTTTTTTATTTGTTGACCATATCCATTTCCATGACGGATTGCACTCGCCCATTGTTTCCGAAACCGTAAACGACCATACTGGATTCCCGTCAGTCATACGAGCATACACGACTCCTTGAGCAAGGCTTTCATTCAGGCAAACACTATCAATCAACGTTTTGTCGGGAGAATACAAATACGCATAAGCTCTTGTTAATGAGTCAATTCCAAACTGCGATGGAGAAACAACCAAATGCTGATAAGCAGAAACCGTCAAATCTGGCAAAGCATAGAATTTCAACGAGTCAGCATCGACAAGATTTTGCAATGTATCAAATATCAAAAAATAGCCCTCCAACGAAATCATAGAATCAGTTGCGTTATAAATTTCCACACCTGAAGCACTTATTTCGTTCAAAAAAACTCCTGACGTATCGTATGGAACATAAAATTCCAACACCAAACTATCCCCCGACTCTGGTGTATCGACGTAACCTCCTGCCTGAAAATAAAAACTCAAAGCCAAAGAATCCTCAAGTCGATATTGATGCCAAATATGTTCATTCGAAAAAGAACCATCTATGTAATTTTTTGTTTCATCAAAAACCGAATCTTGAATTGCGACAAAGCTATCGCCCGATTGGCTATACAAAGTATCGCCCGCACGATATGCAAGTCCTTGTATAACAGGAATATATTCGTTTGATTCGTGGCTATATAAAAAATACGTATCATCAAACAACACGAAACCATTTTTATCCTTGCGATACAATTTATCGCTCGAATAAATATTTTCATAATCCTTCAAATTGATTGGAAGTGATGTCAAATAATCCGAAATTTTCGGTGTAGTTGAGACCGATTCATGCAGTTTTCCATTGCTATCCATTGCATCCAACGTCGCCACTCCAATCGTTTTCGCATTTTTTGCAAAAGCTGTATTTACAAACGCATCATCGTCTTGCCACAACGAAGGCAAAGGTTTAGAATACGGATATGCAAAATCATCAAAAAAAGGAAGGATTTTCAATGTTGACTCCGCCGTTGACTGCGATTTCAATTGAACATCGTGAAATCTTACAACATCAACATATTCTGATTGTGCAACAACACCAAACGAGCAAAGCAACAGAACTATTAGCGGAGAAAACTTCAACCTCATTCTATTCCATATTTAAATCTTCGGTTATCGCATTGTAAATTGGATCTAATCCAAACCACACGTCAATTGTTTCGCCAGCTGTCATTTTACCACCTTCAACATACGCAGGTGATTGACGTTGAACACGAGCACGCAATGAATCATCTTTCGTTCGAACCTCATCTGTAAAAATCGGATTTACGTTCAAACCACGCGACATTAACGAATCGGAAACTACAGTCCAACTCAAACCCAAAAGCGACGGTATTGATATAACAACATCATCGCCACCTTTCCCAACCAACAAATCAATTTCCGAACCTTTCGCAATCATCATTCCTGGCTCGATTTGTTTTGAACGAAAGCGTTGTTCAAACACATAATTATTTGCGAAATCAGGTTTGTATTCCAACACTCCAACACGCAACCCACGATTTTCCAACATCTGCGTTGCTTGACGCAAAGACACGTCCGTAACCTTTGGCATAACTACCATAATCGGAGTTGTGGAATTTATTGAAAGATAAATCGTACGTCCGCTTTTTACTTTAGAGCCAGCCATCGGGAAATGGTCGACAACAGCACCAGGAGCAACATCATCAACGCTTAATGTATCATTAACTTTCACCAACAAATTTTCTTTTTCCGCTAAAATTTGAGCGGCATCAAAATCAAGATTTGAAAAATCAGGAACTTCAACATATTTTCCATGCGACGTATACGAATTCAACCAAATATCGAATACTACAAACGCAAGAATAAAAAGCGCAAGAATACAACCAATGTTTATAAAAAGAAATTTATGCTTTTGAAAGTCCATAACATATCAATAAACGTATGAACAAAAATAAAATTATAAATGGAAACTAAAAAATAAATGAGAAATAAAAAACGGGTAACCAGAGAAGAAGAAATTAACTAAAAACTACCTTACATTAACCTCAAACACCACATAACCAATCATGAAAAAGCCGCAACACCATGAAAAAAAGAGAAGACCTGGCTACCCGTTTATCGTGATTTTTATTTATCTCAAAGTACTATGTCAATCTAAGCCACCACGCCTTTCATTGACTTGACAAAAATAACTCTTTTTTTATAAAACCAAAATTATTTTTTGCAAAAAGTGTATTTTATACAATTTGCATTAAATAAATTTTTGAATGTCAAGATTTTGTTTTCCAAAAAACACTTCTAAATTATCCATAGGTGCAGGAATGATTTGTTGCAAAACCAAGCCACTTTGCTTCAGCACCATTTTCAATTCATTTTCAAAAGCCAATGCAAGAGAGCCGACAAATGAAATATTTGTTGAGCCATATTTTTCAACAATTGGTTTTGCATAAACAGTCGAAAATTCATCAAATGCCGCATACAACAAATCCTGAATTTCTTTGTTTTCGCGATTTTCGGAAAGAAACGGAGCAAAACTTGCCAAATAAGCATTGGGACGTGGTTGCTTATAAACTTTGTCCAACAATTCTGACAACTGCAAATTATATTTTTGTTGAAACAAGTCTATCAAATCTTGAGAAAAACGTTTTTCGAAAACTGCTTTTATCAATTTTCTACCTAAAACAGCTCCACTTCCTGCATCTCCAAAAATATAACCCAACGACGGCATTGGAACCTCAACTTTTTTCCCATTCCAAAAACCAACGTTCATGCCTGTTCCTAATATTGCGACTATACCACTATTGTATCCGCAACATGCAATCGACGCACCAACCAAATCCGAATCAACAACAACATCTGCTGTTTTGAAAATCAATTTCAGAGCAGATTGTATTAAGAGTTGTGAGTCTTGTCGTCCACAACCGGAACCGTAAAAATAAATTTTCGAAACATCTGACACAGGTATATCTTTCGGAAAATTATTTCGCAATTCTTCGCAAACTTTTTCTTGTGTCACGAAATACGGATTTAAGCCGATTGTGTTAAATCGATATATTTTAGAGCCAGTCAGACAAGACCAAGTCGTTTTCGTGGAGCCACTGTCGGCGATAAGAATCATAGTGAAGTAAGTATAGTTTTGAACATACCAAATTGATTGGTGAATTTCGCATAAAGTGCAGCTTCAAAATCTTGCTGAAATTTTGCTTTATACATCATAAAACTTTCAGTAGAATTAAAGCGAATCTGTAAGGCAAAACAATCATCAGCACCTTGTTGTGCTTCAATGGAAAACAAATCCACAGAATTTACCAAAGGACATGCTTTAAGTAAAGGCATATAGTCGATTTTGAGCCATTCAATGGCGCCAGCTTGAATTTCGTCGGCAAACGAAAGAGTTGTGTTGATGATAATCATATCTGCATATTTTGATTTCCTAAACTATAATATAGTAATATGAATGGTATCATAATGGTTTCGCTTGCTACAGTCAATATTGAAGAGAAAAATATCGTGGCGAAATTGTTGGATTCTGGAATAAGTTTTCCAAACAAAAGCGACGCAAGAAATATAAATCCATAGCAAAGATATACAACAGCAAAACATTGTTTCCAATTGGTTTTACAGAGTTTAATACAACGCACAAAACTAGAAACAGGTCTTTGCTGTGCGAATAACGCATCATACATCATAAACGACAATGGTGGCAATACCAACAAGCCAGGAATAATGTAAAGCAACAGTCCAAAGACAATAATAATAACACTTAGTGAGCCTGTCAGAAACGCAAGGTTGAAATATTTGAACACGTATGATTTTATTGTTGTAAAATCATTTTTAGCACCATTGATGTAGTTTGCAACATATGCGCAAGAAACAAACGAACCAAAGAATTTACCAATTAGCGAAATTAGTATCGCATAGAATAACGAATTATCTTCAATATCAGTAATATCTCCAACAGAAACGAAATAGGCACTTATTAAAGCAAATGGCAAAACAGTCACACATAAAGCTATTCCATAGGTTTTCCATTCCGATTTTACAAACTCCCAATAATCGGCGAAAATTTCGTTTGAAGAACGAGTTTTATTAAAATCAACCAACTGTTTTACTTCCATTTTTCATCTTTTGCGTCAAAGATATAACTAAATAAATTTCTAAATTGAATAAAATCAATTTGAAATTACCAAAACCATCCTTCGAATAGCCAATAAATACATTTGAATCGCCAAGATGTATATTACAAGATGTTTTTGGACATGCTTGAAGATTCCCAAAAGAAAAAATATGTATTTTTGGACAAAATTGAAAAAATGGATTCAAAGGCATACATATTTTTGGCCGACGGCTTCGAAGAATTGGAAGCATTAGCGCCACTTGACATATTACGCAGAGCAGGTTTAGAAGTTGAAACCGTTTCAATCACAAACGACATTGAAGTTGTTGGTTCACACGGATTAAGAGTTTTGTGCGACACAACAATCGGATTGATTTCGCCAGAAAATGCCGAGATTCTTATTTTACCAGGAGGAATGCCTGGTTCCGATAATTTAGCAGCCAGCGAAGATTTAGCAGAAATTCTTACGGAACAAAACGCAAAAGGGAAATGGCTTGCTGCGATTTGTGCTGCACCATACGTATTGGGCGAACTCGACATTTTACAAGGTAAACAAGCAACTTGCTATCCCGGTTACGAAAAATGTCTTCGTGGAGCGGAATTCCTTAATCAACCAGTAGTTGTTTCACAAAATGTAATCACAGGAAATGGAGCCGGCGCAGCAGTAAAATTCGCTTTCAAAATTGTTGCTCAACTAAAAGGTCAACGCGTTGCCGACTTTTTAGCCGAAAAAATGATGAACGACAAATACGAATAGTTTTACGCTCCCACCAATCTCTTAGCACAAGCGTTAGCTTCTTTCACAATATCTTCTTCGCCATCGACATAACGATTGCGCATAATGAATTTTCCGTTACAAATCACAGAATCTATCGAACTTGAATTGGCACCATAAATCCAATTGCTTACAATGTCGTGGCACGGAACAATTCGTTCATTGTTCATTCGTATCAACAAACAATCGGCTAAAAATCCTTCTTCTATTTTTCCAGCGTTCGTCAACCCGTATGCTTTTGCACCAGCATAAGTAGCCATTTGCAAAATAGTTTCTTTATGAATAATAGAATCCACATCGTTGATTTTAGCCAACAAAGCAGTTACTTTCATTTCCTCTTGCATATCCAAATTATTGTTTGACGAAGCGCCATCGGTACCTAACGCAACAGGAACACCACTTTGTATTAAACCTGCAACATTGGGGATTCCGTTACCCAATTTCATATTTGAGCAAGGATTTACGACAGCTGTTGAACCAGCCTGTGCAAATATACTTCTGTCGTTACCAATAAAATGATCACAATGTGCCGCAATAAATTTAGAATCCAATGCACCCCATTTTTCCATAAGTTCGACAGGCGTACAACCATTGTTTTTCAAACAATCTTCAACTTCTTGTTTCGTTTCGGAAAGATGCGTGTGTAAATAATAATTCTCGTTTCTCGCTATTTCAAGACTTTTTTTAAAAACTGGTTCGGAAACCGTATAAATAGAATGAGGCATTACCACCAATTGTATTCGTTCCGATTCACCAGTATGATTTTCGAGAAATTTAAAATTTTCTTGCAAACGATCTGGCGGAGTCAACATATCGGAGATTGTTACGCCTATTGCAGCACGGACTCCCATTTCTTCTACAACTTTCATTGTGTCTTGTCGAAACCAATACATATCGGCAAAGAAAACGGTTCCTGATTTTATCATCTCCAAAACAGCCAGACGAGAACCAATTTCAATATCTTTTCCCGTCATTTTTGCTTCGGTTGGCCAAATATAATTGTTGAGCCATTCAAACAACGGTTTATCGTCGGCGTAGCCACGCAACAAAGTCATCGCTGCATGAGTGTGTGCATTGTAGAACGCAGGCATTATCGCAAAATTGCTACAATCAACGATTTCAGCATCTTCAATATCAGTTGGAGACAACATTTTTCCAATTGAAACAAACTTTTTCCCTGAAATTAAAATGTCAACTTTTTTATCTCGAAATAAAACCGATTTAAGTAGAATTTTTCCCATACCAATGAATTTTTCACAAAAATAAAAAATGAGGCCTATTTTTCACACGATTTTTTACCTTTGAGAAAAATATATTTTTAGAAAAATGGAAAATTTCAATTTCTACAGTCCGACAGAGTTTGTTTTTGGGAAAAATCGAGAACTCGAAGTTGGCACATACGTAAAAAAATACGGAGGTTCAAAAGTTTTGCTTCATTACGGATCTGCATCAGCAAAAAAATCAGGACTGCTCGACAAAGTAACCAATTCATTGAAAAAAGAAAACATTCCTTTTGTTGAGTTAGGAGGTGTTCAACCAAACCCGCATGATTCGTTGGTTTACAAAGGAATAGACATCTGCAAAAAAGGAAAAATCGACTTCATACTTGCAGTTGGTGGTGGCTCGACTATTGATTCGGCCAAAGCAATTGCCATGGGCGTTCCCTACGAAGGAGATTTCTGGGATTTTTATAGTGGGAAATCACCCAAAGTAGCATTGCCAGTCGGAACTATTTTGACGATAGCCGCTGCCGGCAGCGAAGGTTCTGGAGATTCGGTTATCACAAAAGAAAACGGAATGCTCAAACGTGGAGCCGGAGGCGATTGTCTTCGACCAAAATTCTCTATTTTGAATCCACAATTAACGTGCACACTGCCGGCATATCAAACAGCATGCGGAGCTACGGACATCATGGCACATATTTTCGAGCGATATTTCACAAACACAACCGAAGTTGAAGTAACCGACAGACTTTGCGAAGCTTTACTTATGACAATGATTAAAGAAACACCGCGTGTTATTGCCGATCCAAACAACTACGATGCCCGAGCAAACATTATGTGGGCAGGAATGGTAGCACACAACAATATTGTTGGTGTTGGTCGCGAGCAAGATTGGAACAGCCACGGAATTGAGCACGAACTTTCAGCTTTATATGACTGTGCCCACGGAGCCGGTTTGGCTGTAATTATGCCATCGTGGATGGAATATGTGATGACTCACAACGTGATGCGTTTTGCTCAAGTTGCAACACGTGTTTGGGGTTGCAAAATGAATTTTGCGAATCCTGAAGAAACGGCAAAAGAAGGAATAAAACGATTCCGTCAATTCTTGGTAAGCATCGGCATGCCTATCAATTTTGCTCAACTTGGTGCAAAAGAATCCGACATCCCTCAATTAGTAAAAACATTCGGCATCGGCAATGGCGAAACTGGCGGTTTTGTCCATCTAAAAGCTAATGATATAGAAAACATCTACAAGATTGCTGCAAAAGCATCAATCTAAACAAAAACAAATCGTTCTGCTCCGAAGGGAACAGAACGATTTTATTTTCATCACAAAAGACTTAAAATTTGATTGTTTTAGTTGAATCGGTAAACGAACTCAACCAAGCAGTTGCGTTTGTCAAATAATAGACTGCTGTATTGTCGTCTTCGGCATCATACATTTTTTTCAACGATGGATACGCATCAAGCATTGCTTTTTTAGGTTCTACACGATTGTCCTCAACCAATGTTGCTTCAATTCTCATCCATTGCGTTGTACCATTATACGCACAAATTTCGATTTGGGGATTTTTTGAAATTTGCTCGGCAATACGCTTTACGTGCCCCGTTTGAATATACAATTTATTTTCGTAGATATTTACCGTTCCAAAAGGACGAACACGAGGTTGGTTGCCTTCGGCTGTAGCGATAAAATAACAGCCACAATCTTTCATAAATTTGTAAACTTCTTCCATATTTTCCTTATTTGATGTTTGATATTTTTCAGGAGTTGTTGTCGTTGAAGAACAAGAAAACATTAACAAAGCAACCAATCCAACACATACATTTTTTAGTTTCATATTTTTAAAAATTTATACCTAATGCCAAACCAACACAAGTTCTTACATTGCTATAATCATACGGCGATTGAACGGAAAAATCTGCGGAGCCAAAGAATTTTGCGCCGAAAGGGACCTTCATTTTAGCACCAATTTCCAACACGGGGCGAATATGATCATCGGTAAATTCCAACAGCAACGGATTCACAAACGGAGCTATCCGCAAATCATCCTCCAACCAAACATTATACGACAAACCTTCAGGAATTGTGAAACAAAGTATCATACCTAACCATTCCGCGCCTGTATCGTCGAGGAATGCGGCTGCCAAAAGTCCAGTAATGATTCCAGCCGGACATTGAAACATGAAATTTCCATCTTCATCGGAGCCAAAACGTAAACTATAATTCAAACCAAAATTTCCTCCTTTGGGCTGCCATTCGAAAACAACACCAAAATCATAGGAACTTTCAGAACGAATGTCGGAACCATATTTTCCATAACCCGTCAATTCATACTTTTTGCCTTGTGCATAAGCAGAACAAGAAATCAAAAGCATTAAAAAGACAAGTATTTTCTTCATAATCAGTTCTTTAAATAAGCCGTCAAACCCAATTCTTTTCCTTTTTCCAACATAAAAGCAAATGCTGCTTCGTGGTTGTTTTCTATTATTCCATCGAGAATTGCTTCACGAATCGCCAATTTTATTTCACCAACTTCGCGTGACGGTTGAATATTAAACGTAGCTATAATTTCTTCCCCTGAAATTGGAGGTTGCCAATTTCGCAACGCATCTTTCTCCTCTACTTGTTTTAATTTTTCGCGGACAAGCTGAAAATTGTCGAGAAACCGTTTAACCTTCATTTCATTTTTCGAAGTGATATCGGCTTCGCAAAGCAACATCAAATCATCAATATCGTCACCCGCATCGAACAACAAACGACGGACAGCTGAATCACTCACGACATCATCAACCAAAGCAATCGGACGCAAATGAAGCAAAACCAGCTTTTGAACGTATTTCATTTTTTCATTCATCGGCAACTTCAAACGACGGAAAACATCGACAATCATACGGGCACCAACAATATCGTGACCATAGAATGTCCACCCAACACCTTCAACGTATTTTTTAGTTCTTGGTTTCGCAATATCGTGCAACAAAGCAGTCCACCTCAACCACAAATTATCGGAATGTTTCGCCACATTATCAAGCACTTCCAACGTATGCAGGAAATTGTCTTTATGTCCGCAGCCGTTCACCACATCCACACCTTTCAATTTTGTCAATTCCGGAAAAATCAATTCCAGCAAGCCAGCTTTGTCAAGCAACAAAATACCTTTGGAAGGTGTCGGCGTCATCATTATTTTATTCAATTCATCCATATTGCGTTCCATCGAAACAATGGAAATACGTTCACGCATACGTCGAATACCCTCAAATGTTTTTTCCTCAATCTTAAAATTCAATTGAGTGGCAAAACGCACGGCACGCATCATTCTCAACGGATCGTCGGAAAATGTAACGTCAGGATCAAGTGGTGTTCTGATAATCTGATCGTGCATATCCTGCAAACCATTAAACGGATCGAGCAATTTTCCGAAACTTTCTTTATTCAACGAAAGTGCAAGTGCATTGATAGTAAAATCGCGGCGATTCTGGTCTTCTTCCAATGTACCCGCTTCAACATGCGGTTTACGTGAATTCTGCGAATATGACTCTTTTCTCGCTCCGACAAACTCGTAATCACAATTCTTGTAACGAAACATTGCCGTTCCGAAATTCTTAAAAACCGAAACATGTAACTTTGGAGATATTGCGTGGGCTGTTTTTTCGGCAAGCGAAATTCCATTTCCTAATGTCACAATATCAATATCATTATTCGGACGACGAAGGAATATATCACGAACAAAGCCACCTATAACGTATGCTTGAACACATTCAGAATCAGCAACTTCCGAAATTTTTTTTAAGACAAAATCGTTGAGAAACTCCTCCATAGCCAATAAAAATCCAACAAAGATACAAGAACATTCAAAGTTTCATAAATCCATTCAAAAAAAATATTTATATTGCAAGTTGATTGAAATTGTATGAAACGTATACTGTTTGCCATATTTCTAACTTTTTCATTTTCTTCTTTTGCACAAAAGTTGACGTTGGACGACATTTACAAAACCTATAAATATTATCACACAACGTTTTTCGACGATGCTCAAATTTTTGGTGACTCCATATATATTCAATCATTTCAGTTTCCTTTCGATTTAAATGACTATACGGAAATTCAAGGTGTTCCGGCATCGGCGACAATGCTGTCCGACAAAAAAGGAACCACATTCATCTATAGCGACAATTTGCAATCATACAGACGATATTCTACAATCGGCTCATATATGAAATTGGACAAAACAAGGGATTCTACCCTTATAAAACCGTTGTTCGACGAAGAAAACATCGAAATCATCAACCCTGTTTTTTCGCCCGACGGACAAAAACTCTGTTTTGTTTACAATAACAATCTGTACTATACCAATTTTGATGGCAAATATGTGCAGATAACCAACGACGGCGAAGATGGGAAAATTCGAAATGGTTCGCCAAATATGATTTACGAAGAGGAATTTGATTTGTTAACTGCTTACTGGTGGTCGCCCGACTCAAAAAAAATCTGTTTTCTGAAATTTGATGAGTCCGAAATTCAAGACCGACCTCTCTATACGTTTGGCGACCTACAAAATCAGGGCGGCGAACCGCATATTCAAAAATACAGTTTTGTGGGAGAAAAAAACGCAAAGGTCTCCACTCATATTTTCATGCTTGAAACTGGTTTTCAAAAAGAAATTCCCGAGCCTGTGGAATTACACGAATCCGACGAAAACGGGACATACTACAACGGCGACTACATTACATCGGTAACTTGGCTCAACGATAATGAATTGCTGATTGCATATATGAATTCTGCACACAAGCAAGAGACAATCGCGCATTACACCTTGGGAGAGAAACGACCTAACCCAATCATTTTCAACAAGAAAGAGGATTCCTACTTAAATCCTTCGCAAATCGTTTCACTCGAAAACAATAGTAACTTCCTGATTATTGACGATTCGCACGCAAACGACAGATACGCATATATTGTGGACGATGAGAACGAAGCAAAAACATATTTCGGACCTATCAAAAACTTTTATGGTTATTATCCTTCAGACTCAACTATTCGCTATCAAACCTACGGACTAACAATAAAAGACAGAAAGGTCGTTTCGCAACAAATTTACCCTCCGTACAAAACATATTCGCTATCGGACGAAATTGGACATAACAAAGCTAAATTTTCAAACGACGGAAAATATATTTTACTGAATCATAGCGAAATAGACATTAAAGAAGAATATACATCCACAATGAAGATTTGCAATGGAGAAATTATGCCATTGTGGATAAACATTACAAACACAACCATTCGTGATTTTTCTTACGACAACATACATTTGACTCCTGTTGAATGGATTACAATTCCAACCGAAAACGACTCTTTGTTTGCTTATATCATCAAACCAAAACTAAAGAAAAAACAAAAATGCCCAGTTTACGTAACAACCTACGGTGGACCAACCGGACAAGTGGTTATGAATGCCTACAATTACGAAACGTTTTGGTTTCAATTCCTTGTACAACAGGGTTATGCAGTTGTTGTGGTTGACACTCGTGGCTCGGAAGGCCGTGGACTTAATTTTGCCCAACAAACATATCTAAATCTTGGAGAAAAAGAAAGCTACGACATGCACGTAGTTGCCGAATATCTTAAGCAACAACCATTTGTTGACGGAAATCGTCTTGCTTTTCAAGGATGGAGTTTTGGTGGATATTTAGCATTGCTGACAGCATCAAAATATCCCGAAGACTACAAAGCCGTTATCGCCATTGCCCCAGTTGCCGACTGGCGATTGTACGACAATATATATACAGAAAAATATATGTCAACGCCACAGGGAAATCCCGAAGGCTACGATAATTCAAGCGTTCTGAATTATTTGCCTGACATTCAGGCAAGCATTCTTTTGGCATACGGAACAGCCGACGACAATGTCCGTAATTCAAACGAAATGATGATTCTCAGAAATTGTATCGACAACGAAAAGGACATTCGCACACTTGTTTTTCCCAACGACGACCACAATTTATCTGGGAGGCATTCGCGAATATATTTAATGAGAAATATGTTCAACTTCCTTGAAAGCAAATTGAAGTAAGACTTTGCCACATTGAAAAAAAGTTTATTTTTGTGCAACCAATTGCTCGAATGTTGGAATTGGTAGACAAGCATGTTTCAGGAGCATGTGTCTTCGCGGACATGCGGGTTCGAGTCCCGCTTCGAGCACACAAAAACCTCGCTCAGGTGTTGGAATTGGTAGACAAGCATGTTTGAGGGGCATGTGGCCATTAGGCCGTACGGGTTCAAGTCCCGTTCTGAGCACTTTACTTCTCCACAAAAATCATTTTCGAATTTCCATTTTGAAATTTCAGCACATTCAATCCAGATTGCGTTTGAGGAATAATTTTACCCTGTATGTTATAAATTTCTTGTGGAATTTCTTCAAACTCCAGTTCGTCAATGGCTAATGGTTGATCGCACTCAATAGACGAAAACAAACTAAAAACTTCATCTGATTCATAATTACTTTTTGAGCGACATGGCACAATCACCGTAGCATTGTAATTTTCAAACGAATCTTCGCGAGCATGCGGCGGTTTTGTTCGCAAACATTGAATTTCCGTCAATTCACCACAACCAACAAAAGCTTGCATTCCTATTTTCATAGAATATTCCGACGCAGCGAGAACAATTGTTTTCAACCCCGAACATCCCATAAAAGCATAATATTCAATTTCACGAATTGATTTCGGTATATAAATGGAATCAAGACTTACGCAGTTTTTGAAAGCATTATAACAAATTTCTTCCACATATTTTGGAAGAATGACTTCACGAAGATTTTCGCAATCTGTAAAAAGTCCGTATTCAATAACTTCCAACGAATTCGGTAAATCGATGGATGTCAAACTTTTACAATTCTCGAACGCATGTCCCTTAATTTCCGACACTCCATTGGAAAAAGCGACAGAATTTAAACTTCTACAGTTCGCAAATGCAGCAAAGCCAATCGATTCTACTTTTTTCTGTATTTTGATTGATTCCAAACTTTCACATCCATAAAAAGCTCTGTCTCCAATTTTTGTAAGCGAGCTTGGAAAATTTATTTTCAACAAATTCTTGCAACCCGAAAAAGCATCATGTCCAATTTCGTAAATTGTTGTCGGCAACGTAACCAAAACCACATTTTCACATTCGAGAAACGCATAATTCCCAATACGACTCACACGATATGAATAACCATCTATCACAAATTCCGAGGGTATAACAACACTTACTTGATTTTTCGAAATGGAAAACGAAGTCACCTCAAGTTCGTAATCCGAAATAAATTCATAATATACTCCGTCGCTATGAAATGAAGCAAGCAACGGTATTGAACTTAATAACAGCCAAACGAAAGGGATAAATTTTTTCATCAAAATAGCTTTCTTCAAAAGTAAAGAATTTTCAATATGATTGCCTTATTAAAAATTATATAATTTTGTAAAAAAGCAAATATGGATTCTTGCATATATATTGGATTAATGTCGGGTACATCGGTTGACGGACTGGATGTTTGTGCCGCAACATTTTCCAACAATTCATACAATATCATAGACGCCGAAACGTTCGATTATCCACTAACATTGCACGACAAATTACTTAATGCCCACTTACTTAACGCAGTTGAATTAGCTCAATTAAGTGTTGATTTTGGCAAATTTTGCGGACAAAGGGTAAAAGAATTTACCACGCAAAAAAACATTAAGGCCTCGTATATTGCAAGTCACGGGCAAACCGTATTTCATACTCCACAAACAGGATTGACTTTGCAAATCGGTTCGGGAGCACACATTGCAGCAGAATCAGGAATATCGACAATTTGTGATTTTCGGACATTAGATGTCGCAATGGGCGGCCAAGGCGCTCCGTTAGTGCCGATTGGTGATGAACTTTTATTTCCCCTATATGACTACTGCTTGAACATTGGCGGATTTGCAAATGTTTCAACAAACAAAAACGGCAATAGAACAGCATGGGACATTTGTCCATCAAACATCGTATTGAACGCTTTTGCCAAAGAACATGGTCTTGATTTCGACAAAGATGGAAACATTGGTAGAGCCGGTAACATCAACAACGATTTGTTACAAAAACTAAACTCCTTGCCTTTTTATAAAGAATCCGCACCAAAATCTTTAGGACGTGAATGGGTTGAAAAAAACATTCAACCTTTATTCAAAAAACATGCGATATCCAAAGTTGACACAATGAGGACGTTCTATGAACATTGCGCTATGCAAATCGGCAAAACTCTTAGCGGGAAAACAACAAAAGCACTTTGCACCGGAGGCGGAATAAAAAACACCTTTCTTGTGGAACTCATAAAAAAATATGCGGAAGCAGAACTTGTTATTCCCGAAAAACAACTTATTGATTACAAAGAAGCCTTGATTTTCGCCTATTTAGGATTTCTACGCGTAAACAAAAAAGACAACTGTCTTGCATCGGTTACAGGGGCAAAAAAAGATGTGTGCGGAGGCGTAATTTGGGAGATTTAATTCTCGTTTTTTATTCTTTCAAATTATTCTTACATTGCAACGACTTTCGAATTATGACCAAATACGAGGAAATATTACAGCAATACTGGGGTTACACAAAATTCCGTCCTTTGCAACAAGAAATCATTGAAAGTGTTTGCGAAGGCAAGGACACTCTCGGCCTAATGCCAACCGGTGGCGGAAAATCAATAACTTTTCAAGTTGCCACACTATCGCAACCAGGAATTTGCTTGGTCATTACTCCACTTATCGCATTGATGAAAGACCAAGTGGACAATCTAAAAAAAAGACAGATTAAAGCCACTGCGATATACTCCGGCATGAGCAACAACGAAATTGAAATTGCTTACAACAACTGTATTTTAGGCGATTACAAATTTCTATACATTTCGCCGGAAAGACTCAAAACGGAATTATTCCTACAATTTGTCATACAAATGAAGGTTTGTCTCATTGCTGTTGACGAGTCACACTGCATTTCACAATGGGGATATGATTTTCGTCCTTCGTATTTGGAAATTGCAAACATTCGCGAAATACTTCCTAAAGTTCCAATTTTAGCACTTACAGCAACGGCTACGCCCGATGTGGTTGATGATATTCAAGAGAAATTAAAATTCAAAGAAAAGAACGTTTTCTCAAAAAGTTTTGAGCGTAAGAATTTAACCTACAATGTAAAAGAGAAAAACGACAAAGTTGGAGCTTTACTGCAAATTTGCGAAAAGACAAAAGGTACGGGAATCGTTTATGTAGGTACAAGAAAAGAAACAGTTGAAATCGCCTACACATTGCAACAGAAAGGATTTGTAGCTGATTTTTATCACGGCGGACTCGATGCTGCAACGCGAACCAAGAAACAAGAAATTTGGATGCGGACGCCAAACGAAATCATGGTTTCCACAAACGCCTTCGGAATGGGAATCGACAAACCAGATGTCCGTTTTGTTGTTCATTTGAATATTCCAGAATCAATCGAAGCCTATTTTCAAGAAGCTGGACGAGCCGGACGCGATGAAAAAGAATCACAAGCATATCTATTTTTCAATCAAAACGATATTGCAAAGCTTAAAGACAATTTTGAAAAAAAATATCCTTCATTCAACTACATACGACAAGTATATGATTCTATAGGGAATTATTGTGGCGTTGCCATGTACGAAGGCGAAAATTCAATTCACGATTTTGATTTGTTGGATTTTTGCAAGAAATTCAATTTAAAGTTCGTAGAGACTGCCAATTCATTAAAAATTCTGGAAGAAGAAGGACTTATAATTTCTTCCAACGCAGAAGAATCAATCTCAAAAATCCGTTTCAATTACAATAGAAACGATCTCTACAAATTCCAAATTGAAAATCCTGACTTTGACAACTTCATCAAATTCCTTCTACGAAATTACACTGGTGGATTCACCAATTTCATCAACATTTACGAAACAGATTTGGCGAGAAAGGCAAATTGCAACGTCGATATCATTCTCAAATATTTGAACCATCTCAACAAAATTGAAGTTCTCACATATCTGCCAGCAAAACAAAATCCGATTATCATTTTTGCACAAGACAGAATACGCATGAATGATGTAAAATTTAACGAAAAAGCAATCAACGAACGGAAAGAACGGCAACGAAAAAGATTACAGGCGGTTATTCAATATGTAACAAACACTACAAAATGTCGAAGCATTCAATTGTTGGAATATTTCGGAGAAAAAGCTTCGGCACGATGTGGAAACTGCGATGTTTGCACAACACGCAACGAATTGAATGTAAACTCATTAACATTCGATTACATTGTTGAAGACCTAAAAAAATGTATTGGTTCTGAACCTGCAACAATCAACGAAATTTTTAAAAATTCCACGATAAAAGACGAACAACAAATTCTGAATGTCATAAAATTTCTCCTTGACAATCAAAAAATCAAATACGTTGATGGAATGCGACTAATGTGGAACAAATAACAACTTATTATTCAAACACATAGATACGTTTCACACGTCTATCTATCGATGTCATGACTTCGTAAGGAATCGTTCCAATTTTTTCAGCCATTTTTGTTATCGGTAAATCTTTACCAAACAAAATCACTTCATCTCCAAGTTGAACATCTGGGACATCAGTAATATCAATCATTGCAGCATCCATACAAATATTACCGACAACCGGTACTTCTTTGCCATGAATCAAAACCGTTCCTACGCCATTACTCAATTTACGATTGAAACCGTCGGCATAACCAATTGGAATAACAGCAATTTTCGAATCGCGTTTTAGCATTCCTTTCCGTGAATAACCAACCGAAGTATCTTTTTTCATTTCACGAATACCAGAAACAAATGTCTTTAACGTACTGATATGCTGACAATTTCGCGGATTTTCGAAACTAATTCCGTACAAACCTATTCCCAAACGAACCATATCATATTGATATTCTCTAAAACGTTCTATTCCTGCAGAATTCAAAATATGACGCATAATATAATATGGAAACGCCTGCATTATTTGTGAAGACATTTTTTCAAACAAATTCAATTGCTCCAACGTAAACGCATCGAATTGAGAATCGTCGCTACCAACCAAATGCGAGAATATCGAAGTGACTTTACAATTTGGAATCGTCTGTAATTCTTTAATCAAATCTTCAAGTTGATGTGGTTGGAATCCGTAGCGAGCCATTCCTGTATCCATTTTCAAATGAATTGGAAACATTTTATTCGGGAACATAGAACACAACTGTTTAAATTCCTCGAGAACAGCAAAATTGTGGATGTTTGGTTCCAAATCATAATCAAACAATTTATCCAACATTCCGTATTCGGGATTCATCACTATAATTGGAAGTGTGATGCC
Organism: Bacteroidales bacterium; assembly: GCA_045600045.1. GTDB lineage: Bacteria > Bacteroidota > Bacteroidia > Bacteroidales > UBA1715 > UBA1715. The sequence goes on from JAZRXD010000014.1 coordinate 28,561, forward strand.
TGAATTACGCAATTCAACACCTTCGTCAATAAATGCAACTGCAAGATAATCAACATTGTTGTGTTGTAATATGTTAGCAATTTCGTACGAGCCATTTCCGTAACATGATGCTTTTACCATTGCCACCATTTTTGTTTTTGGATTCAAACAAGAACGGAAATAATTCAAATTGTGCACTATTGCGTTCAAATTAACCTCCAAAACCGTTTGATGTGCCTGCGATTCCAATTGTGAAACCAAACGTTCAAATTGAAATTCACGAGCAGCTTTGAACAAAATTGTTTCGTTTTGAAAAGCAAATTCATGAAATTTTGGCAACAACGCATCGGTTGATTTATAATAATGACCTGTCGGTAAATATTTTTTCAGATATTTAGAAATATCCCTACCAACACCAATCACACGATTAATAGAATATTCGCGAACCATATCTGCAATATTCGAATACAATTCGTCGAAATTCATACCAGTTTGTTTCACATCCGATAAAATCAACGTTTTTGAAGCATTTTTATGTTGTTGGTACAAATACTGCAAGGCAATCTTAACACTCTGAAAATCAGAATTATAACTATCATTTACCAAAACGCAATTATTACGTCCCGAAATTTGTTCCAAACGCATTGCCACACTTGGTAATTCTTTAAACAAAGCCAAATCAACCTCAACGTTAAGGACTTTCAACGCATAGAAACAATGAACAGCATTTTCTATCGAAGCATTGTCTTCGAAAGGAATTTCAAACGAGAATGTCTTTTTATTCCATTGAGCCGTTATTGTAGTTACGCCATTTTTGGAAACAAACGAAACCGCATTTTGTGCGTTAGCCTTGAATCCCCACGCAACCAATTTTGTTGATGAAAGTTGTTTTGCTTCTTCATCAACAAATTCGTAATCAGAGCAATAGATTAAAGTTTCAACAGATTGGAACAACTGCATTTTTTCAGCAACCTTTTGTTCCATCGAAGTAAAATGTTGTTGATGTGCATCGCCAATATTTGAAAAAATACCGACTGTAGGTAATATCATTTGTTGCAATTTCGCCATTTCTCCTACTTCGGAAATTCCAGCCTCAATCACTGCATACGAAAAGCGTTTGTCCAACAACATCAACGAAAGCGGAACACCAATTTGCGAATTGAAACTTCTTGGACTACGGACAACTGAAGTTGTTTGTTTCATCAAGAAATACAGCCATTCCTTTATGATTGTTTTACCATTACTTCCTGTAACAGCAAGCAACGGGTTACTAAAATACGCTTGGCGATATTGCGACATCAATTTTTGAAACGCATCCAAAACCGACACCGACACAATATAATTTGCATCTGAATAAACTGGATATGTTTCACCACTTTGGACCCAAAAATTTCGGCACCCACGTTCGTACATATCGGCTATGTAGTCATGTCCGTTGCTACGAATACCTTTAATAGCTAAAAAAATAGCAGAAATTTCGTCGAACGAAGTTCTGCTGTCTGTTTGTACTTTCGTAATTTTTAGATTTCCATTGCCAACACATTCAGAATTTGTGATTGAGGCAATTTCAGATAATGAAAATTGAAACATAATTAAACTCTATATCCTATTACCAAGATGTCGTCAATTTGTTCGGTATTTCCTTTCTCTATCCAATCAACCAACTCATGATCCAACAAACCACGTTGTTCCTCCATTGGCGACTCATAAATATTTACAAAGACTTGTTTTAGTCTCTTTATCATGAATTTCTTTCCTTTTTCTCCACCGAATTGATCCTGGAAACCATCGGAAAACGTGTACATTGTATCACCAGGTTTCACATTCAAGCAAACTTCCTCAAAAGGAACCATTTCCGGATAAATAGCGATTGGTTGCTTACTTCCCGCAACCTGAATTATATGATAAGTTTCGCCATTTGTTTCAGAAACAAATTCTTGTATTTTAATGCGATCAGATTCTTCTATTTCACCATCAACATAATCTTTTCGAACAAGAACCAATGGATTGTTTGCACCAGCAAAACGGATTTTTCCCAATTTTTCGTTGTACATCCACATTGCCAAGTCCATACCATCTTTTTGTTCTCCCGCAGCACCAGTCTGTTTCAAAGCCTTGATAATATTTTCACGCAATTTGTCCAAAATTTCGCCTGCATGGATATCATCCATTGTTGGATCGTTGATGATTTCGTTCAAGAATGCAGTTCCCAACATACTCATGAAAGCTCCTGGAACTCCGTGACCAGTACAATCGGCAGCAACAGCAATTTTCCAATCATTTTTACGACCAATCCAAAAATAGTCACCACTAACGATATCACGAGGTTTGAACAATATAAATCTATGGTCTCCAAACAAATCTTCCACCAATTCCGGTTTCGGCAAGATGGCGGATTGAATTCTACTTGCATAATGGATACTATCCAAGATATTCTGTTGTTGAACTTCGATTTGTTCCTTCTGTGCGGTAACCTCGTCTCTTTGACGTTCAATTTCAATATTCTGCTTGTTGATTTGATCGTTCTGTTCTGCCAATTTCACATTAGCCTTTCGTTTTTGGATAAACAAATAAACAACGAAAATCAAAAAGATACCAATGATAACCGAGGCACCTACCATCACGAAGAAACGTTTTCTCAACGCATCCTGCTCACGGCTCATAAGTTCCTGACGTTCCTTTGCGGCTGCGATTTCTTGGTCTTTCAACTCTGATCCATAACGAGCCGACAACATATTCATTTGTTTCTCGCTATCGTTACTTCTAACCGTGTCGTAAAGTTCTACATATTTTTCATAGGAACGAAGTGCGCCTAAATAATCTCCCATAGAGTCCAAAGTGTGAGCCATGTCCAAATACCACATGAACTCTTTTTCTTTATAATTTCCTCTTTGAATACGAGGAAGTTCCTTCAAGAAAAACTCTTTGGATTTTTCATATTCGCCCATTTTAAAATACAACAAGGCGTAACAGTTTTCAATTGTAATGATGTCACCTATCGAGTTTTTGTTTAATGCAAACTTATATGCTGAATCAAAATATTTCTTTGCTTGAACAAAATCCTTCTGCATATAATGACCTATACCTAAATTTATACGGCATTGCATAATACTGGCGGAATCTTTTTGTTCCTCCTGCAACCTCAACGCTTCTCTATAATAATAGAACATAGAGTCCATATTGGCAATATCACGAACCACACCCCTTCTATTATGTCCGGAATAAATCGTACCGATGTTCATCATTTCTTGGGCATAACCACTTGTGTAACCAACATTTTTAAACACTTCCATGCTTTTTCGATGGTATTCAATAGATTCCTCGAATTTCTCCAACTGATAATAAACCGAAGCAATATTTTGCCATGCGCTAGCAACTTCTGCCTCAAAACCACCCTCTTTGAAATATCGAGCTGCCTCCTGAAAGCATGCTAAAGCCTCTTCAAAACGAGCCAATTCATTATAAGCATTACCTGCTTGAATATCGGCAACTGCAACACCACGTGTATAGCCAGCTTTTTTAGCAGCTTCAACAGCTTCACGAGCATATTGCATAGCCTCTTGGTTTTTACCATAAGCTCCTCGAACAATATTAGCCATCTGGCACAAAGCCATATTCAACTCCTTCCATGATTGTCCACTTCGTGCCACATCGGCAGCCTTTGAGAAATTAGAAAACGCCGAATCAATAGAATTCGTAGCCAAATATAACTTAGCAATTTCTCTATAAATATTTGCCGATTCAGTACTCAATCCATAAGACTGAGATTTTTTCTGGGCAACATTATAATAATAGAAAATCGAATCAATTTTTCCATTAGCATAGAATGCCTTTGCTTTTTCAATCAAAGCATTAACCTCTTTGATTTTCGTAGAATCAACAGCTTGTGCAAAAAGATTTCCGCTAACAACGGAACATAATAATATTATGCCGAATAATTTTTTCATCATCGCAAATTTATGAAAAATCTTCAAAGTACAAAAGGCAACATTTAATTGAGACTGCATAATTTTCAACAAAAAGCAATGAGTTTTTTACAACACCGAAAAAAAACAAAAATTTACGTTCCCTTTGCTAAATTATTTCTACTTTTGACCTCGTTAAAATAAAGTTTAATCCATTTAATATTTAAAGATAATGTCTAAAATGACTTCTCAGGATTACATGGACAGAGAGCTTAAGTATGGAGCACACAACTACCATCCACTCCCTGTAGTACTAGAAAGAGGCGAAGGTGTATATGTTTGGGACGTAGATGGTAAGCGCTACTACGACTATTTGTCTGCTTACTCTGCAGTAAACCAAGGTCACTGCCACCCAAAAATCGTAAAAGCAATGACTGACCAAGCTGGTAAAATGGCTTTAACTTCACGTGCTTTCTTTAACGACGTACTTGGTGAATATGAAGAATTCGCAACTAAGTTCTTTGGTTACGACAAACTTCTTCCTATGAACACTGGTGCCGAAGGCGACGAAACAGCATTGAAACTTGCTCGTCGTTGGGGTGTTGTAAAAAAAGGTATTCCTAATGATGAAGTAAAAATTATCTGCTGCGAAGGCAACTTCCACGGTCGTACTATTTCTATCATTTCAATGTCAATCGACCCTGATTCGTATGCTAACTACGGACCTCTAACTCCTGGTTTCATAAAAGTTCCTTACGATGACGTTGACGCATTGGCAAAAGTATTGGAAGAACAAGGCGACAAAGTAGCTGGTTTCTTAGTAGAACCAATTCAAGGTGAAGCTGGTGTTTATGTTCCACACGATGGATATTTGAAAAAATGCTACGATTTGTGTAAAAAACACAACGTACTTTTCATAGCCGATGAAGTTCAAACAGGTTTGGCTCGTACGGGTAAAATGCTTTGCTGTGACCACGAAGGTGTTCGCCCTGATATTCTTATCTTAGGTAAAGCTATTAGTGGCGGTATGATGCCAGTTTCAGCAGTACTTGCCGACGACGATATTATGCTAACTATCAAACCAGGAGAACACGGATCGACATACGGAGGAAACCCAATCGCTGGTAAAGTAGCAATTGCGGCATTGTCTGTTTTGAGAGACGAAAAACTTGCTGAAAACGCAGAAAAACTTGGAAAGATTTTCCGCGACGAAATGAATTCATTCCAACACCCAATGAAAAAATTGGTACGTGGTAAAGGTCTTTTGAATGCAATTATTATTGAGCCAAAGAATGGCAAATCAGCATGGGATTTCTGCTTGAAACTCCGCGACAACGGATTGTTGGCAAAACCAACACACGAACACATCATTCGTTTTGCTCCACCGCTAGTAATTACGGAAGAACAAATCCGCGAAAGCATCGAAATTATCAAGAAAACATTCAAACAATTTGAATAACAAATTACACAAAAAAAGGCTGTCATTTCTGACAGCCTTTTTTGTGCACTTTCGTATTTTTATTATAACGATTTTCAATTTGGTAGAGAAAAGTAGCAAATCGTTAAAAATAATTCACAAAAGAAATCATTGCGGATTTGTTGTTTCAATTTTGTATCTTTGAATACAGAAAAGTGTGAACAATGGACGTAAAAAATCCGAATATTTTTGATAAATACTTGCGTCAAGACAATCAATCGGTTGCAGAGAATGCTGAACAATGGCAAACTGCAATTGGATTACAGGCTGTTGACGGATTGAAACCATCCAAATATTTACTTGATATTGCACAAAAAAATATCGAAGGAGAAATATCCATTGATGAAGTACAAAAATTGCTTCATTCATATTACGAAAGTAAGAGTAAACGAATTCCCGATGACGATGATACGGAGGAAGCGGATAAAGTTTCGGCAAACATAAAAAAGGTGTTAAGTACGAAAACACTTGCTTTCAACGCAAACGGATTCGTTTCCGTTCATCGAAGAATTTTTGAAGGTGTTTTGAAGCATGCGGGAGAGATCAGAACGTATGATATAACCAAAAAAGAATTTGTGCTTCGTGGCGACACTGTTCACTACTTGAATTGGGAGGATTTACATCGCGCGCTTGATTACGATATTCAAAAAGAAAAGGATTTTTCGTACAAAGGTTTGTCCGCAGAGGAAAAGGTGAATCATATCTGTCGCTTTGTTTCTGGCTTGTGGCAAATCCATCCGTTCGAAGAAGGAAACACCCGTACAACAGCGGTGTTTGTTATTCAGTATCTTCGTTCCATTGGCTACAATGTGAACAATGAAATGTTTGCCAATCATTCGTGGTATTTTCGAAATGCACTGGTTCGTGCAAATTATAAAAATTCAAATCTCGGTATAGACTACGATTTCTCATTTTTAGAAAAGTTTTTTCATAATCTATTACTTGGGACAACCACCGAGTTAAAGAATCGTTATATGGTTATTAATCCTCCAAACGGATGGAAAGCTGAAAAACAAAAAAATGAGACTGTAAATTCACAAAATGAGACCGTAAACGAGACTGTAAATCTCACCAAGAAGGAACAACAAGTTCTGAGTCACATCTCCCAACATCCACAATGCAATTATGTTGATATAGCAAACAATTGCAGTATGTCGCGTGCAACAGTTGGAAGAATTGTAAAATCTTTACGAGAAAAGAATCATATTTCTCATGTTGGTTCCGACAAAACAGGTTTTTGGGAAATCAAGAAATAATCTGATTCGAGTGTGCTATGAAAATGCTCCCATAATTTTTTGTGCACTTTCGCATTTATATTACAACGAATTTCAATTTGCTAGAGAATAGTTACAAATCCGTAAAAATCATCGTAACTTATGGGATTAGAGACAATGCGTAATGCATAGTCTCTTTTTTTGTGATTTAATTTCTTCTGCTTAAAACACCATTAATTAATTCATAAAAAAAACATCAGACAATATTGTGTTTTTCAAAAATTGCGTTTATTTGCCGAAACAAATCAAAACAGCTATGAAAGCAAAGTTAGATTACATTTGGTTAGATGGCAGCAAGCCTACACAAGTATTGCGTAGCAAAGTCCGTGTAGCAGAAAATTTTAGTGGAAAATTAGAAGATTGTCCTCTTTGGTCGTTTGATGGATCATCGTGCCAACAAGCCGAAGGCGACACAACCGAATGTATTTTAAAACCTGTTTTTATTTGTAAGAATCCACTTCAGATTAATGGTTACATTGTAATGAACGAAGTTCTTCGTTCCGACGGGACACCTCACTCAACAAATGCCCGAGCAACCATTGACGACGACGACGATGATTTTTGGTTCGGATACGAGCAAGAATATTTTCTAATCAACTGCGATACAAATCTTCCACTCGGTTTCCCTGCCGATGGCACGCAACCTCGCCCACAAGGTCCATATTATTGTGGTGTAGGCGCACGTATTGCATTTGGCCGCGAAATAGTTGAAGAGCATTTAGATGCGTGTTTGGAAGCCGGATTAAATATTGAAGGAACCAACGCCGAAGTTGCCTGTGGTCAATGGGAATATCAAATATTTGCAAAAGGAGCAAAACGTGCCGCCGACGAAATTTGGGTTGCCCGCTACATTATGGATTTAATTTGCGAGAAATACAACGTATATGTTGAACTTCATCCGAAACCACTTGGGAAAGATGCAGATTGGAACGGTTCGGGAATGCACGCGAATTTTTCGAATGGTGTTATGAGAACCTGCGGCGACAAAAAAGTATTTGACGATATATGTGTAGAATTCAGTAAACACGTAAAAGAGCATATGGATGTTTACGGAGCCTACAACGACCAACGTCTAACCGGTAAGCACGAAACAGCATCAATCAACGATTTCACCTGGGGCGTAGGAACCCGAGGAACTTCGCTCAGAATACCAGTAAACACAGCTTCTGCAGGATGGAAAGGTCGTATTGAAGATCGTCGTCCAGCTTCAAACGGAGATCCTTATAAAATCGGAGCACGAATCGTTAAAACCGTAAAAGCATCTGGTCATTACTAATACAAGAAACAGGATGCGACGCCACTTATCAACCATCTTGTTTTTTATATTGTCCATTTTTACTTATGGACAATATTATTCTTCGGGAAATGAACAAACGGTAACTTCTTGGCGACAAATAAAAACCGATCACTTCCAAGTTATTTATCCTAAAAATTGTGACTCTCTAGCTCAAGAAGTCACAAAAAAACTTGAATATATTTATTCCTTTTGCTGTAAAAGCTTGAATCACGAGCCCAAAAAGATTTCCGTGATTCTGCATAATCACTCCAACATCAGTAATGCTGCAGTGTATTGGTGTCCAAGCCAAATGGACATGTATACAAGTGCAGGACAAACACAACATTCACAAGAATGGTTTGAAAATATAACACTTCACGAATTTCGTCACGTTGTCCAAACCGACAAACTAAACCAAGGATTAACCAAAATCCTTTATTTCCTATTGGGAGAGCAAGCAGTCGGAGGCGTTTCCGGGCTTTATATTCCACAATGGGTATTCGAAGGCGACGCTGTTTGCACAGAAACGGCCTTAAGTATGACCGGACGTGGTCGCCAAGCCGATTTTTCAATGCCTCTTCGTGCCCAAACATACGAAAAAGGTGTGTATCCATACAGTAAAGCGTATTTTGGTTCTTTCAGAGATTTTGTACCAAGTTATTACGAAATGGGATATTTCTTTTTGGCAAACGTACGAAAACAATACGGACATGGTTATGAAGCAGAAATGCTTGACAGAGCAGGTTCACACCCATTGAGTATACGACCTATCAACTATGTTTCAAAACGGAAAACCGGACTTTCACGTAGAGACTTATACGCAACAATCTTTGAACAACAACAAAATGAATGGATGCTCAAACATGACAGAGAAATCCAAACAAAATTCGAACCTATAACAAAAAAGCAATCGGTCTTTACCAACTACATCAATGGCATACAACTCAACGACACCACCTATTATGTAGAACGTAATGGTATTGACAAAATCTCACAGTTAATCCAAATAACAAACGGGAAAGAACGAGTTGTTTCCAATATAAGTTTCAAACCGAGCGAAGACCGAATCCAATCCAATGGGAAAACCATTGTTTGGGAAGAAACAAATTACAACATACGATGGGAAATGAAGCAAAACTCATTCGTCTATCTTTATGACACAGAACGAAATAAACAATCAAAAATCAAAACCAAACGTCACGTATTCGCTCCTGCCATTTCTCCTTCTAACGAAAGAATTGTAACTGCAGAGACTAATGAAATTCAAAAAAATCTTCTTACAATTTTCGACAAAGAAACAAAAAAGGTCATAAAAGAAATACCTTCGCAAAACAACGATGCGGTTGAAAATCCATCGTGGAATGAAAATGGTTCAAAAATCGTATATATCGGACTCAATTCACAGGGGAAACGACTAGTCGAATACGACATTGTAAACGAAACGTTCGAAGAAATCATTCCCTACACGTATGAAGATTTGCAACATCCAATTTATTGGCATGAATATATAATTTACGCTTCGTCGTATTCTGGAGTTGACAATCTGTACGCAATCAACAAACAAACCAAAGATATTTCAAGAATTACAGTTGCTGATTTCGGATGCAAATTTCCGTCGACCAAAGATAGCACCTTGATTTATTCAAACTACACTTCCGATGGTTATCAACTCGTAAAAATTCATTTAAATCCAGCCGCATGGCATAGCATAAATGTTGTAAAAAAAGACAACTACAATCTTGCGCAAATGCTTACAAATCAAGAAGGTGGCGCAGTTGATTTTTCTCAAATCCCAGATTCGACATACGAGTCAAAATATTACTCAAAAATCTTACACACATTCAATATCCACAGTTGGATGCCATTTTGCCTCAACTATAACGGAAGCAATATTGACGACAGAGGACTTGGATTTCAAGTCATTTCACAAAATAAACTGCAAACAACATTTACAACCGTTGGTTATCGAAAAAACAGAATCGATGGAAAACAATATTCATTTGCTAAAGTAACTTACAAAGGTTTATTTCCAGTTTTTGAACTTGAATATCAAAACGGAAACCATGCTTATTCTATACAAGACAGTCCTTCCGACACAATTACATATTCATTCGACGACATTTACGGAAGAATATATTTTCCGTTGAATTTCTCTTCGAAATCATACCTACGATATGTCATTTTAAGTTCTCAATTTCAATACACAAAACAAAAAATAGAGGATTGGACACAAGGATTACAAATCACCGACAAAGCTTTTGACGCCAACATTTTTGCACACACACTCACCATTGCAAATTTACGACAACAAGCCACGCGGGAAATCAATCCTCGTTTCGGACAACTATTCAAAATCGGTTACGAATATTCTTCTCCGTCGTTAAAAGATTTCCATAAATGCGATTCCACAGTTTATTCTCCATATTATTTCGCAGAATTAACATTATATTTCCCGGGAATCTTACGAGATCACAGTTTCAACATGTATGGTGCTGTTGAAGGTTACAAAAATTTAAGGAAAGAAAAAGTCAATCGACAAATCTCAATTCCGAGAGGATTTATAGATTCCGTTGATTTTGAAGAACAACTCTATTCTTTTCAATTCAATTACTTTTTCCCTTTCGGTTATCCAGATGTTGAATGGAAAGACATTCTATATTTAAAGCGTATTAGTTGCAATTTGTTTACCGATGTTGCCATTGCGCCAAAAACAAACAACAACTATTTCTCATACGGAGCTGAGTTTATTGCGAACTTACATTTATTCAATTTCATAGCACCTTTCAACGCCGGTCTTCGATTTTCTGTCATGCCACAAAAACAAATAAACTTTATTGAATTCATCTTTCTAACTGATTTTGACAGCTTATAACGTACACCGAATCAGTCTTTTTTCCACAAAATTCATACATTTGCATAAATTGAATTGACAATGCCGAGCAACAACACGCACAAAACACTAATCAAAACACTTTCAGCGTGTTGCATCATTTTATTTTTTTGTCAATGCTCGGTAACAAGACATTTAGAAGCAGACCAAACACTCCTAATAAAACATAAAATCACTTGCGACAATCGGAAAATCAACAAGGACGAAATGCTCAACTACGTTAAGCCCAAACCAAACCGTTCTTTTCTTGGTTTTCGAAGCAGGCTTTCGTTCTACTATATTTTCGAACATTCCGAACGAAAATTTGGAACATGGATGCGCGATATTGTTGGTGAGCAACCTGTTCTTTTAGACGAAAGTCTTAACACAAAAAACGTAGAACAGCTAAGACTTTACTTAAACGAATTGGGATATTACAATGCGACAGTACAATCCTACACTTCGTACAAGGGGAAAAACAACAAGAAAGCAATAGAACATTACAGTTTGCACTGCAACGATTTATTTACAATAAATAATGTATCATATCAAATTCCTGACACCACAATTGCTTCTATAATCGAAAAGACTCGTAACTCATCAAAATTAAAAGCAGGCAAACCTTTCGCTATAAATCTTTTACAAGAAGAACAAGAACGAATTGTTTCTATCTGTAACAATTTTGGTTATTACGCATTTACAAAAGACAACATATTATTTGCTACAGACACAACCCATGGTCCCGACAGTGTTTCTCTCGTTATCAGCATTAAACAGACAAATGAAAATTCGCTAAAAAAGCACAAAATTCTACAGACAACTATCAACCAAAATTATAAACAAAAATTAACTCGAACACGTAAAAGCGAAGAAACTACGAATCCTGCAAAAGAAGAAGCAACATACGTAAAAGACGAAACAATACAACAGGCAAATTTCATCAACAACGACCAACAATACAGTCTTTTCCGAGTTGAACGAACACAAAAAATCCTAAATAGTTATCCATTGTTCAAACTTGTAAATATTGAATTCAAACCTTCTTCAACGCAAATAAACCAAGATACCGTCAATCTTGATTGTTTCATAAACATCACGCCAGAAAGACGACAATCAATAAGCATTGACGTTGAAGGAACCAACACCAGTGGCGATTGGGGAGCCGAGTTCAACACTTCATACACGAACAGAAATCTTTTTCACGGAGCGGAATACTTCAACTTAAAACTGAAACTTGCGGGAGAATATAATAATGTATTGAAAGAGGAAAATGAAAACATAAAACTATTCAACTCTTTGGAATATGGCATTTCAGCCGATTTAACAACGCCCAAATTTCTAGTTCCGTTCATCATGAACAAAGACAACAAAAAGTTTAGGGCAAAAACGAATTGCCATTTGGAATATAATTATCTCCAAACACCCGACTACACACGTCCAACAACCGAAGTCAATTTCGGATACACTTGGTACGGAAAACATTTTCTTACATACACTCTCAATCCTATCGATTTCAGTTACATTAGATATTACGACATTTCAGAACGATTTAATAATTTCATAAACAGCAAGAATTACTACAAATACAGTTATGAAGACTATTTGCTGTATTGTAACAATTTCTCAATCATCTACTACAACAAACGAAAGAACGAAACCCGCAACTACCAATATCTGCGACTATACGCCGAAACTAGCGGAAATCTTATGTATTTGTATTGCAAAGCAACCGACAAAGAAAAAAACAGCATTGGTAATTACGAAACGTTCAATCTTCCGTTTGCACAATATATTAAAGGTGAAATTGATTTCAGATACTATCAAGTCATTTCTCCAAAAGCTACGTTTGTCTATAGAATCTTCAGCGGAATTTCCATTCCGTATCTGAATTCCAACGGACTTCCAAGTGTGAAGAAATATTACGCTGGCGGAGCAAATAGCATGCGAGCCTGGGAAAGTCGTTCGCTCGGACTTGGTTCACATCTCGACACGGCGAACTCTTTCAAATACTATTTGGGTGATGTAAAAATGGAATTAAACTTAGAAAGCAGATTTCATCTTTTCTGGGTTCTTGACGGAGCCGTGTTTGTTGACGTAGGAAACATTTGGTCGTTTTGGAACGATGAACTTGAAGGAGCAGAATTCCACTTCAAGGATTTTTACAAAGATTTAGCTATCGGAACAGGATTCGGATTGAGATTCGACTTTTCATTCCTAATTCTCCGTTGTGACCTTGGCATGAAAATTAGAGAAGCATACACTATAAATAACACAAATTCACATTTAATTCCGGGGAACCGCAACCTCACAAAAGATGACTTTAACCTCAGCATTGGAATCGGTTACCCATTTTAGTAACCACCATGAAAAACAAACAACAATCTTGGGTAAGACTCGGGAAAAATCTTACCACGCTTATTATTATTGTAACAATTGGTCTATTCTTTTACGTTTACAAACCTGTTAAGAATAACACTGCGTACATAAAGGAAACTGATAGTTTGCTTGTAGATGACACAACAAACTCAATCGCACAAATTTCGAAGATTGACACAGTAATCAATCCTAACACAGCATCCATTTCTGATTTCATAAAAATCGGTTTGTCGGAAAAACAAGCAACACATTGTGTAAATTACAGAAACAAAGGCGGACATTTTTTCAAGAAAGATGACTTGAAAAAAATCTACAACATTGACGAGAAAACTTTTGAGAATATCAAAAATCGAATTGTAATTCCTATTGTAAACAAGCAAACAAAGCGAAAAGATGTACCGCAAACTACAAAAGTAGAGAAAAACGAAATTTTAATCGGAATCAATACTTGCGACACAACAGAATTAAAACAATTACCAAAAATCGGAAGTTTTCGAGCGAGAAAAATAATAGAACAACGAAACAGACTCGGCGGTTTTTATTCCATAGAACAACTCTACAAAATCTATTCTATGGATTCCACGATTATTCAAGCAATCAAATCGCACCTACATTTTGATACAACACGAATCAACAAAATCAACATCAATACAGCCACATTCAAGGAAATTAATTCTCACCCTTTAATATCGTACGAACAAACAAAAAATATCTGCGACTACAAAAAAATAGTCAAACACATCTCAAACATTGAAGAATTAAGACAAAACAACATTCTAACAAACGACGAATACGAAATTTTAAAATTCTACATAAAAACAATTGATTAAAAACTTGTTCATTATTCAAAAGTTTATACATTTGCAGTCCATTTAATAAACATTCTAAACAAGGAGAATAATATGATTATCGTACCGGTAAAAGAAGGCGAAAACATTGACAAGGCTTTAAAAAAATTCAAAAGAAAATTTGAAAAAACTGGCGTTGTTAAAGAATTAAGAAACAGACAAGCTTTCACTAAGCCATCTGTAATTCGTAGAGAACAGCTTATTAAAGCAATCTACAAACAAAAAATGCAGTTAACTGATGAGCAATAATTCCCATAACGAGGAATTATTGCACTCATTTTTGGACTATCTTGAATTCGAAAAGAAAAGTTCAAAACATACAGTTACATCTTACAAAAACGACCTTTCGCATTTTTTGCAACATATAGGCGAAAAGCCAATTGCTGAAATAGAATCAAAAGACATCAGACTTTGGATTAGCAAACTATCAGAAGAAGGAATTGCTCCCCGATCTATCAACCGAAAGATTACAGCAGTTCGTTCTTTTTTTTATTTCCTTCAAAAAAGCGACAAACTCCAACAAAACATCGCAAGAAAAGTTCATTCTTTAAAGACAAAAAAAAGGCTTCCTTTCTTTGTCGAACAAGAAAAAATGAATATATTGCTAGACGAAAACACGTTCACCGAAGATTTTTCCGGTTTACGCGACAAAGTGGTCATTGAATTATTGTATACAACTGGTATTCGTCGTGCCGAATTGTTAGGTTTGGAGTTGCAGTCCATCAATTTTGCAGAAGGTAATATAAAGGTATTCGGTAAGAGAAGCAAGGAAAGAATCATTCCTCTCCTACCAGAATGTATAGACCTGCTGAAGCTTTACATTGAAGAAAGAAAGAAAATTGCCAAAACCACACAATTAATAATAACAGACAAGGGTGAGAACGCATATCCGAATTTTATATACAGAATCGTACATAATTATTTAGGACATGTAACAACAATAGACAAAAAAAGTCCCCACGTTCTCCGCCACTCATTTGCGACGCACCTATTAAATAACGGTGCCGATATTAACGACATTAAGGAATTACTCGGCCATGCAAATTTGGCGGCGACTCAAGTTTATACACATAATTCTTTTGAAAAACTTAAAGAAGTATATAAACATTCTCATCCGAGAAACTAAATTTTAATGTTATGGAAGTAAAAATTCAATCCGTAGGCTTCAAAGCCGATGCAAAACTTCAAGATTTTGCAACAAAAAAAGTCAACAAATTGGATACATTCTCAGATGTTCTACAATCAGCTGAAGTTTTCTTCAAACTAATCAACACACCATCTGAAGAAAACAAAGAAGTTGAAATTAGTGTAAAAACACCTGGAAAAGAACTATTTGCGAAAAAAACAGCCAAATCTTTCGAAGAAGCAACCGATTCGGCAACAGAAGCTCTACGTAACCAAATCGAAAAGATGAAGGGCAAACAAGAAAAAAAATAAAATATTTTGTTTTATTTAAAATTTTACTACATTTGCAGTCCGAATTTTCGGGCAGAGAATACTGTGCGGGAACGAACATGCCGATGTAGCTCAGGGGCAGAGCACTTCCTTGGTAAGGAAGAGGTCATGGGTTCAATTCCCATCATCGGCTCTCCTAACGAATTTTCGAAAGAGGAATTAGAAATTTTATATGTTGAATAATAAAAATAAGTAAGTAGAAATGGCAAAAGAAAAGTTTGATAGATCCAAAGATCACGTAAACATTGGTACTATCGGTCACGTTGACCACGGAAAAACAACTTTGACAGCAGCAATCACGACTGTATTAGCAAAGAAAGGTCTTTCAGAGCAAAAATCATTCGATCAAATCGATAACGCTCCTGAAGAAAAAGAAAGAGGTATCACAATTAATACTTCTCACGTAGAATACCAAACAGCAAATCGTCACTATGCACACGTTGACTGCCCAGGACACGCCGACTATGTAAAGAACATGGTTACTGGTGCTGCTCAAATGGATGGTGCAATCTTGGTTGTTGCTGCTACTGACGGTCCAATGCCTCAAACAAAAGAACACGTACTTTTGGCAAAACAAGTAAACGTACCAAGAATCGTCGTATTCCTTAACAAATGCGATATGGTTGAAGACGAAGAAATGTTCGAACTTGTTGAAATGGAAGTTCGTGATTTGTTAAGCAAATACGATTTCGACGGCGACAATACTCCAATCATCCGTGGATCTGCACTTGGTGCATTGAACGGTGAAGCAAAATGGGAAGATAAAGTAATGGAATTGATGGATGCAGTTGACAACTGGATTCCACTTCCTCCACGTGAAATGGACAAACCATTCTTGATGCCAGTTGAAGACATCTTCTCAATCACTGGTCGTGGTACCGTTGCTACAGGTCGTATTGAAAGAGGTGTTGTTCATACAGGTGATGAATTGCAAATCATCGGTTTCGACGCTAACTTGAAAACAACTTGTACAGGTGTTGAAATGTTCCGTAAACTTCTTGATGAAGGACAAGCTGGTGATAACGTAGGTTTGTTGCTTCGTGGTATTGAAAAAGACCAAACCAAACGTGGTATGGTAATCTGCAAACCTGATTCAATCCAACCACACAAAAAATTCAAAGCTGAAGTTTACGTTTTGACTAAAGAAGAAGGTGGTCGTCACACTCCATTCCACAACAAATATCGTCCTCAATTCTACATCAGAACAACAGACGTTACTGGTGAAATCACATTGCCAGAAGGAACAGAAATGGTAATGCCAGGTGATAACGTAACAATTACAGTTGACCTTCTTTCTCACGTAGCTCTTAACCAAGGTTTGCGTTTCGCAATCCGTGAAGGTGGTAGAACAGTAGGTGCAGGTCAAGTAACTGAAATTCTTGAATAGTACATTCACACGAAGGGATTGAGCAATCAATCCCTTTATTAGGGGTATAGCACAATGGTTAGTGTGCCGGTCTCCAAAACCGATGATGGGGGTTCGATTCCCTCTACCCCTGCAAATAAAGAAATTACAATGGGACTTAAAACATACGTAAAGGAATCTTACAACGAATTGGTTCACAAAACAACGTGGCCATCGTGGCCAGAATTGCAATCAAGTGCAATTGTTGTTTTGGTAGCAACCTTTATAATAGCACTTATAGTTTTAGTAATGGATTTTTCGTTCTCCCTAATCATGAAGGACGGCATTTATCAACTTATTCGCTAATAGTATCGCAAGATGGCAGAAACAGGAAAGAAATGGTACGTCGTTAAGGCGATGAGCGGTAAAGAGAAAAAAGTCCAAGAAAGAATTATGTATGAAATAAAACGTAATCACTTAGAGGACTATGTTTCGCAAGTACTTATTCCTACTGAAAAAGTTGTACAAGCGAAAAATGGTAAAAAAATTAGTAAAGAAAGAAATTACCTTCCAGGTTATGTTCTAATCGAAGCAGTATTGGAAGCTAACGTGGACGGTGCAAAAATAAATATTGCGGGAACCATAAACAACATAGACGGAGTTATAGGATTCTTAACGGCTGAACGTCATGGTGGTACACCAATGCCTTTACGATTAAGTGAAGTTAATCGTATTTTAGGCAAAGTCGACGAACTTGCCGAAAGTGAAGAAGAAACTATTGTTCCTTTCGTTGTTGGCGAAGTTGTGAAAGTTACCGATGGACCTTTCAACGGATTCTCTGGATCTATTGAAAAAGTCAACGAAGAGAAGAAAAAACTTTCCGTTGAAGTTAAAGTCTTCGGTAGAAAAACACTACTCGAATTAGGATTTATGCAAGTTGAAAAAGAATCTTAATAAATAATAATAAGCGTTATGGCAAAAGAAGTAGCAGGTTTAATCAAACTACAGATTAAAGGCGGCGCTGCAAATCCTTCACCTCCAGTTGGACCAGCTCTTGGTGCTAAGGGTGTGAACATTATGGAGTTCTGTAAGCAGTTCAACGCCAAAACACAAGATCAAGCAGGAAAAGTTCTTCCTGTAATCATTACTGTGTATGCTGACAAATCATTCACATTTGTTGTAAAAACTCCACCGGTTGCAGTGCAATTGTTGGAAGCAGCAAAAGTAAAAGGTGGATCGGCAGAACCTAACAGAAAAAAAGTTGCGAGTGTAACTTGGGATCAAGTAAAAGCTATCGCTGAATCAAAACTTCCAGATTTGAACTGCTTTACTGTAGCATCGGGTATGGAAATGGTTGCAGGTACAGCACGTAGCATGGGTATAACAGTTGAAGGTGAAAAACCGACACTCTAAAACATTGAGACGATGAAGCTTACGAAAAATAAAAAATTAGCTCTTGAAAAAATAGAGAAAGGTAAAGCCTACGCCATTGAAGATGCAGCTAAATTAGTAAAAGAAATTACAACAACTAAATTTGATGCATCAGTTGATATGGATATTCGTTTAGGTGTTGATCCTAAGAAAGCAAACCAAATGGTACGTGGTGTTGTTACCCTTCCTCACGGAACTGGTAAACAAGTTCGCGTATTGGTTCTTTGTACTCCAGATAAAGAGAAAGAAGCTCAAGAAGCAGGTGCAGATTACTATGGTCTTGACGAATACGTAGAAAAAATCAAAGCTGGTTGGACTGACGTTGACGTTATTATCACAATGCCAACAATCATGGCTAAAATCGGTGCACTTGGTAAAGTTCTTGGTCCTCGTGGTTTAATGCCAAACCCAAAAAGTGGAACAGTAACTATGGATATTGCAAAAGCAGTAACCGAAGTTAAAGCTGGTAAAATCGACTTTAAGGTTGATAAATTTGGTATCATCCACGCTTCTATAGGTAAAGCATCTTTCGCGCCTGAAGCAATTGTAGACAACGCAAAAGAATTCGTTAACATGATTAACAAATTGAAACCAGTGTCTGCAAAAGGAACTTACGTAAAAAGCATCTATATTTCTTCTACTATGAGTCCTGGAATTCAAGTAGATACAAAATCATTAATGTAATTGTAAAGCGAGGATTGTTATGGATATAGCACAAAAAAGAGATATAGTTGAAAATATCGTTAGTAAGATTAACGAGAATGGACACTTCTACATCGCTGACATTGAAGCATTAAATGCAGAAACAACTTCAGCACTTCGTAGAAAATGTTTTGAAAACAATATTGAAATCGTTGTTGTAAAAAACACTCTATTAAAGAAAGCTTTAGAACAAGTAGACGGTGACTTTGAAGAACTTTACGGCGTTTTGAAAGGAACAACATCTGTTTTATTCTGTAAAACAGCTAACGTTCCTGCAAAAATGATTAAAGAGCTTCGTAAAGCTGGTAATGCAAAACCAGTTCTTAAAGGTGCCTATGCAGAACAATGCATCTACATTGGTGATGACCAACTTGATACATTGGCAACTATCAAATCTAAAGCAGAACTTATTGGAGATATCATTACACTTCTTCAATCACCTATGCAACAAGTACTTTCTTCTTTGGAATCAGGAAAGAACACTATTGCGGGCATAGTAAAAACATTATCAGAAAAAGAATAACTAATAATAAAGTAATAGTAACAAATTTAAATTAAAAAGTCATGGCAGATTTAAAAGCATTAGCAGAAGAATTAGTAAATCTTAGCGTAAAAGACGTAAAAGAATTAGCTGACATTCTTAAAGAAGAATACGGCATTGAACCAGCAGCAGCAGCAGTTGCAGTAGCAGCAGCTCCAGCAGCAGGTGGTGCAGCAGCAGCTGAAGAAAAATCTGAATTCGATGTTATTTTGAAATCAGCAGGTGCAGCTAAACTTCAAGTTGTAAAAGTTGTTAAAGAACTTACTGGTCTAGGTTTGAAAGAAGCAAAAGATATTTGCGACCAAGCTCCTAAAGCAGTAAAAGAAAAAGTTTCTAAAGACGAAGCTGAAAAAATTAAAGCACAATTAGAAGAAGCTGGAGCTGAAGTTGAACTTAAATAAGATTTTCTAATCTTATAAAATCACAGGGTTTTAGCCACAAAAGTGGCTAAAACCTTTTATCGTACAATTAGGTTCAATATTTCAACTTTTCGCAATGAAAACAAAGGAAAGAGTTAACTTCTCATCAATAAAAAATAAATTAGACTATCCTGATTTTCTTGAAATTCAGTTGAAGTCTTTTAACGAATTCTTCAAAGTAGATTCTACACAAGAAGAACGTAAAACCGAAGGTTTAAGTGAAGTTTTCAATGAAAATTTCCCAATCGCTGACACCCGAAACAATTTCGTATTGGAATTCTTGGATTATCAACTAGATCCACCAAGATATTCAATCGAAGAATGTTTGGACAGAGGATTAACATTCAGCATCCCTCTAAAAGCGAAGTTAAAATTATATTGTACAGATCCTGAACATGAGGATTTTGAGACAGTAGTACAAGATGTTTATCTTGGTACAATACCGTTTATGACTCCAAGAGGTACGTTTGTCATAAATGGTGCTGAACGTGTTGTTGTATCACAACTACACCGTTCGCCTGGTGTGTTCTTCGGACAAAGTATCCACACCAACGGTACTAAATTGTATTCTGCACGTATTATTCCATTCAAAGGTTCTTGGATAGAATTTGCTACAGATATAAACGGCGTAATGTATGCTTACATCGACCGTAAAAAGAAATTACCGGTAACTACTCTGCTTCGTGCTATCGGCTTCGAAAGTGACAAAGACATTCTTGAAATTTTCGACCTTGCAGAAGAAGTTAAAGTTACAAAAGCAGGCCTTAAGAAAGTTGAAGGCAGAAAATTAGCAGCTAGAGTTTTGAAATCTTGGATTGAAGATTTCGTTGACGAAGATACCGGTGAAGTTGTTTCTATTGAAAGAAATGAAATTATCGTAGAACGCGAAGTTGTCATTGAAAAAGAACATATTGATATGATTCTCGAATCAGGACAAAAAACAATTCTTCTTCATAAAGAAGATCAAAATGCGTCTGACTACGATATTATTTATAATACATTACAAAAAGACCCTTGTAACTCTGAGAAAGAGGCTATTTTCTACATTTATCGTCAATTGCGTAATGCTGAGCCACCTGATGAAGCAACAGCTCGCGATATAATTGATAAACTATTCTTCTCCGATAAGAGATACGATCTAGGTGAAGTTGGACGCTATAGAATCAACACAAAATTATATAGCAATCTTGCACCAGGTGAAGAAAAGGAAACTACAAGAGTTCTTACTAAAAAGGATATCATTGAGATTATCAAATATCTTATCCAATTAATCAACTCTAAAGCTGACGTTGACGATATCGACCACTTGAGCAACCGTCGTGTTAGAACAGTTGGAGAACAATTGCGTAATCAATTCGGCGTTGGACTTGCTCGTATGGCAAGAACAATTCGTGAAAGAATGAACGTTCGTGATAACGAAGTGTTCACTCCTGTTGATTTGATAAACTCAAAAACATTATCATCAGTAATCAATTCGTTCTTCGGAACTAACCAACTTTCACAATTCATGGATCAAACCAACCCACTTGGAGAAATGACTCACAAAAGACGTCTTTCTGCACTTGGTCCTGGTGGTCTTTCTCGTGAAAGAGCAGGTTTTGAGGTTCGTGACGTTCACTATACTCACTATGGCCGTCTATGTCCAATTGAAACACCAGAAGGTCCAAACATTGGTTTGATTTCTTCTTTGTGTGTATTCGCAAAAGTAAACGACCTTGGTTTCATTGAAACTCCATATAGAAAAGTTGAAAACGGAAAAGTTGATTTGTCGGCTGAAGGTTTGGTTTATTTGAGTGCCGAAGAAGAAGATGGAAAAACAATCGCTCAAGCAGATTCTCCATTGAAAGATAACGGAGAATTTGCAATAAACAAAATCAAAGCTCGCGAAGAAGCTGATTTCCCTATCGCTTCTCCAGACGAAATTTCTTTGATGGAAGTTGCACCTAACCAAATCGCATCAATCGCCGCATCGTTAATTCCTTTCTTGGAACACGATGATGCCAACCGTGCTTTGATGGGGTCAAACATGATGCGTCAATCCGTACCTCTATTGAGAGCAGAAGCTCCTATTGTTGGTACAGGTATTGAAAGACGTGTATGTCACGATTCCCGTATCCAAGTAATGGCTGAAGGCGATGGAGTTGTTGAATATGTTGATGCACGTGAAATCCACGTTCGCTACGATAGAACTGAAGAAGAAGACTTTGTAAGCTTCAACGACAGTTTGACCGTTTATCCTATCATTAAATTCCGTAAGACTAACCAAAACACATGTATCAACCTTCGTCCTATTGTTGAAAAAGGTGAACGCGTTGTTAAAGGTCAATGTTTGACAGAAGGTTATTCTACACAAAACGGTGAATTGGCAATTGGACGTAACCTAAAAGTTGCATTCATGCCTTGGAAAGGATACAACTTCGAGGATGCTATCGTTATTTCAGAACGTGTTGTTCGTGAAGATATAATGACTTCTATCCACATTGACGAGCACATTTTGGAAGTTCGCGATACAAAACGTGGTTTGGAAGAATTCACATCTGATATTCCAAACGTAAGCGAAGAAGCTATTAAAAATTTGGACGAACACGGACTTATTCGTGTTGGAGCTACAATTAAACCAGGTGATATTCTTATCGGGAAAATTACTCCAAAAGGTGAATCAGATCCTTCTCCAGAAGAAAAATTGCTTCGAGCTATCTTTGGTGACAAAGCTGGCGATGTAAAAGATGCTTCATTGAAAGCTCGCCCATCTTTGTATGGTACTGTCATCGATAAAAAATTGTTCACTAGAACAATCAAAGATAGAAAAACTAAAGCTAACGAGAAACCTATTATAGAAGGTTTCAAAGCTGAATACGACGCTGGTTGCAAGAAAATCAGAGAAATCCTTATCCAGAAATTATTCAAACTTGTAGAAGGCAAAACATCTCAAGGTGTTAAAGACTATGCAGGTAACACAGTAATTTCGAAAGGTTCTAAATTCACTCAAAAATCTTTGAACGAAATCGAAGATTTCACAGCAGTTGTTACAGAAAAATGGACAACTGATAATGCGAAGAATGAATTAATCTCTATTTTATTACACAACTACTGCAAGAAGCACAAAGAATTGGAAGGCGAATTCAAACGTAAGGAATACGCTATTTCTGTCGGTGATGAATTACCAGCAGGAATCATGCAACTTGCAAAAGTTTACATTGCACAAAAACGTAAATTGAAAGTTGGTGATAAAATGGCCGGTCGACATGGAAACAAAGGTATTGTTTCTCGTATTGTAAGAGACGAGGATATGCCATTCCTTGCTGACGGTAGCACAGTAGATATCGTATTGAACCCTCTTGGTGTGCCATCTCGTATGAACATCGGACAGATTTACGAAACTGTTCTTGGATGGGCAGGTAAAGAATTAGGATTGAATTTTGCAACTCCAATTTTTGATGGTGCATCACTTGATGATATTACATCATACACACGTAAAGCTGGCGTTCCGGACTTTGGTAAAACTTATCTATTTGATGGTGGTACCGGAGAACGTTTCGACCAACCTGCAACTGTCGGTGTAATCTACATGTTGAAATTAGGTCACTTGATTGATGATAAAATGCACGCTCGTTCAATTGGTCCATACTCATTGATTACGCAACAACCTCTTGGTGGTAAAGCACAATTCGGAGGTCAACGTTTCGGAGAAATGGAAGTTTGGGCAATCGAAGCTTTCGGTGCATCAAACGTATTACAAGAAATACTTACAGTAAAATCTGATGATGTTTATGGTCGTGCCAAAGCATACGAAGCAATCGTTAAAGGCGAACCACTTCCAACACCAGGTTTACCAGAGTCTTTCAACGTATTGTTGCATGAATTACGAGGATTGAGCCTTAACATTGATTTTGAATAAGCAATAGCATTATTAACTTTAAAGTTCCAAGAAAATGGCTTTTAGAAAAGATAATAATTCAAAAGTAAAAAACAACTTTTCAAAGATTAGCATAAGCCTAGCGTCTCCAGAAGATATTTTGGACCGTTCAAGCGGTGAAGTTTTAAAACCAGAGACCATTAACTATAGAACATACAAACCAGAACGTGATGGTTTGTTCTGTGAAAGAATTTTCGGTCCTGTTAAAGATTACGAATGTCACTGCGGTAAATACAAACGTATTCGTTACAAAGGTATTATTTGCGATAGATGTGGTGTTGAAGTAACAGAAAAGAAAGTTCGTCGTGAAAGAAGCGGACATATCAATTTGATTGTTCCTGTAGCACACATTTGGTATTTCCGTTCTCTACCTAACAAAATCGGATATCTTTTAGGACTTCCAACAAAAAAACTTGACTCAATAATCTACTACGAACGTTATATTGTTGTTCAAGCTGGTATCAAGAAAGCTGACGGTGTTAACGATTTGGACTTCTTAACAGAAGAAGAATATCTTGACATCGTAGAAACTCTTCCAAAAGAAAACGATATGTTGGACAACAGCGACCCAAATAAATTCATTGCAATGATGGGTGCTGAAGCATTGGAAGAACTTCTTAAAAGAATAAATCTTGATGAACTTTCATATCAATTGAGAGATCAAGCTGGTAAAGAAACTTCTCAACAAAGAAAGAACGAAGCTTTAAAACGTCTTCAAGTCATTGAAGCATTCCGCGAATCTGCAGGAAAGAACAAACCAGAATGGATGATTTTGAAATGTATTCCAGTCATTCCACCTGAATTGCGTCCTCTTGTTCCACTTGATGGTGGTCGTTTCGCCACATCAGACTTGAATGACCTATATCGTCGAGTAATTATAAGAAACAACCGTTTGAAGAGACTTATCGAAATCAAAGCTCCTGAAGTAATTTTACGTAACGAAAAACGTATGTTGCAAGAAGCAGTTGACTCATTGTTCGATAACTCAAGAAAAACAAACGCTGCAAAAACAGAAGCTAACCGTTCATTAAAATCACTGAGCGATAGTTTGAAAGGAAAACAAGGTCGTTTCCGCCAAAACTTGCTTGGTAAACGTGTTGACTACTCTGCTCGTTCGGTTATTGTCGTTGGTCCTACATTGAAACTACATGAATGTGGTATTCCAAAAGACATGGCAGCTGAACTTTACAAACCATTCATCATCAGAAAATTGATAGAAAGAGGTATTGTAAAGACTGTTAAATCAGCAAAGAAAATTGTAGATAGAAAAGATGCAGTAATTTGGGATATTCTAGAAAACGTAATGAAAGGTCACCCTGTTCTATTGAACCGTGCCCCGACATTGCACCGTCTTGGTATCCAAGCATTCCAACCAATAATGATTGAAGGAAAAGCTATCCAACTTCACCCACTTGCATGTACGGCATTCAACGCCGACTTCGATGGTGACCAGATGGCTGTTCACTTGCCTCTTGGTAATGCAGCTGTACTTGAAGCACAAATCTTGATGTTGTCTTCGCACAACATTTTGAACCCAGCCAATGGAGCACCTATCAAAGTGCCTTCACAAGATATGGTTCTTGGTTTGTATTACATTACAAAACCAATGATTGGTGCAAAAGGTGAAGGATTCTATTTCTACTCTCCAGAAGAAGCTATCATAGCATACAACGAGAAAAGAGCTGATTTACATGCAATTGTAAGAGTTCCTCGTAAGTTGTGGAAATTTGCCGTTGAAGAAAAGGATATGCAAAAACTTTACAAAGACGACAAAGACAAAGAGAAATGGATTATCACTACTATTGGTAGAATTATCTTCAACGAAATTGTACCAGAAGAAGGTGGATATATCAATAAACTTTTGACTAAAAAATCTTTGCGTGATATTATCACTGACGTTTTGAAAGTAGCAGGAACTCCAAAGACTGCCGACTTCCTTGATAATATCAAGAACATGGGTTACCGTATGGCATTTGAAGGATGTTTGTCATTCAAGTTGGACGACGTTGTTATCCCAGACGAAAAGAAAGATTTAGTTCAAAAAGGTTACGACGATGTTGAAGAAGTGTTGAATAACTACAACATGGGATTCATCACTAACAACGAACGTTACAACCAAATCATCGATATCTGGACACACACCAATGCCGATTTGACAAATAAGGTAATGGACAGATTGAAATCTGACCAAAAAGGATTCAACTCAGTGTACATGATGTTGGACTCTGGAGCCCGTGGTTCTAAGGAACAGATTCGTCAGTTGTGCGGTATGCGTGGTTTGATGGCAAAACCTCAAAAATCAGGAGCTGAAGGTGGTCAAATTATTGAAAACCCTATCTTGTCGAACTTTAAAGAAGGTTTGTCGGTGTTGGAATACTTCATTTCTACCCACGGTGCTCGTAAAGGTTTGGCCGATACAGCATTGAAGACTGCCGATGCAGGTTACTTGACAAGACGTTTGGTTGACGTTTCACACGATGTTATCATTACAGAAGAAGATTGCGGAACTCTACGCGGTTTGGTTGCTTCTGCTGTTAAAAATAATGATGAAATTGTAGAATCATTGTACGATAGAATTCTTGGTAGAACAAGTGTTCACGACATCTATCACCCACAAACAGGTGCATTGATTGTAAAAGCTGGTGATGAAATCACTGAAGCTGTTGCACAGGAAATTGAAGATTCACCAATCGAACAAATCGAAATTCGTTCTGTATTGACTTGTGAATCAAGAAAAGGTGTTTGTGCAAGATGTTACGGACGTAACCTTGCAACTGCAAGAATGGTTCAAAAAGGTGAAGTTGTTGGTGTTATCGCTGCACAATCAATCGGTGAACCAGGTACTCAGTTGACACTTCGTACTTTCCACGTCGGTGGTACTGCTTCGAACATTGCAACTGCATCATCATTCTCTTCTAAATGGGACAATGCAATCGTAGAATTCGAAGAATTAAGAACTATAGAAGGTGAAGTTGAAGAAAGTGATAAGGATATTATAATTTCAGGAAGCAAGAAAGTTGGCGACAAGATTGATGTTGTTATCGGTAGTTTGGCAGAAATGAAGATTATCGATAAAAACACAGGAAGTATCTTGACTGCGCAAAACATTCAATACGGTTCTAAACTTTTGATTAAGAACCATACAGAAGTTAAAAAAGATACTTTGATTGTTACTTGGGATCCTTACAATGCTTCTATCATTTCTGAATATAATGGTACTATCGGTTACGAAAACATTATAAAAGATATCACTTACAAAGAAGAAAACGACGATTCTGGTTTCACAGAAAAGATTGTTATCGAACCTAAGGATAAAACAAAGAACCCTGTTATCCAAATTCTTGACAAATCGAAAGAAGCAATCAAGAACTACAACTTGCCAGTTGGTGCCCACATTACAGTGAATGCAGGCGACAAGATTAAAGCAGGTCAAACTTTGGCTAAAATTCCACGTGCGGTTGGTAAGACTGGTGATATCACCGGTGGTCTTCCACGTGTTACGGAATTGTTTGAAGCACGTAATCCATCGAACCCAGCTATCGTTTCGGAAATCGACGGTAACATTTCTTTCGGAAAAGTTAAGAGAGGTAACCGTGAAGTTGTAGTTACTTCAAAGACTGGCGAAGAAAGAAAATATTTGATTCCACTTTCTAAACAAATCCTTGTTCAAGAAAACGACTATGTTAAAGCTGGAACAAGTTTGTCGGATGGTTCAATCACACCAAGCGATATCCTTGACATTCTAGGTCCTACAAAAGTTCAAGAATACATTGTAAATGAAGTACAAGCCGTATATCGTTTACAAGGTGTAAAAATCAACGACAAACACTTCGAAGTTATCGTTCGTCAAATGATGAGAAAAGTTCAAATCGAAGACCAAGGCGATAGCAAATTCCTTGAAGGCGAAATTGTTGATCGTTGGGAATTTATGGACGAAAACGATAGAATCTACGAAAAGAAAGTTGTTACCGATGCAGGTGATTCAGATGAATTAAAACCAGGTCAAATAATTACCGTTCGTCAATTACGTGATGCAAATTCACAATTGAAACGTAAGGATATGAAACTTGTTGAAGTTCGCGATGCACATCCAGCAACAGCAAGCCAAATCCTACAAGGTATTACGAGAGCTTCTCTTCAAACTCACAGTTGGATTTCAGCTTCTTCATTCCAGGAAACTACGAAAGTCCTTAACGAAGCTGCTATCAACGCAAAAGTTGATGAACTTGAAGGTTTGAAAGAAAACGTTATCATCGGACACAAGATTCCTGCTGGAACAGGTTTGAACGAATACGAAAACTTAATCGTTGGTTCGGCAGAGGAATTTACAAAAATGAAAGAAAGAGACTAATAGCCTCTTTTCAATAAAAAAAAGACAAAGGAAATATTTCCTTTGTCTTTTTTTATATCTTATCCCGTCCTAAAATAGCGTTACAAAAAAAGTAACGTAAAATGGAAGTAAAAGAAAA
>JAZRXD010000015.1:0-117083 GCA_045600045.1 Bacteroidales bacterium
ATTATGATGACTATGATGATTATGACGACTAACACTAAGGAAGCATGAAATATTTTTTCTCTATTCTTTTTTGTTTATTTGCGATGAACGCCCTTTCACAGGAAACCGATAATAAAAAACTGTTTGCTTATTCTTCGGAAATTGGAAGTATCTGCAAATGGGATTCCAACAAACAAGCCGCCATAGTGCTCACGTTCGATGATTGGACCCCTGGACAGTTCCCGTTGGTGGTTCCCGCATTAAAACATCATAAAATGGTTGCAACATTTTTCCCTATACCAAACAATATTATCAATTCTGAATTGGGGTGGAAAGCTGTGCAAACAACAATAAAAAACGGAAACGAATTAGGAAATCATTCTTTGTCGCATCCCGATTTAACAAAAGCGTCCGACGAAAACCTACAACAAGAAATACAAGAACCTCAAAATCTTATTGAAACAAATACACAAGGAAACAAAGTTGTTTCGTTTGCCTACCCTTACGGAGCCGGTGCCGACAACGCCCGAGTAATTGAGGCGTTGAAGGCAAGCGGATATATTGGTGCGAGAAGCGTTTGGGGAGAGTGGAACTATAGCTACAATTTTGCCGAAAACGACAATGATTATTACCGAATCCAGATTTTCGGAATGAACGAACAAACAAAAAATTCGCAGTTCTATGAGCAAGTAGAAAAAGTAATCGACGGAGGTGGCTTACTCACATTCCTCTATCACAGCGTTGACGACGATTTGAACTCATACCACGACACTTGGTACGCTCAAGTAAAACTCGATTCGTTGAAAGCACAATTGAATTTTTTGAAAGCACACGAAAATGAAGTGTGGGTAACAACTTTCAAACAAGCGATTTTATACCACCGCGAAGCCAACAATGCCACATTAAAACGTTTGCCAAGTCCGCCAAACGAAACACATATTCTGCTACAAACAACCAACAATTTACCATCGTTTATTCCTCAAAATGAATTGATTCCTCTTACGCTTCAAATAAAAAAGGACAAAACCGTTGTCTCTATTTCTCAAAACAGCAAAGAAATTCCAATTGATAGACAAACCGACGACTACGTTCAGTTCAAGGCTTTGCCAAATATTGAAATAATCTTAAAAATGACGGAATAATCTCTTATTTTACAACGAACACAAAAGATTGTTGAACACTGTTTCTTCGCCAAACAAAAACTTCGGCATAATTGGAACAACGTGCCAATCAATTTCGGGAAGAATCGCCGCCAATTTATACACGTCTTTTTCGGTTGTTACCATCATATACATTTCCGACAATTTTTGCAATTGGAGTTTATCGGATTCTGAATAGGAATAATGGTCAGGATAAGACTGGTGTATCACTTTTCCACCAAAACTTTCAATATACTCTACCAATGGTTTTGGCTGTGCAATTCCCGTGATTAAGCAAATTGATTTGTTTTCAAAAATTTGATTGTTTTCGACCGATTGTTTCGTTGTAAAGTTATACACAGCCCCATATTTCATTGTTGAGAAAAACAATGGTTGTTGGTTCAAACGGAGCTTTTTACGCCACATCGTACGTTCGGTTTCCTGCAACGTTTCTGGGCATTTGGTTACCACCACAGCGTCGGCACGATTCACGGCATATTTTCCTTCACGTAAAAATCCGACAGGAAACACACAATCTTTCCACAATGGACGATTGTAGTCAACCAACAATATTTGCAACCTTGGTTTTAAATATCTGTGCTGAAAAGCATCGTCAAGAATAACTACTTGTAAATCAGTAATTTTATCCAATAATTGATTCATTCCATCAACACGTTTTTCGCACACAGAAACGTGAACTTGTGGAAAACGTTGTTTTAACAAATACGGTTCGTCACCTAATTCTGCAACCGTAACATTTTCATCGGCCAACACAAATCCTTTGCTCTTTCTCTTGTAACCACGACTCAACGTAGCAATATTTTTATCACCCAGCGCTTGAATTGCATATTGGACATGTGGCGTCTTGCCAGTTCCACCTACGGTTATATTACCAAAGGAAATTGTTGGCACACAAAAACTTGTCTGCGACAATAAATGCAAATCAAAACACACATTACGACAATATGTGTAAATCCAATACAGAATTGAAAAAGGAAACAATATGTATTTAATACAACGCACTATTTTATTGTGATTGAATACGGAATTTGGGTATAAACACCCGATTTAGTCGGAACTGATTTTAATAATCCGAGAATTTCGGTATTGTCGGTAATTTTTTCAGCTAAAGTCGATTCTTCGAATTTATCATACACTGCTTCTAATAATGTTTTCGATTTCGGATAGATTTCAATGCTGTAATCTTTACTCATTTCAAATCCTGCCAAATCAACCGCATATTTCATCGACATATTCAAACTACCGAATTCCGTTGCATCGACAAGTCCGTTGGAATTACCGTACGAACCACTCCAAATACGACCTTGTGCAATTCGTTCCACAAAGTTTACATCGAGATTTCGACCATCGGCAACACGTTGTTTAAACGTTGCGTACGTTTTGTCTATCGACTTTTGAATTGCCTGAACTTCAATCGGGTTCATGCTACGCGAAATAGAACCGAAATCGGAATGAGCATGAGTATTTACGGTGTCGATACTTACACCTATTTTGTCCAAAAGATCTTCAGCCGTCATCGACATTCCGAACACACCAATCGAACCAGTCAACGTCATTGGCGAAGCAACGATTTTTGTAGCCGAAGTTGCAATATAATATCCCCCAGAAGCTGCCATATCACCCATAGAAACCACCACCGGCTTTTCCTGTGCTGTAAGCGAAACTTCGCGCCAAATCAATTCCGAAGCCAATGCCGAACCACCACCAGAATTGATTCGGAAAACAAT
This sequence comes from Bacteroidales bacterium, assembly GCA_045600045.1. Lineage (GTDB taxonomy): Bacteria > Bacteroidota > Bacteroidia > Bacteroidales > UBA1715 > UBA1715. The sequence goes on from JAZRXD010000015.1 coordinate 2,867, forward strand.
GGATTTTACTGTTGAATCTTTACGTAATTTTTTGAACAAATCAACGTATGTTTCACTTCCTATTGATTCTTCGTCGGATTTTCCCATGTCGATTGAACCTTGGGCAACAACAACAGCAATTTTATTTTCGGATGAATTAGAGAGTAAAAGTTTTGTTTGAACATTTTCGATATACGAGCGAAGTCCAACAGTCGAAACCGACTCTTTTTCATTGATTTCCATCCTTCGTTTTACCGAATTCCAAAATTCATCGTTGAATTGAATTTTGTCGATAAATCCATTGTCGTACAGTTCCTGCGGAAGACACACCAACGAACTATCAACCATTTTATTCAAATTCTCAAACGTAACACTCGGACGATTCTTTGCAACCATAGTTTCATACGACTTCCAAACCATATCGATATATGATTGTTTCTGTTCGCGGTTTTCAGCACTCATTTTGTCGTTAGTTACCGATTCCACATAACTTTTGTATTTACCGCAACGAATAACAATAGGTTTCAATCCGACCTTTCCCAACAAATTTTTATAGTGAACCGACGACGATGAAATTCCGTGAAATTCAGCCATTCCTTCGGCATTCATAGAAATCTCGTCGCAAGCGGAAGCCAACAAATACGATTTTTGCGACAAAGTATTGAAATGACCGACAACAAATTTTCCCGATTTTCGGAAATCCGACAATGCATCAGTCAATTCTGCAACAGTTTCGTATCCTGCATCAATTGTCACATCTTCCAAAACAATTCCACTAATATTTTCATCGGATTTAGCAAACGCCAAAGCTCTTAAAATATCAAAAACTCCCAACGTTGCAGATTGACTAAAATTTGAAAGAAATTCAGGAGTTGAAGGAGTAGAAATTTCTCCAACGGTAACGACATTTTTAATCAACAATACATTTTTACCATCGAGATCTGCCATTTTAGTTTCGCCAGAAAGACCTATAATGATTGCAAAACCAACTACGAAAAGAATGATAATTCCTAAAAAAGCACCGAGCGTGGATGCAAAAAGTATTTTGAAAAACTGTTTCATATCGTTTGGTTTTATTAAGTTTTTTGGAAACCTTTACAAAAATAATTTTTTAGTCCGATGTCACAAAAAAACTTTGCCGTCATTTTGTTAGGAGCAAACCTTGGCGATAAAAAAACAATGTTCGAAACAGTTGAAATAATGCTTCAACAACATATTGGCGACTGCGTGAAAAAATCGTCAATCTACGCCAGCAAAGCATGGGGATTTGAATCGAAAGACGAATTTTATAACCAAGTGTTCGTTGTCGAAACAGAATATTCCGCACACGACACATTGCTTCGTTGCCAAGCAATCGAAAACAAATGTGGAAGAATTCGACACGAAAATGCAGGGTTCGAATCGCGAACAATCGACATAGACATTTTGTATTTCAACAACGATATTATTGATTTAGACGATTTAACAATTCCACATCCGTTGCTTCATAAACGGAATTTCGCGTTGGTTCCTTTATGCGAAATTCTTCCTGATTACGTCCATCCGATTTTTCTGAAGGGAAACAAAAAACTATTGGCAGAATGCGAAGATAACAACGAAGTAACAAAACTTTAGTTTCACCAACAATCAATCCGTTTGAGAATCGATTTCTCATTCAATACCATATTTTCAAAATCGAAAGTTTCAATCCAAAAAATTGATGATTTTGCAGGAATTAAAATTCCGTTGAAAAACTCAACATTAGCTTGTTCCATTGACGGATTCAAATTTTCTTGAATAAAAATGGTATGCTGCGAACGATTTACAACGAGAATCGCATATTTCAAAAATGCTGTACCGTCAAAAACATAATGAGCGAAAAGTTTTCTCATTTTATTTCGACGAGTTTTCCATCAACATATTTAATGTATTCAACGAGTCAATGACATCATCATAAATATCTTTTATTTCTCCTTCCAAAGTGTAATATTTCATACTTTTTCGGAAAATGCTGTCATTGCATTCGTGATGTACAAAAACCGCAGAATCGTAATTTTGAGGCGACAACTTAATATCATTTGAAGGCGACAACGAATTATACGTTGCAACCGTAGCGTCCAATAAATGAACATCAACCAACACTGCAACAAGTTCTTCTTTTGTAAGTACACCGTCGCCTGTTAGCTTTTTCTTTCGACCACCACACGAAACAAAAACAACAAGACACAATGTGACAATTATAAATTGACGGATTTTCATTCTTTATCTCTTGGCTTAAATTCAAACGACAAAAATACTTCGTGTGCTCCTCGCGAACCAACCTTCAATTTTGAATAAGTAATATCGTAGGAGTAACCAAAAGAAAATGCTTGACGATAAGTATATCCTAAGAACAGAACAACTGCATCTTCAGTTCTGAACGACATTCCACCCCAAATAGTCTCGCGATATGTTACACGAGTTGAAAGTTCGAATTGCCAAGGTGCCGCATACACTTTTCGTGCAACAAGTGACGATTCTGATTTTAAATTGTTTGAAATATCAAAACGACAACCTGCCATCAAATTCAAGTGACTTTTGAAACGATTTAACGTGTTGTCAATTGCTAACGTGTCGTCGTAAACTTCTATTCTGTTGTTGAACAATTGATCCACAGAAAAGCCGAAGAAATAGTGACGCATATCGTAATACATTCCAAACGAAGCATCCGGACGAACCGAAGTGTACATTGATTCATTCAAATTAACTTCTTCCTCCAAAAATCTAATTTTCGACATATCTATGGCATATTTCATCACACCGATATTCAAGCCGAAAGACAAGTCTGAAATTTTACTCGTTCTAATATGGTAAGCATACGCTCCATATACGCCAAATTTACTGAAAGCTCCCTGACTATCGTTGAATATCATACCACCCCAACCCATTGGTTGTGATTTTATTCTTCCATTCAACGTGATTGTAGCAGTAATAGGAGCGTTTTCTATTCCAACAAATTGATAACGATTGTTCACTTGAGCATGGCAATATTTTTCCAAACCTGCAACGGCTGGATTATAAGCGAATTCATTGAACATATACATTGAATATAATGGCGTTTGTTGAGCGAAAACATTTGCAGCAAACAACAACATCAATATGTATAGAAACAATCTTTTCATCTATCTAATTATTGAAACAGAACCAGTTTGTGTTGGTGTATGTTCCTTATCTTTATATTCAATTACGTAATAATATGTCCCCATCGGCAAAGCATTTCCATTGCTTGCAGTTCCATTCCATGGATGAGAATAATATTCGAATTTATTTTCGTAAACCAATGTTCCCCAACGATTGAAAACAGTCACTTTTGCATTAGGACAGTTTGCCAAATAAGGAATCACCCAAGTATCGTTGATTCCATCACCATTAGGCGTGAAACCTGTCGGAATAAACGTTGTTGAATACACATCGACAAACAATCGTGTACGTTCTATACAACCATTGGTAGTTTGAGCTACAGCATAAATATATTCTGCTTCGGTTATAGGAACCAACAAGCCATAATTGCCGGAACGAGCATATGTTTTTGCATTTGTCACGGTATCGAAGAATGCACCTCGTTCCAACATATCCGGTTTATAAGAACGCCAGGTGATAAAATCAATGCCTGCGTCTTCAATCTTATTTGCATACCAAGGTTCTTCGACCGGATTGATGAAATATCTGAAATCTTTTATTACACGAACGGAATCACTACCTTTTATATTCCCTACTGTATCAACAACTTCAATGGCAAAACCAACCGAATCAAAATGTGATATAGAGAATTCTGATGGTTGAGAATAACATCCGTCAATTTGATATGTCATTCGAATCAATGTACTATCATTGTAATATTTTGACAAAGGTGTTACAGTTGTAACCAATGTCGAAGGATTAGAAATTCGAGCACTTCTATTGCTTTCTATAGCTTCCCAAGAGAATGAGACCTCATCCATAGATGGCATATACCCATTGTAGAATCTTGCCTTAACTGCGGCTGTCAATTCCAAAGAATCACCGAAACAAATCACCTTTCTTTCTCTTGTTGAATCTTCCGCAACAACAATTTCAGCCATCAAATTAATATTGGCACCAACTTCACTGGCAGGGAATGTATTCGAACATCCATTCGGACCGATTACCGTCACTTCATAATTTCCCGCTGTCAAATTCAATGCACGACGTCCTGATTGTCTCAATGGATCATTCCAAAGGAATGTATAATCATTCATCTGATCTACCGGCGACATTTCACTATAATCACCTGCTGCCACCATCAATTTCGTAACTTCCAATGAACCGTCGGCTTCTCTATTTCGAATTTCAGCGTCGCTATAATAGTTACAACGTGCATGTTGAGCCTCGGTTTTTACCGACATTGGTAACAAAGGATTTGTATTCATTGTTTGAACAATGTAACAATCATCAGGATTTTTGGAGTTCGTAATTGTACAATAGTATTCTCCAGCAACAAGTCCCGATAAAACTCTGTTCTCATTCGAAGAAAAATCTGTCCATTCCTTATCATCGTTCCAACGGAAACGGTATTGTCCATCATCAACTCCTCCTGAAATTGATTCCAATATTACAGAACCAACAGCATCGTTCACACCGCATTCCGTCAATTTAACAGAGAATACAGCATCCAAGTCTGTTGGATCCAACAATGAATAAGTACCATCACTAGAACAACCATATACATCGGTAACAACTACACGATATTTTCCAGCAAACAAATCGTTTATTTCAGGATATTCAGATTCCTGCAATAATTCTTCCGCTTCGTTGTACCATGCATACGTATTATTTCCGCTACCACCCGAAACAACGTCAACCAATAAATTTCCTTTTCCGCCTCTACAAAGAATTCCTGGCGTTTCGTAGAAATCCAATGTCATTGGATCTGGATCGCTAACATGATCGAATTCGTAAGGAACGACACAACCTCTACCATCTGTTACCGTAACTTGATAATTTCCGGCAGACAAACCCTTCGCAACATTCGTGGTTATTGATGCATCATGCGCCCAAACATACGTATATGGTTCAAATGTATTTTCTTCATCGGAAAGGACAACAACCTGTAATTCTGCTGTTGCATCACCAATACAGTGAACCGGCTCTGTCAAAACACCTTGTAAAGTATAATGTGGAAAATCAGTAATTGCTTTTGTTGTATCGGCTACACAACCATCTGCATCTATTACTCGAACAGTAAACAACATATCCGCCCACAAATTCGAGAATTTATTTGTACGTGACAACTGTTGTAATTTTGGTGCAACCAAATCACCATTTTCTTTTCTCAATTCATACGTAAATGGTGGAACACCTTGAGCAACCTCTACCATTATCTCACCAGTTTTGTCCTTACAATACGACATTTTCGATATTGAAGGAACTATCACCATTCTTGCTGGCTGCGACACAATGATTGTATCAGATTGTATCTTACAATCTTTATGATTATCATCATAAGCTAATACATAATATGAACCTGCACCAACATTGATAGATTGATCATTTCCAACTAATTCTTTATTTTCGAAATTGTACCATTCATACGAAACCGTACCTTTCATATTTATAATATCAGCAGAAACAGAACCATCAGCAATTCCATAACAATGAGCATCAGTTTCCGACAATGTTATATCGAATGTCTTTTCTTCCAAATCAACTTCCATAATGAATTCACACTCGGTGTTGTCAATTGCAGAAACCACATATTGACCAGTGTGAAGGCCTTTTGCAGTAGTTCCGGAAGAAATCAATTTTCCATCCTTCAAATTTCTCCATTCATAGGAATGATACCCAGCAGTTTCTTCATTACTAATATGAAGTACATACTCGTCACCAGCACAAGTTGACTGTTCGTAATCCAAAGAACCTGTTGCAGTCATATCTGTATTATGAACTACAAAACTTGTATCGAAACTACAAGTACCATCTGTTAAATGAAGATTATACGTACCAACATTTAATCCCGAAATAATATTTGTGTTTGAAGAATTTTCCGTTTTTCCAAAATCAGCACCGTTACGCGTCCAATAATAAGAATATCCTGTAGACCGATCTTCACTGATTGTTCCCGTTGCTTCTACAGCTATCTTTCCTGAAGGACCAGATCCACATTCCGGATTAATTAAATCCAAAACATCAGAAACCATCAATCGTTCTTTACGACCTTCAACGGTAACTTTGAAATTTTCCGAAGAACAACCATTTGCATCAACAACTGTCACTTCATAATCACCAAGGCATAAATTTTCTTTTTTATTAATCGAAAGATTTTCTGTTACACCATCAACATTCCATTTATATTGATATGGTGCAATACCTCCTTCAACATTCACATTTACAGAACCATCACAGTTACCAGGACATTTCAAATCTTTTTTATCAACCGTAACAGACAATTGTTCCGGTTCTGTTATTTCAAATTCTTTTATAACAGAACAGCCACTATTATCACTAACAGTAACCGTATAGGTTCCTGTTTTCAAATTTGACAAATTATACGACGTTGCACCAGTATTCCATAAAATGGAATATGGAACCACTCCACCTTCTATTCTTGTAATGGAAATAGAACCGTCGGAATCGCCAAAACAACTCACATCAGTCTTAGTTGATTCTACAATTTGTAACAAATTCGATTCTACAATTTCAACATCACCAGAAGCTGTACAACCATCTTCATCAGTTACTGTTACCGTATGAACACCTGCTGGTAATTTTGTAACACGACCTGTTTTTGCATCAAAATCTCCCGCCGACCAAGAAAATTCAAATTCTGGATTTTCTTTGTTGTCGTTGATTGCTGTAGCAATGGCAGAACCTGTTAAACCACCTTCACAATGAATCTCACCATTGATAACCATTGGTGTAACTTGTAAGGCTGTTTTTTGAACCACATCAAAAGGAACATCTAAAACACAACCTGCAGTATCTGTAACTCGTAAATTATATGTCTGAGCCGACAAACCAGACACCGACATTCCTTCGGTACCAACACCAGATGCGACAGCAACTTTTAGAGTATCCCACCAATCATATTTAAAATCAGAAACACGGCCATTTCCTGTTCCACTTTCCATCAAAACAGTAGCTTTACCAGAAGAAATCTTGCAAGCAGAAGCCGATATGGATAATTTACGAACAGCCAAACTTGGTTTTGCTTCCAAAACTGATTCCTGAGTTAAGACACAACCACGGAAATCTAAAACTGTTGCCGTATATGTTCCAACAGGAATATTTTTGATTGAAACCTTTGCCTTTTCTTTTTCAGGATTGGAACCTGTATATGCCTGCCCGTTTTTCCAAACTATACCAAAATCTTGTTCTACATCAACCTTTTCAAAATCCTGAGTTTTCGAACCATCAGTCCACGTTATATTGAATGGAGAATAACCACCTGTCACTTGGGCCGTTAACAAACCATCGTTTGTGTTTGCATCGGAAGCTTTGTTTACATCCGTAATCGGACAAGAAACCAATTTTTGTTGAATCTCCAGATCATAAGTGGCAATTTGTCGCATATCAATCGAATCAGCTACGACACAACCTCTTCCGTCCGTCACCTCCAATTTATACGTAATTGTAGAATCCAAATCCGTCATAACCTCCGACGTGTTTTCCACCAATGTCGCTTTTCTGGAATCATTTGTAGGCTTTTCATACCAAGCATACGAATAAGGTTCTGTTCCTCCAGTAACAGTTGTCAACAACTCTCCAAGACTTACTTGAACACAAGTTTTTTCTGTAACAGAAATATGAAGTGTCAAAGAATCTGGTTCCGTCAAGGTATATGAACTTTTCGTAACACAACCATTACCATCAGTTATCGAAATTGAATAATCGCCTTTCCCAACTTCTCCAGAATTTTGTGAAGTTGAACCGGTTGACCATTTATATTCGTACGATCCATCGCCTCCTGTTACTTCTGCCTTCAAAACACCTTTATCCCCATAACAAGCAATTACTGGATCTTCAACAATAGAAACCACCAATTCTTCTGGCTCTTCTATAGAAATTGGCAAAGGTTCAATACAACCATTTGCATCTTTCACATTCAATGCATACGAGCCGGCATCCAAATCTTTCTTGTTAACGTTTGTATAATTTCCGTCGCCCCAATCGTATGATTTTTCTCCGGTGCCACCCGTAGCACTTAGTTCCACTTCTGCTTTTTCAGCATTACAATTCAAAGCAACGTCACTTGCTGGTGTACCATTGATTTTTACAACTGGATCCATTGACTTTGGCTGATCCAAACTATACGTCGTTGTATCACTTGAACAGCCATTTGCATCAAAGCCAACAATTAAATATGTTGTTTCGTTGCCTCCAGGAATAGAAGAAATCACTTTACCCGTTTCTGTCAAAGTTTCAACATTTCCTCCGTTTTCTTTTCTCCATTCAAAAGTATAATCAGCTGGAGAATTAACCGTTCCTCCTACTGCTTTTACCGTTATTGAGCCATCGCTATAGCCAAAACAACTCGGTTGTTTGCCATTTTCTATAGAAACCGTAACTTTTGTATCTGGCTGTTCCAATTGGAAAGTCTGCGATGCCTCGCAACCAGCTTCATCAATAACGTTGATTGTGTAATCTTTGTCTCCTGCCAATTCCAATCGTGACGGTTCCGTATTTGTCTTATCATCTTTCCAAGAATAAGAAACCGCACCAATTGCGTTTTCTGCGGCAAAACTTATTTCTCCATCTGTGTCGTCACGACACAACAAATTTTTACGTGAAAGTTCCTTCAAAATCAAACCAACTTCTGGTTCCGTAACCTGAACGTTTGTTTCGCCTTCGCAACCAATTTCATCAACAACATAAACTTTAATATTTTCGCCAGCTGGAAGAACCGAACATTGAACCGTATCTTCTGCAATAATAGTAAAATCACCTTCAACACCTTCTTGCTTGTACCATGATACACGATATTTACCATACGCATTATCAACTATCGCCTTAACAACTCCAGTTGCAGTCCCTTTACAGACAATATTTTGTTCAACAGACGCCGAAATTGATGGTTTTGATTTTTCTATCGTAACTGGTGAAGATTCTATCACACAATTTACAGCATCGGTAACTTTTGCATAGAAAGTCCCAACTCCTAAACCAGAAGCAATATCTGCACCGTCGGCAACCTTTACATTTTCAGAATTATACCATTCCCATTTGTATGGTTCAACTCCTCCTACAATATCCAATGAAGCTTGACCGACAGATTCTCCGTTACACCCTGCACCACGTACCATTGTTGAAGTAGAGGAGAATTCCGGCTTTTTAAACTGTCTTACACACACATTTTCTTCCTCATAAGAAATAACCTCATCGGTTGCCACATCATGCACACTTACATAACCAATATAACGAACATCATGAGTCAATCCAGAAAACGTCACTGGACCATATTTAGTTGCAGATGTTATCGGAACTTTTTTAGATTCCAAAATGATATTGTGATCGGAATCAAGAAGCACGACCAAAAAATAGTCATACTTACCCGACAACCCTGAAACTCCAGAAATCGTAACTATCATTTGACCATTTCCTTGTGTCGGACAAGTTGGCGGAACTGTTTGATAAGAAACCGTGTTCTGTGAAAATGCCACAATGCCAATTAACAGCATCGTTTTAAAAAGAATAATTTTTTGCAAACAAGAACGCATATTCGACACTTTACAAGAACCTATTTTAAGTCTTACTTGCAAAGTAAATGTTTTTTGGAGACTTTTTGACATATTTATGCCATTGTTTTTTGAAAAATTTATATTTTCGGCACGAAATTCTTTGATATGTCTATTTTACGAACAGATAATATTATGAAAAAGTACGGCAACAGGACTGTCGTACAAAGTGTATCCTTTAGTGTAAGACAAGGTGAAATCGTTGGTTTACTTGGTCCGAACGGCGCCGGAAAAACCACTTCATTTTACATGGTAATGGGTCTTATCAATCCCGATGGCGGTAAAATTTTTCTTGACGACCGGGATATAACCTCGGAACCAGTTTACAAACGTGCCCGATACGGAATCGGATATTTGGCACAAGAAGCTTCGGTTTTCAGAACTCTTTCTGTTGAAGACAATATTCTTTCAATTTTGGAAATGACCAATCGTACTAAAAAAGAACAGAAAGAAAAACTTGAAGAATTGTTGACAGATTTCAATTTACTACACATTCGCAAAAATCTTGGAATTCAATTGTCTGGTGGCGAACGTCGTAGAACGGAAATTGCGCGAGCTTTGGCCAGCGATCCTAAATTCATTTTGTTGGATGAACCTTTTGCAGGAGTTGATCCAATTGCGGTGGAGGAAATTCAACGAATCGTGCGCGAATTAAAAGATCGTAACATCGGTATCCTTATCACCGACCACAACGTTGACGAAACACTTTCCATAACCGACAAAGCAAACATTTTGTTTGAAGGAACAATCTTCAAATCAGGAACAGCACAAGAATTAGCTGACGATCCCGAGGTTAGAAGAGTTTATTTGGGTAGCAATTTTGAACTTCGCAAATAAAAAAGGGATGTTTTCACATCCCTTTTTTTCGTTATCTCATCGTTAATTATTCTCTACTATAATTCGGAGCTTCACGTGTGATTGTCACGTCATGCGGATGACTTTCCGCATATCCAGCGTTTGTTATTTTTACGAATTTAACTTGACGCAAATCAGCAATTGTTGACGCACCGCAATATCCCATTCCAGAGCGAAGACCTCCAAGAAGTTGATAAACCTCTTCTGCCAACGTACCACGATAAGGAACACGTGCAACAATTCCTTCTGGAACCAATTTCTTGGCATCGGCAACGTTTGATTGGAAATAACGGTCTTTTGAACCTTGTTGCATAGCCTCCAACGAACCCATACCACGATATGCTTTGAACTTACGACCTTGGTAAATAATTGTGTCGCCTGGAGATTCTTCCAAACCAGCAAACAAAGAGCCAAGCATTACTGAACTTGCACCTGCAGCCAAAGCTTTTACTATATCGCCAGAATAACGAATTCCGCCATCTGCAATCAAAGGAACATCAGTACCCTTCAATGCTTCGGCAACATCAAACACAGCCGACAGCTGAGGAACACCAATACCTGCGATGATACGTGTCGTACAAATCGAACCAGGTCCAATACCAACTTTAACAGCATCTGCACCTGCTTCGACCAATGCTTTTGCTGCTTCGCCAGTTGCAATATTTCCAGCTATGAAATCAATTTGTGGATACATTTGTTTTGCTTTGCGAACTGTGTCAATTACGCCTTTAGAATGACCATGGGCAGTATCAACAACAACAACATCAACACCAGCTTGTACCAACGCTTCCAAACGATCGAATGTATTGGCCGCAGTTCCAATAGAAGCACCTACGCGTAAACGACCTTTGTCGTCTTTACAAGCATGAGGATTATCAATTGCTTTTGAAATATCTTTGTATGTCAACAAACCAACCAAAGTTCCATTTTTGTCAACCACAGGCAATTTCTCAATTCTGTATTGTTGCAAAATATCGGCTGCTTTCGACATATCGTCGCCTTGAGTTATTGTAACCAAATTTTCTTTGGTCATAACCTCTGAAATACTTTTTGATTTGTCCGAAACGAAACGTAAGTCACGGTTGGTTACAATTCCAACTAATTTACGGTTACCATCAACAACAGGAATACCTCCAATTTTGAATTCTTCCATCAATGAAAGAGCATCTAAAACTTTTTCGTTTGGAGTAATTGTTACAGGATCGTAAATCATTCCATTTTCGCAACGTTTTACACGTTTTACTTCCAATGCCTGTTGCTCAATCGACATATTTTTGTGGATAATTCCGATACCACCTTCACGCGCAATAGCTATTGCCAAACGAGAATCGGTAATTGTGTCCATTGCTGCCGAAACTATTGGGCAATTCAATGAAATATTACGAGTTAATTTTGTTGAAATATCAACTTGATAAGGCAAGACTTCGGAATAACGAGGAACAATCAACACATCGTCAAATGTCAGTCCCTCACCGATAATTCGATCCGTTTTGTATGACATAGCTTCTTGTATTTATAAATTGAGCAAAATTATAGATTTTTCCGTACTTCACAAAAAAATATGATACGGAGAAACACAATTTTGTAAAATGTAAAAAATCTTTTTCCCACTACTTTAAAAATAAAAAATTACTTTTGTACCCGTTAGATTCTAAAACACATGAATTTAAAAAGATCAGACATTGAAATAATGGCTCCAGTTGGTTCATACGAATCGCTGATGGCAGCCATTCAAGCGGGAGCAAATTCAGTTTATTTCGGCATAGAAATGTTGAATATGCGTGCGCGCTCGTCAAATAATTTCACAACGGAAGATTTGGCAAACATTGTAAAAATTTGCAACGAACACGGCATAAAATCATATTTGACGGTAAATACAATCATTTACGACAAGGATATGGAAACCTTGCACAAAGTGATGAAAGCGGCTAAAGAAAACCACGTTTCTGCTATTATTGCCTGCGATATTGCCGCAATTCAATGTGCTATGGAATACGGCGTTGAAGTGCATATTTCTACTCAATTAAACATTTCAAACACGCAAGCGGTGAAATTTTTCTCGCAATATGCCGACGTTGTTGTTCTTGCCCGCGAATTGAACCTTATGCAGGTTAAAGAAATTTACAAGGCAATTCAGAATGAACATATTTGCGGTCCGAAAGGCGAATTGGTAAAGTTGGAAATGTTTTGTCACGGTGCTCTTTGTCAGGCAATTTCAGGGAAATGTTATCTTAGTCTTCACGAAAAAAATTATTCTGCGAATAAAGGTGCTTGTCTGCAAACGTGTCGAAAAGCATACATCGTTACGGAAAAGGAAACTGGCAACGAATTGGAAATCGACAACGAATACATTATGTCGCCAAAAGATTTATGCACGATTGGTTTTCTTGACGAATTGGTTGAATCAGGCGTCCGCGTAATGAAGATAGAAGGACGTGCTAGAAGCGCAGAATATGTAAAAACGGTTGTGGAATGCTATAATGAAGCTTTAGAAGAAATTATTGCTGGCACATACAACGACAACAAAGAGGAAAAAATTGCCGCATGGAAAGATCGTCTTTCGCGCGTTTTTAATCGTGGATTTTGGAACGGATATTACCTTGGACAACGTTTGGGAGAATGGAGCACTCACTATGGAAGCAGCGCAACGAAAACAAAAATTGCAATCGGGAAATGCACAAATTATTTCTCAAATTTGAATGTTGCCGAATTCCTTATGCAATCGGATGAATTGTGTCAAGGTGATGAAATTCTTATCACGGGACCAACAACCGGCGTAATAGAAATGAAAGCCGAAGACATTCGTGTCGATTTGAAAACAGTTGAAAAAACCGTCAAAGGAGAATTGTTTTCAATGAAGACAGATAAAATCCGACGTGGCGACAAACTTTATAAAGTTATAGATTCCAATAAATAATTGCCTATGACGATACGGCAAAAAGTAGCGAAAATTCTTTCATCCGACATTACTAAAAATTCGGCGAAACTACTTTCTGCAAGTGTTATTGTCCAAGCAATTGGATTAATTGTTTATCCGATTCTTAGTCGTATATATTCCCCAGAAGATTTTGGACTTTTTAATCTTTTTATCAGCATTTCCGGATTTTTTGCTCTTTTAGCAACGGCTGAATTTCAAAATGCGATTTTACTTCCTAAAGAACAAGAAAAAGCCGTAGCTTGCTTTCACACAGGCTTTTTTATCACCATTTTTGTTTGTTCTGTTTTAGTTTGCACAATTCCTTTTTCGGAACAAATTGCAAAATTTTTTAATGCTCCCATTTTGGCAAATTGGTATTGGACAATCCCGGTATTTGTTTTTATCTCTGCATTTTGGACACTGATAAATTATTGGTACACAAGAGAAAAATTGTTTGGTCAAATTCGGAATTATCAAATTGCTCAATGTCTGACCAACGCAACAGCAAAATGCGGATTTGGATTTGCAAAATTAACAAACGGCGGACTTATTTATTCTGCTCTGATTTCTCCTATAATTGCATTGATAATCAGCATTATAACTACATTTAAGAAACACTTGAAACCATTACTTTCTTTCAATAAAAAAGATTGTTCTTCTGTTTTACACGAATTTTCAAACTTTCCAAAATATTCTTTGCCTCGGGCATTATTAAGCTTTTTTAGTGGAAATATTTTGATTTACTTACTGACGCCTTTCTACGGATTAAAAGAAATTGGAATTCTTGGAATGGCAATCACTTTGGCTTTTAGACCAATTGAATTATTGTCGAATTCATTGTATCAAGTTCTATTTCAAAAAACTACCGAGAAAGTAACAAATCGTGAAAGCATACGTAAATACTACCGAAATTTTTTACTGATAACAAGCTGTATCGTAATTCCCTGTTTCACAATCGTTTGTACATTTCTGCCAGACGTAACTGAATTTTTGTTGGGACAAGAATGGCGAAAAACCGGAGATTGCATTTTCTTGATGTTATTTTGGTTGTTTGCTGTTATTCTTACATCACCAATTTCATATTTGCCAGATATTTTTCAAAAGCAAAAAATAGGATTACTCTTTGAAATAGCACTTATTGCCGCACGTATAGTTGCTATTTTGGGGGGTATTTTTCTTAATGAGGGTTTTTTCTTGATAATCTTTTTGTACAGCTTCGCAAGTGCGATTGTAATTGGTTTACAATTAATTTGGTATTGTAAATTAATCAACAATTACGAGCAAGAAATTTTGCAATAATTCACGCAAGCCAATAAGGTAATAACCTGTAATCGTTCCATCACAACGCCATTTTCATACAAGGAAATTGCCGCTTGTTTCAAATTTGAATCAAAATTCAGCAAATCAATATTTGAAATATAGTACTGATTGATAACTTCTCGTAAAGAATGATTTTTTTCTATCCACGAATCCATTGGATTCATAGAATCACCCAATGTTGTTCGTTCAAAATTGTACAAATTCATCTTTTTTAAAAGAAACATTACAATTCGTTTTGGAACAGTATTCAACGGCATTCGTCTTCCACAAAGAGAAATTTCGCACTCTCCCGATTTTATTTTACGTTTCCCGTTATGTAACCATTTGGTCGCTTCTGGATATTTATTTACAATCCATGCGTCATACAATTTATAACCCCAACGCTTATGAAAATCAACAGAATACAAAAATTCCAAAAAATCCACATCACAAAATGGAGAATACGATTCAGCATAATTTTGAAACCAAATAGGCGAACCTAAATTAGCACAGTTGAAACCACGCACATACAATGAGTAAATTTCTTGATTCTCAAAATCATCTAAATACGATTCCGGCAAATATTCCCGCAAACAATCCAATAGTTTCATTGAATAACCTTCGAAACCATAAGTTGGTTTTTGAGATGAATCTTTTTTAGTGTACGAAGTTCCCACAACATCGCCTCCGTGCATCCCCGTTCCTATTACACCAACATTTTCTAAATTTATAGAACCAAAACCATACGCGGTTTGTGCAACGCCACTATAATGAATAACACCACACGACAATTGTACACTTTCGTCTATTGATTTCAAATAATCACCACCATCAAGCGCTTGAAATGTCATGGAATTTCCTAAAAAGTCGGAAATTTCTTTAGGAATAATTTCATCATAATATCCTCGCTGCGAATATGTTACATTTTTTATTTGTTTGTTTGTCAATTGATGTGCTACCCAATTTGTCATCCGTGAATCCAAACCAGCACTCAAAGGCATACAATTTTCGTAATCATATTCCTCATTTTTATTTAAAATACGTTTCACCGCCTGACGGAACAATACATCTAAAGTTTCTATGGTTTCTGAAATAGATTTTTGTATAGGATTATTCTGAAACCGATGATATTGTTTTAATTCCAATGTGCCATTTTCAATTCTCACATAATGTCCCGCCGGAATACGTGAAATTCCCTCTATTAACGTATGGCAATTTGGCGAATAAGCAAACGTCAACATTGAATATGCAAACTGTTTATCATATTGTAATTCAAATCTTTGTGACAAAAATTCAAACAAAATACGTAAATCAGATGAAAAAAAATGGTTTCCTTCTTTAGTAGTGTAAAACAACAACTTACTGCCGATTTGGTCATTATAAATCAACAATAAATCTTTTTCCCTATCGTATAAAATGCCCGAAAACGAACCACGAAAAACATTGAAAAACTGTTCTCCTAACTTGTTGTACAACAAAGGAATCAATTGTTCCAAAGTTGCTACTCTATATAAATTAAATAGTTCCGATAAATTAAGAATAACGCCTTCTGTTGAAAAAAACAGTTTGTCGAGTTGTACAAAAACCTTGTCGTGTTCAAATTTTTGAAGTGTTTTTTGTTGAATGGAAAACTCTCCCGACGAAAAATTTCGCATTATAATCTTCCCATCAATTTTCGACAAATCAAACTCCACATTTATTGAACCATATTTCCCAAAATAGCCGTACATCTATATTTGTTCGTAAATATCAAGTAAATTTTTTCCGACTGCGTCAAACGAAAATTGTTCCGCCGATTCACGAATTATTTCGGCATTGAAATACGAATAATTGTCCAACATCCAATTCACTTGCTCAAATAAAGCCGATTCATCGCCAACAGGAACAATTCGTCCGTTTTTTTCGTTAATAATATCGGGTGCAATACCAACATTCGACGTGACAACAGGAATACCACTCGCCAAACTTTCGGGAATAACCGTAGCAAAAGTCTCGTAATTCGAAAACAACAAGAAAAAGTCGCTTTGATGCATCCATTCCGAAACTTGTTCGGGTGTTTGTTCTCCAACAAAAAATACGTATTCATCCAACAATTCCAATTTTTTCGCTTCGCGATATATTTTACCATAATCGGGACCTGTCCCAACTACAATCAATTCAAAATCAAAACGTTCATCGGACAAACGTTGCATTACACGTAAAATACCTCCAAGATTTTTTGCATTTTCATCAAAGCACGAAACGTGGAGAATGCGTTTCTTTGTACGTCCTTCCTTTTCCTGCGGAAGAAAAAAGAAATCATCAACCACATTTCCCACATTACAATACTTCGGATGTCGCAATCCACACTGTTTCATGGCAAATTCCAATTTCGACGAAACTGGCAAAATGAAAGCAGCATTTTTTACAACAAACTGTGTTATTTTCCGATGCCAAAAACCGGTAAACGAATTCCGTTCAGGGAAATATCGCGACCATTGTTCAGTTATTACATACGGTATATTCTCTTTGCGTTTGAGAAAAAAAGATACTAACCCAACTCGCGTAAGAACATGCACATGGGTTAACGAAGGTTTCCCAAATATTCGAATAACTTCGCAATAACCATTGTAAAACGCACGAATAAAATTTACAGGTTTTGAAAAAAAACGAAAAAATCTATTTTTTGCAACTGGGAAATACACATAAATTTCGAGAACATTTTCCGTCTTTTGAGTAACAATTTCAAAATCAGAAATGTTTTCGTCGGCATACGGAAACAACACACAAACATTGGCAAAACGAGAAACGGCCAAAGCATGTTTTCTCACAAACAATCCAGCCATTGCATCGTAACGGTGCGGATACCAAGCTGCCAAAAACAATATTTTTTTCATTTTACTTCGGCCTAAACATAGGCTAAGCTACTAACTTTTCATCTAAAAACAAAAAAGGCGAACCCCTTGGTCCGCCTTTCATTTATCACATTCAATTATTAGAATGACATTACGATTGTGTTGAAATCTTCAGCTTTCAAAGAAGCACCACCAATCAAACCGCCATCGATATTTGGTTTTGCAAACAATTCTTTTGCATTTTTCGCGTTGCAGCTTCCACCATAAAGAATAGAAGTTTCTTCAGCAATTGCGTTTCCGTATTTTGCAGCAATAGCTTCACGGATTGTTTTCAACATATCTTCAGCTTGGTCTGATGTAGCAGTTTTACCTGTTCCAATTGCCCAAATTGGTTCGTAAGCGATAACCAATTTTTTGAAATCATCAGCAGAAAGTTGGAAGATTGTTTCGTTTAATTGATTGATAACGAAATCGTTTTGTTTTCCAGCTTCACGAACATCAAGAGCCTCTCCACAACAATAAATTGGAGTTAAACCATTTTCAAGAGCCAAAGCCAATTTTTTATTTAAGATTTCGCTTGTTTCGCCATAGTAACCACGACGTTCGCTGTGGCCAAGAATCACATATTGAGCACCTGTAGATTTTACCATTGCCGCAGAAACTTCACCTGTGAATGCACCTTTTGGTTCTGCTGCACAGTTTTGTGCTGATACTGCGATTGCTTTGTTGTTCACCAATTTAACAACTTCTGTTAAATGGATAAATGGTGTTCCTAAAATTACTTGAACGTCAGAAGTTTTTACAATACTGTTAACTTCTTTTGCCAATGCAATACCTTCTTCCAAAGTAGTATTGCATTTCCAGTTACCTGCTACTATTTTTTTTCTCATTGTTTTATTTATTAAAATTAGTACTAATTTCTATTTACACATTTCTTCGAATTCCTTAACTGTTGGAATATCGTTGTGATGCCATTTATTGACTATCAAACCATTCTTTATAAGCACCAAACCCGGATTTGATCGAACAACAGTCTTTAACAAAATATCGTCGGCCGAAACAAATGGATATGCACATCCTGTTTCTTGTCCATATTTCTCAATCATATCGTCAAGACTCGACGTTGCTCCATAAAAAGCATAACCTTTTGATTTTGCCCATTCGTACACAGCATTTATGTCGGCTTGATGTTTTTGTGTTGATTGAGTAATGTCATAATGAATTGCCATAACTACATACGATGTATCGGTAATCACGTCACACGTAACATCTTCACCATTTTTCGAGAACATATAATTATCAACCATGTATGTGTTTTCAGCAACCGAATCTTGTGGTACATCAAGTTTTTCCTCAACTACGCGAATTGGCACATCTGGATTATATTCCCAAATTGTGTAATCTGGATAATTGTTCACAATATCGAACTCCTTATGTTCCCCGGTTTGCACATTTTTAAAATCGGCATATTGATACGTTTTTACGTTACTTGCCACCGATATGTCGCTACATTTTTCGCCGACCATAGTTACACCAATTTTATATGGACGGAAATCAATTGGTGGCAAATGACGAAGTGCATGAATGGAAATGCCAACAATAATCACAGTCAAAACACCAAGAATCACATACGAAATTCTATCAGCAAGCAAATCAGTGAATTTATTACGGAAAATAAACGTGAACAAAACCGGAACTAAAATCACAAGATTCTTAACGAAAGTCTGCCAATTAGTTAAAACCAACGCATCGCCGAAACAACCACAATCGTGGACAAGTTCTTTTCCCGAAATATTTTGTTGCATTGCTAAATACAACGTAATTGGCGTGAAAATTATCATAAATAGCAACGCTCCCAACGACGACCACTTTGGAAACAATTTGAACAACAAAGCCAAACCAACCAATAATTCTATCGTGCTCAAAATAATACCAAACGTCAATGCCATTGGAGCGAAAACATCGTCGATTCCCCATGCTTCGAAATAATCGATGAATTTATATTTCGAGCCCAGCGGATCGTCGGCTTTTACAAAACCGGAAAACACAAATAGTATTCCCGAAAAATAACGGCAAACATTCAACCAAATCTGTTCCGGATTAAACACTAATGCCAATCCAACAGACGCACTGAAAATCATTCCAACCAATACCCACAATTTCGTCCATGACGCGTCTTCAAACATTCCAAAATTTGCAAACATCGTCAACGACAAAAACATTGCAATTAAACCTACAAAAAATAAAATTCTTCTTTTGTCCATCTTATTTTTCTATTACTAAACGTATTAATGCAAAAATTGAATAGTTAATCATATCCTGATAATTAGCATCAACGCCTTCGGAAATTTGCGTGATTCCTTTATTATCTTCGATTTGTTTTGTTCTATGGATTTTTTGCAAGATCACGTCGGTGAACGAACTCACACGCATGCTTCGCCAAGCTTCGCCGTAATCGTGATTTTTATTTGTCATCAATTCTTTAGTAGTATCGTAATATTTGTTGTACAACGACATTACCATTTCCTTAGGCAATTCAATCGGAGCTTCAGTGCCCTTCAATTCCAATTGAATTAAGGCCATAATTCCATAGTTGACGATTGCAATAAATTCAGGTACTATACCTTCGTTAACTTTGGAAAAACCTTTTTCTTCTATACTGCGAATACGATTGGCTTTAATAAAAATTTGATCGGTTAACGATTCCGGACGCATTATACGCCACGCAGTCCCGTAATCATCGTATTTCTTCTCAAAGATATCCAAACATATCTTCTTTACCGCATCAAATTCCTCATTTGTATTACTCATTCCACACGAATTATTGCACAAAGATAATAGAATAATTGAAATGATTAAAGCCTAAGCAACCCACAATTTTGTATATTTGAATATGAAGTCTCAGGAAACGGAACGATTGCAAAACATTAAGGCACAATTGGCGAATTTGCCAACAAATCCTGGTGTGTATCAATACTTTGACAAAAACGGAAACCTCATCTATGTAGGCAAGGCAAAAAACTTGAAACGACGCGTTTCCTCATATTTCAACAAGGAACAAACGCATCCAAAAACAAAAATACTTGTCAGTAAAATTGTCACAATAAAACATTTTATCGTCGAAAGTGAACAAGATGCTCTTCTACTAGAAAATAATCTCATAAAAAAATATAAACCTCGTTATAATGTTTTGCTAAAAGACGACAAAACATACCCGTGGATTGTTATTAAAAACGAACCTTTCCCGCGTATTTTTCTCACTAGGCATTTAGTAAAAAACGGCTCTCAATATTTTGGTCCATACGCAAATGTGAAAATGGCGAAAAATCTGCTTTCTATGATTAAACAACTTTACAAGCCACGCACCTGTAACTTAGGACTCAACATTTTAGACATTCAAAAAGGAAAATTCAACGTCTGCCTAGAATACCACATAAAAAACTGCAATGCTCCTTGTGTCGCAAAACAATCACAAACGGAATATGAAAACGCAATTGCGGAAATGCGTGACATTTTGAAAGGTAACATCGGAGAAGTAATCAAAATCCTGAAAAACAGAATGATAAAGTATGCGTCGGAAATGAAATACGAACAAGCAGGCGAAGTTAAAGAACAACTTGACGAACTCACACGCTATCAAAGTCATTCAACTGTAGTAAACCCGAGCATTACCAACGTTGATGTTTATTCCGTTCTTGACGATGGAGATTCCGCATACGTCAACTTTCTAAAAGTTGTGAATGGGGCAATTGTACAACTTCATACATTGGAAATAAAAAAACAATTGGATGAAACTCCCGAAGAACTTTTAGGAATTGCAATGGCAGACATTCGCCAAAACATTCCAAGTACTGCAAAGGAAATAATCGTACCTTTTTTACCCGATTTTGAATTTACCGACATCACATTCCATATTCCACAACGTGGAGAAAAATTAAATTTACTGAAACTGTCGGAACAAAATGCACATCTTTACAAAGTTGAAAAGTTAAAACAATTAAAGCAACTTGATCCCGAACGCCACAACATGAAACTATTAGAGTCATTACAAAAAGCTCTTCAATTAACAGAACTGCCGCAAAACATTGAATGCTTCGACAACAGCAACATACAAGGAGCCTACCCCGTTGCCGCAATGGTGCGTTTTACGGATGGGAAGCCAAACAAATCAGAATATCGCAAATTCAATATTAAAACCGTACAAGGACCTGACGACTATGCGAGCATGGCTGAAGTTATTTTCCGTAGATACAAACAATTATCAGAAGACGAACAGGAATTACCTCAATTACTTATAGTTGATGGCGGAGAAGGACAAATGGAAATAGCAAGGCAAGTTATTCAAGATCAATTACATCTTGACATTCCTATCGCTGGTCTTGCAAAAGACAAAAAACACCGTACACACGAAATACTTTTTGGATTTCCACCTAAAGTTGTGGGAATAAAACCAAACGATCCTGTTTTTCACCTTATGGAACGAATACAAGACGAAGTCCACCGATTTGCTATAACATTCCACCGCAACCAACGTTCCCGAAATTTCACGACCTCGGAATTGGACAACATTCCAGGAATAGGTCCGAAAACTATTGAACTTTTATTCAAAAATTTCAAAACCGTTGCCGCAATAAAATCTGCATCAGAAAACGAACTAATCGAAAGAATAGGAAAAGAAAAAGCTCGAAAAATCAAAGATTATTTCGAGCTTTTGAAAAATAAACTATGAAGATTTTTTACTTTGGTATTACCGAGTAACTGATTTTCAAAGCGTTTGCTTTACGTAACTCTTGCTTTACATCGGTAACTATACCCATTTTAGCCTTTGAATCTACCTTCAACGAAACCGTCATTTGAGAACGATCATTTGCAGGCATTGATTCTTTTTCCAATTCAACGAATTTTGCAATTTTTGAAACATCTTCAATTGCTTCATTTAATTGGATAACAGGTTGTGTACCATAGATTTTCTGCAATTGCATTGAAGGAGCAGAAATATAAATGTTACTAACCAATGATTTCTTCTCTAATTTCACAAACTCTGTTGCTTTTGGCAAATGAGGTTTCTTTACCAACAATGTACTTTCACGCATTGTTGTTGACACCATGAAGAAAAATATCAACATGAAAATAATATCAGGCAAAGACTGTGTAGAAATTGCAGGAGGAGTTTTTTTCTCTTTACTTCTAAATTGTGCCATACTATTTTCCTCCAATATTTTTAGGTTCAGCTTCAGAAATCTTCTGAGGTATTATTTGCTTAATAATATCCTGTTGATTTTCTTTCAAATCATTGAATGATTTTCTGAAATATTTCAATGCATAATAATCTTTCACCTCGTTATAAGCGGCAATGATTTCATTTTGCACTTCAATATATTTAGAATAAGATGTAGCGCGGTCATTTTGAATACTTACAATCGCTTTTGTAACTTTAACAGTTCCAATACCAGGAATGTTTTCTTCTGTATAACCAGGATATTGCTTGTCTTCCGAATTGTTGTTCATGTTCAACAAGAAATCTTTGCAAGCTTTTCGCAAATCACGAGAGTGCATTGGTTTTTTCTCAACCATCAATTTATCGTCCTTGTTTACAAGAACTACGAACAAGTTTTTATCCAAAACCTTGATATCTTCTTGTTGTTCCGTAGGATCCTGAAATGGAGGCAACATACGGAATAATCCTTTGTCTGTGTCCATTGTCGTTGCTACCAAGAAGAATATCAAAAGCATGAACGAAATGTCCGCCATTGATGAAGAGTTAATCTCTGGAACTTTTTTTCCCATATTCTTGATAAAAGTTAAAGTAGGGAACTTTCATTCCCTACTCGTTATCTTACTTTCTTAAATACTTAATTACAAAAGATGACAAAATTGCAACAACTGAACCTCCAAGCAAGATGTAAGTTGCATACAACAATGTATCAGTCAATTTAACATCAAATAATGTTATAACACCATCGTATCCTAAAATCTCAGGAATCACATCCGAAGAACATAAGAAACCAATGATTACAACTACAGCCACAAATATCAATGTTACCAATGTTGTCTTTGACAATTTCTTTCCATTTGTAAATGAAGAGTAGAACAACATTGCAAACATGAATACAACTGCAAGAATAATCAACACGAATGCGAATACCAAATATGCATCGGCATAAGTGATACATTCTTGACTACATTCGGTAATGTCAATTCCTTGTGCATGTTCCTTTACCAAGATTTCATCATAAGAAAGGGCACAAGAGTCGGCAGGCAACATATATGATTCGCCTTCTGGACCTACGCCTTCGCATACAGACAACGTACATGCCAAGCAGTCCTTGCCTGAAGCCGCAGCCCAATACCACACTGTTGCCAACAAAGAGATGACAAGCAATGCTACATATCCGACTTTAAATGTTTTATTAAATTTTTGATTATCCATCAGAATTATTTTTTAGCATTATACTTAACTACCATATCAATCAAAGAGATTGAAGAATCTTCCATATCTGTTGTTAAGTCATCAACCTTTGACAACAAGTAATTGTAGAATACTTGCAAAATCATTGCTACGATCAAACCACCAACTGTAGTCAACAATGCAACCTTGATACCACCAGCAACAACTGTTGGAGACATTTCACCTGCAACTGCGATATCATCGAATGCCTGAATCATACCAACAACTGTTCCCAAGAATCCTAGAGAAGGTGCAAGACCGATACACAATGAAATCCAAGTCAAACCTTTTTCCAAAAGACCCATTTGAACACTTCCGTAAGAAGCAACTGTCTTTTCAACCATTTCTGGTCCGTCAGAAAGACGAGTCAAACCTTGATAGAAAATACTTGCTACAGGACCTGGTGTATTACGGCAGATTTCCTTTGCTGCTTCTTCATCGCCCTTGTCAAGTGCAGCTTCTATATTTTCCAACAACTTCTTTGTGTTTGTTGTAGCTAAATTCAAATAAAGAATTCTTTCAATAGAAATTGCAACACCCAAAATCAAGCAAATCAATACCAATGCCATGAAACCAGCACCACCTTCGATAAATTTTTCTTTAATAACTTGGTGGAAACCTTTTTCTTCTGGAGTGAAAACCTCTTCAGTTGCAGTTTCTTCTTGTGCCACAGCTGCTGGAGCTTGAGCTGAATCACCTTGAGCAACAGCTTCTGTTTGTGCTGTTGTGTCATTGTTTACAGCGACGTCTTCTTGAGAGAATGATGTTAGGCTGAACAATCCTAATGCCATCACTAATGCAAATACTTTCTTCATAATTTTAATTTATTAATACTATCTTTTTTATTTATACTTTATAATTATTTCTTTTTCAATGTGAAAAGACACGGACTCTAACCCAAATGCCTTCACTTTTTATTGTGCCAAATATACGTATTTTTTTTATTTGGCATTATAAATGGTACAAAAAAAGAGATGCAGGAAAAACCCGCATCTCTTTATCTATTTGAGTATTTTATTCGTTGCTAATAATTTTGAATTCTACACGACGGTTTTGTGCTCTTCCTTCTGGAGTGTCATTGGTTGCAATTGGATCATCCATTCCATAGCCTTTGAACGACAAACGATCTTTTGCAATATTCTTTGACAATAAATAATTGACAACTGCTTCAGCACGAGATTGAGACAACTTTTGGTTGTATGCTTTTGCACCAACATTATCTGTATGTCCACCTATCTCAATCTTCATTTTTGGATTGCTGTTCAATATTTCAACCAATTTATCCAACTCATTGAATGACATCGTTTTCAAAGTTGATTTGTCAGTATCGAAGAATACATTACGTAAAACGATTTTTGAATCTTTTGCCACTGGCATCAGCTTAATGTCAAGGAATATTTCTTGATAATCAGTCGTTTGCGGCACGTCAAAATTTTCAGAATGGAATAGATAGCCATCTTTCTTAACTGCAATACCATAGTTCTTTCCTGATGGCAGAGGAATCAAGAATTTACCAGTTGAAGCATTCGCGTTGTTTGTGAACAAAACTTGTCCTGTTGCGTTATCGGTAATTTCAATTTGAGCATCAAGAAATTTTTGTGGATTTTCAAATGCGTCGTAAACAATACCCTTAACAACTGTCAAACGTGATGTTTTAATTTCAACAGATTTCTCCATCACAACATCTTGTTGGATTGGATTTGCAACTGCAGCAATCAAATTGTTTTCGGTAGTGATATTCAGTTTCTTTTCCGGACCAAGGAAAGTAATCATATAAATATCCAAGCCACCAAAACCACCACTACGTTCCGAAGAATAATATGCGTGTGTTCCACTCGCATCAACAACCAAGAAATTTTCATCTCCCGGAGTGTTGATTGGATATCCAATATTCACTGGCTCCGACCACGTGCCGTCATCTTGCAAAACGGTATAAAAAATATCATATCCACCCATAGTAGAATGACCATTCGAAGCAAAATACAATGTTCTACCATCTGGATGCATATAAACTCCGATTTCATCTTTATCGGTATTAATTATAGCACCTAGATTTTCTGGTTTACCCCATTTCCCTTTTTCATTCAACTTGCACATGAAAATATCGTGCTCTCCATAATTTGGAGCCTTCTGATTATCTGTACTTGAGAAGTAAACTGTTTTTCCATCGTATGAAAAACAAGCAGAATTTTCGTGTCCATTTGAAGTGTTGATTGCATCAAAAAACTCAGGTTTTGACCATGTTTCACCTTTTTTCTCGGAATATTTAATATCACCTCCCGATTTACCATAAAACAAAAACAATTTCTGACCATCAGCAGACAAGCCAATAGTTGCATCATTCTCTTTCGTGTTCAACGGCGCACCCATGTCAGCTGCAGCCGACCACGAACTTCCCGTACGATAGGATACCCAAAGGTTCTCGTCGTATTCTCCATCATCGTATGCTTTTTTGTTATATTTATTTTCACGAGTTGATGTAAAAATCAACATTGATTGATCGGCAGAAATTATCGGAGCATAATCAGTATATTTTGAGTTAATTGAACTACCCATATTATCAATGAATACACGAACGGAATCCGCCATCAATTTTTTCCCAGTATTACATTGTTCAATACGTTTGGCAAATTCGTCACCGTTTGCTTTTTTCTCTTCTGGAGTCAAACGAGCTCGAGCTTTCTGGAAAGCACTGATAGCCTCGTCAAATTTATATGTTGCTTGATACGATTCACCTAACACTGCATACGCATGACCTTCTCCTACAGGATCAAGTTCTACAGCCTTTGAGAAATAAGGAATCGCAGCTTTTGGATTCTTCAACATCCAGTAACATTTTCCTACTTTGTAATTCAAATTCGCATTGCTCGGATTGAAAGCTTGAGCCTTTAAATAACTATCCAAAGCAGTTTTGTAATCACCGATTTCAGTATAGGCATCGCCATTATCAATATCTTTCAATGCAGTTTTCAAACCTTTTGTGTCTGGACAATCCTTCTTGGTAAATTCCTTGTTTTGTCCAAAAGCCAGATTGGCAGCTAAAAGCAATACCAAAACTTGTATATATTTCATTTTACTATTCATATTCTGACAATTCTAAATTAGACACTAATTACAATTTGACGTTAATGCAGCTGGAACATCAACTCCCAACTCACGTGCTTTCACCAACGACATACAACATTCGTCGAACTGGCGCAACATTTCTTGTGCTGCAGCTTGATGATAATATGCCATACCGAAATTCGGATTCAATTTGATGGCGTTCGCATACATTTTCAAAGCTTCCTCATATTTTTTCTGAGTTGCATAAACAACACCTAAATTATTGTAAGCCAATGCATAATTTTTATTCAACTCTGTCGCTTTCTTAAAATCATTGAAAGCTGCTTTCATATCGCCTTGCAAAAAATAAGCTTCGCCACGGTTGTTATATGCAGCGTAAAAATCTGGTTTCTTTGCGATTGCCAAGTTGAAATTCTTGATTGCTGTTTGCAAATCACCTTTTTTCACCAAAGCAGAACCCAAATTGTCATATATATTAGCCAATTGAGGGTCGTAATGCGCAGCTATTTCATAGTCACGAATAGCCTCGTCGTATTTTTCCATTTTTCTGTAGCAACTACCTCTATCATTGTAAGCGTACGCATACGAAGAATTTAACTTAATCGCATTTGTATATTGGGTAATTGCAGCTTCGTAATCTTTCATGAAAAACAAATCAACGCCCGAATAATAATAGGTCTCTGCAGTTTTATAACCATTTCTAATAGCACCATTGAAATCATCAAGCGAAGCCCTGAAATCCTGTTTGTAGTAGGATGCCATACCTCTTGAGAACCAAACAAGTCCTTGCGTCGAATCCAAATCCAAAGCCTTGCTGAACGCAGCGATTGCACCGTCATAATCTTTTAGTGTAGATTTTGCACTTCCAAGATTCACATACGCCTGACGAAATTCAGGATTATATTTTATTGCTTCCTCAAACTGTACAATAGCATCTTGATATTGCTTTGTATCCATCAAAGAAGTTCCCTTGTTGTAGGCAAGTTCTGCCTCTTGGTTTTCCTCAACAACCACTGTATTCACTACCTCTTCTTGGGCAAACGTAAACATAGCGGCCGAAAGCAAAACACCAACCATCAAAAATGTTTTTTTCATTGATATTTTATTTTAATTGAAACTATGTTTCAAATTTACCAAAAAGATTTGGATTAAAGAACTGTTCTTGATAATTATTTTGAAAGAACGGAATACTTTATACAAAACATCAAACGTCGGAGCAAATCAAAGCTTACCTTTTCGTCATTCCATATTGACGCCACTTTTCGATTAATGCCGACATATCATCAGGAATTTCAGAGTCGAACTGCATAAATTTTCCTGTTGTTGGATGAGTAAATCCCAACGTTTTTGCATGTAAAGCTTGGCGCGAACAAACATCAAAACAATTTTCCACAAATTGTTTGTATTTGGTAAACGTAGTTCCTCGTACAATTTGATCTCCACCATACGTTTCATCATTGAACAACGGATGACCGATTGATTTGAAATGACAGCGAATTTGATGGGTCCGTCCAGTTTCCAAATTACATTGAACGACTGACACATAGCCTAAATCTTCCAACACCTTATAGTGTGTAACAGACCATTTCCCATGGGTCTCGTCAGGAAATAATGTCATTACCTTTCTATCCTTCAAACTTCTTCCAATATACCCAGTCACAGTTCCTTCCGTTTCCTCCGGAACGCCCCACGCAACCGCAACATACGTGCGTTGTGTCGTTTTATGGAAAAATTGATCGGCCAAAAAACATTTTGCCTGCTCATTTTTTGCAACGACCAACAATCCCGATGTGTCTTTGTCTATACGATGAACAAGGCCTGGACGAGGATCATCAGCCTCAAACAGAATGTTCCCTTTCAAATGCCACGCAATTGCATTAACCATTGTTCCCGTATAATTTCCGCAACCCGGATGTACAACCATTCCCGGTTTTTTATTGATAACCATAAGCTGGTCATCTTCATATACAATATCCAATGGAATATCTTCCGGAATTATTTGTAATTGTTGCCTTGGCGTTTCGAACTCTATGGTAATCACGTCGTTAGGCTTGACCTTGTAGTTCGATTTTATTGGATTTCCATTGGCGAACAAGAATCCCGCGTCGGCAGCTTCCTGAATTTTTGTTCTTGAAATTCCTTCAACTCTATCATTCAAAAACTTATCCACACGAAGCAACGACTGACCTTTATCGGCTACATACCGATAATGTTCAAACAATTCCTGTTCTTCTATATCAAAATCCTCAACCATAGTTTTGCAAAAATAAACAAAACTTTTTTAGGCAAAAACAATGACGCAATGATTTGTGATTGTCCGAAAAATGAGGCTTTAACAACTGACAATCAAAAAATTAAACATTTAAGAAATAAACCTTTTGTTTTGTCTATTTTTAATGTAAATTTGTGGCCGTCAAAAAATGTTATTAACAATAATTTATAAATTTATTTATTATGGCAATTAAACTTGGTATTAACGGTTTCGGACGTATCGGCCGTATGGTGTTCCGTGCTGCAGTTGAAAACTTCGGCAAAGACATTCAAGTACTAGGTATCAACGACCTTTTGGACGCTGACTATTTAGCTTACATGCTAAAATACGATTCAGTTCATGGTCATTTCAATCACGACATCAAAGTTGAAGATAACTTCATGATCGTTGATGGAAACAAAATCCAAATCTTCGCAGAAAAAGACCCTGCAGCTATTACATGGGGTGCTCTTGGCGTAGATGTAGTTGTTGAATCTACAGGTTTCTTCTTAACAGCTGAATTAGCTGAAGCTCATATTAAAGCTGGTGCTAAGAAAGTTATCATGTCAGCTCCTTCAAAAGACGCAACTCCAATGTTCGTTTATGGTGTTAATGACAAAACTTACGCTGGTCAAACAATCATTTCTAACGCATCTTGTACAACTAACTGTTTAGCTCCTATCTCTAAAGTATTGAACGACAAATTCGGTATCAAGAGAGGTTTGATGACTACAGTTCACGCAGCTACTGCAACTCAAAAAACTGTTGACGGTCCTTCTAAGAAAGACTGGAGAGGTGGTCGTGGTATTCTTGAAAACATCATCCCTTCTTCAACTGGTGCTGCTAAAGCAGTAGGTAAAGTTCTTCCTGAATTGAACGGTAAATTAACTGGTATGTCAATGCGTATTCCTGCATCTGATGTTTCTGTAGTTGACTTGACTGTTGAATTGAACAAAGAATGTACTTACGATGAAATCTGTGCTGCTATGAAAGCTGCTTCAGAAGGCGAATTGAAAGGCGTACTTGGTTACACTGAAGATGCAGTTGTTTCTACTGACTTCCGTAACGATTCTCGTACTTCTATCTTCGACGCCAAAGCAGGTATCCAATTGGATCCTACTTTCGTTAAAGTTGTTTCTTGGTACGATAACGAATGGGGATATTCAAACAAAGTATGTGAAATGGCACGTGTTATTGCAAAATAATATAACCCATCAAACGAAAAGCGGGGATTCTCTAATTCCCGCTTTTTTTTTCTCAAATCGAAAGCTTTAAATGAACGCATTGTCCAACAAATCAAACAATAACCTGATCGTCTTTTTAGACGTGGTTGTTAGTTGTTTGCTTTTTTGGGCACTATATAGAATACATTTTGGAAGTTGGATTTTAAATAAAGACTACACTATCCTTCTATTGTGTTCGATTATTCTTTGGCCTTATTTGCTCAAAAGGCTTGACATTTCAAAAATCTACAAAACTAATCCACACTCATTCATTCTAGGGAACTATTTGTTAGCCCTAATCTGTGGATTGTTGGCATTGGCATTTCTTGCCTTTATTTTCCAAATACACATAAAACGATATTTCGTTTTTGAATTTGTATTACTCGATTTTGCACTTCTTTACCTTGTGGTAATCTTAATTTACCATTCTGCACAAAGAAAACGTCTGAAAGGACAAAACATCAGCAATATCTATATCATTGGCGACAAAAACATAGGCGCCTTCATAAACAAAATTGAAACTAACAAATTCTGGGGCTACCATATTAAAGGACTCATTTCCGACAATGTTCCAGAACTCGAAAAATATAAAAATCAATATCCTATCTATCCCCTAAAATCACTAAAAGAGCAATTACTAGCAGAACCAATTGATGAGGTTTTCTATTGTCAGTCAACTCTTGACACAAAATTAATCAGCGACCTTGTATATTTATGTTTGGAATTAGGAATCACATTCCGAATTTCCTCTCAAACATTGTCGTTAACCTCGACGAAAGCAAAATTGTATTATTTGGGTGAAACACCATATTTCACATTCCAAAACACGCCAAAACAATCTATCAATTTATTCTATAAAGCTGCATTTGACAAGATTTTCGCTTTTTTTGCCCTAATCGGCTTGTCACCACTATTCCTCATAACGGCAATTTTAATCAAGTTAGATTCTAAAGGACCTGTATTTTTTAAACAAACACGCTCTGGCCTACGTGGACGTGAATTTACACTATATAAATTCCGTAGTATGTGCGAAAATGCAGAAGAAATGAAAGCAGAATTACTTGCAGAAAACGAACAAGAAGGCCCCGTTTTCAAAATCAAAAATGATAAACGAATAACGCGTATCGGACACTTTATCCGAAAAACAAGTATAGACGAATTGCCTCAATTCATCAACGTTTTGAAAGGTGACATGTCAATTGTAGGACCTCGTCCACCACTTCCTTCGGAAGTTAAAGAATACAAACCTTGGCAAACCAGAAAATTATCGATGAAGCCTGGATTGACTTGTATTTGGCAAGTTTCGGGACGAAACAATATACCATTTGAACAATGGATGAAATTAGACTTGCAATACATTGACACGTGGTCGCTGAGCTTGGATTTCATGATTATTCTAAAAACAATAAAAGCAGTGTTTGAACATGACGGACAATAAATGTCTTTTGTGCTTATTCTTTGTTTTTTCATGTATGGTTGCTGCAGCGCAAGATAATTCCGTACATCAAAATGCTTCGTTCCAACCATACGACAGATATTTATACAATTCCGACAATCGATTCCATACTTCGGTAAAACCTTACGACATGACCGAAGTTTCGAAAATCGTCTCTATAGATTCCCTTTACGAAAAAAAATGCAAAAACAAATACGTCAATCATATATTCAACAATGATTGGATTCGCTATCGTTCTGATGAATTCAACTTTAATATTAATCCAGCCTTTAATTTTGAAATTTCGCAACATAACGGAGAAAACAATGACGATATGGGTTGGATAAACGATCGAGGTGTATTCATAAACGGAAATATCACCAACAAAGTTTATTTTTATACCGCATTTCACGAAATCCAATCTAATTTCACCGATTTCCGCCGCGACAGAATTAAGGAATTAGGGAAAAATACGATTCCCGGTATTAGTCGAGCAAAATCTTTTGGAGAAAACGGCGGATTGGATTACGCCTACGCAGAAGGGTTTGCGTCGTATATCCCAAACAAATATTTCAGCTTTCAATTAGGGCACGGGAAAAACTTTCTCGGTGACGGATATCGTTCACTCCTTTTGTCTGACAATGCCCAAAACTATCCATATTTTAAACTTACAACAAATGTTTGGAACGTTAAATATGTGATGATGTGGTCGCAACAATATTATTTGGAAGCAGGCCACAAAGGAAATACACGCTATGCAAAAAAATGGAATGTAATGCACTATTTGGACTGGTCGGTAACCAAATGGTTGAATGTTGCATTTTTCGAAACAATAAACTGGGGGAACGACACACTTGGCGGAGAACGAGGATTTGAATTCAACTACATAAATCCTTGCATTTTCTTACGTCCTGTTGAATTCTCCATTGGCTCTCCAGACAACTGTATGATGGGATTAACAGGAAAACTTACCCTTTGGAAAAAACACGTTTTCTACGGTCAAGCGATACTTGATGAATTCAAATTCAACGAATTCAAAAAACATAGCGGTTGGTGGGGAAGTAAATACGGATTGCAAGCCGGATACAAAACATTCGATATAGCAAAAATAAAAGGTCTGGACTTTCAAACAGAATTCAATTACGTCAGACCTTTTACCTACTCGCATTTCACATATTCGCAAAACTACGCCCACGCAATGCAACCATTGGCACATCCTAGAGGTGCAAATTTCTACGAATCTATTTCTTTCCTACGATATAATTGGAAACGCTTTTTCTTTGAAGCAAAATATGAATATCTTGTTTATGGCAGAGACACTGCCAGTTCGAACTATGGCGGCGATATTTTCAAACTCTACCAAACAAGAACACAAGAATACAACAACGAAATAGGCAAAGGTGGCGACCAAGAAATTATAACATATAAAGACTTTACCGCTTCGTACATGATTAATCCAAAATCAAATATGTGCGTTTCGCTTGGCATTTCGAACAGAAAGTTGAAATCAGAAACAAAAGATGATTTAAATCAATGGATGTTTTTCGTTGGTTTCAGAACGTCGCTCAATAATTTCTACTACGACTTTTAGTACACTATTTTTTTTTGAAGATATTGTAATTTTATGCTGGCTTTTGAGTTTTTTGATAACTATATATAGAGAAAATTTAAACAATTCAAAAATGTAGATGTATGAAAAATTTACTATTAATAATTATAAGCATGGTTTTATTTTACGGTTGTGCAGAACATTGTGAACCATTCCCTAAAGAATATAAGAATTTTACTCCTTATGAAAAAAGCGATGTTCTTTGTTTTGAGAACACTAAAGGAGAAAACATAGCTTTCGAAGTGATGGAACTGTATGCCAATGAAGGCGATAAAAAAATACCATGGGGATGTAAATGCGTATGTACAAGTCGTTTATCTTATAAAATCCATTCTCCAAGAAACAATTGTACAATAAGGATTTTCTCTGATTATATAGACAATGATCGTTGGGATTGTCTTTGTGAAATAATTGATTCAACAAATGATATAGTGTCTTATGTCAAATCTGTAAATGAAAAAATTTCTGATACGCTTTTTCTTTATCCTTCAAAAGTTTCTAAAGTAAAAGGAACTATAAAACTTGTAAAAGGAGTCGGTTTAGTTAATTTGTTTATTGATGATGAGGAATACCTATTGAAAAATGAATAACGAAATAATAGAATCTGGCGAATTCTCTACCTATGAAGGAGTGGAAAGAATAAAATAACTATGCAATACTCCGTCCACAACAGGACAAAGATTTTTATTTCTTTTTCACAACTCTATCGGCATTTTGTGCAATAAATTGTGCCCAAGATTGAGACGATTTACGTGTCTTTACCACAGCTTTTGATTTCGTTGTGGATTCTGGCAAAACTGGTTTTGAAATTTGATAATAATGACAAACAGCGACAGCCAACGCATCGGTAGCATCAAGATATTTCTGATTATTTTCGTATTGCAACATTTTCGACAAAATAGCGGCAACCTGTTCCTTCGATGCAGCTCCCGTTCCCGTAATCGCCAATTTGATTTTTCGTGGCGCATATTCATGAATAACAATATCGTGGGCAACAGCAACCGACATCGCAACACCTTGTGCTCTACCAAGTTTCAGCATTGACTGGACATTCTTTCCATAAAAAGGAGCCTCCAACGCCATTTCGTCGGGTGCATATTTTTCTACAATCTCTGTTAAGGTTTTATAAATTTTCTGCAATTTAGTGTACGGATCTGCAATTTTTTGCAATTCAATAACTCCAATTTCAAGAACAGACAACAATCTACCTTCGACTTTTATCAAGCCAAAACCCATCACATTTGTTCCTGGATCGATGCCAAGAATTATTTTTTCCATCCGTAACGTTTGTCCAGATATTCCTTGAAAGCTGGATAATTGCCGGCAATTTTGTCAAAATGTTCTGACTTGCCTTCCAACCCACTCAAACTTTCTGGGAGGTCAGGATCAACACCAATTGCATCGATAATTGCCTTAGGGAATTTTGCAGGATGTGCTGTTTCCAACGAAACCAACAATTGGTCGGCAACAGGTTTTTCGTTTGATAAATAATCTTCAACACACTTCCATCCCACTGCACCATGAGGTTCCAACAAAACGTGATATTTGTCCCATGCAAGTTTTATTGTTTCGCGCGTTTCGGCATCCGTAACACTTTGAGCAACAAAGATTTTATCCATTGCCACAAAATCTGGTTCTTTCAAAACCAAACCTTTTTCGTCCATATTTCCACCAAACAACTCTATCAAACGAGCCAAATTACTTGGATGACCAACATTCATCGCACTAGATAAACAGTTCTTCGAAGGCTCTATTTTGTTGTATTTGTGAGTCTTCATCAATTTTTCAAACTCATCATTCTCGTTAGTCGCAACAAGAATTCGTTTTACCGGAAGTCCCATTTTCATTGCCAAGACACACCCCATCATATCGCCAAAATTTCCCGATGGAATACAGAAAACAACGTCTTCTAAATCTGCAGAATCCTGCTTACGAAGTTTTGTATATGAATAAATGTAGTACACAATCTGAGGAATCAAACGACCAATATTTATTGAATTGGCACTCGTAAAATTCAAACATTCCAAATCAGGATCGGAAAATGCTTGTTTTACCATCGCCTGCGCATCGTCGAATTTTCCATCAATAGCAATAATTTGCACATTTTTTTGCAACGTAGTCATTTGCTTACGTTGGCGGTCGCTCACTTCTTTTTCAGGGAACAAAACTGCAATTTGAATGTTATTCAAGCCGTAAAATGCGTGTGCCATAGCACTACCAGTATCACCCGAAGTTGCAGTTAAAATCAGTTTGTTTACATTTTGACGTTTCAAGAAATATTGCATCATACGTCCCATCATTCTTCCTGCAAAATCCTTGAACGAAGCCGTTGGACCTTGATCCAAACGCATAACATATTTTCTGTCAGCCACGTGTTCCAAAGGCACATCGAAATTGTAAGCATCTTTCGTCATTGCCAACAAATCAGCCATTGGAACCTCATCTCCCAAAAATTTAGAGAAAACAGTTGCTGCAATTTCATAATATTGTTTGCCTTTCAATGCATTCAACTCATCTTTAGAAAAAGTTGGAATTGCTTTGGGCATGAACAAACCTTTATCTGGAGCCAAACCTTTCAATAAAGCCTCGCCGAAAGTAACCTCAGCGGCCTTATGGTTCGTTGAAAAATATTTTATTTGAGCCATCGCAAAATTTTTTTGCTAAAATACAGGATTTTTAGTTAATCCCAACACTATCTGCACCCGATTTAAGCCTCCTGAGCAGGAGCTTCTTTTGATTCCTGCGACTTGACAATTGCTTGTGATATATTAATCACAAAATCACCGATTTTTTCGTAAAGAGCATAAATACTGCTATAAATTGTACCAACCTCGTATGTGTATTCGCCTGATTTAATAGCTTCGACATGCACATCACGCAAAAGATTTCGATATTCATTTATCGCATCTTCGGCCAAATACGCATTCGATATATCAACGTCATCGTAATTCTTGTTAAGATTGGAATCCATTATCATCAACGATTTCTGAACGCAATCAAACATTTTTTGCAAATGATCTTCATTTATCTTTCCAAACTTAATGTTCTGCTCGCGTTGTTCCTTCTTTGTCAACGAAATATGATAAATACTATCGCCTATACTTTCCAAATTGTCGATAATTCTAAGCATTGCACTGATTTTCTTAGAACCTTCCTTACTACCAATTGATTCTGAAACGTGTGTCAAAAATTTCGCAATTTCAATTTCCATCTTGTCGGTTATTTCCTCGTAACGTGCAACTCGTTCAAAATAATCGTTGAAAATATCGTCAGTTTTTGCTTTGTTCAGTTCAGGAATAAATTCGTACATTTTCAAAACACGGCTTGAGAACAATTGAATTTCTTGTTGAGCACTTTCAATATCCAACTCCGAGGTGTTCATAAAATGACTAGGAATATACTTCAATTTGAAAGTTTCATCATCTTCTTCCGAAGATTTTACCATCCAATTCACGATTTTGATTATTTGCGGAATGAACCAAACCAAAATCAAAGTATTCACGACATTGAAAAACGTATGGAAAATAGACAAAGCCATAGGAATAGATGCAGGATTATAGCCTTCTGTTCCTGGCAAAATATATGGATCGGAATTCATAATTCCTATCGTGATTTTTGAAATTAAACTCATCAACGGATAAAAAGCTACAAGTGTGATTATAACACCTAACACATTGAAAACCAAGTGCGCACGTGCCGCTTTTTTTGCCATTGTATTAGCAACCATTGCAGCAAGGTTTGCAGTGATTGTAGTTCCGATATTTTGTCCCATAACCAAAGCGACAGCAACATCAAATCCAATCCAACCTTTATAGCACATAACCAACGTTATTGCCATCATTGCAGCACTGGCCTGAACAACACACGTCAAAATTGTTCCAATAAGTATAAACAACAATATCGACAAATAACCATAATCGGACATGGTTCCAAGTGTTTCCAAAAAAGTCGGATATTCTTCCAAATTCGGCATTGCATCTTGCATAAATTGAAGACCAACAAGCAATAGAGCCAAACCCATTATAAATTCGTGGATTGATTTTAGTTTGTCGCGCTTCATGAACATAAAAGGCAATGCAACCGCAACCGCAATCAATGGAAACGTAAACGCGCCGCTCGATTCTCCAAGCCCAAACAACGAAATAATCCAAGCTGTAACCGTGGTTCCAATATTCGCACCCATAATTACCGTAATTGCACCAGCCAACGACAAAAGTCCCGCATTCACAAAACTAACCACCATCACCGTCGTTGCTGAAGAAGATTGGATAGCTGCTGTAACAACCGTTCCTGTTAAAATTCCACGAACAGGTTTGTCTGTCATTTTGGCAAGAATAGTACGCATTTTATTTCCCGCCATTTTCTGCAAACTATCGCTCATCAACTTCATTCCGTACAAAAACACTCCTAGAGCACCGGCCGCTATTAAAATTATCTTTAAAATGTTAATCAATGTATCCATATATTCAAAATTTAACAATACAAAAATCGTAGTGATATGTTACGTGAATGTTAAGGAATGTTAAGTTTTCGTTAATTTTTTTTCAATACAGACATCAAGAAAGTCAATCGACGTAATTTGCAACAAATCAACAATTCTTTGTACCTTTACCACAATTTATTACGAATAACTCACGGATGAAAAAGATTACGTTTGCAATACTCGCATTACTATATTTTGCGTTCGACGTTTATTCCCAAAAATCGGCAATTTATTTTACCGAAAACAAACAACAATGGGATGACAATGTGTTGTTTCGCAGCCAGTTATATGGTGGGTATTTGTATATCGAAAATAATTGCCTCACATATTATTTCCGTGACGAAAAGACTTTGAAACACCGGCATGGTGCCAAAAATCTCACTCAAGAAGATTTAGACAAAAGCCGAGAATATTTCTTAAAAACCGGGAAACAACTCAAACACGAAGATTCAGCAAATCTTGATTCGTTGAAAGCTCACGCATATCAAGTTAAATTTCTTGGAAAAAACTCACATTCAAAGATTTACGGATTTAATCAAACTCAATATACCGAAAATTATTTGTATGGTAATAATCCTAAAAACTGGTCAACAAACGTGCGAAGTTTCAACGATGTGAAATACGAAAATATTTATAAAAACATTGACTTGCATCTGTATGGAAACACAACCGATTTAAAATATGATTTTATTGTTCATCCGGGAGGAAATCCGCAAAAAATTCAAATGCAGTACGATTACGTTCCGTCGATGAAAGTTCGTAAAGATGGCGTTTTAGTAATTACAACTAGTGTAAACGAAGTTTACGAACAAAAACCTTTTGCATTTCAAATCATTGGCGTCGATACTGTTGAAATACCATGTTCCTACAAATTGGAACATTTCAAAGTTACTTACAATCTTGGCGCCTACAATCCAAATTTCACACTTTACATTGATCCAAATTTGGTATTCTCAACATACACTGGTTCAACAGCCGACAACTGGGGATTTACCGCGACTTACGATACTGAAAATAATGCATATTTAGGAGGAATCGTCGAAGGTTTTGGGTATCCAATAAGTTTGGGCGCAATACAAGAAGAATATGCTGGAGGAAACTGGGATATTGGCTTGATGAAATTGAATGAAACTGGCGAGAACAGAATTTACGCAACCTATTTAGGAGGAAATAGTTGCGAAATGCCACACAGTCTTATTGTAAACAGTAAAAATGAATTGTTGATTTTAGGAACAACTGGTTCCAGTGATTTTCCGGTTTACAATGGTTATCAAACAACGTTCAATGGCGGTGATCCAATTGTTTACGACAATACTATCAGTTTTGAAAATGGAGTTGACATCTTCGTTACAAAACTTGCTCCCGATGGAACTTCCATTCTTGCTTCAACTTATTTGGGTGGCTCAAAAAACGACGGCATCAATTTCAGTTGGGAAGTCGATCTTAACCACGGCTACGATTCCCTTTACTACAATTACGGTGATGGCGCACGTGGAGAAATAATGGTTGATGACGAAGACAATATCTACATTGCATCCACAACTTTTTCCGATGATTTTCCTACAACTAATGGGTTTCAAAATAGTTTTGGCGGCGTACAAGATGGCGTGATTTGCAAATTCGACCCTAATCTTTCCACGCTACAATGGAGTTCCTACATTGGCGGCGACAGCAAAGATGCTGCATATTCCGTTGATGTTGACCATTCCGACGGCGTGTTCGTTACAGGTGGTACTTGTTCATCTACACTTAATCTTCCTTCCGGTGGATACAAATCAGAACGAATTGGTGGCACAGTTGACGCATTTGTCATTAAATTGAATAAAAACAACGGAGCGTTGCTTGGTGGAACCTATTTTGGTTCAACAAAATACGATCAAGCACATTTTGTTCGCATAAACAACAACAACAATGTTTTTATTTACGGACAAACAACTGCACCCGACAAAACATTGATATACAATGCCAAATACAATACTCCAAACAGCGGACAATTTCTTGCATCGTTCAACAATGATTTAACAGAACTTCGTTGGTCAACCGTTTTCGGTAGCGGTTCCGGCACGCCAAACATTTCTCCTACTGCATTCGAAGTTGATATTTGCAATAGAATTTATTTGGCAGGCGTTGGTCGTGAATGGCCAGAAGATTACGCGCAATGGTACTATTACGGCAACTACACAACATTACTTTATGATTATGGTTGGTCAACCATTCCCGGAACAAAAGGAATGGACATAACGGACGGAGCGTACCAAAAAGATACTGACGGCAAGGACTTCTACATTATGGTGATTGATGACGAAGCCAACGAATTGAACTATGCCAGTTATTTCGGAGAACTTTCCGATGCGTATGTGATTTACACACCAACAGAAGGTTACACGTATTACGGATGTGCTAACAGTGGACGCGACCACGTTGATGGAGGAACAAGCCGATTCGATGCAAATGGTTACGTCTATCAAAGTGTTTGTGCAAGTTGCGGAGGATGCAACGGATTTCCTGTGTATCCTAATCCTGGCGTTTGGTCAACCAAAAACAACGCAAGTAACTGTAATGCGGCCGTGTTCCGTTTTGTCATTGACTTTGGTCTTATCAGTGCTGATTTTGAAGTGCCTGAAGTTGGTTGCGTCAGTAAAGAATTGACATTCAAAAACACCTCAAAAATTTTATACAACAACCCAGATGTGGTTTACACGTGGGATTTCGGTGACGGAACAACATCCAACGAAGAATCTCCAACTCATACTTATTCCGATACAGGAACATACTTGGTTTCCTTAACGTTACAAGATGAAGGTTCGTGTAATCAAGGAGATGCTATTACAAAAGAACTGACCATTTCAAACAAAGTACACAACGAAACTCTCAATGTGAAAAATATTTGTTTAGGCGACAGTGTATTGATTGGTATTCCCAACGAATATGATGACAATTTGGAATATTCATGGAGTCCAAAAGAATGGCTTACCGATCCGTCCCAACCTCATACTTACGCAACTCCAAACGATACTATAACCTACCAATTAACGGTAACTTCCGGATGGTGCCAAACTATCTACGAACAAAAGGTAAATACATTTAATGCTGATTATCACATAGAAGAATTAAATGTAATTCAAGGCGGAACGCCACAAATTCCCAAAATTTGCCTAGGAGAACGTATTCGTCTTGAAGTACAAACCAATGCTCCTTCTCAACGGTATCTTTGGTCAACCGACAGAAAATTCAACAAAATCATCAATCCTGATTTCTCGTTGAATTATGTTAACGTAAATCCCTTTACCACAACAACTTATTATGTAAAAACGCTCAGTACATACTGCGAATTCGAAGCAACCGATTCTATAACCGTCGAAGTATTCTACAATGATATTGTTGTTGCAGGCGACACACTCATTTGTTCAAAAGAAGTTACCGAAATTTCAGTAAAAAACCTGACACCAGAAAACGAGCTTTGGTATAAATGGGAACCCGCAGAATTTGTGAAAGACGGCGCAACCGAAGCTGTAGCCCACGTAAATCCATCATCAACAACAGATTTTGTGATACACGCAACAGATGCGTATGGTTGTACGTATGTAGATACCGTACACGTTAGAGTTGACAGTCTTGCAGTACACATGACCAATTATCATCCAGTATCGTGCAACGGCGACACGAATGCTAGTTTCGACATTTCTGTTGAAGGAATTCCTCCTTACGAATATCTTTGGGAAGACAGCACAACAAATAATTATAGAAAAAATATAGGGAAAGGAGACTATTCCGTTGTCGTTAGTGATAGTTTAGGATGTAGAGAAACGATGACTGTAAAAATCACAGAACCCGAAGTTTTGAAAGTTGATTCAATCACAACTTTCAACGAAACATGCATGGGTGCATGCAATGGCTACATTCACGCTTTTGCCTCTGGCGGAACCCAACCATATACTTACAGATGGTCAAATGGTGCAAAAACGGCAAAAATCACAAACTTATGTCCTCGAACTTATTATCTAACTCTCAGCGATGCAAATGGTTGTAAAGATTCCGTTCAACATTCTATTCCAATAATATTGGAGGAAAAATTGCCTGTTGTTGAAGCTTTTGCCGATAATTACCAACTTTATATCGGACAAACTACGAAATTACACGCCTGTAAAAATCCTATTGATACAATTTCTTACCTCTGGACACCAAACATTATGCTTGATGATAATACAAAAGCTATCACGACATTCACGCCAGATATTCCTATTAATCTAACATACACGGTTGTTGCCGTTGATAGATACGGTTGCCAAAGTTTTGACACCATACACGTCGCATCGTCGGAATGGGTTTGCGATAATCCTTTTATATTTGTTCCAACCGCTTTTACGCCAAACAACGATGGGAAAAACGATATCATAAAAGTGAATAGTGGCGTTCTTTCCGATTTAGAATTTGCCATTTACGACAGATGGGGAGAAAAAATCTTCGAGACGACCGACCAAAACGAATACTGGGACGGAACATATCACGGGAAACCTTTGCAACCGCAAGTATTTGTATATTACCTGAAAGCTACCTGTCTTAATGGTGAAAAATACGAAATCAAAGGCAATATCACATTGATTCGATAATGTTTAAAAAAGCATTTACATATATTTTCTGCTTATTGGCACTATCAACAACTGCCCAAGATATTCACTTCTCTAATTTTTATACAAACACACTCAATGTAAATCCCGCAGAAACCGGATATTTTACTGGACATTACAGATTTTGCCTAGCTTACCGTGATCAATACAGAACGGTGGCAAATCCGTATCAAACAATTACAGCAAATTTCGACGGAAAAATTATCAAACGATATTGGAACTACGTGATTGGATATGGCTTGCTTATGAATTTTGACAAGGCTGGCGATGCGAATTACAACACAATACAAATAGGCGTTCCTCTTGCCCAACATCTTCAATTCAACGGAAAAACACTCATTATTTCGTATGGAATTTTACCAGCATTATACTACAATTCTTTGGATTACACATATTTGACTTTCCAAGAGCAATTTACCGGCACTCAATATGATCCGGACATAGAAATTTCCGAAGCCATTGATATGAATTCAACCACATTTTTTGATTTAAGTGCAGGAATACAAGCTACTTACAAACCCAAAAACAATCTATCCTATACACTTGGCGTAGCTTTTTACAATATTAACCATCCAAATATATCTTTTTACAAAGAAGACAACGTACAACTCAAATCGCGCTATCTTTTCCATGGGAACGCAATTCTCGGCGTGACATCGAATATCGATGTTATTCCTGGTTTTAAAATGCAATTTCAGGGCAAACAACACGAATTTCATTTTGGCGGAATGGGAATTTTCTATTTTGACGATACCGATATTTCCCAAGTTCAAACAGGTGTTTGGTTCCGTTCTAAAAATAAAGATGCTGTCATTTTTGGATTAGGCTGTCGGTACCAAAATTTAGACATTATGTTCAACTACGATTTGAACATCTCTTCGCTTAAAACCGCAAGTAACGGACACGGAGCAATGGAAGTAACTCTTTCATACATAACAGAATATCACAACAAAAGTAAACGAAGAGCTGCTATTCGTTGTCCACACAGTTTGTAGCTATTCTACTATTAATTTCCCCCACAAACCAACATTTGGTTTAATAGTTTTGGTGTTCCACGACGAAAAATCATCAAATTCAAGTCGATAAAAATATACACCTTTCGACAACGGATTTCCGAATTTATCCCAACGAACATCTACATCGTTTATCCCAATATGTACATTTTTTACAGGAATGGAAGCAACAAATCGTCCATTGTTGTCCGCAACTTTTATACAAACATTTTTAGGCTTCTGGGAACCAGACAACACAAATCTAAACGTTGTACTTTCTCGGCAAGGATTTGGGAAATTATACAACGAAGAAACTTCATTGTTAAGCGAAACTTCGAATTGAACGACATATTCCGATGGCGATGCATAATTTCCAGAAACATCACGAGCATGAACACGTAATTCGTAACTTCCTTCGTCCAAAAATATCGGACGGCATATAATACTAGATTTATTTATATCGCTTTCCGAAGGAACAAAAAACAAAGTACTATCGGCAAAATAATAAGGATATTCAACATTCGTTTGTAAATTGACAATAGTAACATGAAACAAACTGGTATCGCCAATAACCTTAAAATATTCATTTTCGTCAACCAATGAAATTTTAATTTCAGGTTGAGAAGAAACTTTATCTTCGTTCACCAAATGTCTTCCATCTACCAACACGTCAAAAATCGGAGCAATTCTATCAG
This sequence comes from Bacteroidales bacterium, assembly GCA_045600045.1. Lineage (GTDB taxonomy): Bacteria > Bacteroidota > Bacteroidia > Bacteroidales > UBA1715 > UBA1715. The sequence continues at coordinate 47,288 of JAZRXD010000015.1, forward strand.
GAACAACAGTAAAATTATGATAGCAGAAATTATTGAAATGTTCCGCTTCACCTTGGTCATACATTCCCGTTTCGGGATCAACTGGATTAAATTCAACTTTGAGTATATAATTACCTATTAAATTACGAGTCGAAAAAAACTGAGTATCAATATAATATTCAAAACCTTTAATACTTCGAATACGTTTATACTGCAAATCAACCAATTCGTTTTGCTCATTTCTAATTTCGTACATCACAAGCACACTATCCGACATGGTTTCCGAAACATTACGAACAGAACAAACCAATCGGGCACTATCTCCTTGTTGAATTGTATCGTTATGAAAATCAAATAAATAACGAGGTTCAACGGCTAATTCAGCAGCTGGCGTATAATAAACTTTCCAATAATTTAATTTACCAGGAGTTCGTTCGTCATCCTTAACATTACAATTCAACTGTAAAAAAGGATAATATTCTGTTTTGTAAATTGAATCCAAATATGGCCAACTTGACTCGTACAAATTACCTAAAACATACAATTCTTCATTTTTAGTTTTTTGGAATACAGTCATGTACATTTCATCTTTACCTCGTTTTTCTGTATTCCAAAGTATTTTATGAACTGTTTTTGCTGGTCCTATTTTATCAGTTTTTATAGTCCCTTGCGACAAATTCGTAGAAATAATTTTATCAATACGTATCAAATCATTAGGCTGTTCTCCGACAACTTCCTCGCACAAACTTGGTTTTCCCTTTTGTGTGAAAAAGATATACGGAAGGTCATCGGCCGTTTCTTTAAAAACAGAAAAACCAAGTGAATCCAACGCATTTTTCAACGAATCATCCCACGATTGACAATATGGTTTAATAAAACTATAACATAAAATATAATTTCCGTTTGGTACACTATCCAACAAGAAACTTGCTAATTTTTGATTGGCATTTTTATCATTTGCGGTAAAGTCAAACACTTTATCCTGACTTTCATAATTTCGTTGTCCATAATATCCATGATTTGACAACCACGGTGTCAACGAAAGTTGATCTAAAACAACAATCTGCAAAGTTGGTGTTGTTAATGACGACCCACTACTACAGAGTTGCGTAGCATCCATTACGAACAAACATTCAAAATATTCTTTTTCCGTAGAACAATTGCCCCGGGTTTGCAAAGAAATTTCATGAGGTAATGTATTGAAGGTATAGTTCTTTGTTGCTTCGTCATACGATAAAGACTGTAATTTGTTGTCAACAAATTGATGTCGATGAATTTGTCCCCAGCCTGTTTGTCCACTTTCGTAAGTAAACGAACTCTCGTTCCATTTTATTGAATCTGTTGAAGTTACACGCCAGAAATATGTTGTACTATCTATAAATCTGCCTTCCGGTATCCATAAATGAGTTGCTTTCCCTGCCGACTGTAATATTACCGATTGATATAACGGAGAATTATACGTTGCCGTAGTATCTAATTCTAGCATTATTTCTGCTGGCGGATTAAACGGATCTACCGACGACATATACAAAGAAACTGTGTCAGTTGCTATAATTGCATTTTTGCAAGGATATATTGGTAACACCTCACGAGAACTAACAAAGAATGAGACTGTCGCAACGTTATTATCTTCAGAAAGTTCAGGAATAACATCATCATAGTCAATCTCAACCTTAACCATATATTCTCCTGAAGAAAAATTTTCCATGTTCATTACAAACGATAGAGTGTCCTTACAAAACGAACCCGAAGCCTCTGTTTCAAAGATAAATGGCTCTGCTCCGTTTTCCGGTGTAAAGGTTGCACGAATTGAAAAATTGGATGCATACGCTCGACCATAATTTCGGAGCGCTATATTGAACGTGAAATTATCCTGCTCTGTAGATATAATTTGTGGCGTAAAGAAAATAGACGTTTCATCAATCACAAAATCTGGCTTATTAAATGATGGTAACTTCACTATCGGATCGCCCTGCAAAGTGAAACCAGCAATTCCATCATACAATTCTTCGTAGATTATATTTTTGTTTGACAAATCACGCATCGTCTTTGCCACACTAGAACCAATTGAATTACCATAATTTTGACTTGCTATATTCCGCATAAAAGCAGACGAAAATATATTCAAATAAGTAGGCACACCAGTTCCAACATTTGCCAAAAATCCAATAGAACCTTTATTTTCAGTGAATGTCCAAATGTTACTAACATTGTAATCATTGTCGGCAAAAATATCACCAGAGTAGCACGAATTAGCTACAATCAGCGGATAGCGACCCTGATTGTCAAATAAAGATGGATGGTCGATATTTTGGTCAAATCCACTTCCCGATGCATGACCAAAAAACGTTATTAAAACCGCTCCTTCATTCATCAATTTACGAATAGCCGCCGGTTCCGTGGTTTCATACACATCGGAACTTTCCTTATAAAACGAATGAATATCCGCTCCAAAATATTCTCCCCTCAACGAATTAGCATATTGCGTTAAATATCTACGAAACGTTGACTGCTCATACGCGGTAGTTCCACCTCCAAAATGTATTACATTTTTCATCCATGGCGCAGCTTCTTGAGATTCATAATCCATCACCTTATTTCGATAGATTTTTACCTCTTCCAGAGATTCTGCTGCCAATCGGCCAATCGCTATATTAGGACGAATGGATTTCGCACGCATATCCATAGTGAATAATAAATCACTTGCGGGATTTCCCATTCCTGGAATTAGCGTCCGTTCATACAAATTTTCGTCGTTTCTGTTATTCGGAATGTGAAAACCCTTTCCTATCAAAAAAACATGCTCTGGCGTAATTGACCAATTTTTAATCGCAAAATCCAAAAATGCTGAAATTGCATAAGGATGTTTTCGTATTCCATACGCAAATTGATCATACAATTCATCAATATCGACCAATACGACTTGTTGACCTGTTTGTTGTCGATATTGTTGATATAATTTAGCTTGTTGCCACAATGATTTTTCAGTGATAATGATATAGTTTCCTTGATTTTCCTCTAATGAATAATCTACATATTTTGTTGAAGATGAAGTTTTTGATTGCGCAGCTTGAATCGTAGAAACACGAGAATAAGCATTTTGCGATAGTAAAATACAATCAACTTCCTTGTGCATATTTGGAATCAAAACACGATACTTTCCATTCTCAAACGTTGTCAAAATTCTCTTTTGTATTTCAGGACAAAACAAGATAGGAGCATTTGAACCTGCATTAAAATTTACAAATTCAAGCAATATGTATTCACCTAAATCAACAACTGGTACCGTGTATTTTGCAAAACTTTGATTATTGCAATTCAAATTACAAGGATAGACAACCTCTACATACGCTACACTATTCTTGTCGGCCGTTCCCTCTCCTTGAATACTTTGAAATTTCAAAATTGTAGTCGCCGACAAAGGTTTATTCGTTATTATTGTTTCATGAATTGCATTATAATTTTCGTAATCTTTTTGATAACGAATAGATTCATCAGAATCTACCGTAACCCGAATCGAATGTGGCGTTTCGGAAAAACCGGCAACGCCAAACGAGATTTTTGAAGGGACTCCTACCGAAGAATAATTTGTCGTTATAATGCCTTTCTGCACCGATTCGCCCATATCAAAATACGAATCACACCAACCTTCGCCTGGCAAAATATACGAAGAAGAATTAGTTTCATTAAACGTAGAAACATAATTATTCCTGACCGTTTTCAAACAATAACTCAAGGCATTAAATGCATTGTAATTTTGATTACGAACCGTATCATAACGAGGACTTTCCAACGTGTTTGCAAACGTCAGAAAATATGATGCTGTATCGGTATATAAACTATAGGCTGGATTTAATGGAACTTCTGAAGAATACACTTTCGAATCCAACCAACCTGTGTTACCACTTTCGGCATAAAATTCAAAATAATCCGTGTTTCGGAAAATTCCATCTGCTTGAGCAGAAACAAACAATGGCAAAGATTTACCATTATGTATTATTTGAAGATTCCTATGATCAAAATCTCCAACAGATATTCCATTTGCAAGCAAATCGGCATACGTTATTCTGTAAACTCCTTCGCTGGTAATTGGTATTTTATAATACTTTTGGGAATAATTAATCCAATCGTTTGAGAATTGTCCAAATAAAAATGAACAACAAGAAAGAAAGAAGACTATGAAAACAAGGCGTTTCATAACGAAAATTATTTAGCCTTGAAAATCTCCTCACCTTCGTATTTCTTCATTTCGTTTCCTTGGTTATTATATGTTGGTACGTATTCTTCTGCTGGTTGAACATCTTCAACTTCTTCAGGAGCCGGAGAATAAACCTCATCTTCGTCTTCAAAATCCATTGGAGCCATCTCGATTACAGGCGATGAAGCAGGTCTTGAAGGCGTTTGTTTTACAGCAGGTGCTGGAGTTTGAGCAGGAGCTGAAGGTTGAATAGGACTTTCAGAAATCATAGGTGCTGCTGTTTGTGTTTCTTGACGAGAAGCAGAATTATTTTCATTTACTTCAATAAAATCTTCATCTTCTTCGTCAGCACCCATAATAATTATACCACCACCTGTCGCACCCGAATTTCCACTTACTGCTGGCTTTTCAACAGGAGCTTCTCCGTCTTTGTACAAAGATGTTCCATCTACTTCGTCAACCATTTTCTTTTGAGTAGAAATTTCATATTTTATTTCTTCAAACAATTCTTCTTCGTATTCAATATCAACGGCAATAATTTCAATTTTACGTTGATATGCAGCGGCTGGACTATAAACTGACATCCATTTTTGACGTCTATCCGAAATAGCACTTACTTGAGCACCAGAACTTGTATAGAAAGTATTTTCAGCCTTTACAACACCGATTGGTTCGTAAATGTATTTCAAACTTCCTTTTCCTGATTTAGGTTCATTATGTAAAAATTGATTCAAAGAACCATCTTTGAATGTGCTGAAATAATTCTGAATACAAGAAATACGTTTCTTTGCCACAATTTCATTGTATGCCAAATTACCCACTGGACTTGCGTAACCCTTAAATGCAACAACAATATCTTGTCCGTCATGTAAAATCACATCCATCAATTCGGCAAACAATGCCAACTTTTCATATTCTTCCTGCAAATCACTGAAGAATGTTTCCACAGTCTTTACATCGTATTTATAACGTTCTGACGGTGAATATTTTGTGTATTCCTTGATATATTCATCTTTCTTTGCCATAAAGTCATAATACAAATGCTCATAAACTTTGTCTGTTACAGAGTCTTTCGATCTTGGATCAGGATAGTCATTATCGAAATACAAGGTAATTGGAATCAAGTCGGTAATACGCGCAATAGAACGTTTTACCAAGGAATGAGCATATATATCATTACTATAAGCTTTACCAATCAATTTTAGAGAACCTTCACGGTTTGAACACCAATATGCACGCAAAGTGTCACGTGAATATGCATAATACAAATCATTGTACGAAGAGTTTATCGGTGTACCGATATTCACTGCTGGTGACCAACGTCCATTATTTATATCTCCTTTGGATGAAAATATGTCGAATCCTCCAAGACTTGTATGCCATTCACTACTAAAATACAATATAGAATCTCTTGAATCAAAGAATGGTGAGACTTCATCTCCGATTGTGTTTACATTCTTGCTACAGTTTTGTACTGCTCCCCAACTTCCATCACTTTCCTTTTTTGAATACCAAATATCATAGCCTCCCTTTGTTCCTTTACGATTCGAAGCAAAGAACAAATAATCACCTTCTGGGGTATATGCAATTTGCGGAGTTGTATTGCTTGTTTGTGACATATTTATCGGAGCTGGCAATTTCGTAATATTTGAAAATACCACAGTCGAAGGATTGAAATCCGCAGAATAAATTGCACAATCATATCCTATACATTTGCTAAAATATGCCTTGCGTCCATCTTTTGTGAAAGATAGATTATTAACGTGTGCATTTTCATCAGACAAAGATTTAACTTCTTTTATATCCGACCACGACGAATCACTATGACGAGTTGCTTGCATCACTTTCGTCATATAGTTTGCGTAGATAAATGAAGTGTCTGCCAATTTTGCATCCAAAGGACGGATACCTCCAAAGAAAAACAGGGTATCATTGTATTGACATGGAGCATATTCCGCATACATTGAATTCACATCTTTATCTTCAATGCGTATTGCCTCCAAACCGACTGATTCGCCAACTTTTTGAATTTGCTTTGTAAGAACATCAACTTCTTCTTTAGCTTTTTTGGTGTAATAATCGTTTTTGGATTTGTTCAATTTACAATGTGCTTCGTATTGAATTTTTGCAGAATCATATTTGCCTTGCAATTTCAACATTTCAGCAAACCAATAATTAGCCAAGTGAAACGTAACAGAATCTTTTGAAATTGCTATACGATAATATTTTTCTGCATCAGGATAGTTTTGGTATCCGCGACAAGCTTCGGCACATTTAAAAGCAATATTAGGATTGTCGACATATTCCAATGCTTTTTCATAAGCTTGATGCGCTCCATAAAAGTTAGCATGGGCGAAACAAGTGTCACCCAACGCAATATAAGCTTCATAATACAATTTCTTACCTTGCGCAAAAGACGCAATCGAAATAGATAAGAAGACAAAAAAAACAGAAATTATGCGACTAATTCGATTCATATACTATCTAAATGGATCATTTACAATACCTTCCGGATTTACTAAAATAGGAGCTCTACAGTTCAATAATTTTAGAGAAAATTCGAAACTGTCGCCACCAACATTGTTAGATGTAGCCCATTTATTTGCCTCACGGTAACTTGAAAGAGTTATATCATAACTAAATCCGAATTGCAACGTCCAGTTTTTATTAATTGGTTTATCAAATGACAAACCCAAAATTAACGCATCCTTTACACGATACCAAGAACCAACATAAATCGCGTCAATCACAGAAGTATATTCACCTACAGAACATTTCAAATACGTTCCGAAATTCATCTCATTATACATTTTTTGATTTATGTAAATGAAACTTGGAAGAAGTGTAAATGTCGAATTCAAAGGACAAACAGAATTTGCATTTAAAGAAAAACGTCCGTAATTATCTTCTGAATCTTGACTTGCAACAGCCAAACCTCCACCGCCAGAGCCTAATAATCTGAAGAACGTGGCACCAACATTTACAGGCACTTTTCGCGTTACGAAATATTGTGCATTCAAACCTACACCCAAATCAAAATAGAAACGAGTTGTGTTTTCCAATTCCGATCCTGTAGTATATTCACCAGTCAACGGATTGATGTTTGTTCCTAATCTCAATTTATCTTCATTAATACTCATCAAGTTGAAAGCAGCATCTAAGCCAAGGGAAATACGCAATCTTCCCATGTTATAATGATATGCTGGCATTAATTTAAATTGAGTATTTCCATAAGAGTTCTCACCAGAATAATCAGCAACTACCAAACCTCCCAAACCAATGGAACCACCTAACAACTGGATTTTTTCAAGATGTTGATCGTACGAAGCCAAAAAAGTACTATACGTTTTCCACTGGCCTTTGTAATTCGTATAAATACGATTGTGACATTCATTTACTCCAGATAACGCAGGATTATAATACAGCGGTGCCGCATCAAACTGCGAAAAGTGAGTGTCTTGAGCTACGGCAGGCAACACCAAACTTGCTAGAATGGCAGTCGCCGCAGTGATTTTCTTAAGGTGAATGTTCATGTAATAACTCTGAATCCTAGAATTTTAGCAAATATATAAATAAATTTTGTAAAAATTATTTTTTTACGAAATACTGCATCCCTCTTTAATTTTTTTCTCGGTTGAAACAAAGTGAAGTTTTCCGTCATGACCCTCTGCCATCAATATCATTCCCTGTGATTCGATATTTTTAAGCTTACGAGGTACAAGATTTACAAGAACACTAACCTGACGACCGACACATTCTTCCGGAGTAAAATGTTCTGCGATACCAGAAACAATTGTTCTTGTGTCGATTCCTGTATTAACCGTCAATTTCATTAACTTGTCTGTTTTGGGTACTCGCTCTGCGGCTAAAATTGTTCCCATACGAATATCCATTTTGGCAAAATCTTCGTATGAAATCAAAGGTTTTTGTTCTGCAACTGGTGCATTTAAAGCTTCTTCTGCTTCGCGAGCTTCTTTTGCGGCCTTCAATTTTGCAATTTGGGCATCAACCTCTGCGTCTTCTATTTTGCGGAACATCAATTCTGCTTGACCAATTTCTTTTCCTTCTGTCATAAGAGATACATTTCCTGCATCAGCCCATTTAGCTTTTCCTAAATTCATCATCTTCATAATTTTAGCAGATGAAAATGGCAAGAATGGTTCAAACAAAATTCCACAGTTTGCAGTTATTTGCAAACAAACATTCAAAATAGTTGCAACACGAGCTTCGTCGGTTTTTATCAATTTCCAAGGTTCTGTTTCAGTCAAATATTTATTTCCAACGCGAGCCAACTGCATTGCATCTTTCAACGCATCACGGAAACGGTAGTTTTCAATATTTTTTGAAATATTTTCTTTTGCTTCGGTGATTGCTTGCAAAGCTTGTTTGTCAACATCATTTAAAGTACCTTTTGCAGGAACATTCCCTGCAAAATATTTTTGTGTTAATACAACAACACGATTCACAAAATTACCAAGAATTGCCACCAATTCGTTGTTATTACGTGCCTGGAAGTCTTTCCAAGTGAAATCGTTGTCTTTTGTTTCCGGGGCATTCGCCGTTAAAACATAACGAAGTGTATCTTGTTGATCCTTAAAATCTTCCAAATATTCGTTCAACCAAACAGCCCAATTATGAGATGTTGAAATTTTATCGCCTTCTAGATTCAAAAACTCATTGGCAGGAACATTTTCTGGTAAAATATAATCTCCGTGCGCCTTTAACATTACAGGGAACACAATACAATGGAACACAATATTGTCTTTTCCAATAAAATGTACCAACTTGGAATCTTCCGATTTCCAATATTTTTCCCAATCTGGAGTACATTCCTGCGTAGAAGTGATGTAACCTATTGGAGCATCAAACCAAACGTACAAAACCTTGCCTTCGGTTCCTTCCAAAGGAAGTGGCACACCCCAATCCAAATCACGGCTTACGGCACGAGGGTGCAAACCTCCGTCCAACCACGATTTACATTGACCATATACGTTCGTTTTCCATTCTTTGTGACCTTCAAGAATCCAATTTCTAAGAAAATCTTCCCATTTGTCAAGTGGCAAATACCAATGTTTTGTTGCTTTTTTTATTGGCTTTGCGCCAGAAAGTTTACTTACTGGATTTACCAATTCTTCTGGAGAAAGCGAGCTACCACATTTTTCGCATTGATCGCCGTAAGCTCCTTCTGCACCACATTTCGGACAAGTACCAACAATGTATCTATCAGCCAGAAATTGTTGTGCTTCCTCATCGTAATATTGCTCAGATGTTTGTTCTATAAACTCTCCTTTGTCGTACAATGTTTTGAAAAAATCCGATGATACTTTTGTATGCAAATCGTGCGAAGTACGGGAATAATTTGAAAAACTTATTCCAAATTCTTCGAACGATTTTCTAATGATTGCATCGTAGCGGTCAACAATATCTTGTGGAGAACAATTCTCTTTTTTTGCTTTGATAGTAATCGGAACGCCGTGTTCGTCGCTACCGCATACAAAAAGCACATCCTTGTCATTCATTCGTAAATAACGAACATAGATATCGGCTGGAACATAGACACCTGCAAGATGTCCGATATGAACTGGTCCATTCGCATACGGAAGGGCTGCTGTAATAAGGTAACGTTTATAGTCTGTCATTTGATTAGTATTTTTTTTACCTTCGCAAAGATATATTTTTTGTGCTAAATTTGAACAAACAACAATGATTAGACCTGATTTTTTACAAGAAGGTGATACAATTGCAATAGTTTCGCCAGCTGGACCAATCCACGAAGATTCTTTAGATTTCGCAATTGAGACATTACAGTCATGGGGATTTTGTGTAGAAATTGGCAAACATGCATATAATCGTTATGGCGTTTTTGCTGGCACCGACACTGAACGTGCCGAAGATTTTCAAAAAGCAATTAACGACAAAAATATAAAAGCAATTCTTTGTGCAAGAGGCGGATATGGTTCTATTCGAATTGTAAACAAATTAGACTTTTCGAAATTTAAAAAAAATCCCAAATGGATAATCGGCTTTAGCGACATAACCGTTTTCCATGCGAAATTGAATTCTCTTGGTTTCCAATCAATCCACGGAGCCATGGCAAAAAGTTTCAACTCAATTGATGAAGAATCTCTCCTTACTCTAAAAAATGTTTTACAAGGAAACGTCAATTTTGAATTGCAAACAACGAATTCTCCTTATAACAAACCTGGTAATTGCAAAGGTCGTCTTGTCGGCGGAAATCTATCAATGCTCTACAGTATGCGGGGCGCTCCGTTTGAATATGATTATTCAGGGAAAATCTTATTTATAGAAGATTTGAATGAATATCTATATCATATAGATAGAATGATTCAAAATCTAAAACATTCTGAAATTTTGGCTAACATTTCTGGATTAGTGGTTGGAACAATGAGCGGAATGCGGAATGGTGTTGACGAATACACTGGCACCATAGAAGATATTATACTCGATGCTGTTTCTGAATACGATTATCCTGTAGTTTTTGATTACCCTTCGGGACATGAAGAAAAAAATTCCGCAATGATTTTTGGAGCTGAATATACGTTACAAGCAAACAATAAACTAGTATAAAATCTTAGTTACCGCAGATTTTCGAATTTTTGATATTGAGAGATATTGAAAACCGACGTATCCACAGGGTGTGAATTGATTTTCGTCACACAAAATGTAGCTTTCGAAGCTCGTAACAAAGTCTTATTTTCTATCATCATTGGCATTACGCCTTGCATTTTACTTTGTGGCAAAGCCTTGAAAAATAAGAAATGGTCTTCCAATGACATTGCAACTTGCGACATAGGAGTATAAAAATTAAAATTGTCGCCTGCAATCCAATACGTTATTTCTGTGTTTTCCTCAATATTTTTCACACGCCATTGACTACACTTATAACCATTAATGTATTTGTAATTACCAGTATGGATAACTTCCATATTTTGAACATATTTATTTGAAACTGGAAATGATTCCAATTGGGTGTAAACACGCTTGTTTGGATTGATTATCATAACTGATTTGTCCTGCAAATTCACGATATACGCTCTAATTGTTCTCTTATATTTATCATATTCGTCAATTCGCACGCAGTCATTTTTTATTGTATATACATAATATAACGTATCAGAAAACGTCGTTTTCACATAACTAACTTCACCCTCGAACTGACCTTGGGCAAAGGTTACGACAACAAAGAAAAAACAAACAATAAACGCGTATATTTTTCTCATAGGCGAAAACCTAAATCTTAACAAAGATAGTGTAAAAAACACCAAAAGTCAAGATTAATACAAAATGCTTAATGCATAATTATGATTTATATGCTTGGTGATAAACTTGGTCCTTGATTACCCTAATTAATAGCTCTTGTTTCCTATTTCAGAAAACTGAAACATAAAAAAAAGAGGTTGCCCTCACTGGACAACCTCCTTGGAAATTCGAATAATTATTAATTATTTCTTGATGAATGATTTAACAACCATTCCATCTTCTGTTTCAATTATTACACTGTAAGTTCCTTGTGCAAAGTTAGAAGCATTGATTTCTACTTCATTGCTATTAGCAACTTCTTGATAAACAACTTTACCTGCAAGAGAAACAACCTTTACAGATTTCAAATTGTCAGCTTCTACAGTTACAAATTCAGAAACTAGTGTTGGATAAACTTTTGCGTTAATAGTTGCTACATCTTCAATAGCATCATAAACTTCAACATCAGGATCCTCACCCATTGCTTCGATAGCTTTTTTCAATCGAAGAGCAGCAGCGTCAACTTTTTGTTGAGTAGCAAATTCTTCGTAACGAACTGTTTGAGCGTCCATCCAAGCATTTTGGAATTCGTTGTAAATTAATGGAGATATTTGACCCTTAGCCCAACCGATGATGATATCACCAGCATCTACTTTGTAATAAACTGAGTAAGCACCCCATTGTTCGTTTTCAATCAATTGAATCAAAGCTTCTTTATCAGCACGAACTGCAGTAACCGTTACCTTGATTTGAGCTTCAACACCATCAGCCAAAGCTTGGATTGTTACCATAGTTTCACCTTGTGCCAAAGTTGTTATTATACCATCAACATCAACAGAGATGATTGAAGGATCTGCAACAGTGTAAGTCAATTCTTTATAAGTAGCATTTGATGGAGCAATAGTAGCTTTAATTCCTGTACTTTGTCCAAATTCCAATGCAATATCCTTAGAAGTAATTGTTTCTACTGGAATCTTATCAATTGAAATATCGATGAAGTTAGAAACACCAGAACCATCATTTGCAGTAGCAGTAATTTGAACGATACCTGGAGCTTTTGCCAAAACTACACCAAATTGTGTTACTGTTGCAATCTCTTCGTTGCTTGAAGACCAAGTAACTGTCTTATCAGATGCTGTAGCATCAGCTACTTCAACACTCAAGTTTGTTGTCATACCAACTGTCATTTGTTGAGAACCTTTAACCTTGATTGATTTAACCAATTCAGTTACAACTACATTGATTGTTTTTGACAATGCTGAGTTATCGATAGATTTGATAACGATTTCGCTTCCTGCAGTACCTGCGATACCACGAACAGTATAAGAACCGTCACCATTATCTGTTAAGATAATTGCATCAGAAGATGTTGTAACCTCATAATTTGTTTGAGTTGTTTCTTCTGGAACTAATGATACATAGAATGTTTCTGAAGAACCACCTGCCTCAAGAGTCAATTCTGAAACATCAACTCTAATGTCGGTAATCTTAACTGTTTGTTGAAGAACTGTTACGACACATTCGTTAGAAACAACACCCTTGAAGTCTTGAGCTGTTGCAATAACTGAGAATGTTGAGTTAATAGGAGCATCAGCATTTACAGTGATTGTTCCTTCTTCGTCAATTGTTGCAGGAGCATTTTCTGTCTTGATTGACCATACATATTCTTTGTTGTCAGCATTAAGTGGTTGGATGTCAACCTTGCTAATCTTATATGTACCACCAACTTCGATAGAAACTGATTCTGGAATTGTGATTGAAGTCACAGCGATTGGATCTGGATTAATCTTAACTGTTTGTTGTTTCTTCAACACCGAACCATCAGTTGAAGTTACAGTTGCAGTTACTGAAACTTGACGTGAAATACCTGCTTTATTAACTTCATCAGCAACACCACTTAATACACCAGCCTCGCTAATTGAAGCATAAGTTGAATTACCCAAAGCCCAAGCAATTGATTGAATAGTTGCATTATCTGGAGTAATTACCAACAATTCAGCCATGTCAATTGTTTCCGAAGCGAAGATTTCAGGTGTACCTTCAACATCGAATGCTAATGCTGTTGCAGGAATAATTTGATCGCTAATAGTTACGGTACATTCACCCTTAACTTCACTACCATCGTTTGCTGTTGCAACAACCTTGAATGAATCACCGGATTTTCCAGTTACTGTAATCTCACCATCCGAAGTGATTGTAGCACCTTCGCCATCGATAGACCATGTAAATGACATATCAGTAGCTTGAGAAACAGTAGGTTGTTTCATTGTATATGTTGCACCCTCTTGCAATGTCATCGTAGTTCCTTCTTTAATTGCAATGCTTTCAACTAACACTGTCTTAGCAACAATTGAGACATTAAGAGTAGCAGTTTTTGAAGTTCCATCAGTTGTTGTTGCAGTTACTTTTACAGTACCTGTACCATCATTCAATGTTTCTTCAGCAGTTAAAATACCAGCTTCGGTAATTGTCAATCCATCAGAAGCAATCCAACTGTATGTAACTACAGCAACTTCTGGTTCGTAAGATACGATTGTGCTCAAATCTTTAGATTGACCACTTCCAATTGTAATAGAAGATTCTGAGAATGTTACATTAGTTACAGGAACTACAACTTCAACCTTACAAACGGCAGATTTACCTTCTGTGTAAGTTGATTTAACTGTGATGTTAGCTGTACCAACTGACATTGCAGTTACAACACCATTTTGATCAACTGTTGCAACAGTTTCGTTATCAGAAGTCCAAGCAACTGCCGAGTTGTATTTGCCTTCTGAACCATCATAAGTAAGAGTTGCTGTCAATTTGCTTGTAGCAGAAATTGATTTCAAAACAACTTCATCAGGAGTTACCATAATAGAAGCAACAGGATCATCATTACAATTAATAATGCTGATTTGTTGAGCAGGTGCAACACCTGAACATCCTGTTTCACCATCTGTTAAAGTATATTCAATATTAAGAACATCATTGATTGCGAAGTCACTTGGAACAAATGAAGTAGCAACATTGTCATTCAATTTGAATACACCTGTACCAGTTACACCATTGTTGTTAGCTGTCAATGTAATTTCATCAGCAACTGATTGACAGAATTCTTTTTGAGAAAGTTCAATTATAGGAGTTGGCAATGCATTTACAGTCAATGTAGCTTCTGCAGCAGCACTCATACAATTCTTATCAGATTTTTGTTTTACTGTGTAAGTATATTCATCAGCACCTGTAATACCAGAAACAACTTGTGAAGCATCTGTACCCTTTGCATTTCCACTTTCATCGTACCATTGTAAAGTACAACCTGTAGCAGCAACAGCTTTTACAACATAATCAGCTGTTGTACCGATACAAGCTTTTGTTGGAGTAATTTCAGGAACAGCTGGAGTTTCGTTGATTGTGTAAACTACAGAAACGAAATCTGAATAGCAACCATTCAACTCTGTACGAGCATAGAATGTTGTTGTTTCTTCCAAATCAGCTGGAGTGTACTTCATTGAAGCAGTTTCATTCAATACGCTTGCTTCATCTTCTGAAGAATACCAGAATGCATTGTCGGAAGAAGTCAAGTTGTTCAAAGCAGCACCAGCACAACTTTCATTTGCAGTCAATGATGGAGCAGCAGGAGTAGCTTTTACGACAAGAGCAACATCAGATTGAATACCTTCGCACACATTAGCTTCAGAATATTGTGAAGCATAGAATTTATAAGAACCAGCTGTTGTGATTTCTGGAGTATAAGAAGCTCCTGTACCAACTTTTTCACCTTTAGCATTGTACCAACGGATTTCGCTTGTTCCATCACCTGTTGCAGTCAATTCTGGAACAGATTGACCGAAACAGATAGCATCAACAGCATCGATAGAAACAGGTTCTGTTTCACAGTCTGTTACTGTAATTGTAACAACTTCTTTTTCACTCTCACAACCATTAGCTTCGGTATTAGTTACATAAACTTTAACTGTAGCTTCGACATCAGTTGTCATTTCTGGAGTGTAAGTTGTTGTAGTAGCAACAGCTTCGCCATCTTCGGCAGTGTACCATTTGATTGATGTACCAGTAGCCGACAATTCAGGAACTGCAGCACCAGTAACAATACCTACAGAAGTTCTTTCAACAGCAGGAGCAACCGTTTTGTTTACAGTTACTGTAGCTTCACCAGAATTTGAACAACCATTAGCAGTTGCAGTGTAAGTAATTGTTACATCACCACTATAAGCAGAAGGTGAGAATACACCTGAAGGAGCATTGGCCGACCAATCACCACCTTCTGGGGTTGCAGTCAATGTTTGAGCATCTGCATTATCACACATTGCAGTTTGGTAATCTCCAAATTCAATTGTAGGAACTTCAACAACTGTGATATCATATTCTTTACTTCCAGTACAACCATCTTTAGTTGTTGTAAGTGTCAAAGTTTGATTACCATTAGCAGGATCAATTGAAGTTACAGCTGAACCAGCGATTGAGAATTCAACACCAGTAGCAGGAGAAACTGACAATTTAGAAAGATCGATTACTTCATCGTTTGCACAATAAGAAGCTTTTAAACCTTCGATTGCAGGTTCTGGTTTAGCTGTTACCTTGAATGTTTCAGTTTGTTCTACTTTACAAGCACCATCTATATATGTATAAGTAAGAGAAGCTGAACCATTAGATGGATCAAAATGACCTTCAACAACACCATCACCAGACCATGTACCACCAGCAGGAATTCCAGCTAAAATGATTGGCTCATCATCAGAACAAATTGATTCTGGAACAGAAACACTAACTGTTGGAGCAGCTGTTACAACAAATTCTTTCGAATCAGAATCACCACAAGATTCCGAACCACGAGTCAATGTAATTGTATAAGTACCAGCACCAGCAGTTTTTGGCAAGAAGTTAGAACCAGAAATTACAGTTGCAGTAACATCTGAACCTCCTTTTGTTGCAGTCCATTCACCTGTACCGATAGAAGATTGTAATTCAACTGTTTCGGTAGTAGCACAGAACGAAAGTTCGGTGTTACCAATTTCAGCAACTGGTTTTGCCGATACCAATTGAGTTACTTTCAAACGAGAAGCACTTTCGCAACCATCATTCATTTTTGCTACATAGTAATCTGTAGAACCAGCAGCAGTTGTTTCTGTTACAGCAGGAGCAGCAGCCAATGCCGAACCACCTGTTGCAGCTTCGTACCAAACTGGAGTTCCAACAAATGAAGATTTAACTGCAAGTGTACCAGCAGTACCTTGACAGAATTGTTGTAATTGTTCAACTTCGTCAGATGTTGGAGCAGTAATAGGACAAGTTACTGTTACTGTAACTGTTTCTTCAACACCACTTGCTTCATTTTTCAATGTAATCGTTGTTTCACCAACACCTACACCCAAAATTGTTAATGTAGAACTTGTAGCATTATAGCTTGCTGTTGCAACTGTTTCTTCTGCAGAAGTTGCAACAAGAGTTTTATCAGTTGCGTCGTTTGGTGCTATAGAAACAAGAACGTCTTCTGTAGAACCCATGGCAATTGTAACAGTTTTAGGATTTGCAGTGATTTTAGAAACTTGAACTGCAGTAACCGAAACTGCAATTGAGCCAAACACTTCTTCGTCAACTGCACTAATAGCTTTTACTGTTACTGGAGAATCTGTTTCCTTAATACCTTTTATAACACCTTCGTCAGTAACGGTTACATATTTGCTATCCATTGCAGAAACATACCAAGTAAATTCTTTGTTATCGGCAGTTTCAGGTAAAACTGTTGCTGTTAATTGTTGAGTAGCACCGATAGCAACCGAAGTTGTACCTGTGTTACCACTTGCATCAGTTACAGCAATACTTGTTGGAGCTTGAACAACAGTAAGTTTAACTGTTGTTGAAGTTGTTCCAGTTTCTGTGTTACCAGAAATAATCATATCAATAGAAGTGCCAGCAGTTGAAGCTACACCAGTTACATCAATATAGTTTTCGTTTTTCTCTGAATCATATCTATATGCAAATGTTGCATATTCTGATTCGGCAACACTCAAAACTTTATCAGTAGCATTTAGAGGATTTTCGATAACTTTTACCGAAACAGTTCCACCTACAGCAACTGATACTTTTTCTACTTCAGTTTCCAAACTTGAAAGATATACAGTACCAACAGTAACTTCCAAATCGTATGGACCAACTAAAGCTGTACCATCTGTAATATAAATATGTGTAATTGCACCATCACCAGAAACTGTTATTTTACTCATATCCAATTCAGCAACGGCCGTTTCGGTAGTAGCTGTTATATCAGCTACAGAAGCAATTGTTTCAGCAGTTACCGCACCATTACCTACAACTAAATAAGCTTTAGTAAATGGACGATTAGCCATTACCTTAACAATATCTTTTGATGTTGCTGAAGAAATAGGACCGATTGGTTTATATGTATCAGGATCTTCTTCTACATAAACATTATCGATCTTCAACATTTCCGGTTTGATTGTGAATTTGCAATCAGCCATAGCAGAAACGTTTCCACTTGCATCAACAGAATAGAATGAACATTCATCACCAACTTCAAATCCAGGACCGAACAAATCTGCAACTAGAATAGTTACTGGTTCATTTCCTGAACAACCTATAGAATAGTAAACTGAAACATCTTTCAATTCACCTTCGTCTGTTATACCTGTTTCTGAAGATTTTACAACATATATTGTACCGTCTTCGCTTGAAGTTGCAGAAACAGAAGCATCGGATGTTACTTCACCGCTAGTACATTCCAAAATAGTAGGAGGCGTAACGTCATTAACAGTAATTGCTACTTTTGACGACAACGCACCAGCATCTGGGTCATAAGCATATACGTAGAAGAAGCCATAACCAATGCCTTCCAAACTTACATTAGTTTGGTTATCCTCGGTACACGCAACTTTAACACCTTTTTTATCAGCTACTACTGCTTCCAATTCTGAGAATTGTGGGGTTGTAGTGTAAGGAACTACATATATATAACCATTAGCAGAACTTGTAGCAGTGATTGTTGAATTTTCATCAACACCTTGCGATTGATCCAAAGCTTTAGCAGGACCAACCTTTAATGTTAAAGCTTTACCAACAGAAATGTAGTCGATATTCAACTGACCCTTATAGAATGTTGGAGTATAGTCGTTTGATGCATCACCTTTATCTGATACAAAACGGAATAAAACTTTATCAATCGCCGATCTATCGATAATTTCGAAGTTCATTGATGTATAATCAATTGTAGTACCAGAGGTTGGAATAGAAATAGCAGTCCAATCACCTTCCGACAAATTCTCGAAATAATCGATAAAGTCGATTCTGTAATAACCATTCATAGTACCCGAAGCAGTGCTTACTTTCAAAGAAACTTTTTCGCGACCACTCAAGTCCATTACATAACCTGCTGTTTGAGATGAAATTGTTAATGCACCAGTCCAAGTTTCTTCTCCTTTTTGAGTTACCTCCAACACGCTCTTCGAAGCATTTTCGGTATCTTTACCAGCTGTAACAACTTTTCCATCACCTGCAATTTCCCAAGTAACATAATCGGTTGCATCATCGAAATCATCGTACCAACCAGTTGCAACTGTTAAATTAACCAAGTTTGCCAATTCAAGATAATCGATATTTTCGCAATAACGACCATCAACTGATTTTAGTTCTTGTTGCCAATCCGCATACGAAGCAGTAACCGTAGAACTTTGACCAATAGGTTCTTCCAAATTGAAAATCAATGTTGTAGCATCACCTACTTTTGTTTCAACTGATGTTACTGTCATTAGCTCACCATCAGAATAAATTTCAACCGGACAAGAAGCAAATTCATTTACAATAGGAACACGCATACCAGTAGAGAATTTCAATTCTACCTGCATACCATCGTACGATACTTTACCACTCATTGCATTTACCGATGGATTTGGAGGACACAACTGTAAATAGTCAATGTAAATCTCATAATTTTTCGTTGACCCATTATCGCCATCTTCTAATGGACGAATCTTAGCACCTGTATATGTGAAACTTGGATTATACGTTTGATAATTTACCGTATGATCTGAGAAAATCTCATCAAACTCAACCCATTCACCTTTTTTCAAAATATTCGATAGATCTATTATACCATAGTTGGAACCATAACCACCACCATCATTAAGCTGAAACTGAAGTCCTTTTGTTGCATCTGATACCACATATATACGACCTTTCAATCTCAATCCAGATTTTGAAGTCATTTCCTGGAACGCAGCCAAATCAGCAGCTGACATACTCTGGGTAAAATTTCCGTCATCCGTACTTCCTGTATAGGTTTGCAAATTAGCATATGCAGCAGATTTATTAGACCATGAATATACAGGTATTCCACCATACGTAGTAGAAGTAAACGAACCTGCACCCGCCCAAGCACCAGCAAAACCAACGTTTTTACCAGTTGCCGCATTCAATAATTCAAAACAACTTACACTCAAATAGAAGTTTTGTACTGATGATTTTGTGAATGCTTTAGCAGTTTTTGTACCTGTAGTAGAAGTAACAGCACCACCAGCAAAAGAAAGAGTTACTTCCGCTTTGGCAGATGTAACAAAAGCTTCGTCGAATACCAATTCCAAAACATCGGCATCCTCATCACTAATTTGAATACTTGCAGGACTTCCTACACTTGTTCCATCAACAAAAACAGTGAAATTGGCAGCTGTAGCACCACCAAGAGCAATATCTTTAGACCATTGAACATACAATTTCGTACCAATATCATTAGTATAACGAGCTACAGCATACGGTTCCATACTAGTAACCTTATTTGCAACCTCGAAATCTTCGAAAGCATCAGCTTTAGCTCCGTCATCTTTAGCTTTTACCGAAGAACCAGAATAAGACAATGTAATAACTGGTTCAGAAATTTCAGAAGACAATGTTAAAACAAGACGTTTGGCATCAGAAGAGTTTACCGCTATTTTAGAAACAGAGATTGAAGTTGCAGAAGCGTCTTCATCGTCAGCGTATGTTTTAATAGTCCAACCAGCAGTAGAAAGACCAGAAGAAGCAATATCTTTTGAGAAATCCACATAAACTACTGTACCATCGGCATTTGTTTCGGCAGCATCAGGAACAGGAAGCATATCCCAGAAGTTAGGCATGTTACCTGTGATACACATCATAAACAACAATTGAGTTGTATGAGTGTAATATTTTCCATAAATATCTTTTGCAGAACCAACAGACCAACAGTTTTGTAAATATGATTTATATTTAGTGTCAATCATGGCACCCATAGACAAACCACCTTTGAAACAAGCATTCTTACTTGTTCCCCAAGAAGCCAAAGAACCTCCCAAACCACCTGTTCCAGGAGTACCATTCAATTGGTAACCATCAACAATATCATCAGGGTTTGGATATTTACCTTGACACCAAGATGTAATTTTGTCAGCGATATCGTAAGCATCTTTGTGACCATACCATGCATAAGCATGAGCCATACGCCAAGGAATACGAACTGCATCGTAACCGAAGATTGATTCGAATTTTGAGTTAATCAAACCTTTCAAATAAGAACCATTTTCGTAACACCAGTCAGGAATCAAACCAGTGCTAGAATTCGCTGCTTTTTTCATCAATGAATAACAGTTCGAAATAACTGAAGACCAAGCATGTTGAGTCCAACCCTCTTTCTTTTCAACGTTTGCAAATAATTGCAATGCATTTGTGATGAAATAGCAAGGGTTTTTGTAGTCATCGAACATATCACCAGGTTTCAAGTATTTAGAACCATTAACCTCGGTATTCCAAATTGCATTAATCAATGTTTTTGCTTCCGACAAATAATTAATGGTACCATTGCTACCCCATTGTTTGTGAGCAAGCAACAAAGCCTGTGCAGCATCAACATCAGCATCGGTTGCACCATTGGCATTACCAGAACCAGCAGTAACTTGACCAGTGAAAGCGTTAACCTTCCAGTTCATCACACCATTATTGTTGGAATTCTTTTTGTAATAACGCCACAATCTATCGAAGTCTTCTTGGGTGTTGTTGGTAGAGTTATCCATGAACACAAAGATAAGCATACCGTAAGCTATACCTTCGGAAACGGAGTTTGTACCACTTTCACCTTCCTGAACAAATTTTACACGGCCCAAGTCACCACTTGTAGTGTAATAATTTGATTTCCATTCAGTATACAAAGACTGAAGTGTGGATTGGACATTAGAACCCGTATAGATTTGTCCATTCGGATACTGATAATTTTGTGGGAATGGATAGTTTGGAGTACCCGCAGTAGCGAATCCTACCATTCCCAAGAGGGTTACACACAGTAACAGTAGGTGTTTCCACCAACCTCTTGATTTTGAAATCTCTGTTTGTTTCATAATTATACTATTTAATTAAAGTTTACAAATTATAAGCCTACAAAAGTAAAATATTTTTTTCAATACTTTACTAACAGTCGCATTTTTTCTTTTCGTTTTAACTAAGACATTTGAAAAAAGAAAAACCCCAGAAATAAAATTGAAAATATAATCAAGATAATTGACTTCAGAAATCTTTTGCCACGGTGAGGATATTTTACCGTTGGAGTAGCACCTTTTTGCCAACGAAGTGATAATAAAGTTATGTCGCCGAACTGACTTTGCGACGATGCGAATTTCGAAACCGCTTCCACCACAGATTCGCAAAGTCATGGTGCAGATTCAACAGGATATTTTACAGCATTTATCAATCCATCTTCCCGAACCGTTTCCCATTTTGATTTTCGGCATCGATAACTCCATATATAATAATGTATCACCTTCCAACAAATCAATTGTTTTTATTGAATAACTTGCTGTTGGAATGACGCCAAGAAATAGCTTCAGATCATTTTTAATTAACAAAATTGCGTAATTGATTGATTTTCATAAGCTAATTCCTCCAAAAAAGAAAGTCATCGCTGAAAGACAACGATGACTTTTATTTTGAAAGAAATCTCCCTTATTTTAAACTTATCTTGGGGATATCTTATTAATTGGCATCAACCAAAGCCTTAATATCTTCGGTATAAGGAGCCACATACCAAGTATCTTCTGCTTTATTAATAACAGCGGCTTCCGCATTATCAGAATCGTTGATTGTTTCGAAAAATTCCGACAATGTTTCGGCATAAACACCTTCATAATGATTTATACCACTTTCTGTATTATATACCAACGGTGTTTTACCTTCGGTTTGTACAGTAACATCAAAAGTCCAAGTATAATCAAATGTATATTCCACACCTGCTGCTGGAACATAGCCATCTTTTACAGCAAAAGTTAAATAAAATGCAGGTGTCATACCCTCTTTGGGTTCTATTGTAGTAAATGAATCGGAATATTTAGATGTCAACGAAACAACTTGTTGCTTGCCATCCAAATCCAAATAATGAAGTTCGATATCAGCTACTTCGTGCAATTCATCATTTTGCACAAAATTGAAATCAACTTTAACTGTTGTTGTTGGAGCTTTGGGATCGCAATCGTCGCAATCATCTTTGCCACACGCTGTAAACAACAAACCAGCACACGCCATAAGTGCTAACCATACTACTTTTTTCATACCTGTTTTGTTTTAATTTTTTGCAAAAATAAAAAACTTAATCGAAGGAATGTTTGTAAAGTTACGTGTTTTTTATCTCAACAAATGCAACAAATATGTAATTTTACAATATACAACAACTTACTATGGCAATTATCAATAATCCAACGCAAATTTCGGATAACCGCATCATACTTTGCGACAAAAATATCATTACCGAAAAAGACGGATCCCTACTTTCCCAAGATTCTTTTCATTACATCTTGGAAAAATCAGAAATCATAGATTTTTTTTCGGAAAATGAATTTCAATTTTGTGTAGCAGAAATCAAATCTTTTGACACGTTGAAAAATGTATTCCGTATAACAACCATACGAGAATTTTATGCGACACACGACGAAACTCAAACTTTTTTAGTTTCCCGGGCAAAAGCTTTGATAAATTGGAGAAAAAACACAGTTTACTGCAGTTGTTGCGGCACAAAACTTAACGACAGCACTCAATTTTCGGCAAAAGAATGTCCTCAATGCAAAAAGATTTATTTTCCACGTATTGAACCATGCATTATTGTGCTGGTAAACAAAGGAGATAAAATCCTTCTCGCACGCCATACTCAACGGAACCAAGACATTTATGCGTGTATTGCAGGATTTATGGAAGCAGGAGAAACTGCTGAACATGCCGTACGACGAGAAATTTTTGAAGAAACGGGTTTACACGTAAAAAATATTCAATATCGTGGAAGCCAAAGTTGGCCATTCCCATCACAACTGATGTTAGGTTTTACCGCAGAATATGAAAGTGGCGAAATCAATATTCAAAAAGAAGAATTGTCCGACGCCCAATGGTTTGATAGAAATAATTGTCCTTCTACGCCAATGCCTGGTTCTATTGCATATCGATTAATCAATCATCTGTACTAATTGCTCTATTACCAACGACCATTCGCTTGTTATTATTTTGAGATTCATATATTTGTAATATGATGTTTTTTACAAAATGAACCGACGACAATTCTTAAAACTATTCGGTGCTGGCGCAGCTACAACAGCTGCTGCTTTTGCTGGTTGCTCAAATAAAGCAGAACATTCAACAACAGAAACTGTCCTTGGCGAAATTCCAACGGATAAAATGACGTATAGAACCGATACTCATGGAGAAAAAGTTTCTTTGTTGGGATTTGGATGTATGCGTTTCCCAACGATTCAAGGGGAAAGTGGACGCGAGGATTCCGAGAATGCTCTTGACCAAGAAGAAATCAATAGAATGGTTGACTATGCAATTGCACACGGTGTAAATTTGTTCGACACATCACCTGCGTATTGTCAAGGACGTTCGGAAAAAGCGGTTGGTATTGCGCTAAGCCGTCATAAGCGAAGCGAATATTTCGTATCGACCAAACTTTCAAATTTTGGCGTATTCACACGCGAAGCTTCGTTGGAGATGTATTACAATTCATTCAAGGAATTGCAAGTCGATTATTTGGACTATTATTTACTGCATTCTGTTGGTGGTGGCGAAGATGCAATGGGTTATTTCCGCGCACGCTATATTGACAATGGAATACTTGATTTTCTTATAGAAGAACGTGCGGCGGGACGAATCAAAAATCTTGGATTCTCGTATCACGGCGATATCCGCATTTTCGATTATTTATTATCACGTCACGACGAAATTCATTGGGATTTCGTACTGATTCAGCATAATTATGTTGATTGGAATCACGCAAAGGACACAAATCCGCGGAATACCAATTCGGAATATCTCTATAACGAATTGGACAAACGCAATATCCCGATATTCGTAATGGAACCATTGCTTGGTGGACGTTTGGCGAATTTAAACGACCACGCTACGGCAATTCTCAAACAAAAAGAACCGAGTGCAAGTGTTGCATCTTGGGCTTTCAGGTTTGCAGGTTCAATGCCAAGAATTCTTACCGTTTTGAGTGGAATGACGTATATGGAACATTTACAGGATAATATCCGTACGTATGCGCCGCTAAAACCACTCGACGACAGTGAATATGCAATGCTTGATGAAATTGCCCGTATGTATGTGAATTTTCCAATGGTTCCATGCAATACTTGTCAGTATTGTATGCCGTGTCCGTATGGATTGGATATTCCAGGCATTTTCAATCATTATAACAAATGTTTGAACGAAGGAAATGTTCAGGAAGACAGACAAAATCCTGAATATCGCAAAGCGCGCAAGGCATTTTTAATCGGGTATGACCGTAGTGTGCCAAAACTTCGTCAGGCAAACCATTGTGTTGGTTGTGGAAAATGTATTCCGGCTTGTCCGCAGCGAATCGACATTCCTGCAGAAATGCAACGAATCGATAAATTCGTGGAAGATTTGAAACAAGACGGCGCAGA
Organism: Bacteroidales bacterium; assembly: GCA_045600045.1. Lineage (GTDB taxonomy): Bacteria > Bacteroidota > Bacteroidia > Bacteroidales > UBA1715 > UBA1715. The sequence continues at coordinate 72,644 of JAZRXD010000015.1, forward strand.
TCTTGGTTCGGCAGCAATCATGGCGATGTTAATCCGTCGCTTGGACGAAGGAAATTTCTCTTGTGTGATAAACAATAACGACGAAACGCGGGTGTATGCAAAACGAGGTGTCCGCGATTTATATGAATTGAACCGTGACAACGATACTTTTATGAAAGGTGCCCGCATTGCAGACAAAGTGGTAGGTAAAGGCGCTGCAGCATTAATTGTACGCGGAGGAATGAAGGAAGTTCGTGCTCATGTCATTTGTACATCGGCGATAGAAATGTTGAAAGACAATGGCATAAAAGTTTCGTTCGATAAAGAAGTTCCTTACATTATCAATAATTCCAAAACAGACTGGTGTCCGTTGGAAAAATTGGTAAAAGATTGCAAAACAGCCGAAGAATGCTGGCCTATCATCGAAAAATTTGTGCTTAGTTTAGGATAGAAAATTCAATATATTTGTAGAGAAATTTTGGAAATATGACACATACGTTATTATTCATCGGAATGCAGGAAATAATTGTTATTGCAATTATTGTGTTACTACTTTTTGGAGGTAAAAAAATCCCTGAACTTATGAAAGGGCTTGGCAAAGGCGTTAAAAGTTTTAAGGACGGAATGAACGGAACCGACGAAAACGCTGAGAAACCTGCCGACAAAGATGAGCAACAAAAACAATAGCGAAGGTCTTACGTTTTGGGAGCATTTTGACGAATTGCGAACCGTTTTGATTCGCATTTTTGTTGCTGTTTTTGGCGTTGGTATTGTTGCCTTTTGCTTTAAGGATTTTCTGTTCTCTATTGTCTTAGCTCCTAAAGACGAGAATTTTATCACATACCGTTTCTTCAAATTGCTTGGTGCCAATCTTGACAGTTTTTCCGTGAATTTAATCAATACGGAACTTGCACAACAATTTATCATTCACTTAAAAATTGCGTTATATGCTGGAGCATTGTGCGTTTCACCATACATCATTTTTGCATTGTTCCGATTCGTCTCTCCGGCTTTGTATAAAAACGAGCGAAGGGCATCGCTTAAAGCGGTCGTTGGAGGATATGTAATGTTTATTTTGGGGGTATTGCTTACGTATTTTCTTATTTTTCCATTAACATTTCGTTTTTTGGGAACCTACCAAGTGAGCAATGAAGTTGTAAATTATATTTCTCTTACATCGTACATTGGCACGTTACTTACGTTGAGTTTGTTAATGGGCATTATGTTCGAGATTCCGATTGTGTGCTGGTTATTGGCCCGTATTGGATTATTAACCGCAGATTTTATGAAGAACTATCGCCGACACGCAATTGTTGTCATCTGCATTATGGCGGCAATTATCACGCCAACGGCCGATGCGTTCACATTGGGGATTGTTGCATTGCCAATATACTTGCTGTACGAAATAAGTATTTTGATAGTAAAACGAAGCGAATAAATAATCAGTATTGGCTCGCATATAAATCTAAAATCCCTATCTTTGTAAAATTCACAAAATGAATGTAACCATTTGTTTTTTCAATAAGTCTTGTAAATGAATTAAGAATAATGTTTACCGACGATGAAATTATAGAAGGATGTTTTCGCAATGATAGGAAAATGCAGAAAGCCTTATACGACAAGTATGCATCGCGAATGTTTGCGGTATGTTTGCGCTACGCAAAAGACAAAGACGACGCGGCCGATATCTTGCAAGATGGATTTCTAAAAGTTTTTACGAAAATCGACCAATTCTCACGAGAACACTCTTTTGAAGGTTGGATGCGACGAGTAATGACAAACACAGCGATAACACATTATTACCAAAATAAAAAATTCAACGAACAAGAAAAAATTGACGAAATAAACGAAACAGAAATAAAGGACTTTGATTTTAATGAAACAGAATTTTCGAACGAAGAATTGATGGGCGTAATACAAACACTTCCTGATAATTACAGGATTGTTTTCAATATGTTCGCAATCGAAGGGTACAAACACAAAGAAATTTCGGATATGCTCAATATTGAAGTTTCAACCATAAAAACCCAATATCACCGCGCGAAAAAAATGATTCAAGCAAAATTGGAGGAATTGGCACAAGAAAAGAATTCGAATGTTTAACAACGAGGACGACATAGAACAATTATTCAGCAATCGTTTCAAAGACGCCGAAGCTACGCCAGAAAACAATATCTGGGAAAAGCTCGAAGCTAATCTTGAAAAGCAGAATGTTGAAGGCATCTATCAGGCAGCTTTCCAAAATGCCGCAGTAGAACCTGCTGGCTCGGTTTGGAAAAAAATTGCAACTGCACTCGCATGGAAGTCGTTCCTTACATTCAAATTCTCGACTTTCAATATTTACTATGCTTCGGTTATCACTGCAATTTTAGGATTTTCGGCTTTCAAATTCCTTCAAAACGATAAGGCAACCGACCAATCCTCCGCTTCAAATATAGTACAACAACAAACTGAATCTACCCAAAACACCTCATTATTAACACAAAACGATATTGAACAAACTTCGTCGGACAATATCGAAACAACGGAAAAAAACATTGCGTCGAACGAAAAGAACTCAAACTACGGCAATTCAAATACCGAAGACGTTGTTTTATTTGAAGATTTGGCTGCTGATTTCAACAATAGCGGGAAAAAACCTAGAAAAGACGAACCAACAAGTTCCGTGGATTGGTCTTTTGTAAAAATAGTTGGGAACAATTCCATTTGCAAGGATATTCCTTCGATATACGGCATAACCGGACTTACAGCCCATGCCGACATTCAATGGAATTTGCCAAAATCAGCAAAGAAAAATTCTACTGCCGGACACAATATTTCCATTATATGGCAAGAATCAGGAGCGCAAACATTGTCGGCTACCGTAAAGATTAACAACGAGAAAAAAACATTTGAACTGCCTGTAATAGTTGAAGCTGTTGCCGTTCCAGTCATAAAAGGAAAGACAAAAGTCTGCCAAGGCATGGAAAAACAACTCTATTATGTTGACGAAACTATCAACAAGGAAATTTCATACTTGTGGGAATCCCAACAAAACACAATTGATCTTATCGGAAACAAGTACATCAATGTTGATTGGACAAAGAGCGGGAAAGACACTCTTTCCGTGACTAAAATCAACAATGTTACCGGATGTAAATCACAAGCGGAAATCGGTATAGTGATTTATCCTCAGCCAAAAATTGACTTTGAATATCACCCTCATGGCGAAAACGAATATGAATTTGCTTTCACCGAAACTCAACGGAAAGGTTATACATACGAATGGCAGATTGAAGGAATGGAATACGACGAACCAACCGTTATTCATGAAATTTCGGGTTCCGGAAGTTCGTTCGTGTCGTTAAAAGTAACCGACAAAAATGGGTGTGCAACCAAAATCCAAAAAGAAGTTGATTTCGATAAGAATTTCATAGCCGTACCATCGAAATTCGTTCTAGGAAACGGGAAATATTTCATGCCTCTTACAACTGCCACGTTGCAGACTTACCACATAGAAATCTACAACGCACGAAATGAAAAAATATGGGAATCATCGGAAATCTCGGACGGAAAACCTGCTACAGGTTGGGACGGACAATTCCGCGGAGCGTACCAACCAAAAGGTAAATATATGTGGAAAATTACAGCCACATTCGACGATGGTTCTCACTGGAAAGGTATAACACAACCAAACGGAACAGTTAAACCAAACGGAATTTTTGTACTTGAAAATTAAAAGTTGCTAGCAATCTATTCAGTGGAATTATTCTAAATAATTGCAAAACGATTGACAGCATTATTAATTTTAGTCTTCTTTCCTAAACAAATCGCGAATTGTATTAAAATCCTTGGTGAAGAACAAACCAACGCCATTGGTGTTTTCTTGTTTTTCCGAAAGTTCGTCATCGTTGCTACGCGAAAATCCTTTCACTTTGAAAGTGCCTTTTTTGTTAATCTTCATTTCAACACTTACATTGCCCGAAAAATCACTTGATTGTGATTGATTCGCAACCGATTCCGTCGTTCCCGATTCGCCGAAATCGGTATAACCATTCACATTCACCAAAATTCTATCATTCCAAAACTGACGGGAAAAACCAAATTCAAACTCACTGTTCGTCGTATTGTCGGTTCCCATTCGATAATTCACATTCACATCCATATTCGGGTCGATCTGCGACAGCAAATTGTTGAATTGATTGCTCAACACTTCGAACGAAACAGAACTTCCAACACCAGCGTCGGAATTAAGCGACATAAATGAACTTTGAAGCATCAACGACACAAATTGCAACGTCTTTTCGTCTTCGCTCAATGTAGCCAATACTTCCGAAACTTGTGTGGCCGACGAAGGAACCAAAATATTGTACGAAATGTCGGGCGACAACAAATTGTTTTCCAAATGAATTTGACACGTTACCGGAATACGTTTGGTAGCCGACACAGAACTATCAAGCAACGACTGCGGCGATGCTTTTGTTTCGTAATTTGCAAGTAAATCAACTTGTGCATTCAACGGATCGCCATTCCAAGCAATTGTCCCACCTTTTTGAATAATCAACTTTTTGTTAATCAAATTCTTGAGTGTGAACAAATAATCTCCTTCCTCTATTTGATATTTTCCGTACATCGACATATCCCCCGAGGCATCCATTTTTACTTGTAAATTTCCAGCTCCACGCACTTTTATAATATCGCCAACTTTCGGATCGAAAATAATCTGCGCCTGTGCATCAGGCGTTACATCGAGAACCAAATCCATTGTCAATCCCGAAGCCGAAGTCTGTTTTTCGTATGTTGGAAGTGTTACGGAATCATTTGAAAAAAACAAAAAATCATACGCGCCAGACAATTCAGAATAACTTACCGGAATGCTACACACCGTGTTTTCCAACGTTTTTCCCTGACACGAAATTTTTGTTTGATTCAAATCGCCTTCTATTCTCGCAGAACCATTATAAAGAACCGTTCCATAGAAATAATCATTGTCTTTTGCGGTGGTTTTCATCACCAATAATTTCGGCGTTTGGATATTAAACACATAATACGGATTTGTTATATCTTTCAAATCGAGATAGCCCAAAATATCACCCGAATTTTTCGTAGCATCAAAAACCTTGAAATCAGTGAAAAAGAATTTAGTATCGTGGGCTTGCAACAATCCGGAAAATGTATACGGCACATGAGTATAATCAACAGCCATTACTCCGTCGGACAACGCTAATTCTCCCGAATATTTCATATTCGACAACGTTCCGTCAACATCAATATCGCCATTTGCAATTCCTTCAATATCATTGACTGTTCCTTGCAAAATCTCAGCAAATGTTTCCAACCGTAAATCATTCACTTCAACATCAAAATGCAAGGTATCGCTTGACGGAACATATTTCCCTTCCAAGCCAACAATCGGATTTTCGCCATTTCGAATCGATGCATTCATCAACAATGCTTTGAATTTATTGTCCCAAAAACTTCTGACACGCATTTCGCCTAATTTGTTTTCGTTGAAGGAAATTTCTGGAGAATGAATATCGACAAACAACAACGGCGTATTGTAAATGTTTTTCACCCTTACCCGTCCTTCCAAACCACCAGCAAGCCGAACATGCGGATTGTTTATTATCGGATTCAATTCACACAAATCATAATTTTGAACATTCACAACAATATAATCATCGGGATTTTCGGAAATAGTTCCATCAATGGTGATTTTTTTCTCATTCTTTGTAAATGCAAAATCAGAAATAGAAATGCTCGAAGAATCCACTACAATATTTGACTTGGCTATTTGCCATAAAGAATCGGCAAACTGAATTTCGCGTGGCGAAACCTGCAAATTAAACTTCGGAAGTTTGTAATCGCCACGAGAAAACATATTGCCCAATACCTGCATGGTACCAGACGTTTTTAATGAGGAAACACCATAGTCCCATTTCGTAGTAAAATCCAAAGAATCATTACTAATATAACCCGTAAGTGCAACTGCATTAGTCTTATTATCGTCGTAAAAATTTCTTTTACGATTATGAGTGGAATCCAAAAAAACTTCCATATCGGTTATAATACTGGCATTCGAACAATGCACATATGCATTGCAATTGTACAACTGCATTTCATTAAACGTAATTTTCGGTATGTGGGCACGAACAGAGCACAACGTATCATTCTTGTCGAATCGAGCAAGAATGATTGCACCATTGGAAATACGCACATCAGATTGAAACAAAGCAAACAACGTATCAACGTCTTTTACCGACACTTTCATTTTGCAATTTGACAAATTCAACTGTTTTTCTTCGGAAACTGGAAATGCAGGAATATGTTTTTGCAATAAATTATATAGCTCATACGACAAATCCTTAAAACTACCATCGCCTTCGATTGTAGCATCGACAAACGACGATGAAAAGTCAACATTTCGAATGCCATTCTCGTGACGAGCCGAAAGTTTCATCAATTTTGTTGAAAGACCACCTTTCGCATTCTTGTAGGAAACATCCCGAAGCGTAACATCACCGGTCATATTGTCCAAATCCATACCACGAAAATCAACATCCAATGCAAATGAAACGTCAGCTAAACTATCGGCATACAAATTTAGTTCGGAAAGTTTCGCACTTGCAACTTTCGACTTAAAACGAAATTCCGGAACATCCTTTGAAATATCGACCAACCCACCAAAATGCATATCCAAATTCGGATCGGCAACCGCAAACAATCCCATAAATTTGTGAGCCGACAATTTTCCATCAATGTCAAGACCAGAATAATCATAACCATTGAAATTAAGTTTTGCAAGATTTCCCACAATGTTGGCATTTATCAAAGAATCGGAATTAAACCGGGCATCGACTGAAAAATCCCCTGTCGTTTTTCCTATTATCTCGGAACCAACAAATTCCGATAAATTAAAATCTTCAAACGTAATAGTACCCGAACATTGACTTGTTTTATCCTGTTTGAGACTGGCATCAGTAGAAATTTTTCCTGCATTGGTAAACAACATTCCTTTCGCCGACAAATCGGACCAAACACCCTGAACTTTTCCCACAAATTTGTAAAAAGTGATTTTTTCCAAGAACGACGGCAATGAAACAAAATTCACCGAATCAAACGGCGGAATCCGGGTATGCGAAATATCGTATAAATTAGTTTCTACATTTTTTGCATCAACTACAAATTCAGTATTTTCAATGTCAGGCAAACCCTTCGCCGATATGGAACCAACAAATTGTGTACTTCTTCCGAACCCTATGTGAACATCATTCGCCGAAAAATCTGCGATTGTCCCTTCAACAAAACCCTCAACAGAAAATGAATACGGCATTTTTTCCAACGAAGAAGCAAAATACGAGATGTCGTGAAGCGACGTGGTTGTTCTATTAAAATAAGCCGACAACTTTACCGAATCGCAAAAATTCGAAAATGCCGAAAAAGAATTAAACGCCATTTCAAATTTATCAGCAGAAATTTTCGATTCAGGAGTGTAAATCGCCACATCACCACAACGCAAGAGCGAATCACACAGCAAAACATTCGTGTGTAAATATTGAAGTTTAAAACCCGATTGCTCGTCGCACGACAATTTATCTATCGCCAGATTATACGTTCCGTCGAACATTGAAAAATCGTGTGCATGAAAAAACAAGTCCGAAATTTGAATGTTGCCAAAATTCACTCTGTGAGGAATTTGTTGTTCTTTGGTTTCATCTTTGTAACAAAAACGTCCATCACGAATTTTCATCTCATCAATTTCAAAACGAAATTTTGATGTTGTATCCGAAGACTGAAAAGTAGCCAACAACGGAGCAATGTTCATTATTCCTATTGTATCTTTAACAATATGAATATGAGGTTTATACAACGACACTTTTGACAACGAAACATACGACGAATCCAAATCCAGCACATTCAATTTGGCAAACATACCTGCCACATTGAATGCCGTGTCGTTTTGAGTGTCATAAATCACAACATTTTTCAATGCCAAACCTTCCCACAAAATAGGATACACACTCTCAATTTCAACACGAAGGCCAATAAAATCTCCCAATTTTCCGACAACAACGTTGGTAAGCTTCTTCTGCACTGCAGGAATACATATAACACCATATAGCAAAAGTAAAAGTCCCGCAAGGCTACCTAACGTCCATCCTAATATTTTTACTATGCGTTTTAGCACACTCAACGAAAATAAGATTATTTTTGTGTGCAAATATAGATATAAGTCGGTAGCTATCAACCGAAAAAACGAAATATGAGTACAACAATTCTCGCCATAGAATCTTCGTGCGACGACACATCAGCAGCCATTCTCCGCGACGGAGTTTTGCTTTCAAACACAATAGCAAGTCAAAAAGTTCACGAACGCTACGGCGGCGTGGTTCCTGAACTTGCATCACGTTCACATCAACAAAACATCATTCCTGTTGTTGACGATGCCTTGAAACAAGCAGGCATTTCGGTTGACGAAATTGACGCAGTGGGATTCACACGCGGTCCAGGTTTGTTAGGATCTCTTCTTGTAGGAAGTTCATTTGCAAAATCATTCGCATTAGCCAAAAACTGCAAGCTTATCGAAGTGAATCACCTTCACGGACACGTGTTGGCAAACTTTATTGTGACTCCCGAAACCATAGGAAAAGAACAAGCAAAATTTCCATTCCTTTGCTTACTCGTTTCTGGTGGACACTCGCAAATCATTGTCGTTAAGTCATTTACCGACATGGAAATTATTGGAACGACAATCGACGACGCAGCCGGCGAAGCTTTTGATAAATGTGCGAAAATTCTTGGATTGCCTTATCCTGGAGGTCCTCACATTGACAGACATGCAAAATTGGGAAACCCCAAAGCCTTTCAATTCAATAAACCACAAATTCCAAATCTCGACTATAGTTTCAGCGGTTTAAAAACGTCTATTCTTTATTTTTTACAAAAGGAAACACAAAAGAATCCGCAATTCATACAAGAAAACATTGACGACATTTGTGCTTCGGCTCAATCAACAATTATCGAGATTTTACTAAAAAAATTGATTCTTGCAGCGAAACAAACCGGCATAAAAGACGTAGTGATAGGCGGCGGCGTTGCTGCGAACTCCGGATTACGCGACGCTATTGTGGCAACAGGCGAGAAATATCATTGGCGCACATTCTTGCCAGAACTACGATATACGACTGACAATGCAGCAATGATTGGACTAGCAGCATATCACAAATATCTAGCAGGACAATTTGCAAGCCAAGATTTAGCACCTCGTGCACGATATTCCTTGCAAGAATATTTTGCCAAATAGAAAAAAACTTTTAATTTAGTGCAGATATTTAGAAATAATGGGGAAAAATATTTTTTCATTTTCCGAAAAAAACATCAATGAACACATTTTAGGAAGTGTGTTACAAAACGTTATGGAGGCTGTTGCAAAAGAGAATATATCTCATGTTGCAACAAACACCATCCGTTCAATTATGTCGGAAATTTTAAGTAACATTGTCTCGCACGCATATTTCAATGACAACCTGAACTCGGTTTCGTTGTCACTTGACATCAACGACGACAACACTGCACAAATTAAAACTCGTAATTTAATTAAAAACGAAAAAATTGGAGGTTTCACACTTTGGCTAAACAAAATGAACCTAAAGTCGAAACAAGAATTGCGTGCGTTGCAACAAGAAACACTCCAACAAAACCTTAACACACCAGGAAGTGCAGGAATCGGACTTATTATGGTACGCAGAAAGGTAAATAAACCTATCGTTTGCACATTCGAACCAGTTGACGACAACATTTCATATCTGGATATGGAATTGGAAGTTTCGTTGAATGTGGTGGAAGAATGGCAAAAAGAAGAAACCAAACGTACTCCTCGCATCAATTTCGATATGGAAAACCAAATGTTCGAATTCTCCGGAGTTTCGTACCCAGAAGATGCCGAAACATACTACACCGAAATTGAATCATGGATTGAAAATAACGAGCAATACATTGCAGAATTGCAAAATCCAGTGTTGAAAATTGATTTGGATTACTTCAATTCTATTTCGTTGAAAAATATTATCCGTATGGTTCGCGACCTGATTTCAACCAATCCGGATAAATTCACGGTGAATTGGTACTACGATGCCGACGACGAGATTTCGCACGAAGAAGGTGTTGAAATGAGTGAAATTCTTCAAAAGAAATTCAATTTCATTCAGAAAAATTAAACACAAATTGCCGTCGTTACACAAACGAAATGTTTGCAATATAATAGATGTTCTATTTTTAATAGACATTTGTGATTTTTACAAAATAAAATGTAAATTTGTCGTAAATAAATTATACAAACTATGGACAACATAAACATGGAAGGATCGGCAAAAACGCCGAATTTAGATTTTAACGCTTCAACAGGCGTATTCCAAATATCTGGACGTTCTATTCCAGAAAACTCAGTTGAATTCTACAAACCAGTTCTTGAATGGTTGGATGCGTATGCAAAAGAAGCTCAACCTAAAACTATTGCCAACATTAAATTGGAATATTTCAACACTTCATCTTCAAAATGTATTCTTGATGTATTGAAAAAATTCGAAGCAATCGGTAAAGCAGGCAACGATATCGTTGTAAGATGGCACTACGAAAGCGACGACGAAGATATGCAAGAAACTGGTGAAGACTACAAGTCCATCATCAATGTACCTTTCGAACTTGTTGAAATCGAAGATTAATACATTTTTCAAACAACAAAAAAGGAAGTCGATTCGGCTTCCTTTTTTGTTTTGATTTTTCAGAAAAAAAAACCAAATTTGTATAGTTAAACTTTTAAAATATAAACGATATGAAAAAAATCCTTTTACGCGTTATGGCCATTTTGGCAATGGCATTATGCTTCACAGCTTGTGGTGACGATGATGAAAAACCAGAAAAAAAACAAGTTAATGCAACAGAATCTGGAGCAAGTTTGTACGACAACTATAAAAACTATTCTTCAGCCGACACAGAAACAACAGAAGGACAAGCTCAAAAATTAACTGCAGCTATCAATCTTATCAATGCTTACAGTGCATATCAAGACAACAAAGATAATGATGAGTGGAAAAAAGAATTCGCTTCAAGTGCATTAAGTGCAGTTGCCGAAGCTGAAAAAGAAAACGCTCAAGTAAAACTAACCGAAGCTCTTTCTCAAAAAATCGACGCTTCAACAGGCGATAAAATTAAAGCTGTAGCCAATTTGGCAAATGCTTTGGCCAGCGTATTCTAATAATTTTACGCACAATAAAAAAAGCTCACCAATTGGTGGGCTTTTTTTATGCCTTAAACAAACGTCTTAGGATTTTTTCCAACTCTTTCATCTCGAAAAATACATCGCACAAACACTCTTCGGTGTTGTCTTTCGCTGTTATGCCATAATAAATCGCATAACTAAATTTTTCGGGTTCTATTAAGAATTTGATTGTATAAATAACAGCCACACAATTTTGTGGACGTTTTTCTATATATGCCAACAAAAGCGTGCTGTCGCGGCTGGCAATTTCAGCACCTAACGTATCTACCGAAATCATTTTGAGATAATCAAAAATTTGCTGTTCCGATAACCCCTTGCACTTGACCGTTTCCTCCTTCGGCAATTGACCGTCGAAACCAAATGCACAAGAAAAAAAGAAGAAGAAAACCAAGCAAAAACTAATAATTCGTTTCATAGCAACAAAGATATAATCAATGTGGAAAATATTTCTCTAATTGGCAATAAATTCATATTTTTGCTACAAAATATAACAACCTCAAAAAGAATGAAAATTAAAGATATTTTAATCTTTGCTTCAATAGCTGGAATTTTGTCAGCTTGCACACCCGAAGAAGGAAAAGGCGGATTGGCTTCGATAGAAGGTAAGGTAATGATTCAAAACTTAAATTCCATCAACGAGAAAAGTGGAGAGTTATATCCGGCAATCGATGAAGATGTATTTATTTCCTACGGAAATTCCGATTTTGCCGATGACAAAGATGCGACCAGTTTTAACGGCTCATTCAAATTTGAAAACCTTACGAAAGGCGACTACACATTGTTCGTGTATTCCGACGACACACTTTCGTCGGCCAAAAATGCAAAATTAACTTTCAAACAAACAATTTCGCTTGACAGCAAAAAAGATGAAGCAAAAGCTGAAGATTTCATCATTTATAAGCACTTGGATTATGACGATGGAAACGCATCGGTTTACGGAAATGTGAAAGAATACATTTGTATTTCAGCCACTTTAATCAGCGATTCAATTCCTGCGCAAGACTACGACGTATATTTGCAATATCAAAACAACGATGAGATTATCGACAAATACAGAACAGACGCTAACGGTAATTTTGTCATCAACAATTTGATACCTGGGAAATACCGCGTGTACGTGCTAAGCGAGACAAGCAAACTACCAGCAGATCCCGATTCAGCTGTTTATCAATACTTTGAAATAAAAGACGATTTCAGCAAAATTACATTGCCTGAAATTGGTGTTAAAAACTTTTAATTAGAAACAAATCATGAAAATCACAAAACTACTTTTATGCTTCGCAACCGGACTTTGCTTGTGTACCGCTGTTTCGGCACAAACAGGTGAAATCAAAACAAAAACAGTTTACGAGGTTGATTCAAAAGGCAAAAAAATCATTGATTCCAAAGAGGAACGCGACGACCGTGGACGAGTCGTTAAGGAATACGAATACGACGAATACGGTGATTTGAAAAAATACTATGTTTACGAATACAAAGGCAAAAAAGTTGTTGCCGAATATGAATATTCTGCTTCAGGAAAATTGAAAGAAAAAGCTGTTAACGTATATAACGAAGCCGGCAGACGTACAGAAAGACTTTATTATGACGCAACAGGCAAATTGTTGAAAAAGAAAGTTTACGAATATACCTACTACGCTGAATAATGCATGATGGCGTAAAAAATATTGTTGATGCGATGCGTCCAATTTCTTTGGACGAAATGGATTCTGTGAAATTACTTAACAGAACCGATACGAAATACGTTTTCCGTCGCTCACAACTTCAGGACGTGCTTGCCGACATAGCGCCGAACTACGCTGTTCTACACATAAACGGGACTCCGTATCAGGATTATAAGACAACATATTTTGACACGGCCGACGACAAAATGTACATAGCCCATCAGAACGGGAAACTCAATCGTTACAAAATCCGCCATAGAACATATTTGTCAACTGGTGCGGAATTTTTGGAGATTAAATACAAAAACAACAAGCGAAGAACGAAAAAGAAAAGAATCAATTTTCCTATCACCAGTCCGCTACTTGAAGCAAACACGTTTATCAAAAACAACAGTCCGTATAGCGGCGAAGAACTATTCCCGAAAACTTTGGTGGAATACACTCGTGTGACGCTTGTCGACCTTGTTCACGGCGAACGTTGCACTGTTGACACGAATTTGATGATAACCAACTGCGTTACCGGCGAAAAAGCCGATTTCAGCCATATCTGCATTATAGAACTAAAACGCGACAAAAGCAGTGCTGTTTCGTATATGCAAGGTTCATTGCTGAAAAACAGAATCTTTAAACGCGGAATGAGTAAATACGCAATCGGAACGGCTGTAGTTTACAAAAACATCAAGAAAAACCGCTTCAAGAAAAAAATTAGATATATCGAAAAACTTAGATACAAATAGTAATAATCATTTAAAACAAAAAATATGGAAGAACTTTTTGGAATTTCACTTATCGACGTGTCATCATTTGCAGAATTGATAACCCGTTTTGTATTCAACTTCTTGGTAATATTCGTTATTGCCCGCTTTTTGTATTACCCAGTAACAAAACGTCGTGATTTTTTGTTCACCTACATTTTGATTTCCACAATCGTATTCCTACTTTGTTTCTTGCTTGGAAATGTGAAAATTCAAGTTGGATTCGCATTAGGTTTGTTCGCAATCTTCGGAATTATCCGTTACAGAACCGAATTGATGCCAATCAAAGAAATGACATATCTATTCCTTGTAATTGGTGTAGCGGTAATCAACGCATTGTCAAACAAGAAAGTAAGTTACGCCGAATTATTATTCACAAACTTGGCAATCGTTACAGTTGCGTTCTTCCTTGAAAGAGTTTGGATGATTAAACACGAATCACGCAAACGTATTAAATACGACAACATTGCGTTGGTGAAACCAGAAAAATACGATGAATTAAAAGCTGATTTGGAAAAACGTACTGGTTTGAAAATCGAACGTTTTGAAGTTGGCGACATCAACTATTTAACCGACTCTACTTGGATTCAAATCTATTACTACGAACAAGACAATTCTGAGAACAACATGTCGGATGTCCACGAAGCATAGATGAAAAAAATTGCACTTATAATATTTTGTTGTCTTGCGGGAATATTCGCGTCCGCCCAAACACATTCTTTCCAAGTTTGGACCGGACTCGAAACTTCAGCCGATATTTCAAATAAACTTTCCATAGACTTTGAAGCCGAAGCCCGTTTCCAACAAAAAAGTGCAACATTCAAACAAGCATCGGCAGAAATCGGAGCACGCTACAAACTATCCAAAACTTTATTTACGAGTGTTAGTTACGAATTCGCAAGTAAATATAAAAAGAACGGCTATTTCCCGGTAAATACAATTGCCGCAACCTTAGGATATAAAAAGAAATTGGGCGATTTCCGATTTGCAATTCAATCAAAATTGAATGTGGAGAAAACCTCGTACATAAAAAATCCCGAAGATGCTTATCCCGATTTAATAGACAAAAACAAAGTAAAAATCTCGTACAACGGACTTTCACGACTAAAACCTTCGCTTTTTGTCGAAACCTATCATCCAATAGAAGCAGGAAGTCAATTTCACGTGGCAACCGTAAAATACGGAGCCAATTGTACCATAGAATTCCGCAAACATCTTGGTTTGGATTTTGGCTATATGTTCCGTCACGAAGTTGACGAAAACGAATATATTTCTATTCTAACATTGTCGGCGAGCAAGAGTTTTTAATTTGCTCATCTTCAACCAATTCGATAGTTGCAGCAACTGTTGCGATAATTGTCCAAAAACACGAGAGAAAAGCTCCGACAAACGGAATATACAACAGCAAAGCGAATACGAACCCTTGTCCACACGCTGTACCTTTTCTATCACGAACAAAACGAACACTTTGTTCAATAGATAATTTTCGTCGTTCATTAGTATAATCAATAAACGAGAAACCATAAAAGTATGTCGAAACAAAAAGCATCAAAATTCCAGTTACAAAAATCAATGAAAACATTCCTATTAGTGGAATACAACCAATAAGTAAAATACCAATTTCAAGCAACAATTCTATGATACTATTGCGAATAGCCAATAAAATTCCACGTGCAATATCCTTTATAAACTGTTGTAAATCAAATGGATAATCTTTCCCTGTTAGAATTTTCTCAGTTTTTTCCGAAACATACGCAAGAAACGGCGACATAACAATCAAGACAATATAACTTCCCAATATTCCTAACAAGAAAAAGAGAAAAATATGAGTCATTACTATCAGAAGGTCGAATTCCAAATAACTGTCTATCCCAAATTTGCCGCAAACGTAACCTAAAAATTCATTGAGCGACAAACATCCAACAAACCAAAGGACAGCAAAGATAAGAAACGGAATAAGTAACGTCCATTTCAGATTGTTTTTGAATATAAACCGAATTGCCCGGCCTTGAAATGCCAATGATTTGAAAAACTCCTGCATATACGACATCATCTAAAACATGATTTCCTTCAAATCAAGAAATCCAGTGCCTTCAAAAACGAGATACAAAGCAGAAATGCCGTTGATAAAGCGAAGCGAAGATTTGGCTGTTTGCCAGTCTTCGGAAGGTTCGACAATAATTCTTCCGCAATACAAACCATCCTTTTTCTGATACACTTTGAAATATCCTTTTGCTGTTCCTCTATACAAAATTGAGAAGTGAGAACTATTCTTAAAAGCAAAATACTTGAATCCAATCAACGTGTCTTGCCCAATTTCAGCAATAAATCTCTCATTGCCTTTGTTGTTGACATTCGGAAATGATTCCGTATAAATTTTATTGGAACCATGAGGCATATTCCCATTCGTGATATTACAAGCAATCACAGCAGGATACACACCCTTTGCCAACAAAGGTCCATTATTCAAGCCACACGAAGTGATTTCGACTTGAGGAATTGTACCATCTTCCGACAAAACAATCCTCTCTGCACAAGCCTGACGGCTGTAATCTGATTTATGCGTCAATCTATGATAAAAAACATACCACTGGCCATTTATACATTCAATACTTCCGTGAGTCGTGCCAGTCATGCTTAATCGTTCATCCTCTTTTCTACCGTTTAATCCAACATCGCCATTCGAAACAATTGTTCCTCCATACACAAAATCTTTATCGGGGTAATTGCTTGTAGCATAACACAATTCGTGATTTTGCATTGACGAATAAATGAAATAATACCGTCCATTAACTTTCCGTATGGAACTAGCCTCGAAAAACGGATGTGCTTCGAACGTTGTTCCAATGGTTTTATATGGAATAATATGTTTTGGAGCAATTTTCACCGTCAGCATATCATCGTCAAGAACCGTCATTACAGCACCCATAACGCTATCTTTATGAGCCATTTGTAATATTTCCTCGCGAGATTTTCCGAACATATCCATTTCGCATTGAATATGTTCTTCGTTAGAAAAGAAATCAGCACTTTCTTCGAAAGAATATTGTGTTCCGTAATATAAACGAATAACACCATCGTCGTTAATTACACCAGGATCAAACGGAACATAGTCGAGCAAAAGTGAACCATCAGATTTTTTCACAAAACCAAGAAACTGATATTTTCCAGCCGGCGAATCGCAAACCGCAACACTAATCGGCCCGTGATAGCCACCAATGCCACGTTCTCCCGACATACAATAATACAAATAATATCGTCCATCATTTCCACGAACCACATCGGGAGCATACATATATTTGCGATTACAATAATCGGGATCTTGTTCCGCACGATAGATAATACCTTCACAACGCCAATTTTTTAAATCGAAGATTGAAGCAGAATAGGCAACATAATCCAACATACAAAAAGTATCGCCGCCCTCTTTGTCGTGGGAACCAAACAAATATACCCTGTCTCCAAACACATGTGGCTCTCCATCAGGAACATATTCGTTCAATGGTAAAAATGGATTATAAATTTGAGTTTTTTTCATTTTTGCCCATTTTTAACAAAGATACCGATTATTGTCATAATTCAAAATAAATGATTTAGACATTCTAATTTAATTACGTACTTTTGCGACACAAAAAATTAATTGACATGAATTTAGATTCTCTTACGGCAGTATCGCCAATTGACGGACGTTACGGAAACAAAACAGAAAATTTGAGAAAATATTTTTCGGAATTTGCTCTCATCAACTATCGTGTTCGCGTTGAAATTGAATACTTTATTGCACTTTGCAACGAAGTTCCGCAATTGAAAAACGTTAATCCTCAAGTTTTTGAAAAACTTCGTGACATTTATCGTAATTTTTCTGAAGCAGATGCAACGAAGGTAAAAGAGACCGAAAAAATTACGAACCACGATGTGAAAGCCGTAGAATACTTCATTAAAGATAAATTCGACGAACTTGGCTTGCAGGAATTCAAAGAATTCATCCACTTTGGATTAACTTCGCAAGACATTAACAACACATCTGTTCCACTTTCGTTGAAAGAAGCAATGAACGATGTTGTAATTCCTACTTTGCAAGAAATTATAGACACGCTGACCGCAATGGCGAACGAATGGAAAGATATTCCAATGTTGGCAAAAACCCACGGACAACCAGCATCACCAACACGTTTGGGCAAAGAAATCAATGTGTTTGTTTCGCGTTTGAATGTTCAAATGAAACAGTTGAAGGCTGTTCCTTATTCTGCCAAATTTGGTGGCGCAACAGGAAATTTCAATGCTCACCACGTTGCATATCCAAACAAAGATTGGCAAGTATTCGGCAACGATTTCGTGAAAAATCATCTTGGTTTGGAACGTTCATTTCCAACCACTCAAATCGAGCACTACGACAATCTTGCAGCACTTTTCGACGCTTCGAAACGTATCAACACAATTTTGATGGACTTGTGTAAAGATGTTTGGCAATATATTTCGATGGGCTATTTCAAACAACGAATTCAAAAGAACGAAGTTGGTTCGTCGGCTATGCCTCACAAAGTAAATCCAATCGATTTTGAAAATGCAGAAGGCAACTTGGGAATTGCAAACGCAATATTCGAACATTTGGCCGCAAAACTTCCAATTTCACGTTTGCAACGCGACTTGACAGATTCTACAGTATTGAGAAATGTTGGCGTTCCTTACGGACACGTTTTAATTGCATTGGCTTCATTGAAAAAAGGTCTTGGAAAAATTTTCGTAAACGAAACTGCTATCCGTGCCGATTTGGAAGCGAACTGGGCAGTAGTTGCCGAAGCAATACAGACAATTCTTCGCCGCGAAGGTTATCCAAAACCATACGAAACTTTGAAAGAGTTGACTCGTACAAACGATGTTATAAACGAAACTTCTATTCACAATTTCATTGAAACATTGAACGTAAGCGAAGATGTGAAAGCAGAATTGCGACAAATCACTCCATTCAACTACACAGGAATGTAATAGAATTTTCATTAACTAAAAAAGCCTTGCAAAATCAATTATCTGCAAGGCTTTTTTGTTATATAAACAACCAAAATGATCTGTTTCACAAAGTCACAAATAATTTTTCGTGTTCCTTCGCAACTCGTCCTATTGTAAAACGTTCTATTGCAGATGTATAGCCGTTTTGTATCAAATTTTCACGCAACAACGAATCCGAATAAAGTTGTTCAACTTTATTTGCAGCAGACTCAAAATCATCAACCTCAACCAATAATCCATTTTTCCCATCTTGAATCAAATTCGGAATTGCATCAACTTTTGTTGCCACGACAGGTATCTTTGCCACCATATATTCCACCAACGCATAACCAAAGCCTTCCCAACGTGAAAGCAAAACACCAACATCAAACAATGACATATAATCATTAGGATTTGAAACCCAACCAGAAATATAAAACGAATCCTTTAGATTTTTTTCTGCAATCATACATTCTATCAACGCTCTATCCGGTCCATCGCCAACTATCACGAAGAATGATTCAGGAATGATTTTTTTTATTTTTTCAGCCATTTTCACAAACGAATCCGGTGCTTTTTGGTCTGAAATTCTTCCAATCATTCCAACAACAAAAGCATTCTGCGAAATTTGAAGAGATTTTCGTGTAATTGTTGATTTTGCAATATTTAATTCTATTTGATTAACATCAACACCATTATATATCACTTGTAATTTATTTTCATTTCCTATACCATTTTTCAACGCCGATTGCTTTTCGAAATCCGAAATGCAAACAATTGTATCGGTGAACCAAGCCAATACTTTTTCAACCCATTTGTATAACAATCTTTTCGCTTTGGAACATTTCATATTAAACGCCCATCCATGTGCGTTATAAACAACCTTTTTACCTAAAAATAGGGCAGCAATTCTTCCCAAAGCACCAGCTTTACTGCTATGGCAATATATAATATCAGGATTATTACTTTTTATTAGTTTTCGCAGTTTTACAATCGCCTTCAAATCCTTCACAGGCGAAATCTCGCGAGTCATTTCTATTTGATAAAACTGTTTCACCAGCGGTTTAAAATCTTCCACAACAAACTGTTGTGCACATATCAGCGAATTTGACACACAATCTTTATTAAGATGTTCCAACAACATCTGCAAATAAACCGCAACGCCACCATCGGCTTGAGATATGTGAAGGACAGATTTCATTACAATTTTATTATATCACAAAATTTCTCAAAATATTTTTCTGCAGTAAAATTTTCATGAACCCGTTTAATCGCCTTTTCGGATAATGACGTTCCCAATTCCGTGTCTGAGAACAACAAATCAATTTTCTCCGCAATATTCTTTGGAAGATTTTCATCAACAGGCAAAACAAAACCACAATCTGCTACATATTCTGGTATTCCGCCCCGTTGAGTTGTAATTACAGGCAAACCACAAGCCATTGCCTCCACCATTGTTAATCCAGCTGGTTCCTGCCATACAGAAGGCAGCACAGCTACATCAGCAATATTATACAATTCCGGCAATTCGTTTTGTGGAATAAAACCCGTATAAATTATCTTATCCGAAAACTTTTTAGAATACGATTCTATATTTTGTTGATATTGATCTTTCGCTGCTAGTCCATAAATCAAACTTCCAACAATCAAAACCTTGTAATTTGAATATGTTACAAATGACAAGGATTCTAATAATTTATCAATCCCTTTTTCTGCAGATATACGCCCAACATATAGTATTATTTTGTCGGCATCACGGAGTCCAAATCGTTGTTTCATCTTCATTGTGTCAACATTCATTACATGAAAAAGGTTTACATCAACACAATTCTTCAACACATGAACAGTTTCATTTTTCGTAATGTAAATTGGCGAACTCTCTTTTTGTATTTCCTGAGCGACAAAATTGCTCACACACAAATAATCGCAAGAATCAAAAACACTTTTACAAAACCCATTTGTTCGAGGTAAATTATGAAAATGATAAAAAACTTGCCCCTTATATTTGGAGAATTTCACAATCCATGCTAACGGAACATTATTTTCAAGTATAAGTTTATCATAATCATTCTTTTTTAGCAAAGAAGAACTTTTGATGATGTAATATAACAAAGAGAAAATCGTTCTGAAGGAAATTGATTTTTTCTTTTTGAAGAATTTTCTAATTATAAAAAAGACAAAAGAATCCAGTTTTTTAATTAGACCCGGAACCTTAACCCACACAAACGAAACATTCGGATATTTCAGACTTTTCTTTTCGGCATCTACATCATAAAATGAAACAATCGTCATATCTATCACTTGTTGCCGATTGTTTTCCTTTATTAAATGTTCAACCAAACCCTGAACTGCTCCACCTCTTACCGCAGGAATTGGATAAGCACCATTTGAATCAGCTGTAAGAATTGCAAGTTTCATTTTTTTACAAAATTTGATTATCCATTTATATTAAATCAATACAGTCCTTAAGATATTTCCGAGAAGTTTCTACAAAATCAATCATTTTAGACTTAACATCTCCCCAATCTGTTTTTGGGAAATTTATTTCTGAATTACACATTACGATATTTTTTTCTAAACCCAACTGAGATAAGATTGTATAACGTCGTGAATCCAATTTTATATTTCCATTCAACTGCGGAAATACTGAATAAAAATCTTTTTCAAATAATATGGAAAACACCGTACCATGAAATGAATTCACAACTGTATATTTTGAATATTTTATACAATTGAGAAATTCTATTGGGCCAAAATCATAATGATTCTCAAAACCTGCACAAAATGTTTTTGGATGCGGATTTAAATTTACCACCCGTAATCCCGTCATTTTCGACAATCTTTGTGCATATTTCCACGAATACTTATGTCCATTACAAGAATAATAGACAATGTATTCTCCTGAAATAATTGGAGTATCTCCCGCCAACTTATCCCAATCTTCTTTAGGCAAGAATAATGTGGGATCTACCGTTAAGGAAGAACTAATTCCTATCGTATTTAAAAAATCTACACCAGATTGTTCTCGAACAGATATTTTTAAAAACTGACTTAATTTTTCTTGTATATAAGATTTATTTTTTTTTGCATTTAACAAAACATCCCCAAACGAAGCAGAATAAGCAATTTTTTTCTTGGAATATGGGAAATCGCCATAAAAAATAGTACTTCTATCATACATCTTATCTTCTAAATTCCAGATTTGATCACTGCCAAAAAAAATTGCATCATAGTCTCTGCAAGCATCAGATATTGTATTTTCTGATAAAATATACCTTGTTCCCAAATTATAGAAGTTTTCCGAGAAATTTTGGAAAGCACAAGTCCGTTGTTTTATTTGTTTTTTTATCGGCAAATTAAATAACACTCTAGCCAAATATGCTTTTGAAAAAAAACGAGCCCAATTTCCATATTTCGACCATTTACGTTGAGGCTTGTAATTTATAATTTCTATATTTTCTCCATACTTATTCAATGTTGTTTGCAACGCATAACATTGTAATGAAGCACCATAATTTTCAGCTACATGAAATGTTAAAATGCCTATTTTCTTCATACCTATAATCCTTTCACAAAATCATCAAAAATTCATTTTACATCTTCGAACATACAAAATCAAACATACATTATTTGATTTTGTTAAATGATTTTACGCTTATCAATCTACAAAGTAAACGAATCAGTCCCGTATACATAAGAAAAACTCTGAGAAATTTCTTTTTTGTGCAATAGAATAAAATATTACGCTTTAACTTCACTCTTTTTCGAAAAATCTCCATTTTCTTTTCTAAACTTGAAGATTTCATTGTTTTGGGCAATCGAGCATAATACAAATACGCTAAATGAAGAATATATAAAATATAATATTCCCAATATTGGTTTTGTATTGTATGGCACAACATCTCTTCTATATTAGCCAACTGATTTTCAACTTCTTGCAATCGTTTTGTACCAGAAATGCCGTTTTGTCTTTTAAAATAAAAATATACAATATCAGAAGTTACAACTAAAATATCACACCTCATCATAAATTGATAAGTTGTTGCGATATCCTCATAATTACGGCCATTGGGAAATTGAATGTTTTTCAACAATGTTGATCGATATAGTTTTGCCCACGTATATGATTTCACATTGAATGTAAACAGTTGTGTAGAACAAGACTCTCCTTGAAACACTTGATTTTTGGAAAGAGATTTCATATCCTTTACATTCTCCGAATCTGTAACTTCATACGAAGCTGCAACTATATCCGCATTGTTTTCCAATGCCCTAACGACCATTTTCTCAATAGCATCCAAAGACAGCCAATCATCGGAATCTACAAAGGTCACATATTCTCCCTCCACATATTTAAGACCTTCATTTCGTGCCGACGACAATCCCCCGTTTCCTTTTGTGACTATAATTACTCGATTGTCCTCAAATTCATTAGCAATAGCAAGAGAAGAATCTGTGGAACCATCATTCACAACAATAACTTGGATATTTTCATACGTTTGATTTAAGATGCTTATCAAGCATCGCTTCAGATATAATTCAACATTATAAACCGGAACTATAATAGATACCTTGACACTCATTAGCCGAAGATTGTTTGATAAGGAAACACGTTATGATTGTTCTTTATAAAAAACGCCCAGACAAAATATGCACAGTAAATAAATTCTATTGTGCTGGTTATCGCAAATTTAAATTTTCTATATCTCCCCTTATACTCTTTTATTTTTTGGAAAAGATAAGGAATGGAAATTATATCAACTATCAACAAAGTGTCGGCAATTCTCGGAGCAATTGCAATTTTTGAAGATAATATAACAAACAACATTGCAACCAATTTAAAAATATAGAACAGAACAAATTCTTTGTTGTGTTTGTTTTCCCTGTACAAAAACATAAACATAGCAAATACAGGTAATGTGAAAAACATATAAGCATAAGAGAAATTCGCATTCATATAGTCCGAATCCATATACCTATCAAAAAACCGTGTGAAAGACATTACTTGTATAAAGTAATTGTAGAATACACTTATAAAAAGGACAAACACCACAAGTATAATCATAATCCATTGTGGTTTAAGAAAATCCCAGACTTTTCTTACATAAAACATTACTATTGGAATTAAAACAACAATAACAATATTGTGTATAAAAAAAGCAACCAATAATAAACATATAAAAGTTATTCGTTCCTCCTTTATATAGAAATATAACGCATATAACAAGATGCTCATAGCAAGGAACTGCTTTACTTGATTAAGAGACATAAAATACAATCCACTTATAAAGTAAAATACAAAACTTTACGGTGCATTTACCGACATTAATCGAATACTTTTAAAGATGAGATATCCAATAATTATCGATGTTGTTACAAATACCCATTGTGGATTGTCAAAAACAAAGACAAGAATTTTGTTAAATAAAGCAAACAATGCATCATATCCAAGAACCTCACCACCGTCTTTTATTTCATAAAAAGATACGACGTACGTATTATAATAATCGGTACCCACATTATAACGGATTGCAGATAAAACAATGAGTGGTAACGTAGATAGAAAATATAGAAAAAACTTAATAAATCTCTGTCTTTTGTTTGTCTTTATATATAACCAACAAAAGGAAAAAGAAATAAGAAAAGCAATTATATATATCATTCTATTTGCTTCTTTTATGGAAAGAATTACAATTTCTATATTTTACGTATAATTCGCACAAAAATATTGAAACTAATGTATTTGACGAAATTATTTGTTTTATATGTTTCCGAAGAAATTGACCGTGAGGTAAATATTGTCGATAACAATCTCTTATTTCATACAACAAAATCTTTCTGGTGGAAAAATCGTCAACATTTACAAGAGCCTCCATTTTCATATCAATATAACGAGCCCATTCTAACTTTATCAAATCTTCATTTTTAGACATGGATTCCCGAGGATTTAGACTTTCCGCTACATTTAACAAATCTGTCCAGTTTCTTTTTCGCGCCATCAATCCGGTCTCATTTTGCCTATATAGATATAATGGTGTATCAACAACTCGAATGGAACAAATTTTTTGTGCATACGTGTTTGTAAAAACATAATCTTCCATTAATGAAAGATTTTCTTGGAAAATAATATGCTCTTTCTTGATTATAGACAAGCGAAACATTTTATTCCAAACATATCCCCAAGGATCAAAATTATTTGTCTTACATTTTTTTAATTCGACTATTGTAGATTCAATCTCATCCCTATTTTCAGCAAAAGAAGTAAACAAAGATTTCGTTTTTTGTGTTTCTTCGTTTTTTTGAAATACAAAACCAAAGAATGTCAAATCAGCAAACACTCTCTCCTGCAACAAAAACTCAACATACATTGATTCTATGTAATCATCTGCATCAACAAAAGTGACAAACTCTCCTTGTGCGACAGACAAACCAACATTGCGAGCGGCACTTACTCCTTTATTATTTTGATGAATCACAACAATGTTGCCATACCTTTCAGCATATTCATTACAAATCGACATTGAGGAATCCGAACTCCCATCATCTATCAAAATGCATTCAAAATCTTGACAAGTTTGAGAAACTATACTTTCCAAACATTTCCTCAGAAATTGTTCTGCATTAAAAACCGGAATAATTATGGACAAACGGATTGACATCAATTTTTAATTGCTTTTAATAAATTGCCTGCCGTCGGCTTAAATTCTGTATGATACACGTGATTCAACGCCGACAAATCATCATTCGACACGTACCGACGATCAATTTTCCACAAATTGAATAGAGAATCAAAACGAGCATTCATTTCCGAATGTTTTCCACTTAATGGAACGACAGCAAACTGTTTGTGAAAAATCAAAGAAAAAACAGAACAATGAAACGAGTTCGTTACTACATATTCAGCGTTGTCAACCAAATAAAGCCATTCTGGAATTGTAGCAAAAAATTTTTTTCTTTTATCAACAACACCATTGCCTGTAACATATACGACATTTAATCCTTTTGATTTCGCAAAATCATATATTTTTTGAATCCTGAAGTTATGTTTATTGTTTAGCATATATAATAGCACATACGGGGAAGAAGGTTTTCTAACATCATTCTCTACATACAAGTTCCTATATATGCCAGCATCCAACAACATTGTAGGATCAGCAACCCAATCAACATTCTGCGCTATACCACACTTCTTACAAATTTCGACTCCAGATTGTTCCCTAACAGAAATGTACGCAAACTTGCTCAACAGCCTATTTATTTCAGGAATCCGACTTTCCTCTATTTGGGACATTCCCCAACTTGCCGCATATGATATTCGTTTTACGCATTCAGGTCCAAAGTCCAACATATAAGCACGCAAAACATTATTCTTACCTCTTGCTGGATATGTTTTATAATTCCATACCTGATCTGAACCTACAATATACACATCAGCCTGAGGAGGATTTTTTTTCAGTTCTTCATAACTTCTATATATAATATCTGTTTTATTCAAATAAATCTCCCTAAAAAGAGAAAAACACCGAGTATTATCTAGCTGTTCCTTCTCTATTATTTTATCATGAATCTTTATTTGAATGAACGAACTCAGGGCCTTTGGATTCATTGCCTTTAAAACTCTTCGCCATTGAGGAAGTTTAGGATAATCATTCCTACTATCATAACGAATTAGAAAAGATTCATGCCCTGCTTCAACAAGATATTTTTGTAGTGCATAACATTGAAGCAATTGTCCATAGTTATCTTCACTCCACCAATATGTCAAGACACCTATTTTCATTTTATCAAACGAATTATTCTCATAAACGAGCAAATATAATATTTAATCCTTTGTTTTGCAGAAGGTCTGACACAAACAGTTATCCAACCTTTTAAATTATTCTTAGTATCAAGTTTTTCAAAAAAAAGTGTTCTTTTATGATGTACAGGAACGGATAATTTGAATCCTCCATTGTACGGAACTGCATCGTTATAGTTAACTTCTATACTTTTCACTTTATTCCAATCTAGCAACGATCTACCTTTTTCTGTATGAAGAATAATCAAGCCAGTACCTTTATCATCATCCATTTCTGGATGTGTATTTTGAATTCCCCAAAAGTCCGCAAGTGTAATATCCGACATAGAGCGTCCTTGTTTCGCTTTGCAATCGTAACAAGATGGACGAAGAATCAAATCATGAAGGAAAGCTCGCATGTATATATTATCACGATGTGATGATGATATTGTAGTCGTGTTACCTTCGTAAGTGAATGACAGTTTTGTATTATAATGTTTCCAACCATTGTCCTTAGCACGAAACTTAATATTTGTTATCGTTTCTTTTGCGTTTCCTGTCACTTCCTTAAGATACCTACTCCAGACCTTTGGCGATGGAACGCCATGACAAATAAAATCGCATGTGATTAAATTTTCATACTCCTTACGAAGGAAGCGATGAAGTCCTGTTATTTGACATGGCGTTCCCGAAAAGAGCACTCGTCGTCCTTCCTTCAAAAATTTTTCGCATTGTTTGTAAGTATTTCCAGTGCTTGCCTGTACATACTTACTTCCTCGAAAAGCAGCAAGTCCATCATGAGTCTCGGTGTAATCCAAAATCACTTGCCAGTCATCGTCAAAACGTGCTCCAAATACAACCCCTGATTCACGAATAACCGATTCTGCGAGAAGCGTAAACAAACCACCTGAAGAACTCTCCATACGAGTTTTCTCATCCTTATTGAAGGCCGCTAACACTTGAATTGGTTCTCTAACTTCATATTGATTCAATATAGGGCAGACCATTTCACAAAGACCACAATCTATACATGTTGCTGTATTGACTTTGGGATATAGAAACCCTTCGTTGTCTTCATATAATGATATACTCTGGCGAGGGCATTTTTGAATGCAAGCTCCACAACCACAGCATTGTTTTTTGTCGGTTATCCGTATCATTAAAATCAAATATATTTATAAATGCGTACAAACAATGAAAAAAACTTTAGAACCAGCTATATGTTGTTTTGGCGTCTCGTAATTTTTAAGAATATTGATTGAACTTTGACAATGACGACTTCTCGTTCATGTCTATCTAGGCCAAGATAAAAGGCGCTTAAAGCTGCACATACAACACTTAACACTATAACCACTAATGAAACTAATACTGTTTGTGGCATAAAAAAATGTACTATCATTGGTAACACAGCTGCAACAACAGATACCAATATGCAACGAAGAATCACTTCTTTTACAAAACTTCTTACTCGTAAATCAATAAGTGGACGTATAATGAATATTCTCGTTATATAAGCCACACAACAAATGCAAAAATGAACAAGAAAAACCGCCCAAGGAGCACCTCCTAATTTCAGAACAATGTATGAAACAGGAAGAATAGAAAGTAAAATTCCTCCAATTACCGACTGATATTTTTTTACGTTGCCTGTTGCTGCCGCCGACACCATCAATGGATTCGCCGTCGCATCAATAATCATTGTCGCAATCATTATTCGTAAAAAAATCACAGTGTAATCAGGAACCGTTTCTAGCCATACATCCAATATAACAGGAGCTTCTATAATAACAGGAAGACAAAGTGTAAAAAGAAGAAAGAATGTAAACTTACTACTTCTATAAATCAATCGATGCATTTCATCCAATCTTCCAATAGCATAGGTTTTTGTAATCTGAGGATTGAGAGCCATCTGAAAGTTTGTTGAAAACTGATAAATTGCATTCTGTACCTGAACTGCAACTGCACGTGCTGCATTGACAACAGGTCCAAAAAACACGTTTAAAAGCATATTCAAACCTTGCGTAAACAAAATAGCAGCCAAATTACCCCATAAATTCCAACCCGCAAATCCAATCATTTCTTTAAATAAAGGTTTATTCCAATAAAAATGATATTTTGTTTCGGCGAAATGTTTTGTACAATACCCCGAATAACAAAATCGAATACCTAGCTGAATTATAGCAATTAGAATTGCATATAATATGAGCTTATCTATATCCCAGATAGTCAGAAAATATACAATAACAAGTTTGAGAACAACTTCCAATATTGAGATATATGCAAAAGCAGACATCTTTTCATGGGCGACAATTGCCGCATTATAAGGATAGCTCATAATGGCAATCACAGTTGTAAGCACACTCAGTTGTAAAACCCACATAGCAGCATCCATTCTGTCTGCTGGAATTACCATCTTATTATGTAAGAACCATATACCTATTGTTTCAACAAGTATAACTACAATAATTGATATAATAACATGGATATTTACACTAGTAACAAATACCTGCTTTAATCGTTCTGTATTACCTTTCCCAAGTTCAAATGTAATATATCGCTGTGTAGAAGTGGTCATTGCAGCATTTAAGAATCCAAACATTGCAACAATACCGCCAACAACATTATAAATACCATAGTCATCGATTCCCAAAGCAGCAAGAACAACACGCGAAGTATATAAATTCACGCATGCTATAAGCAACATTCTAAAATACAAGAGCAATGTGTTTTTTGCTACTCTTTTATTGTCTACTGGCATCCTATTATCATTTCAATCCACTCTCTCACGCATCCTTCCCCACCTCTTTTGGTCATTACTTGTATGTTCGGAATTTCTTTTATTATATCCATAGCATCAGCCGGACAGGCAGCAAAGCCAACTGACGAAAGCAAGTCTTTACAGTTAACGTCATCGCCGATATATGCAACATCTTGCATTGTTATCCCCATCTCATCGCAAATCTCCTGAACAACAGCGAGTTTCCCTCCATCGCGTTTCCCTTGACGAAGATAGTCAATTTTAAGCTTTGCAGCACGACGTTCCACCATTTTAGTATTTTCACTTGTCACGATTCCAACTTTCACGCCTTTCTTTTGCAACAACTGCAAACCCATTCCGTCACGAGTATTGAATTTTTTCAATTCATCGCCATTTTCTGTATAATACATTCCAGCATCGGTTAATGTGCCATCAACATCGGTCATAAACAACTTGATATTCGAATAATTCTTACACTCATCCAAAGAATATTTTCGCATAACCCCTTCCAATATTTTCCAATCTTCAGGTTCATCCAGTTCTAACGCCATATAACCTGGCAATTCATAAACACCGATTTTTCCCGACAAACGATTATTAAACGTTCTTATATTCTTGACAGAATTAATGTAAAACGCACCATTTTCCATCAAAGTTCCCATAAAACTCTGACGTCTTGGACGATTTTTGTAGTCGTAATTCAGCGGGGTTCCTTCTTCATTCCACAAGAAACGTTTCGTTCGCACACACGACAAAATCGAATCATAAGTCCCTTTCTTATACGTAGAAATTGCGTCGGAAAAATGTTGTGTTTGTGTCAGCGGAGATGTGGCCTGAACCAACATAAACGTATCATTTTCAGCTAGATTTGCGTGATTTATATATTCCAGCATTACACTTTCCGTAGTAGCTCCATCTGACGCATTTTCGGGTATTCGACGGTAAATTCTCGTTTTTTTATAATTACGAACAGAAACTACGTTTTCAATTTCATTGGAATCGGTTGCAACAATAATCTCATCAACTAATTGACATTGTTCCAATGCCTCAACACACCAGCACACCAATGGTTTGCCACAAAACAATTTTATATTTTTCAGTGGAATAGATTTGCTTCCACCTCGTGCAGGAATAAATGCAATTACCATTTCACTTGATTTATTTTCAATTTATTTCGTTGTTCCAATTCCACATCAGAAAAGTCATCTCTCTTATAAGTCATGGTTTTGGCAACAGCACGACAATCGCGCACCAATTTTCTTACTCCATCTGGTTCCAGCGACGCCGCATGATCAGTACCTTTCCAAGTTCTATCAAGTGTAAAATGTCGTTCTACCCATTCGGCTCCCAACGCAACCGCAGCAGAATCAACCGCAATACCCAGATGATGTCCAGAGAAACCTATTGCTTTTACCTTCTCTGCATACTTCGCACGAAGTCTTGTCAACTCCAACAAACATACATCATCAAATTGAACTGGATAACCTGACGTACAAGCATAAATCACCAAATCTTTTATTCGATTTTTCATTTCAAAAAAAGAAACAATATTTTCTTCTTCAACTTTCGTTGTCATTCCCAACGACAAATGAATTTCCCCTTCAAAGTTATCACATATATAATTCAACAACTCTTTATTCAAATTACAGGCTGACGGAATTTTTACCATTTGTGGATTCAACGATAAAATCTCTTTAGCCGATGTTAAATCCCAAACCGAGGTAGAATATATAATTCCATATTCTTCGCACCATTGTTTTAATTGTTGATGTTGTTCCAACGAAAATTCAAGGATATCGCGATGTTCACCATACGTTTTCCCATACGAGTTTTCGGGATTTGGATGCGGAGCATTATATTCTTGTGGAGACAACAATTCATGATTACAACGTTTTTGAAATTTCACTCCATCAACTTTACAATATGTGGCAGCTGTTGCAATCATTTCCTCGGCAATCGAAATGTCACCTTTATGATTGTAACCAATTTCTGCAATAATTTTTGGAGAATTCATAATTCTATTATTCCAAATTGTATCAGTATCAACACAAATTAATCTCTTCTAAAAATATCTCTTGTATATACTTTTTCTTTTACATCATCAAGACAAGCTTCGTATCTATTGGCTATGATGGCCTGTGCTTTTTGTTTAAATTCCTCCAAGTCGTTTACAACCTTACTACCGAAAAATGTGCTATCATTTTCGAGTGTTGGTTCATATACAATTACTTGAGCTCCTTTTGCCTTAATTCGTTTCATAACACCCTGTATAGAACTTTGACGGAAATTGTCTGAATTCGACTTCATTGTTAAACGATACACTCCTATCACACATTCCTTTTCCTGAGACGCATCAAATTCTCCCCGACTGAAATAATTATAATATCCAGCCATACGCAACACTCTGTCAGCAATAAAATCCTTACGAGTTCTATTACTTTCAACAATGGCAGTCATCATATTTTGTGGCACATCCTGATAGGTTGCCAGCAATTGCTTTGTGTCTTTTGGTAAACAATATCCACCATAACCAAAACTTGGGTTATTATAATGATTTCCAATTCGAGGATCAAGGCTAACACCTTGAATTATTGCCTGCGTATCAAGTCCTTTTATTTCAGCATAAGTATCAAGTTCATTAAAATAACTTACACGAAGAGCCAAAAAAGTATTTGCAAACAATTTAACCGCTTCTGCTTCGGTCAATCCCATGAACAAGGTTTCTATATTTTCTTTTATCGCACCTTCCTGCAACAAACCAGCGAATGTTTTTGCTGCCTGTTGCAATTCGTCAGCATATGTAGCCTCACCAACCTTTGGACAACCAACAATTATTCGAGAAGGATACAAATTATCGTACAACGCCTTACTTTCCCGCAAAAACTCGGGTGAAAACAACAATCGAATATCTTTCCCATACTTTGCATACAAACTTTTAGTATATCCTACTGGTATAGTAGATTTTATTACCATTACAGCATTCGGATTCACCGATTGTACAAGTTCAATTACTTCTTCCACATGACTTGTGTCAAAGTAATTTTTTTCGTGATTATAATTTGTTGGCGCTGCAATTACAACAAAATCTGCATTTCTATAAGCAGACGTGCCATCTAAAGTCGCACGCAAATGCAAAGGCTTTTCCGCCAAATATTTCTCTATATATTCATCTTGAATTGGAGAAATTTTATTATTCAATTTCTCGACTTTTTCAGGAATGACATCAACGGCGACAACCTCGTGTCTTTGCGCCATTAATGTGGCTATACTCAAACCAACATATCCCGTACCTGCAACAGCTATCTTCATACGAAAAATTTAATTTACAAAGATACTGTTTTTATTGCAAAATTCTTTGAATATATCTTTTTCATAGAGCCATATAAACTTACATTCTTCAAAATTCTACGGAATTATACACTTTAATCGTGTAAAAAAAAATCTTGTACTTTCTTACTTGGATAAGAAAGCGACGTTGAATATTCAATTCCGAAAATGCCACACAAATAATTATCTTAATTCGTCTGGATCGATTCGTAGATTTTGTACAATAAAATCCTGACGTTCTGGTGTGTTGTCGCCCATGTAGAAATTCAACAAATCATTGATTTGCGTATCATGACTAATGATAACCGGCTCCAAATGAATGTCTTTCCCAATGAAAACAGAAAATTCGTCTGGCGAAATTTCACCAAGTCCTTTGAATCGCGTGATTTCCATTCTTGGATCGGAAGATAACGCATTGATTGCAGCAATTCGTTCTTCATCGGTATAGCAATAGCGCGTCTCCTTTTTGTTACGCACACGAAACAACGGTGTTTGCAAAATATAAACGTGGCCTTCGCGAATAAGATTTGGACAATACATCAAGAAAAACGAAACCAGCAACATACGAATATGCATTCCGTCAACATCGGCATCGGTTGCTATAATCACTTTGTTGTAACGAAGATTTTCCAAATCTTCTTCAATATTAAGTGCCGATTGAAGAAGATTCAACTCCTCGTTTTCGTAAATATCTTTTTGCTTTTTCTTTACCGCATTCAATGGTTTACCACGCAAACTGAAAACTGCTTGTGTAGAAGCATCGCGGGATTTTGTAATAGAACCACTTGCCGAATCTCCCTCGGTAATAAAAATTGAACTTTCTTCTCGAAGTTCGTGGTTTGTATTGTAGTGAATGCGACAATCACGCAATTTTCGATTGTGCAGACTCGCACGTTTCGTCATTGCCTTATTGCGAACAACGTCGATTGCCTTACGTTCTTTTTCGGAATCCTGGATTTTTTTCGACATCACATCCGTTACTTCAGGATGTTTGTGTAGGTAATCGTCCAGTTCTTGTTTTACGAAATCGTTAACAAATTTGCTGACCGTGATGCTATCTTTGTCAGGCGACATTGTGTGCGAACCCAATTTCACTTTTGTTTGGCTTTCGAACACTGGTTCCTGAACATTTACTGCAATAGATGCTATTATACCATTGCGTATATCGGCAAGTTCTTGATTTTTATTGAAAAATTCCTTTATAGTTTTTCCTAACGCCTCTCTATATGCAGCCTGATGCGTTCCTCCTTGAATAGTATGCTGACCATTCACAAAAGAAAAATAATCTTCTCCGTTTTGCTCCGTGTGAGTCAACACTATTTCTATATCATAACCTTTCAAATGAATGATTGGATACAAAGGCTCGATTTCATTTCTTTCAAGATGTTCGCTCAATTGGTCAAGCAAACCGTTTTTTGAGTTGAATTTTTTTCCGTTGTAATTAAGAGTAAGTCCGGAGTTTAAATACGAATAGTTTCGAATCATCGTTTCTATAAACTCTTCGCGAAAACCATAATTTTCGAATAAACCTTTACTTGAATCTGGTTCAAATTCAATCAATGTTCCATTTTGTTCGTTTGCCGGAGCATCAATCACATCGGAATCGACAACAAGAACGCCTTGCTTGAAATCAACGCGACGAGTTTTCCCGTCACGAAAAGCTTGTGCAGAAAACTTCCACGAAAGTGCATTCACAGCTTTTGTACCAACACCGTTCAATCCCACTGACTTTTTGAATGCCGCATCATCGTATTTTCCACCTGTATTCAAAACAGAAACACATTCTTTCAATTTGCCCAATGGAATGCCTCGACCATAATCACGAACGGTTACTTTGCCCTCTTTCACCGTGATGTCAATCACTTTTCCTGCATTCATACGGAATTCATCAATAGAGTTATCTATGACTTCCTTCATCAACACATAAATTCCATCGTCGGAATGGGAACCATCGCCAAGTTTACCGATATACATTCCTGGACGACGGCGAATATGTTCAACACCTTCGAGTGTTTTAATGTTTTCTTCCGTGTAATTTGTTTCTGCCATAATCAAAAGGGATACGTGCAAAAGTAAATTTTCTTCCGAAAATCCAGAATGATACGGAAGAAGAATAATTTACGAGTTATGAACAAAAGATTGGCTATTGCATAAAAAAAGCGAATCCCCAAATTGAGAATTCGCTTGCGAGGTTCCTGGCGGATTCGAACCGCCGTTAACGGTTTTGCAGACCGGTGACTAAACCACTCATCCAAGGAACCGATAAAAAAGCCTTAGAAACTAAGGCTTAGTACCAAAGGCGGGAATCGAACCCGCACGATATTGCTATCACTGGATTTTGAGTCCAGCGCGTCTACCAATTCCGCCACTTTGGCATTTGGTGGTGCAAATATAAACAAAACTTTTATTTTTCATAACTTTCCAAAAAAAAATAAGGATTTCCTGAAAGAAAAAGATTTCTATGCTGTGAATACAATTCTATTTCTTTCGCAAAACAGTAATTCCGTCACGGATTGGGAAAATAACAGTTTCAACCCGAGAATCGGATTTTACAAAATCGTTGAAAGCTATGATTCCTTTCGTTTGCAAGTCATTTTTATCGACGACTTCATCAACAACATGACCATCCCACAAAGTGTTGTCGGCAAATATGTAGCCACCCGGATTTAATTTTGCCATGCAAGCTTCATAATAAGCCATATAATGCCGCTTATTGCCATCCATAAAAACCGCATCGAAATTATATGGGAACAGAGGAATTATTTCTACAGCATCTCCAATGTGCAAATGAATTTTCGAGCCATGTTCCGATGCATTGAAAAACTTCATAATCTTGTCTTCCAATTCATCGTTGATTTCTATCGTGTCGAGCAATGCTCCGTCAGCCAATCCTTCGGCCAAACATAACGCAGAATAGCCAGTGTACGTACCAATTTCAAGAACGTGCAGCGGACGAATCATCTGCATGAACATCTTCAAAATCCGTCCTTGAACATGTCCGGAAAGCATTCGCGGATGAAGTAACGTAAGATGTGCCTGTCGGCGAAGCTCCTTTAACAATTCAGGTTCATCGTCGATATGACTTTCAATATATGACTGCAACAGCAACTCCGATTTTGTCTTCATTTCTAAAATTCTCCGCAAAAATACACTTTATTTCCCTACCTTTGCATTGTATGGAAGAAGGAATTTCATTATCGGAATTATCGGAAATTATTGAACAAGGACTAAAAAAAACCTTGCAACCGCACTATTGGATTGTTGCGGAAATTAGTGAAATACAAGCTAACAGGAACGGACATTGCTATTTGGAACTAATTGAAAAGCCCGAAGACAAAGAAAATCCAACGGCAAAAATGCGTGCCGTAATTTGGGCAAATGTGTTCCGCATGCTTGCTCCTTATTTTGAATCGGAAACGGGTTGCCAACTTTCGGTTGGAATGAAAATCATGGTGCAAGTTTCGGTGAATTTCCACTCCTTGTATGGCTTTAGCCTGCAAATAACCGACATAAATCCTATATACACGATTGGCGAAGACGAACAACGTCGATTAAAAATAATCCATCAACTGGAAGAAGAAGGAATAATCGACCTCAACAAAGAAATCCCGTTGCCATCGGTCATTCAACGAATTGCCGTGATTTCGTCGCAAAACGCGGCCGGATACCAAGATTTTATGCAGCAACTGGCTTGTAATCTTCATAACATAAATTTTCAAACAACTCTGTTCCCTGCAGCAATGCAAGGCGTTGAAGTGGAAAAATCGGTTGTCGCTCAACTTGATGAAATCTATAAACACGAAACTGATTTCGATGCTGTGGTAATTATTCGTGGCGGTGGTGCACGAACCGATTTACGTTGGTTCGACAGCTACGAAATTGCGGCTAACGTCGCACAATTTCCTTTGCCGATAATTACCGGAATAGGACACGACAAAGATCAGTCTATCACCGATTTAGTAGCAAATACCTCGTTGAAAACGCCAACAGCAGTAGCTGAATTCATTATCAACCACTGCGAAATGTTTATAGACCAATTAGACTACTTGCAAAGTTCAATACAAGATGTTTTTGCCTCGACATTGGATGAACAAGCAGTAGCTTTGGAAAACATTCAACTACGCACAATGCAGGCTCTCAAGATTGCGGTGATGCAAACCTATAACAAACTTGATTCTTTTTCGCAGAATCTACAACATGCAGCGTCAAAAAAAATTCTACAAGAGACAACCAAATTGCAACTTCTTGAAAAGAGTATTGATTCCCTAAATCCGCAAAAAGTTCTGAAACAAGGATATACACTTACGACAAACTCAAACGGAGAAATTGTCCGTTCGAAAAAACAACTTCATAAAAACGACACTATCACCACCATTTTTGCCGACGGAAACGTAAATAGTACCGTGATTTAAATCTAACGATTTTCTTCTATCATATCGAAAGCTTTGTCAACGCCAACCGAAGCCGGTTCGGCAATAATCGTCAGATTTGGCTGTGACATAACTTGTGGCTTTGGATCGATAAAATAAATTGGCGTTCCTTTTTGTGCATAACGAATAAGCCCAGCAGCAGGATACACTTGCATTGACGTGCCGATAATCATAAGAATATCAGCTTGTTGAACCAAACGAGCAGCAGGTTCTATATTTGGAACAGCTTCTTCAAAGAAAACAATTTGTGGACGGAGTTGCGAGCCATCCGATGCTTTATCGCCCATTTTTATTGGTTTGTAACCAATCTCCACAAATGTCGATACATCTGATTCTTCACGAGAACTGCAAGCTTTTGTCAATTCTCCATGAAGATGAAGGACCTTGGAACTTCCTGCACGTTCGTGCAAATTATCTACATTTTGAGTAATAATGGAAATATCGTATTCTGCCTCTTTTTCGGCTAAACAAATATGTGCACGATTGGGTTGTTTCGATTCCAAATTTGTACGCATTGTATTGTAAAAATCAAGAATCAACTGTGGATTGCGATACCACGCACCGTGAGTTGCCACGTCTTCCACACGATAATTTTCCCACAAGCCATCTTCGGAACGAAACGCTTTTATGCCAGACTCAACACTGATGCCAGCGCCAGTTAAAACAACCAATTTTACCATAGTTCAATTATTATAAAAAGTCCATACCCAAAATCGACACATCGTCATTTAATGCTTCATTTCCAACAAAATGTTCGAGTTCCGAACGAAGATAAAAAACAATGTCTTCTGCCGTTCCGTCAATCGTAAGAGCGCCTTCGACAGGAACCGTCCCAAATGGTTTTCCCCATTCATTTTCGGCTTCTATTAAACCATCGGTAAAACAAAGCAATTTGTCGCCGGAACCAACATGAACCGAACCCGCAGTAATTGTAGGAATTTCATCTAACATTCCAAGTCCAACACATCCCGAAGTTAAATACAACAAATCGGAAGTTTCTTTTTGATACAACAATGGTGGATTATGCCCCGCATTGATGTAATCCAAAACCTTATTTCTTCCGTTGTATTTTCCAATGAAAAACGTAACGAACCTATCTCCTTGCGAATTTTTGTTCACATTTTGATTCAAATCCTTTATAAGATTGATGAGCGGCAAATTCCGTTTAAATAAAATCCGAAGATTTGCCTGAAAATTCGACATAAGAATTGCCGCCGAAATACCTTTCCCCGACACATCGGCAATACAAAAACCATATTCGTAGTCGTTCAATGGCATAAAATCGTAGTAATCGCCACCAACCATTGAGTGCGGTTGATAATACGCTGCAATTTTCACAAATTTGTTTTTCGGCAACGATTCAGGCGAAGGAACCAACAAGGACTGCAATTTGGAAGCAACTTCCAACTCTTTCTTCAAGGATTCTTGTTCCAATGCTTTTTTGTACAAACGTTTGTTTTCCAAAGCCACTGCAACAATATTCGTCAGTGTTTGAATAACATCTAAGTGTTCAAAAAACGACGATTCGCCCAATAATTTTTTGTTACCGGAGATTTCGCCCAACAAAACGTAGGCAAGAGCATTTTTTTTATGGAAAACAGGAATGACAACATCAAAATCAGCAAAAAAAGAATCTTTCCTATCGCTAACTTTTGTGATTTCCGTAAAAACAGACAACGCCGACGAAACTTCGTCAGCGTTGCCACCAAAATCTTCGGAAATACCAGCAGACAAAACTTTTTTCCAAGATAACTCAACAATAAATACAGCTATTGTACCTACGTTTAAACCTTGGCAAAGAATGCCGCTGTATTTCTGCAATAATTCTGTGGCCGGACAATTCGCGTTGATAGCTTGGGTAATTTCCAACAAAGACTTAAGCTTAAACTCGGCAAGCTCCAGTTTCTGTCGCAAAAGCGTATCAACGCCATTCATAGGCACACATATATCAAATTATTTTACACGTTCTTTGTAAGAACCGTCAGTCGTGTCGATTTTAATTTTTTCACCAACATTGATGAACAAAGGAACACGTACTTCGGCACCAGTTTCAACAGTAGCTGGTTTCATTGCATTTGTCGCTGTATCGCCTTTAACACCTGGTTCAGTGTAGGTAACTTCTAGAACAACCATTTGTGGCATTTCTGCGAACAACAAAGTTTCTGTATCGGCATCGAAAACAGCCTCAACAACATCACCTTCCTTCATGAAATCAACACCCGAAATCAAATCGTGCATTACGTTGATTTGTTCAAAAGTTTCTTGGTTCATGAACACATAATCAGCTCCTTCTTGATACAAATATTGATATGGGCGATGCTCTACACGAACATCTTCCAATTTTTCACCAATATTGAAACGACGTTCCAACACACGACCTGAAACCACATCTTTCAAAGTTGTACGCATAATGGTGTTTCCCTTTCCTGGCTTTACGTGCAAGAAATCAATACACACATAAATCTTTCCATCCATACGGATTGCAACACCTTTCTTAATGTCTTGAGAGTTAATCATACTATTATTTTTAAATGAAATCTATTTTGTTTGGTTACAAAAGTATAAAATTTGTGGAAACTTTTTGTTTGTAATACACTATTTCTTGAAACTGAATCGAAACAGCACATCATTACTGCCGAAAATTTGTTTTAACGATGAGTTTTTACGAATTTTGGCATTGATTTTTACATAATTATGAGACAACCTGTTTTTGACTTTACTAAAGCACAGCCTCCAATAATCGGCGAATGGGCTTATCCCAAAGCTCATTTTAGAATTCCGCAAAAGAAAAAGACAGTGTATCTTACGTTCGACGACGGACCTGTTCCCATATATACCCATCAGGTAATCAATATTTTACAGAGCTACAACGTTCCTGCAACCTTTTTTATGGTTGGAGAAAATGTATTTAAATATCCTGACGTTTTTGAAGAAGTAAAATTGGGCGGATACGCTTTCGGTTCGCACACTTACAATCATTTAAAAGGTTGGATTACCGACAACAAAACATATCTCGAAAATGTACGAAAAGGCGTAGAAATAACAGGAAGCAACCTATTCCGACCGCCTTACGGGAAAATCGGGCCTCTACAAGCTAAATCTTTGTACAAAGATTTACATATAATAATGTGGGACATCATTACAATGGACTATGACCACACTCTTACAGGCGAAAATTGTTTTCAAAATGTGAAAAACTATGTTCGCAATGGCTCAATCATTGTATTCCACGATTCTCCGAAATCGGAGAAAAACTTACTATACGCATTGCCAAAAACAATTGAGTATTTGCAGAAAGAAAATTATACATTTGCCCCTATACGTTTTTAGGAATGAAATTAACCATAATCATCGTCAACTACAATGTTATTTCTGTTTTGGAGAATTGTCTCCGATCGGTTCAAATAGCATTGCAAAACATTGACAATGAGGTTTTTGTGGTTGACAACAACTCTGCCGACAATTCCTGCAACGTGTTGAGAAACGATTTTCCTTGGGTAAAACTCATAGAAAACAGCGAAAATGTTGGATTTGCCAAAGCAAACAATCAGGCAATACAACAATCAAGTGGAGAATACATTCTTTTGCTCAATCCCGACACAATTGTAGAACCTGATTCATTTTCAAAAATGTTGGATTTTGCCGACAATCACCCAAAACTTGGCGGACTTGGCATAAAAATGGTTGACGCAAACGGGAAATTCCTTCCTGAATCAAAACGAGGGGTTCCAACTCCATTTGTGGCATTTTGTAAATTATTTGGCATCTCAAAACTATTCCCGAAATCAGACTTTTTCAATCATTATTATTTAGGCGCCATGCCAAACGACGAAATCAACGAAATAGAGATTTTGGCTGGAGCTTGCATGTTACTTCGAAAATCCGTTGTTGACGAAATTGGCTGGCTTGACGAAAAATATTTTCTTTATGGCGAAGACATCGACATTTCGTACCGAATTCTTCTTCACGGATACTCAAACTACTACTTGCCAACAACACAAATAACTCATTTAAAGGGTGCTAGCACAAAGAAAAGCAAAAAAGAAAGCATCAAAACATTTTACAATGCAATGGAAATTTTTGTGGATACACATTTTTATCGCCCGACAATTTGGTCAAAAATCTATACTATATTTTTAAAAATAAGCATAAGAGTTTGTTGCTTTGTTGCAAAAATATTCAAATAGAACCTCTTGTATTTTAGATTTATACATTGCTTATTTACGCATTTTTTATATTTTTACACACTCATGCTCTTATCATAAATTTTGATACTGTATGAAATCAACAAGAAAAGCATTTGTCTAATATTCATATCAAAAAACGAATAATAGATTGGTTTCCATGCTTTTCCATTCGTAAATAATGCTTGGGGAACCGGCAAAAATTAAAAAGAATGAAAAAGGTTTTATTCTTTTTTATTAGTGTCTTCTATAGTTTGGTCGGATTTACACAAACGAATATTCTTGCACAAAATCTAGCTGAAGAATACAATGTTATTGTAACAGCCGTTCCTTTTTTAATGATAACCCCCGACTCTCGTAGTGCAAGCATGGCAGATGTTGGAGTTGCAACCTCAACAGATGTGTGGTCACAATATTCGAACGCTTCAAAATATGTGTTTTCGGAAAAGAATTTTGGCGTCGGATTGTCCTATGTCCCATGGATGCACAATCTTGGTGTTACCGACGAAAATATTTTGTCGTTGGCAGGATATAAAAAACTTACCGACAACGACGCATTAGGAGCCTCGGTTCGCTATTTTTCAATGGGAACAGCACCTTCATACGACGAAGAAGGTAACGAAGAAGGATACGACGTATCACCTCGTGAATATGCTTTTGATTTTTCATATTCTCGCCGCTTATCCGACTGTTTTGCATTGGGAATGACAGCTCGTTTTATTTATTCTGATTTAATTGGAGAACCAAACGATGAAATGCATTCCGGGAAAGCTGTAGCTTTTGACATTTCCGGAAGTTATTTCAAAAAACTGAATTGGAGAACCCCAAATTCAAGACGAACCGCATTTTCGCCGAAAAAGAACCGATATTTACCACCAAAAGATATTTTTTCGGCTGGATTCAGCATTTCAAACATTGGAAACAAAGTTTCTTATTCTGAAGCCGGAAAAGATTTCTTGCCTACAAACATAAAACTCGGATGTGGCTATGTATACACCATTGATGCAAGCAACAAAATAAATCTATTTGTTGAATTTAATAAACTACTTGTTCCTACTCCACCTGAATACGTATATGATTCTAATGGAAATGTAATTGCTATAGAAGGAAAAGACGATGACATTTCTATGTTAAAAGGTTTATACCAATCGTTTTATGATGCTCCTGGAGGTATAAAAGAAGAAATCAAGGAATATACCATAAGCATTGGTTCAGAATACTGGTTCAACGATAATGTTGTTGCACGGTTAGGATATTTTAACGAATCAAAGACAAAAGGGAATCGAAAATATTTTACAACGGGTTTAGGATTTCGCTACGAAAAATACAACATCAATTTCTCGTATTTAATGCCAACCAATGGCAAAAAATCACCTCTCGTAAATACATTTAGATGTTCTTTAGAAATTGAATTTGAATAATTGATTAGGACAAAAACGTATGAAACGAATAGTAATATTATTCATATTTATATTTGGAATATTGCAACTGCAAGCACAAGACTATTATTTTTCGGTAAGTGCTACAAAAAAGGTTATGTTTTCTCCAGGAAACTTGCAATATCAAGCAAGTACAAATACATGGCGTTTTGCAGAACATCAATACGATTTTATTGGTTTAACAGGGAACAAAAATAGATCTGCAACATACGATGGCTGGATTGATTTGTTTGCATGGGGAACATCCGGTTGGAATAGTGGTTCCAAAGAATATCAACCATACGCATCGGGAAATGATCACGGAAATTTTCAAATTGGAGGAGATTCGAAAAATAGTTTAACTGGAGCATATGCCAATGGCGATTGGGGCGTGTATAATAAAATATCAAACGGAGGAAACGAAGCAGGCCTATG
Organism: Bacteroidales bacterium; assembly: GCA_045600045.1. GTDB lineage: Bacteria > Bacteroidota > Bacteroidia > Bacteroidales > UBA1715 > UBA1715. The sequence continues at coordinate 115,614 of JAZRXD010000015.1, forward strand.
GCGCTTACTCACACTTGACGAATACACCTATTTAACAAAGACACGAACAAATGCAAGCTCAAAAATGGGTGTCGCTTCAATAAATGGGAACAATGGTTTAATTCTATTACCAGACAATTGGGTTCAACCAACGGGCGTCACTTTTTCAAGCGGGTTTGCTTCAAGCGAAAGCAGCGATGAGTATAAAACAAAGAATAACTATACTTTGGCAGAATGGGGAAAAATGGAACTGAACGGAGCTATTTTTTTACCTGCCGCCGGAGTTCGTGACCATGACGGAACCCACAATCGTTTAGGCGAATATTGGTCTTCGACAAGTAACACAAACGAAGCAAATCAATCATATCAATTAGCAATTAAAAGCAATCAAGTTATACCAAACGCAGCAGGGTGGCGTGACTTATGGCGTTCGGTTCGTTTGGTTCGAGATTTTTATTGGACTTGGCTTGACGATTACAGCGAAGCAACATTGCATATTAAAGACGATGAATATGTTACAACACCAACATTTGAAATTAGCACACCTGCAACTTGCAAATCTGAAGGAGAAAAAATCTATACAGCAAAAGTTCTGTTAGATGGACAAGAATACATTGACACAAAAACTGTCGTTCTTCCTGCTATCGACCACGACTACAAAAAGGACAGCTGGACTTGGACTGCGGATTATTCAACAGCATCTGTAAAATTCGTCTGTCAAAACGATAATACTCACGTGGAAAACGTGGATGCCATTGTCACATCGGACGAAACAAAACCAACTTGCACAACCGACGGGAAAATAACATATACAGCAAAAGCAACATTCAACGGTGACGAATACGTTGATACAAAAGATGTTGTTCTTCCGGCTATCGACCACGACTACAAACAGGACAACTGGACTTGGGCTGCGGATTATTCAACAGCGTCTTTAAAATTCGTCTGTCAAAACGATAATACTCACGTGGAAAACGTGGATGCCATTGTCACATCGGACGAAACAAAACCAACTTGCACAACCGACGGGAAAATAACCTACACCGCAAAGGCTACATTCAACGGTGACGAATACATTGACACAAAAGATGTTGTTCTTCCGGCCATCGACCACGACTACCAACAGGACAACTGGACTTGGGCTACGGATTATTCAACGGCGTCTTTAAAATTCAGTTGTCAAAACGACAACAAGCATGTGGAAAATATTGATGCCGTTATTACATCTGACGAAACAAAACCAACTTGCACAACCGACGGGAAAATAACATACACAGCAAAAGCTACGTTCAACGGTGACGAATATGTTGACACAAAAGATGTTGTTCTTCCGGCCATCGACCACGACTACAAACAGGACAACTGGACTTGGGCTGCGGATTATTCAACGGCGTCTTTAAAATTCATTTGTCAAAACGACAACAAGCATGTGGAAAATATTGATGCCGTTGTCACATCGGACGAAACAAAACCAACTTGCACAACCGACGG
>JAZRXD010000016.1:0-5966 GCA_045600045.1 Bacteroidales bacterium
ACACTTGGGACAATCAGAGAGTTTACGTAAGAATATCGCCGAATTAAATTGGGATCCATACGTTGGAGTTGACTATTCATCGTTCTATATTATCCGTGAGACAACAGTCAAAGATTACACGTTCATAGACACCGTTTCCACAGTTCCTTCAACATTAACTTCATACAGCGCCGAAATTCCTTCGGTCGGAAAATCAATATTCTATGTCGGAATTAAATTGAATAAAGTGATTAGTCCATTTGATTTCTTGAAGGCAGAATCGGGACCATTTGTCTTGGCTATTTCGAATATTGCCGAAGCTGAAAATAAAACCGCAATCAACGATGTTTCGGAATTAAATGTAGAAGTCTATGCAGTTAATCATACAATTTTTGTGAAGAACGCCGAAGGCAAAAACATAACAATTTATGACAATACAGGTCGCTGTTTGTCACAAATGAAAGACGCTCGATACGAAAATAAATTCTCAATTCTTTTGGATGGAATTTACTTCATAAAGGTTGATAATGATTCGTTTAAGGTAATAGTACAATAAACCAAGATAACAATTTTATCGTAAATTCCCATTACACAACGGGGTGACTAAATTTAAAAACATGAAAATATCTTCAAATCTATTCAAAAGCAATCAGATAAAAATTCTCGGTCTTTTCATATTCTTTTTTTGCTCCGTGCATCAAGTTTTTGCTGCCGAAGTAGAAATGGATATAAATGGTTTGACACAGGCCTGGAGTTTTTCATCTACTGCGACTAAACATACACCCTATTTTGAATTTACTTATCCATTTCGTTTTGTGTCATCTAGAGAATCGTGGAATGATGCAATGAAAGATATAAAATTGTGTATAAGCAAGGATAACAAAAATTGGACGACCATTGCGACAATGGATCGTAGTCATGATAACTTGACATATAAAAATACAAACTATGGACGCTTCACACAAGTTAAAACTGGTACAAAAACAATACAAAACAAGGAAGGAAACGCAGATGTAAAAGTTGTGACCGTTCGATTTTATCCTAGTTATGATTATATAAGAGAAGGATTTCAATATTTTAAATTCGACGCTTGGTGGGATAATGATGATAACGGCAGCGGACGTGGAGATGAAAATGACCCCAATTGTATATGGACTTCAAGTGCTGTATGCGCTCAGATAAATAATCCTATTACAGAAATTGCTCGTACTGCTCCAAATACGATTACGATGAAATCCAATGCACTTACAAGCAATGACGTTTATGAATCTGGACGGTATGCTCGTTTAAATCTTTCTTCTAAATCTGGTTATGCTGGCGACGAAGGCGGTATGTATGCTCAAAATTATTCAACAACTGCTTCGTTATCAAATTCAATGAAAAATTCAGATTTAGATACCAAGGGTGCCACCTACTATTGGTATTGGGAGTCTAAATTGGATGTCAGTGTTGCTAATAATTTTTATAATTGTAGTGGTAGTAACACAGTTACGAATATTTTTTATGGCAAGGAAACTACGATTACTTTTAAGCCTTTACCAAAACCTGCAAATTTGTCGGCAACTACTACAACGAATACAAAAACTCCAGTAAAATTGAGTTGGCAGTCATTCTCTTCAACGGATTACGAAAAAGAGGGATATTGGTACATTTTCAGAAAATGTGGAACTGTATCAACATTACTGGCATCTAATATCGCTTTTGGTACAACTACGTACACGGATAATACAGCTTCGACAGAACAAACGTACACGTATTACATCATATTTGTACCAACATCGTGGACAACAAAACCAACAACATCAACATACAGTTCTTCAACGTATTCAAGTTTATTGACTGCATCTTCTCCTGTTTCGACAACACGAGACTTGTACGAAGTAAAAATTTCGGCAGAAACAGGAGGTATGGTCAAACTAAATAATGGCACAAGTGCAAGTTCTGTAAATAATTCATTTTATTACGGAACAAATGTCTCGTATTCGGCAAGTGCTAATGCTGGTTATACATTTAAACAGTGGAATGATGGCAAAACATCAGCCTCACAAGAAATTACAGTGACAGAAAATGTTACCAAAACAGCAAGTTTCTCGGCTAATGAATATTCATTGACATTAAATCCGAATTGTACAGATTATACGGTAAGAGGTTCGTCATCGGTAAAAGCTACGTATGCTGCAGATATGCCAAGCATTACGTGTCCAGAACGAACCGGTTACACGTTTGCTGGATATTGGTCGTCAAACAACGGAGGAACGCAATATTACAAAGTTGACGGGACAAGTAATTGTAAATGGAATTCAACAGCTCTTACAGAATTATTTGCCCATTGGACAGCCAATGAATACACAATTACGTTTGATAATCAATCGGCTACAATTGCTGGTTCATTAAGTGTTGCAACAACTTATGGAAGTACATTGCCAACAATTGACATTCCTGCAAAAACTGGATATACATTCCAAGGTTATTATTTTGGTGAAAATGGTTCGGGCAAGCAATATTACACATCAACGGGAAATAGTGCAATTACGTGGGATTTAACTTCATCTACAACGCTTTATGCATATTGGAAACCAAATACATATACAATTTCCTTTGACAATCAATCGGCTACAACCGTAGGAACGCCTTCAATTTCGGTTACGTATGATTTAGAAATGCCAACTATCGTAGTCCCTTCAAAAACAGGATTTACTTTTGGTGGTTATTTCACTGAACCAAACGGTGCTGGAAAACAATATTTTGAAGCCGACGGTTCTTCGCTGCAAAAGAGCGACATCTTGGAAAATATTACGTTGTATTCATATTGGATAATTGCAAATTATTCAATTACATACAACAATATGGAATATGCTGTTATCAACGACGAAAATGTCGCTAAAACATATCAATCGGGCAACGAAATCGCGTTACCAACCAATGTATCAAAAAATGGTTGCTCATTTGCAGGTTGGTACAATAATGAAAATTTTGAAGGTGATAAAATCGAAACAATTTCAGCCGATGAATATGGCGACAAAGTCTTTTATGCAAAATGGACTCCAAATCAATATCCTGTTACATTCCATACAAACGAAGGAGTAATTAATTCGGGCGAAATTGCAAGTTACACTTTTGGTGTTGGTTCGCTGTTGCCAAGCAATGTAACCAAGTCTGGTTATATGTTTTTCGGTTGGTTCGATAATGAATCATTGGCAGGCGAGCCAATCAGTCAAATTTCGGTTGCTGAATTTGGCGATAAAGAATATTGGGCAAAATGGGGTACCGATGCCTACACAATTACCTTGAACGCCAATGAGGGTACAATTCTTAGTGGTAATGTTGTTGTGTATATGGTAACAGACGAAATCATATTGCCTACAAATGTTACCAAACAAGGTTACGATTTTATGGGTTGGTACGACAATTCTAATTTCGAAGGTTCCGAAATAAAGAAAATCGAAATGGGTAGTACAGGTAATAAGGAATATTGGGCTAAATGGCTTGTAAAAACATATACAATCACTCTACACGCAAACGATGGAGTAATTGAATCTGGAAATGTTGATTACTATGTGTATGGAATAGGCGAAAATCTTCCAACTGATGTAATCAAAAAAGGACACACTTTTGCTGGTTGGTTTGCTGCTTCAGATTTTTCAGGAAATCGTGTACTACGTGTTGTTGAAGGTTCTTTGGGAAATAAAGAATATTGGGCCAAATGGATTCCTAATAATTATACCATTACGTACAATATAAATGGTGGCGAAATCCAAGATGCCTACGATGTGGCATATACCTACGGAGAAAAAGAAATAAAACTTCCTGATAATGTTGTCCGCGAGGGTTACACATTTGCTGGCTGGTTCAATAATTCCAATTTAAGTGGTGTTGCAGAAACTATTGTAGGCAAAAGTGATTTTGGCAATAAAGAATATTGGGCTAAATGGTTGGTAAACACATACTCAATCAGTTTGAATGTAGCCGACGGAACAATCAATAGCGGTGATGTTCGTTTTTACACATACGGAAACGGGGCAAATCTTCCTGTTGATGTAACCAAAACAGGTAATACGTTTGGTGGATGGTACGATAATGTGGAATGTGAAGGCGAAAGCATCAATTTTATTTCCGCAACCGAATGGGGCGACAAGATATTTTATGCCAAATGGACGCCAAACAAGTATTCAATTGTATTGAATAACAATTCAGGTAAGGTTTTGGATTCAGTTGTTGCAACAAATTATGTTTATGGCGAAACAACAATCGAATTGCCAGATTCAGTCGTTCGCGAAGGTCACACATTTGCAGGTTGGTACAATAATTCAAATTATTATGGCGAGCCACAAATAATTATCACTCCAACTGATTTAGGTAATAAAGAATTTTGGGCTAAATGGGAAATCAATTCTTACAATATTTGTTTGAACACTAATGGCGGTGAAATCAATAGCGGAAATGTTGCAAGCTACACATATAATACACTTGTTATATTACCAATAGATGTGACTAAAGTTGGTTACAAATTCAATGGTTGGTTTGATGCCGAAGGAAATCAAGTTGTTAGTATCGAAAAAGGTTCGGTTGGCGATAAATCTTTCTCGGCAGAATGGTCGCCAATTGATTATACAATAACCCTTTACACCAATGGTGGAACAATTGACGAGGGTGCTGTAACATCTTACCAATATGGAAATCAAACAATTTTGCCAACCAATGTTTCGTTGAACGGATACACCTTTATAGGTTGGTACACAACTTCATATTACGATGGTTTGCCTGTTACTGAAATTGAGTCAACCGAATTTGAAAACAAGCAATTTTGGGCACGTTGGAAGAAAAATTGTCAAATCGAGATTTCGGCAAATATTACCGATGTAAGTTGCTACGATATGGCAAACGGACGAATTGAATTACAAATCAACAACGCTATCGAACCTAATCTAATTCAATGGATTGGCATGGAAAACAATACCATAGTTGCCGAAAATCTAAAAGCTGGCAACTATGAAGTTGTCGTTACTGATTCGCGTGAATGTTCGGCTACCAAAGTATTTACAGTTATACAACCAAATGAAATTGTTGCATCAATTGCAGAAGTCATCAATCCAACTTGTAACAATATGGGTACAATACGTTTGGATGCAGAAAATTCTTACGACTATTTGTGGAGTAATGGCTCAACCGAACGTGATTTGACAAGTAGCGAACTCGGTGAATATACGGTTACTGTTACCGAACCAACAACAGGTTGCTCAATCACATTGTCACAAGCTCTTGAAATGTCAATCAAACAACCAGAAATTTCGTTGGTAACAACAAGTCGAGAATCTGGTAAGAATTTGGTAGTCTGGGTTCGCGAAAATACCGACCAAATTGACTATTACACAATTTACCGATTAGCTGGCAACAGTGAATTTGAGGAAATTGGAACGATACCATATTCCGAAATTAGTGTATTTGAAGACGACGAGGTTGATCCCAAAGCTAATCAATGGACGTATGCAATTTCGGCAACCGATGTTTGTGCAAACGAAACTTCAATGAGTTCGCCTCATACAACTTTGCACTTGGGAGAATCTCCAAGTTTACGTGACGGATATGCGGAATTGCGATGGGACGCATACGAAGGCTTGGATTATTCATCGTTCTACGTGATTCGTGAAACAAAAGTTGATAAATTCACCTTTATAGATACGTTGACAACTCTGCCATCATCTGTAACATCTTATTCAGCAGAATATCCAAGTGTTGGAAAGAGTTTATATTATGTAGGTATAAAGTTACCTCAGGTTGTCAATCCAAAAGATTTCTTGAAGGCCGAATCGGGACCTTTTGCTTTGGCTTTGTCTAATATTGCCGAAGCTGAAAATAAAACCACAATCAACGAGGTTTCGGAATTAAATGTAGAAGTCTATGCAGTTAATCATACAATTTTTGTGAAGAACGCCGAAGGCAAAAACATAACAATTTATGACAATACAGGTCGCTGTTTGTCACAAATG
>JAZRXD010000017.1:0-15770 GCA_045600045.1 Bacteroidales bacterium
TCCGGTGTGGTCGCCGAAAGGACCTTCTAAAAATTTTTCTTCGCTTGGATCGATGTAGCCTTCCAATACAAAATCTGCATCTGCTGGCACTTCCAAATCATTTGTTATGCATTTTGTCAGTGTAACGGATTTTTGACATAAAAATCCAGTTAGCAGTGCTTCGTCAATATTTTCGGGAAGAGGAGCTGTCGCTGCAAATATATTTGCTGGATTTCCGCCAATAGCTACGCTCACTGGCATTTTTTTACCTAATTTTTTATAAGCTTCGTAATGATTTGCTCCGGTTTTGTTCACATGCCAATGCATTCCTGTTGTTTGTTTGTCGAGAATTTGCATGCGATACATACCCATATTTCTTGTTCCCGTTTCTGGATTTTGCGTCACAACCATCGGAAATGTTATGTACTTTCCTCCGTCGTGTTTCCAACATTGGAGAATTGGTAATTTCGACAAATCAACTTCTTTTTCAATGATTTCCTGACATTCAGCGTGGGCTTTTTGATGTTTGGGCATCCACGAATTTAATTCGGAAAGAAGCGGAATGAGGGAAAGTTTGTCTCCAAACGTTTTTTTCGGGCTTGTGGCCTGTTTGAATATTGCCTCAATTCTGTCTTTATGGTCGTCTAATTTGTGGCAATTTAGAGCCAAACAAATCCTTTTTTCATTTCCCAATGCATTGATAAGAATTGGAAATTCGGTACCATTATTTGTAAACAACAACGCTTTGTTTCTGTTTGCCGGCGCTTTGCATATTCTATCGGTTATTTCGGTGATTTCCAACGTCGTACTAACAGGTTCTGTAATTGTTAGCAATTCGTTTTCGTCTTTTAATTTTTGAATGAAATCCGATAAATTCATTTTATGCTCAATGCGTAATTTTTGTTTATTGTTGATGGTCGCGCACATACGATACGCACTTCATTTTAAACCTTTAATTCCTTTTCCGACAAATATACTTATTTATTTCGGTGCAACGTTGAGAAATCAAGAAGATTCAATCTTTTTACAAAAAGAAATGTGTACTTTTGACTTCAAAATTAAACACAATGAAAAATTATATTCTTTTTGACACTAAAATCCGCGAAGCTTTGAAACCATTTACGTTTACGCGTCCGGTTTCGGAAATTCGTTGCGGAATATTAACAATAACAGAAAAATGGAATCGTCGTTTGCAAACAAATTGCTCGTTTAAAACGGCGGAATATTTACAAACAAAATTCAAATTGCTGCTAGGCAACGACAATGTTTTTATAAATAGTTCGATTTTCCCAACAAACGAAATTGTTAAAGCTGTTTTTGATTTGCCGCAAAATTCCGTTTTGATTTCAGACAAAACATGGATTGCTGCTCACGTACAAAATTTGAATTCCGAAGAAGAGTTGGAAAAGCTTTCGAAAATTTCTTTTTCAGGCGAATGCAAACAATTGGAACATATTTGGAACATTTTTCAGTTCAATCCGGACGAAATCAATATTGATTTTGATCTGGTTACGGCAGGACGTAAATCGCAGAATATTAGCGAAACCAATCGAGTGCTTTGTCCAGAAAACGTGTTTGTTGAAGAAGGAGCAAAGATTGAATTTGCAATCATAAATGCTTCCGAAGGCAAAGTCTATATAGGAAAAGATGCCGAAATATGGGAAAATGCTACAATTCGCGCACCTTTTGCAATGAATGAACATGCAGTAGTGAAAATGTCGGCAAAAATATACGAAGGAACTACAATTGGTCCGTATTCAAAAGTAGGTGGCGAAGTTCAAAATTCTGTGATTATTGGTTATTCGAACAAAGGTCACGATGGTTATCTTGGAAATTCCGTTTTGGGTGAATGGTGCAATCTTGGTGCGGATACAAACAATTCTAATTTGAAAAATGACTATTCAAATGTGAAAGTTTGGAATTATGCGACAGGTCATTTCGAAAATTCAGGTTTGCAATTTTGTGGTTTGATGATGGGTGATCATTCAAAATCGGCAATAAATACAATGTTTAACACAGGTACTGTGGTAGGTGTCAGTTCAAATATTTTTGGAGGTGGTTTTCCTCGAAATTTTATCCCTTCGTTTACTCGTGGTGGTTCGCAAGGTATGGAAGAATACCATTTGCAAAAAGCTTGTGAAACGGCTAAGCGTGTGTATGCACGTCGTCACAAGGAATTTGATGAAGAGGAAACTGCTATTTTGGCAACAATTTTCGAGGAAACGCGACAAAATCGTGTTTTTTAGAGGTTGGCATACGGTTTGACTTTAGCGGAATCCGAAAAAAATAATGAAAAAACTGACATTTTGACTTATATGGCAAACTCAAGAAAAAAAGATTTTACAAATTTATTGTTGGACTCGATAGACGGAAATGCTGAAATAATACCAATAATGGCGGATGAGGATATGCAAACTCCTCGTGATGTGGAGATTCCTGATGTACTGCCAATTTTGCCGTTGAAAAATGCGATTTTGTTTCCTGGCGTTGTTATGCCAATAACTGTTGGAAGGGAACAATCAATCCGTTTGATTCGGGATTACAATAAAAAAACGAAAATTATTGGTACTGCAACCCAACGTAATCCTCAAATAGAAAAACCTGTTTTGGCCGATTTGTTTTCGGTTGGAACGGTTGCGCAAATACTCAAGATATTGGAAATGCCAGACGGAAATACAATGGTGATTTTACAAGGTATTTCACGTATTGCAATAGTTGAGCAAATTCAGCACGAACCGTATATGATGTGCAATGTTGTTCGCAGAAACGATATCGTTGCGCCTCGTGACAAGGAATTCGATGCAATGATTTCGTCGATTAAGGATATGTCGTTGAAGGTTATGAAAATGTCTTCGCAAGTTTCCAAGGAATCGGTTTTTGCAATCAAAAATATATCGAATTCCACATTCATAATCAATTTCATGTCGTCGAATGTCGATGCTCCGATTGACAAAAAAATCTCGTTGCTCGATACCGATGATTTGAAATCTCGTGCCGTGTTGTTGATGCAATTGTTGTCGCAACAGGTTCAGATTCTTGAAATAAAGAATGATATTTTGAATAAAACTCGTCAGGATATCGATCAACAACAACGTGATTATTTCTTGCACCAACAAATGAAGCAAATTCAAAGTGAGTTAGGTGAAGAATCGATAGATGAGGAACTTGAAAAATTCCGCGAAGTTGCAAAGAAGAAAAAATGGTCGAAGGAAGTTGCCGAACAATTCGAAAAAGAATTGTCGAAATTGAACAGAATCGGCGTTCATTCACCTGATTATCCTGTGCAATATTCGTATGTGCAAACTATGTTGGATTTGCCATGGAATGAATATACTGAAGATAATTTCGATTTAAAACATGCCGAAAAAGTATTGAATCAAGATCATTACGGACTTGACAAGGTTAAAAAACGTATTTTGGAACATTTGGCTGTTCTTAAATTGAAAAACGATATGAAATCGCCAATTCTATGCTTGTACGGTCCTCCGGGAGTTGGAAAAACTTCGTTGGGAAAATCAATCGCAACAGCATTGAATAGAAAATATTGTAGAATGTCGCTTGGTGGTTTACACGATGAATCGGAGATTCGTGGACATCGCAAAACGTACATTGGAGCTATGCCTGGACGAATCATTCAGAATTTGAAAAAAGTGAAATCGGCAAATCCGGTTTTTGTGTTGGACGAGGTTGATAAAGTTGGACGCGACGTCCATGGCGATCCCGAATCTGCATTGCTCGAAGTTCTTGATCCTGAACAAAATAGCACGTTTTACGATAATTATTTGGAATTAGATTTTGACTTGTCGAAAGTTATGTTCATTGCTACCGCAAATAATGTTGAGTCTATTAGTCCGGCACTTCGTGATAGAATGGAAATGATTGACATTTCGGGTTATATAGCAGAAGAAAAAATTGAAATCGCTAAACGTCATCTTATTCCGAATCAATTGAAAAACAATGGTTTGGAGGAAAATTCGTTGAAATTCCCATCAAAAACAATCGAATATTTGATTATCAATCATACTCGTGAATCGGGTGTTCGTGGTTTGGATAAGAAAATAGCAGAAGTGGTTCGTGCGTATGCACAAAAGGTCGTTCGCGAAGAAGAGTTTTCGCAAACTGTTTCTATTGAAAACATCAAGGAAATTTTAGGCAAACCGGATTTTTATTCCGAAATATACGAAGGCAATGATTTTGCGGGCGTTGTGACAGGTTTGGCGTGGACTGCAGTCGGGGGCGAAATATTGTACATAGAAACAAGTTATAGTAAGGGTAAAGGTGCTCTCACATTGACAGGAAATTTGGGAAATGTGATGAAAGAGTCTGCTACCATTGCTTTGGAATATGTGAAATCGCACGCCGTTCAATTTGGACTTGATACTTTTGATTTTGACAATACGAATATTCATCTTCATGTTCCTGAAGGTGCAATTCCAAAAGATGGGCCGTCTGCCGGAATTACTATGGCAACATCAATTGTGAGTGCATTAACTCACAAAAAAGTGAAAAAACGTATTGCAATGACAGGAGAAATCACGTTACGTGGAAAAGTTCTTCCTGTTGGTGGAATAAAGGAAAAAATTCTTGCAGCAAAACGAGCTGGAATACAAGAAATTATACTTTGTTCTCAGAACGAAAAAGATATTGATGAAATTGGCGAAAAATATCTAAAAGGTGTTTCGTTCAAATATGTGAATGAAGTTTCCGAAGTTATTTCGTATGCTTTGTTAGACGAAAAGTCAACAAAATAGGATTTAGTAGCCAGAATTTAGCATTAGAGAAAACTAATTTCTGGCTACTATAATTATTGCAAAGTCATTGTAAGATTTTTTTCATCAATCATTTTTCGGAGATTGATGATTGCGTATCTCATTCGTCCAAGGGCGGTGTTTATGCTAATTCCTTGAACTTCGGCAATTTCTTTAAAACTCATGTCAAGATTTAGTCTCATAAGAACCGTAGAGCGTTGTTCTTCTGGCAGTTCGTGGATGAGCTTTTTCAAATCGTTGCTGATTTGTGTTTTTACCAATTTTGTTTCTATTGTGTCGTCGGAAAATTTTGCGTTGTTGAATAAATCAATTTCTCCAATTTCGTTCGGCATAGTAGGAAGTTTGTTTTCTTTTCTGAAATGGTCGATTACAATGTTGTGGGCAATTCTGAACAACCAAGCGGAAAAATGTCCGTCGTCTTCGTAGTTGCTTCTTTTAATAGAGTTTATGACTTTTACAAAAGTTTCTTGGCAGAGATCTTCCGCAAGCATTGTATTTTTTACTAAATGACGGATGTAGCCCAGTAATTTACTGTGGTAACGAGTGATTAAAATATCCATAGCTGAATTATCGCCATTGCCGAATGCAACAATCAATTCATGGTCAGACAACATACTTTTCATAGCAAATCATTATTAAGTTAACACTAATAATTTTTTGAAAAGTAGATGTATCCTATAGGCAATAATTTTAAAATTAACAATCACAAATATATAAAATTAGGTTTTCAAAACAAGCAAAAACAAATAATAAATTTATTTTTGCGTTTGGATATTCAAATGATGGAAAATTCGGATATAGAGGTTAAAGGCGCTGCGGTACACAATCTAAAAAAGATTGATGTCACAATACCCCGAGGAAGTTTTGTCGTGGTAACGGGTGTTTCTGGTTCTGGAAAATCATCATTGGCGTTCGATACTATTTATGCTGAAGGACAACGTCGATATGTGGAAAGTTTGTCGTCATACGCCCGTCAGTTTTTGGGTAAAATCCATAAACCGGAAGTAGAATCAATCTCGGGAATTCCACCAGCAATTGCCATCGAACAAAAAGTGAATGCGGTAAATCCTCGTTCTACGGTTGGCACGTCAACAGAAATTTATGATTATATAAAATTGTTGTTTTCGCGAATCGGAAAAACCTATTCGCCAATTTCGGGTTGCGAAGTAAAACGTCATTCTGTGCAGGATGTCGTTGATTTTATAGTGCAACAAGCAGGAAAACGATGTTATTTATCAACGGAATTGTTGTATGATGGTATTTCGTTGCAACAAAAATTGGAAAGTCTTGAAAAAGAAGGATTTAACCGTTTGTTGATAGATGGAAAAATCGTTAGATTTTCTGATTTGAGCGAGAAAGTATCGTTTGAAAAAGCATATTTGTTGATTGACCGATTTGTAGCCGATGAATCAATAAAAGGCCGAATGGCTGATTCTGTACAAACAGCCTTTCGCGAAGGAAATGATACGTGTGTGGTTTTGATAGAAGAAGGGGGATTAAAACAATATGATTTTTCAAATCGTTTTGAGGCTGATGGAATGACGTTTGAAGAACCGTCGGTGTTCATGTTTAATTTTAACAGCCCGCTGGGAGCATGTCCTACGTGCGAGGGTTTTGGTAAGATTGTAGGAATTGATCCGAATAAAATTATTCCGGACAAGAAACTTTCTGTTTGGGAAAATGCAATCGCATGTTGGCGGGGTGATAAAATGAGCGAATGGAAAAATCAATTGGTTATGAATGCGTCGAAATTCAAGTTCCCGATTCATAAACCATATAACGAATTGACCGAAGAACAAAAGAAATTATTGTGGACAGGAAATCAATATTTTGGAGGAATAAACGATTTCTTTGAAATGGTCGAACATAATCTCTATAAAATACAATATAGAGTAATGTTGTCGCGGTTCCGAGGAAAAACAGCGTGTCCGGAATGTAATGGCTCTCGATTGAAAAAAGAAGCAGGTTATGTAAAAGTTGCAGGAAAAAATATTCTTGATTTGGTTGAAATGCCGATATCGAAATTGTGCGATTTTTTCGAGAATATTCAATTGAGTGAATACGAAATGTCGGTTTCAGACCGATTGATTCTTGAAATAAAAACGCGTCTTCGGGTTTTGAACGAGGTTGGGTTAGGTTATTTAACGTTGAATCGTTTGTCGAATACGTTGTCGGGAGGCGAATCTCAACGTATAAATTTGGCAACGTCGTTGGGAAGTAACCTCGTTGGTTCTCTTTATATACTCGATGAACCAAGTATTGGTTTGCATCCACGTGATACAGATAGATTGATTCGTGTTTTGAAACAATTGCAAGGTTTGGGAAATACGGTTGTTGTTGTTGAACACGATGAAGAAATGATGCGTGCGGCGGACGATATTGTTGATATTGGTCCAAATGCCGGCGTGAATGGCGGACAAGTTGTTTTCCAAGGATCTATGAAAGATTTGTTGGAAAAAGGTAACACACTTACAGCAGATTATTTGACAGGAAGAAAGCAAATAGAAGTTCCGAAAATACGTCGTTCGTGGAAAAATTGCATTACTATTTCAGGTGCACGAGAAAACAATTTGAAGGATATCACGGTGCAAATTCCGTTAGGCGTTTTTACTGTTGTTACGGGTGTTTCTGGCTCGGGTAAATCATCATTGATTGACAAAATATTGTATCCTGGAGTTCAGCAAGCATTGGGCATAACAGGTTCGACGTATGGCGATTGTGATGAAATAACTGGTTTGTCCACTATTCATTCTGTGGAATTTGTCGATCAAAATCCAATAGGAAAATCAACTCGTTCCAATCCAGTAACGTATAGCAAGGCGTTCGATGATATACGAACATTATTTGCAAGTCAGAAATCTGCTCAATTGCAGGGGTATAAACCGGCTTATTTTTCTTTTAATACCGATGGAGGACGTTGTGAGGAATGTAAAGGCGATGGCGTAATAAAAGTTGAAATGCAATTTATGGCCGATGTAGAGTTGGTGTGTGAGGAATGTCAGGGACGACGTTACAAAAGCGATATTTTAGAAATTTTGTACAGAGGAAAATCGATAGCTGATGTTTTGGATATGACTGTTGATGAGGCAATTTTGTTCTTTAAAGATGATACATCAACTATAACCCAACGAATTGCGGAACGTCTACAATCGTTACAAGATGTAGGATTGGGATATGTTTCGCTCGGACAATCTTCAAGCACATTTTCGGGCGGAGAGTTGCAAAGAATCAAATTAGCGACATTTTTAGGGAAAGACAACTCAGAAAAATGTTTGTTTATTTTTGACGAACCAACTACAGGTTTGCATTTTCACGACATTAAGAAATTGATGGATTCGTTTAATCGTTTGTTGGCACACGGACATACAGTTGTAGTTATAGAACACAATTTAGATGTGATAAAATGTGCCGATTGGATTATTGATATGGGCCCGGAAGGAGGCGAAAAAGGTGGAAATGTTGTGTTTGCAGGCAAGCCTGAAGAGTTGTTGAAATGTAAGGAATCTTATACCGCAAAATATTTGAAAGAAAAATTGTCACGTTGATTTTATCAAAATCCCTTATAAAATCAGCATTCAACACTCTACGTTATTTTATTTTTCCTATATTTACAACATCATAATGCATTGTGCGTTGTGATTTAAGTATTGAATCTTGTCTGACGTAGCAATAAAAATAGAAAATTTGAGTAAGCAATACCGTTTGGGTGTTGTTTCCACAGGAACATTGTCGCATGATTTGAATCGTTGGTGGGCAACAAAAATATTGCGTAAGGAAGATCCATATTTAAAAATAGGAGAAGTGAACGATCGAACAACCAAGGGATGTTCCGATTACGTATGGGCTTTGAAAGACATAAATATGGAAATCAAACAAGGTGACGTAGTGGGGATTATTGGAAAAAACGGTGCAGGCAAATCTACTTTGTTAAAACTACTTTCTCGGGTTACGGCGCCTACGACAGGGACTATAAAATATAAAGGCAGAATTGCTTCGTTGTTGGAAGTTGGAACAGGTTTCCATCCAGAAATGACAGGACGAGAAAATATCTATATGAATGGAGCCATAATGGGGATGTCTCGTGCGGAAATTACCCGTAAACTCGACGAAATTGTTGACTTCTCTGGTTGTGAACGTTATCTGGACACTCCCGTAAAACGATATTCTTCGGGTATGACAGTTCGTTTAGGTTTTGCCATTGCGGCACATATTGAACCAGATATTCTTGTGGTGGATGAGGTTTTAGCAGTTGGCGATGCCGAGTTTCAAAAGAAAGCCATTGGCAAAATGCAAGACGTGAGTAAAGGCGAGGGAAGAACCGTACTGTTTGTGAGTCATAATATGACGAGTATTAAACAACTATGTAATGTTGGTTACGTTTTACATAATGGCTCTGTACAATACTCTGGAGATGTGAAAGATGCGGTAGAATTTTATATAGGAGAAGGAGGTTCTTCTGAAAATCAATATTTTGATGATTTATCAACAGCTCCTGGTAATGAGGTTATTCGAATAAAATCTTTTGAAATATTTGCGTCAAATGAAGCAAATCAAATCAATATAGAAACTGGAATTACCTTTCGTTTAGCATTTATGTGCTATAAAGAAAATGCAATGCTTGATGTTGATATGACAGTAGTAACATTAGATAATGTTGTTGTTTTTCAGGTTGGTCAGGTTTTGGGAGCAGTTGGTGAAAAAGATTCTAAAATAGGATTATATACAGTTGATTTTAGAATTAATCCGTATACAATAAACGCAGGAAAATATAAAGCAGAAATCTTTTTCGGAGAAAATCAAAAGTATGTGGTTTTTTCAGGATTTGAGCAAAATTTTGAGGTTGAAAACACTTTGACGGATAGGGGGTATAACCAAGGTGTATTGCCAGGCTTGTTACGTCCTAAAAATAATTTTAAGATTGTTTATGAAGGAGACATATATAATTCAATTACCTAAGATTTTGGATAAACGTGGAAATCTTTCTTTTATAGAAGAGGAAACTCATATTCCATTCAAGATTGAGCGTTCATTTTGGATATATGATGTACCAGGTGGTGAATCTCGTGGAGGACATGCGTATAAAGAATCGGAGGAATTTATTGTCGCTTTGTCTGGTAGTTTTGATGTGGTGTTGGATGATGGTAACGAAAAAAAGACATTTCATTTAAATCGTTCGTATTATGGCTTGTATGTCCCTAAAATGATATGGCGTGAGATGAACAATTTTTCAACTAATTCATTGGCGTTAGTGTTATCTTCTACTCAATATGATGAGAATGATTATATTCGAGATTATGATAGTTTTAAGATGATGACAAAATGAAGAATACCACGATATATGATTGTAAAGTTATAGATTTGGGAAAATGTCATCAAATCAAGGGAAATATAACGGTAATTGAAAATAATACAGATGTCCCTTTTGACGTGAAACGTGTATATTACCTATATGATGTGCCAGGTGGGGAAACGCGCGGAGGCCATGCACATAAAGCTTTACAACAGTTGATAGTTGCAGCAAGTGGTTCTTTTACAGTTGTGTTAAGTGATGGGAAAGAAAAAAGAGCTGTGACTTTAAATAGACCATATCAAGGGCTGTATGTGGTTCCTGGAATTTGGCGTGAATTGGAAGATTTTTCCTCTGGTTCTGTGTGTCTTGTTTTGGCTTCAGAAAAATATGATGAAGCTGATTATATACGAGATTATAATGATTTTTTAATTTATAAGAAATGATACACCAATTGTCAGATTGTCAAGCTTCAATACCAGAATCATCTAATGTCTGGCAGTTCTGTGTTGTATTGCCTCATGCTAGCATAGGCGAAAATTGTAATATATGTAGTCATTGTTTTGTGGAGAATGATGTTGTAGTTGGTAATAATGTTACAATAAAGAGTGGTGTGCAATTATGGGATGGCATAAGAATAGAAGACGATGTTTTTATTGGTCCTAATGTGTCATTTACTAATGACAAGTATCCTCGTTCAAAGCAATATCCTGAATCTTTTGAAAGAACAACAATAAAAAAAGGAACTTCTATAGGAGCTGGTTCGGTTGTTGTCTGTGGAGTGGAGATCGGAGAACGTGCTATGGTAGGGGCAGGAAGTGTTGTTACAAAGAATATCCCAGCTGGGGAGTTGTGGGTTGGAAATCCTGCTAAATTTGTTAGAAAAATAGAAGAATGATAAAATTCCTTGATTTACAGAAAATAACAGAAAAATATAAAGATGAAATTCACAACGCAGTAAGTCGTGTTGTGGATTCTGGATGGTATTTGCAAGGAGAAGAAAATGCTCGTTTTGAAAGCGAGTATGCCCATTATATAGGAACAAACTATTGTGTTGGATGTGCCAATGGCTTAGATGCTCTTATATGGATATTTCGAGCTTATATGGAGATGGGAGTAATGCAAAAAGGTGATGAGGTCATTGTTCCGGCAAATACTTATATAGCCACTATATTAGCGATTACAGAAAATGGATTAAAACCTGTTCTTGTAGAACCATCTATAGAAACATATCAAATTGTTGATTCAAAAATTGAAGAAGCAATAACGAAGAAAACAAAAGCTATTTGTATAGTTCATTTGTATGGTCAATGTGCATATACGGAGAAAATAGGTGACTTTTGTAAAAAGTATAATTTGAAATTAATAGAAGATAATGCCCAAGCACATGGGTGTTTATACAAAGGGAAACGAACGGGATCGTTGGGCGATGCTGCTGGACATAGTTTTTATCCTGGAAAAAATCTTGGAGCATTAGGAGATGGAGGTGCTGTAACAACCAATGATGAGAATTTGGCAAAAATTATTCGCTCTTTAGCAAATTATGGCTCATCAAAAAAATATGTATTTGATTATGTAGGGCGTAATAGCCGTTTGGACGAAATTCAGGCTGCGATATTATCGGTAAAATTGAAACATCTTGATGATGATAATAATGCCCGCAGAAAAGTAGCTAAACAGTATTTGGATGGAATAACTAATTCTATGATTATTCTTCCCAAGGTGACAGATTGGACGTCTCATGTTTTTCACATTTTCCCGATTCGTTGTAAAAAACGTGATGAATTGCAGAAGTATTTGGCAGAAAATGGTGTACAAACATTAATCCATTATCCTATACCACCTCATAAACAAAAGTGTTATTCGGAATGGAATCATTTTTCTTATCCTATAACCGAACAAATACATAACGAAGAGTTAAGTTTGCCGATAAGTCAGGTGATAACAGACGAAGAAATAGAAAAAATTGTAAATTTGATACATGATTTTTAATAAGAAATATATACGTCTTATTTTATTGAGCACACTGATTATTGTGTTTACGTCATATTATACATTTGCCCAAATAGCAAATCCTACAGATATAAATGGTATATCAGCTTGGTGGTGTGCTGATTCTGTTCAACAAGAAACCGAAACATACGTTTCGTTATGGAATAATATTGTAAATTCAGGAATTTCGGTTTCTCAACCTCTTATTGAAAATTCACCAAAACTCATAAAAAATGTAGAGCAATTAAATAATCATTCTGTTTTGCGTTTTGATGGAAATGATTACTTGGATGGTGGAAATATATTGAATGTAGGGAAGCTAGGACAAACTGCATTTGTTGTAGCTAAATCTGTTGGTGCTAACGGCTGTTTCTTTGCTAAATCCTTGGCTGGTTTAGGCAATAGCCGATATTATTGTATGTATGAAAATTCAAAACCTACATTTTTGATTCAATTTACGAAAGATTATTATGGACCTATAGGTGTTTCACGGACTAACAATTATGAACAATTTTCGACAATAATAGATGGCATACAGGGTAGTATGTCTTTCTTTCAAAATAAGATTGGAATGCAAACAAAAGAAACATTTCAAGTTGCCTATAATTTTGTTTCTTCTTTCAATTTTTTAGTCGGAGCATATAATAATACATCAGGAACTTTGCCGCCCAATACTAGTTATTATTTAAACGGCGATATCGCCGAACTTATTTTCTACGAAAGACCTCTTTCCAATTTGGAACGACAATCGGTAGAAAACTATCTTCGTTCAAAATATTTCCCAGGAACAGAACGGGAACAATTTTCGTTGGGAGATGATATTGAGCAACCATATAGTTTGAAGCCCATAGTGTTATCAGTACCGAATCGTAGCTACTTTACAACATATAGTTGGAGTACGGGTGAGAACATACAAGGTATTACAGTTCGAAAATCTGATTTGTATAGCGTATTTGTTACCGATGATTGGGGATATGAATATGTTGATACAATTAATGTTACAATGCCAGAAATTCATTATATTCCTAATCAAACAATTTGCGACGGGCAATCAGTTTTGTGGGATTGTGGATTAAGCGGGGATTATACCTATCGTTGGAGTTCTGGCGAAACTTCGCAATCTATTTCAATAACTAAAGCCGGAAATTATGCGGTTACTGTTACAGACAAGGATGGATATTCGTTGACATCGGATACTGTAACGATTTTTGTTGATGATTTCTCGACGAATGCAAGTTTGGGTGCGGATACATCTATTTGTTCGGGTAATTTTATCGGTTTGAAAACTCGTTCAGAAGATGCAAAACATTATTTGTGGAATACAGGAGATACAACATCGACAATTATAGTTCAAACGGAAGGCGTTTATTCTGTTGCTGTTTCTGATAAGTTTGGTTGTGTTGCAACTGACGATGTTCAAATTTCGATTAAAGGTGTAGCACCTGTGGTTCGTTTAGTTTCACAATATCATTGTTTAGGTGACACAACAGAATTGATTTCAAATTCTTATACAACCGATAATACACTAATTACACAAACAAGTTGGGTGTTTGGAAATGATACACTTTGGGGAACAACACAACAATGCATTTTTGAGACCGACGGTTCGTTTCCTATAACTTTGATGGTTGAAAATGAAGTAGGTTGTGCACAGTCTTTGATCGATACAATAGATATTTATCCAGCTCCAGTTGTTCGGTTTGCTCCAAAAATTTCGTGTCAATATACTGCAAATGATATTGTATCTCAGTCAAGTATAAAAAGTGGATCAATTGAAGCATATCAGTGGATTTTTCAAGATAAAAAATCAGCAGATTCCTATATAACATTTGGCTCGGAAGAAGTCGGAAAATATCCTGTCTGTCTTCGTGTTACGTCTGATAAAGGTTGCATAAACGAAACAACGGATACTGTAGTTGTACGTCCTTCAACTAAGATAGAATTTGTTCATACAACTCCGTGTGTTGGTGATACGGTATTGTTTTTTGATGCAACAAATTATCAATCTCAAAATGAGATGCTTGATGGATTTTGGTTGTTCGATTCAAAAAAATATATGTATAATGAAGTGTTTGGTGTAAAGGTGTCGGATACGTTGCAGCATCCTGTCAGTCTACATATTAGGACGTTTAATGGATGTGAAAATATAGCAAGGGATACGATTTTTGCTCATGATTTGCCACGTCCATCAGTTGCTGATACGGTATATGGTTGTCGTGGATCTGAGGTTTTGTTATCCGATATGGGAATGTCGGTTGATTCTATTCGTGAATATAAATGGACAATCAATGGAGGTTATTCCTTTGAAAAAAAGCCAGTTGTTGATTTTTTAGAAAGTGGTGTTTATCCGTATTCGTTACTATTGACAACGATGTATGATTGTTCTAATCAGACACATGGAGTTATTGTAGTGGAAGATTTTCCTAAAGCAGATTTTAGTTTTTATCCAGAATATGGGGCGGCTCCGTTGGAAGTAGAGTTTACCAATTTGTCGGAAAATGCTGTAGATTACCGGTGGACATTTGAACAAACTGTTGTTTCAGAAGAGGAAAGTCCTGTATACATTTTTGAAGATAAAGCACGTTCGTACGCAAAAATGCGTGCGTCATCGAAACATGGATGTGCGGATTCTGTTACGAAATATATTCCAGTGCAAATATCGGATATGAGATTGCAAGTAACTAATGTGGAAGCAATTCTTCAAAATGGAAAGGTTCAATATACAGTTCAAGTACTGAATACGGGAAATGATAATATTCCAGAAATTGAATTAACTCTTAGTAGTTCCGATTTCCCGTCTTTGATTGAAACTTGGTATGGTTCTTTGAAACCGAATAATGTGCTGACGTATACATTTTCAGTAAAAACATCTACGATAGATAATGAAATCCCATCGTATGTATGTGCTACAGCGTCAATTTCGGCAAAGAATCAGACATATTACAGCAATCAATTCTGTAAAGACAACACGGGAGAATTTACGGTGTATCATATTTCTCCAAATCCTGTAGAAAAATACGCAACACTTGCATTTTCGACAAAACAAAAAGGTAGTGTAACTATTGATTGTATTGATGGAAATGGGAAAGTCCGTCTATCTCAAGAATTTACGGATGTCTCTGCTGGATATCATTCTTTAATGTTCGACGTTAGTTCTTTACCATCAGGTCGATATGTGTTCCAAGTTAAACAAGGAAATAAAAAAGAAGCGGTAGCGATGGTGAAACAGTGAGAGGAAATTTCTATTCGTTTGATTTTAGTATTTTGGATTTATGTCAAATGGGATTTTTGTTATATTTACATATATAAATAATTGAATTGAATAGAATAGAATGGAAAATGCGTTGGTTTCAGTAGCGGTAATAACTTACAATTCTTCAAATTATGTTTTGGAGACATTGGAAAGTGCCAAAGCACAAACCTATCAAAATATAGAATTGATTATTTCAGATGATTGTTCAACCGACAATACCATACAATTATGTAGCGATTGGATTGAACAGAACAAAGATAGATTTGTACGAACACAGATAGTAACTGTGGATAGAAATACTGGGGTGTCTGCAAATTGCAATCGTGCGGAAGATGCTTGTGAAGGAGATTGGGTTAAGTTAATTGCAGGGGATGATTTGTTATTACCTAATTGCGTTGAGGATTATGTAGATTATGTTCTTAATCATTTAGATTCTTATTATGTATTTGGTAAGGTAAAAGTAATTGGAATAAAAAAAAATGAATTTAAC
>JAZRXD010000018.1:0-12423 GCA_045600045.1 Bacteroidales bacterium
TCTTTTTCAACAATAGTTCCTGGTTGTAAGGAATGGTTTTCTATGATTTTTTTTGCTGAAAATATTTTGAAAACGAGTTGAGTTTCACCTTTTTTCAAAATTGTCCATGCTCCAGGATATGGTGAAAAACCGCGAATTATATTATTGATGTTAGTTGTGGTTTTGTTCCAATCAATTTTACAGGTTTCTTTAAAGATTTTAGGAGCTGGTTTCAAATCTGATTCGTTGGCGAAAAGAGTTTCTTGGTCTATTCCTTGTTGTCTGCCACTTTCCAATAATTGTAATGTTTCAATCAATAATTGAGAACCGCTTTCTTGTAGTTTATCGTGAAGTGTGCCGACAGTTTCATCTTCGGTAATTTCTACTTCTTTTTGGAGAAGTATGTTTCCGGTGTCGATAACTTCGTTTATGATAAAACTGGTAACTCCGGTTTTGGTTTCTCCGTTGATGATTGCCCAATTGATAGGAGCAGCGCCGCGATATTGTGGAAGCAGCGAAGCGTGAATGTTGATTGTTCCGATTGTGGGAATTTGCCATACAACATTTGGCAACATTTTGAATGCAACCACAACAATCAAATCTATTTGTAAATCACGAAGTTGCGAAAGAAAAGTTTCGTCTTTCAATGATTCTGGTTGTAAAATCGGTAGATTCTGTTCTTTTGCAAAAACTTTTACTGCCGATTCGTTCATTTTTTTACCTCGTCCAGCTGGTTTGTCTTGACCGGTTACAACGGCTACAACATTATAATTGTTTTCGAGCATGATTTGCAGTGGACGTACTGCAAAATCGGGATTTCCCATGTAAACAATTCGTAGTGGACTCGGCATGTGTTATGCTTTTTTAAATAGTTTTTTGTACCAAGGACGTTGTTCCATTTCTTCGTCGGTATAGTAGCCGTGGTTTTTGTTTTTGTCGCGGTAAGTTCCGTAACCATAACCATAGCCATAACCGTAACCTGCGGTGATGTCAACGTCGTTGAGCAAAATGCATAGGTTGGAAATTTGTTGTTCCTTGGTTAATGAATTTGCAAGTGTGATAGAGTCTTTTGTAGTGTAATTTTGACGCATTACGAAAATGTTGCAATCTGCATATTTTGAAATTGCAATAGTATCGGCAACCAGACCAATTGGTGGTGTATCCAAAATAATGTAATCGTATCCGCGGGACTTACAATTGTTGATAAAATCGTCGAATTCTTTGCTTTCAATCAATTCTGCTGGGTTTGGTGGAATTGGACCTGCAACAATTGCGTCAAGATTAGGAACGCCTGACGGTATAATAATGTCATCCAACGAATCGCGGCCAATTAAGTGAGTTGTTACACCTATATTATTTGACGTATTAAGCATTTCAGCCAAACGAGGTTTACGTAAGTCCAAACCGATAATTAAAACTTTCTTATTCAAAAGAGAAAGAATTGCGGCTGTATTTAATGAACAGAAAGATTTTCCTTCTCCGGAAAGTGTTGATGTTAAGGCGATTACACTAGTCTTGCTTGTATCTTTAATGAAGAAAGCCAAATTTGAACGAATTGCACGGAATGATTCTGCAATGGAGGATTTTGGTTTGTTTTTAACAGGCAATTGATCTGAGTGGCGATTGTGTAGAATTGTTCCAATGATAGGAACTGTCGTTTTTGATTCAATATCGCTTTTGTCCTTAATTGTGTGATCCAAGTAATTGATAAGAATAATCAAGGTACAGGGGATACAAATACCAATGAAAAGAGCAATTAAAAGCAAAAGTTTTAATCGCGGGAAAGAAAGTGTTGCATTTTCTGCGCGGGCAGCGTCAACAATTTTTATATCAGAAATATTTGCAGCTTTTGTCAAACCAATTTCAGCACGTTTTTGAAGAAGATAGCTGTAAACTGTATTGTTGATGTCGAATTTTCTTTGTATGTTGATTAATTCTCGTTCTGTACCTGGAAGTTGTTGAATTTCCGCATCGGTTTTTTCGATTTCTTTCTTTAATTCGTTTAATTCCAATTTTGTCGATTCAATCAAGCTGTTCACATTGTCAACCAACGACGAAACTGTTTGGTCTATCTTCATATTAATGATTTGAAGATTTGGGTTGTCGGGAGTTGCGCTATAGGTTAAAACTTGTTTTTCTGTATATAATTCGTTGAGTTGCGAAATCAAATTATTCAATAGTGGGTCGTTGATACCTGTGATAGAAGGCATTTTTATGTCATGTACGTCGTCGGTTTTGATTGAACGGAGCAGGTAATCGTAGTATTTTAACCGAATGTCGATTTGCGATTTGTTTGTTTCTTGGTCTTCAAGTTTTTTGTACAATAATGTTCCTTCGTTGCTAAGGTCAACTATTTTGTTGTTTGCACGGAATTGTTCAAGGTTCGATTCTGCAAAAATCAACGAGTCGGAAATTTGCAATAATTGTTCGTTGATGAAATCTTCGGATTTCTTTGATGTTTCGTTTTTGTCTTCCAAATCTTGTTCGATACAAACTTCAATCAATCCGTTAAGAAAATCAGTTGCTTTGTCTGGAACATTGTCGGTAATGCTTAAGTTAACGATAGTTCCTTTTTTTGAGTTTGCTTCAACAGTTAAATTATTTTGATAGACTTTTGTTAAATCATTGTAATTGTTAATGATGAAACGAAATTCTTTTCTTGTCTCTTCAAGAGCTTTCATGTCGAATTCGGCAGATTTTCGAACTGTGAATTTGTAAATGGAATCTTGATATTGTTCGCCCCAAACCATTACTTGCGAGATTTTACACGTATCGCGGTTGATTGAGAGTTTATATTCATTGTCCGACAAAATGTTGATGTCGATATATTCTGGTGTATATTCTTTCTTGTTGTTGTATTGGAAATATGTTGTGTCGAGATCGACATAAAATGGTGAACATTTGTAGATTTCAACATCGTGCACACG
Organism: Bacteroidales bacterium; assembly: GCA_045600045.1. Taxonomy (GTDB): domain Bacteria; phylum Bacteroidota; class Bacteroidia; order Bacteroidales; family UBA1715; genus UBA1715. The sequence goes on from JAZRXD010000018.1 coordinate 2,907, forward strand.
GCCGTTCACAAAATAAGATATTTGAAAATCCTCTTTTTCAAGTGTCTTGCGAATCAAGGTGTACGATTTTAAAAGTCCTATTTGATTGTCGAGATTAGTTGTTCCTGCAGTTGTCGAACCAAATTCTTTTAGAAGAGAACTCATGCTGCCAAGTGCATCTTCTTTTTCAACAATCATGATAGACGATGTTGCTTCGAATTCTTTGGTCGCGTAACGGTTTATTAAGAATGCAAAACATCCGCAAATGATGCACGACAAAAGAATCCAATACCATTTAGAACAAAGGAGTCTTGCGTATGCTAAAAGATCTATTTCGTCTTCGATTTCGATTTCTTGTTCGTTTGTCATTTTCTCAATTATTTAAGTATGGAATGGAAGTATGTCAGTGTGGTTGCTATTGATGTTAAACCGGTAAATATCAACGAAATTGTTGACGTGTTCAATCTGAATGCACGTAGCGGCAATGGTTCAATAATTATAATGTCGTTTGGTAACAGATAGAATTGTTCTGTCGCAAGTGTGTTCTCTTTTGTTAAATCGACACGGAATGTTATGTTTTCGTTGTTGATTGTTCGAATAATCAAAACTTTTTTTCTGTCACCGTATTGAGTAATGTCGCCGGCAAGAGCCAATGCTTCGAAAAGATTGATGCTGTTTCGAAGAATGCTGTAAGTTCCAGGACGGTTGACTTCGCCTAAAACCGAAATTTTTGTGTTCAATAGTTTTAGGATAACCGTTGCGTTTTTAAAATATCCGTCGATTTTTTTCTGTACAAGTTGTTCGGCTTCGCTGATTGACAATCCTGCTACTTGAATGGTATCAACAACAGGAAGTCGGATGAATCCTTTGTCGTCGATTGTATAACCTCGCAATGTGGTCGAAACTTCCCCCGTTGTGCTGCTTCCTGTTACGTCAAGGTTGAACAATGCGCTGGTTACTTTGTCCAAGCTCAGTATTTTGATATAAACAACGTCGCCTGGTTGTAAAATCACGTTCAAATCATTTTGGGAAAATCTTGATACCGTATCGCCCTTTGGAAGGTCGCTTATGTAAATCAAATTTTTTCTTGAAGTACAGCTCGAAGCAATGAGTAAACCAAGAATTATCGCGAAGAAAAATAGGTTCTTTTTCATAGAAAATTATTTGGTCGCAAATATATCAATTTTTTCCTTTATTTCCGCATTTGAACAAAGGAGAACATTAAATGGAAAAAGATGTTTTTTATTTGTTATCTTTGATAGCTTTTTTGACGGATGGAAATCATTTCATTGATAGACAACGAAAGTTCTTGTGAGTTTTCTACGGAACATGGCTTGAGTTTGTTCATTGCGTTGGACAATGGTACAAAGATTTTGTTCGATATGGGACAAAGTGCTTTGTTTTATGAAAATGCAAAAAAAAGTGGCGTGGACTTAGCTGATGTTGATGTGGCGATAATTTCTCATGGTCATTATGATCATGGTGGTGGTTTGAGAAAATTTTTGGAAATAAATTCAACAGCGAAGGTTTACATTCGTGAAAATGCGTTTCTTCCACATTATTCGCAGAAAGATTTCGGCTTGAAATACAATGGTTTGGACGAAGTGTTGAAAACGTCGGACAGACTTGTCTTTAGTGGTGAAGAATATACGATTTCAGAATCGTTGTTGTTGTTTTCCAACGTGGTTGGCGATAGATTTAAACCATTAGGAAATAAATTGCTGTTTGGTCCCGAAAAAGAGAAAAATGATGATTTTTCGCACGAGCAAAATCTTTTGATTTCGGAAAATGGACGTGTTGTTCTGTTCGCAGGCTGTGCTCATGCTGGAATAGTGAATATTTTGAATACAGCAAAAAAATATGCAACTCCAACTGTTGTTTTTTCTGGTATGCATCTTATTCAACATGAATATTCTGATTTATTTTATGATGAGTTTTGCGAAGAATTATTACAATCAAATGTTTCGCAATTTTATACAATGCATTGTACGGGAATTGATGCGTTTGGAAATTTGAAAAAAAGAATGGGAGAGTTGATTACTTATTTTTCGTGTGGTGAAATCTTAAAACTTTGAAGGTATGGAGTTCGGAAATTTGAATGATGCGATAACGTATGTGTACGAACAATCTTCGGCAATGGCGATTGATGGCGTGAAAAACAATATCGGTGGTCCATTTGGTGCTGGAATAATTCAACAATTTGAGGGAAAGTTTAAAATTATTTCAATTGCTTGCAATACGGTTTTGAAATCTGCCGATCCTACTTGTCATGCCGAAGTTAATGCAATTCGCGAAGCGTGTAAGATTTTGAACAAAACGTTTCTCGAAGATTGTGTTTTGGTGACAACGGCAAAAAGTTGTCCGATGTGTCTTTCGGCCGCCATTTGGGCGAGAATTAAAACAATTTATTATTCCGAAGATTACGAAAGTGCCACGGCCGCTGATTTCAAAGACGATGCGATTGCCGAATATATAAAAGGAAACAATTCTATTGTCACGGAATATCATCTTGCACAGGTTTGTACCGCTGTCCCTTTTAAAACTTGGAACGAGAAATCCGATAGAATTAATTATTAGGAATCTTGGTTCAAGACAATAATCTTGAGTCTGGTAACTGACTACAACATATATCGAAATGCTATTGTGTGCGAAAATCCTAAATAATAGTTCAATGTTGTTTCGTAGTCGCAGACGAATTGTTTGAACGGAATGACGACTTCGAGCGAAATAGGGTTTTGTGAATTTCTGTATGTTAGCGTACATCTGAATTTATTGTTGTAATTGTAAATTGCACCCAATGCGAAAGTGGTTGCCCAATCGCTATGTATTATTGAACTTGCAACAGAAATTGTCGGTGTTACCGAATATTCGCAATTGATTTTGAATACAGAATGAAAATCCTTTTTTTTCGAATTTATTTGCAAGGGATTTATGATATGAATTCCATAAAGCATTTTTTCACTTTCGCCAGCGTAGCCAATTTCAGGAAACACGTGTGTTGAATTTTTGAATTCTTTATTTTTTGTGCGTGTTCCGTTGAACTTTAAACTTAACGCATTGTGCTTGTTTAGCTTACGGGCCAAACAAATGTTGAATTGCGATTCTTGAAAATGTGAATTTCCAAAGAATACGATTGATGCTGCGGTTGAAACTTGTTTCATTTTTGTGCACGCATTGATACGCGAACAAACCATATTCGTTACGTTGAAATTCGTACTATACGCCACGCCACATTCGTTTTGTTCGGAAAATGCGAGTATAGCAGGATTTGTTTGAATTGCCCAAACATTTTTTGAGAGCGACAAACTACAATTTTCCCCTGCAAACAATCCCGAAGAAAAGATTGATTCTTGGCAAAAACTTGTTAAAAATGAATTACAGCAAACGAATACGAAACAAATGGTCTTAATTTGTTTTGTAATCAAAGTGGATGTCCTTTAAATCAGCGTTTGCTTTTTCAATTTTGTTTTTCAATGAAGTTTTGTATTCTGCAAGTTCTTTTGCTACACGTTCGTCTGCCATAGCAATGAATTGTGCTGCAAGAACTCCGGCATTTTCAGCGGCGTTGATGCCGACAGTTGCAACTGGAATTCCCGAAGGCATTTGAACAATAGCCAAAAGAGCGTCGATACCTTGTAAACTTGCACTGATAGGAACACCAATCACAGGAACTGTTGTCATTGATGCGATAACACCAGGTAAATGTGCGGCCATACCTGCTGCGGCAATAATAACTTTAATTCCGTTTTGTTTTGCATTTTTCGCAAAGTTCTCAACTGCTTCTGGAGTCCTGTGAGCCGACAAGGCAAGGACTTCAAAAGGAATTTGGAATTTGTCTAATAATTTTGCTGCTTTTTCCATTACGGGCATATCCGATGTGCTACCCATAATAATACTGACTTGTGGTTTCATTGTATTTTTTGTTTTTTGTTGTGCAAATATAACAAAATGTGTGTCTTTTCGAATTCCATAAAGGATTTTTTACAAGTGAAAGCAGTGTATTTGTGTCATAATTATTTGTCTGTTTGATAATTCGCCGAATTCAATCGTGACAATCGAAAAAAAATGTAAATTCGCAGTCGAAAATTTAAATACAATTAAAATAAATAATAGTTATGCTTAATTTAGTGTTATTTGGCCCTCCGGGAGCTGGAAAAGGAACTCAATCAGACAAAATCGTAGAAAAATACAATTTGTGCCACATTTCAACAGGTGATTTGTTGCGTGCTGAAATGAAGGCTGAAACAGAACTTGGTAAACAAGCAAAAGCTAAAATCGAAAAAGGCGAATTGGTTTCCGATGATATCGTTATTGGAATGATGGCAAATAAAATCGCTGAAAATGCAAAAGGAAACGGTTTCATTTTCGATGGTTTCCCTCGTACGACTGCACAAGCCGTTGCTTTGGACGAATTGATGGCTAAACACAACATCGCTGTTTCTTGTATGATTTCGTTGGAAGTTGATACCCCAGAATTGGTAAAACGTTTGTTGGAACGTGGTAAAGTTTCTGGCCGTGCCGATGACCAAAACGAAGAAGTTATTATGAACCGTATCAAGGTTTACAATAGCGAAACTGCTCCTGTAAAAGATTTCTATTCGAAACAAGGAAAATTGAAAGAAATTAAAGGTGTTGGAACTATCGACAACATCTTTGCAGCAATCTGCGACGTTTGCGATAAATTTTAATTGATAATTGATAATTGACAATGGACAATTTTGTCTGTTGTCAATTATTATAAAATAATGTTCAATTTCCATGCCTTCATCATCATTTGTCGATTATATAAAAATATATCTCCGTTCAGGAAAAGGAGGTGCTGGTTCGGCTCATCTGCATCGCGAGAAATTTGTTGCGAAAGGTGGTCCCGATGGTGGCGATGGTGGTCGTGGTGGACATATTATTTTACGTGGTAGCCGTCATGTGTGGACGTTGTTGGCGTTGCGTTACCAAAAACATTTGTTTGCCGGAAACGGTGGATGTGGCGGAAGTGCCGGCAGTACTGGCGCAAACGGGGACGATGTAATTATCGAAGTTCCGCTCGGAACAATCGCAAAAGATGCCGAGACCGAAGAAGTTCTTTGCGAAATTACCGAAGACGGCGAGGAAAAAATCTTGCTTGCTGGCGGTCGTGGCGGTTTGGGAAATTTAAATTTCAAATCTGCTACAAATCAAACACCGAGATATGCACAACCAGGCGAAGAAGGCAAGGAAGGATGGTTTATTCTTGAACTGAAAGTTCTTGCCGATGTTGGTTTAGTTGGATTTCCAAATGCGGGAAAATCAACATTGCTGAGTGTGGTTTCGGCTGCAAAACCTAAAATTGCAAATTATCCATTTACGACGTTGGTGCCGCAGTTGGGAATTGTTTCCTATCGCGATGGTGCTTCGTTCGCAATGGCCGATATACCGGGAATTATTGAAGGCGCTCACGAAGGAAAGGGATTGGGCTTGCGTTTTCTTCGTCATATTGAACGCAACGCAGTGTTGCTGTTCCTGATTCCTGCCGATAGCGAAGATATAGCAAAAGAATATGATGTGCTGTTGAACGAATTGAAACTATACAATCCCGAATTGCTTGACAAGCCGCGGTTGTTGGCTATATCAAAAAGCGATATGCTCGACGATGAATTAAAAAGTTTGATAGAGAAGAATCTTCCGCCAATCGAACATATTTTTATTTCTTCGGTTGCTCAAATCAATATTACCGAATTGAAAGATAAACTTTGGAAATTGTTGAACGAATGATTGATACGTTAGAATCATGGGATCAACAATTGCTACTTGCCATAAATGGCTGTAATTCGTCGTTTTTCGACGATGTGATGTTTATGCTCACAAAAACGTGGGCGTCGATACCTATATATGTGTTGGCTGCTTTTTTGTTGTTCCGAAAATTTGGTTGGAAGAAAATGTTAATTTGCGTTGCTGTAATTGGTTGCGCCATTGGACTTTCTGATTTGATTTCAACGGAATGTTTCAAAAAAGTGGTATGCCGTTATCGTCCGACACATAATTTAGATTTGGAAAATTTAGTTCACGTGGTAAATGGCTATCGGGGCGGAATGTACGGCTTTGTGTCGTCGCACGCTGCAAATATGTTTGCCTTTGCCGTTGGAGTTTCTCTCTTTTTGCAGCAAAAAGGCTGGGCTATATTTTTTGTAGGCTGGTCATTACTAATTTGTTACACAAGAATGTATCTCGGTGTACATTATCCAGCCGATATTTTTTGCGGAGCATTGCTTGGAAGTCTTATAGCATGGGCACTGTACAGCATTGCAAGAAAAATCGAATTGACAAAATCGAAGGAAATTTAAAGGTTCCATTACGCTAAAATGCAAAAGCATATAGGGGAAGGACGTGAATTTTTCAAAAATCTAATTTTTATTCTTTAGAAGGTAATTCGAAATCAAACATTTTACATGGTGGTATGTCCAAAGCTTTAATAATAGCAAAAATAGTGCTTAATGTTGGATTTATTTTTGCTGTTTCTATTCTAGCGATTTGACTTAATGATAAACCTGATTCAAAAGCAAGTTGCGTTTGGGTAATTCCAATTTCTTTCCGAATCTTTTTTAATTGCTTGGCGAAAGCCTTTAGGCTCGATTCATCAAAGATTAGTGTTCTATTTTCTGTATTCGTTTTCACGAATACGAAATTTAGTTTTCTCAAAAAATAAAATATAGCATCTGTGCTATATTTTAAAAAATAATCGTATTTTTGTGCAGTATTAATTAAAATTTAAAAAAATGAAAAAAGTATTATTGTTTTTAGCACTAGGATCTGCTATGATTTGTGCAAATGCACAGACAATTCAAGAAGAGTTGAATTCTCAACAAGTAATTGAAAGAGATGTAAAAATCGCCGAGCTTAGCGACAAATCTCACACTGTAGAAACTACAGGATTAAATAGTGTTGATGGTTTAGCTAATTCGTGTATGGGATTTTTGAACACGGTTATTTCTACAAACGACGTTTTAAAAGAATATAAAACAGAAGTAAAGGATAAAGGAGAGGGAGAAGTTGAGATTACAAAATATAGGGCAAATTTGAATCAATATATAGAATTGGCTGCAGGTTTGACTGTCGCCTCAACTCAAATAGCACAAGCATCACAGGAATTGCCCAAAGCATCCGATGATGTAAAAACTGTGAAAAATCCCAGACAAATCAAGCCTGTGAAAAATTCAATTGAATTTTCAAAGGAAGCCTTACCTGTATGTTCAGAAGAAATTTCGTTTCAAATTAAGTTAGTTAATAATTTAATAGAGACAATAAAGGCTTCAAATAACAATTAACATGAAAAGAACACTTATTGCTGTTATAAGTTTGATTATGGGAATGCAGTTTGCATTCTCACAATCAAATGAAAAAGATGTTGTTGGGGTTGCAAAATTTACTTCCGAAGTAAATTCTCCTTTCGTTGATGCCGTTTCAGAAAAAGTTGTGCAAGTCGTGACAAATACGAAACGATTTATCGTTGTTGATAGAACAAGTTATGATAAGGTAAAGGAGGAATTAGAATTTCAAAAAAGTGAAGCTTTCCTTGATTCTAAAAATACGGTAAAACAGGATGTCGCATTGGCAGCCCATTATATGATTATAGGCCATTTGGTAAAATTAAACATTTATACTATGAAAAATCCAGATGGTAGTGTAAATGGGTATAAAGCGAGTGCGTCATTTACATTAAAGGTTAACGATGTAGAAACAGGAATGGTAACGGAGGCTGAAAGTTTTCAGACCAACACGAGTCCACTCGCGTTGTCAAAGGAACAAGCCGTTAATCAAGCATTGCAATCAATTGAACAGCCATTAAGTATTTATTTTGCTAAAACATTTCCTGTTTATGCAAAGATTGTGCGTATTCAAGAATCGAAAAAAAATGCGGCTTCGGTAATATTAATTGGAGGTGGAACAAGTCAAGGCATTAAAGTCAATGATTTGTTAAATGTTGAGATGATAGAACTGATTAATGACAAACCTTATCCGACAGAAATTGGAACTATAAAAGTAATAAAAAGTTCAGGTACGGATTTTTCGGAATGTTCGGTAGTTAAGGGAGGACAGGAAATCCTTGGAAATTTCAATGCTTCAAAGGAGATGAAATGCAAATTAATTGTTAAATAATGAAGAAGTTTATTTGTTTATTTATTGGTGTATTGTGTTTTGTCGCTTGCAAAACTATAAACTATCAAACGACAAATACGACTTGTCTTACTGGCAATGCGTATTCAATTACAATGCGCGTTGTCGGATTAGGGCAAAAATCAAATGAGCTTCAAGATTATGCGGAATTGCAAGCAATAAAAGTCTTGTTATTCAGAGGATTGCCAAATTCACAACAAAAAGAACCTTTGGTGTCGGTAACAGAAAACGATGCCGAAAATATTCATAAAGAATATTTCAAATCTCTTTTTGAGGGTCGTTATAAAAGTTTCATTGTCAATACCAAACCATCTTCCGATGTTCAAAAGATAGAAAAGAAGTATCAGCAAACTTTTGATATTGTGGTAAATATAAAAGCTCTTCGTGCTGATTTGGAGAGTAATGGTGTTATTAGAAAATTTGGATTATGAAAAAATCTTTTTTGTGTTTATTATTTATTGTGGAATGCTTTTGTGTATCTATTGCGCAAGTTCAAACAGTTCAACCGAAAATTATGGTTATCCCTTATGTAAAGCAAGGCGAGGATTTACGAACAATATTGGAAGAGGATGTAAATAAACGAATCGCAATAACAAAAATAAAAGAGGCTTTTGATAATCGCGGGTTTACAACCGTAGATTTTGTTGCAAAATTAAAGGCTGCTAATGCAAATGCAACATTTGCAAATGAAACAAAAACAGATTTAAAAACAATGATTGTTCAAAGTTCAGGTGCAGACATATATGTGGAAGCGGAAGTCGATGTTTTGCTTTCGGCAAATGGAAATTCGGTAAAGATGATTACTACTGCATATGAATGTTCTACAGGCAATTCGTTGGCAAATAAGGTGGGGGATAGTGGTAAATTTTATACCGATGATATAGGAAAGTTGGCAAGTAAGGCAATTGAAGGAATAGCAGAAGAGTTCTTGAACGTAATGCAGGTGAAATTTACCGATATGGTGGAAAATGGAAAATCTGTAATTATTAATTTTGGTTTTGACGAAAATTCGGAATATCAAATGTCATCTGAAATAGGAGATCAAGGTCTTTTGCTTTCCGATGAATTGGAATTATGGATGGAAAATCATGCATATAAAAACAATTATCATATACAAGGTACAACAGACAATCAAATGATATTTGATGATGTTAGAATTCCATTGAAGGATCCTGTAACTGGTAACAATTATAATGCAAATAAGTTTGCTTTGGAGATTTTTAAATTTTTGAAAGGGCTTGGATTAATAATTTCAAGGGATATAAAGGGGAATACAATTTTTATAACAATAAAATAGGTGTCTATATGAAAAAAATTGTTACGCTTTGGGGGTTATTCTTATTAAGTGTAAATATTGTTTGTTCTCAAGAAGAAACGTCAACAACTTATC
>JAZRXD010000019.1:0-33247 GCA_045600045.1 Bacteroidales bacterium
TTTTCTTGGAAATAAAAAAGGCGTTCAAAGTTTGTTTGAACGCCTTTAAAATAAGTTTAAAACAACTACTATTCTGCAGCAGCTTCTGTAGCTTCGGCAGCAGGTGCTTCTTCTGCATTTTCAGCAGCGGCAGCAGCTTCTTCTGCTTTCTTAGCTTCTTCTGCAGCAGCTAATGCAGCATTCTTTTCTGCAATCTTAGCTTCGCGTTGTTTGTTGATTTCAACTTCTTCTGCTAATTTCTTTTTTGCAGTTGTTTCTGCGTTAGATTTTAGTTTAGAAGCATAGTCGTTTGCTTTCTTTGCTTTTGCATCCATGAAAGCTTGGAATTTAGCCTCAAGTGCTTTTTCGTCAAATGCACCTTTTTTAACTCCGCCTTTCAAGTGTTTCATGTATAAAACACCTTCTTTTTGCAAAATTGAGCGTGCAGTATCTGTAGTTTCTGCACCAATTTCCAACCAATAAAGAGCTCTGTCGAAATTTAATTCTACAGTCGCAGGGTTTGTAGTTGGATTGAATGTACCGATTTTCTCGATAAATTTGCCATCACGTGACCTTCTGCTATCAGCAGCTACAATGTGATAGAAAGGGCTCGCCTTTCGTCCGTGTCTTGATAATCTGATTTTAACAGCCATTGTATTATTTATTTGTTAGTAAAAAATTTTGGGCAAAAATACTCTTTTTTTGGATATTGCAAAACAAGGTTGAAATTATTTTTCTTGGTTTCTGAAATGCTTTAATCTTATTTTTTATTTTTGTAGCAAATAATCATTGTATGCAGCGAAAAATTTTATTGGCCATTGTTGTCCTTTGTTTGTTGGGAATATTGGTGTCATTGGTCGTGTTTTTGAAAAAAAATGTAGAAACACCAAATAATGCAAGTAAGGCAATTCCAGCTGATGCTGCATTGGTTGTTGAAATCAAATCGTTAGATAGGGCTGCCGAAGTTTTTTCAGCAAACGAAAAGTTGTTGGATGCGTTTTCTCAACTTGCTTTGATACAAAAAGGAATAGAATTCATTGTGAAGATAGATTCTGTAACAGATGTAAATGAACGTTTTGCTTCTTTTGCCGACAATGAATTTTATTTTGTAGTGAAAAAGATTGGTCAAAACAAACTCGATAATTTATATATCGTTTCGTTGGGTAAAAATCAATCGTCGGATTTGGTTAAAGAGTTGATTGAAACAACGTTTGATTTAACTGGCGCTTCTGCATACGAATACAAAACAGTTCCGATTTATTCCTATAAAGATGAAGCGTCCGATAGAAAGAATTTGTCGTATGCTGTGTATAAAAACACAGTGATGATAAGTGAATCAAAGGTTTCGGTGGAAGCGGCGCTAAAAGGTTTTTTTGATGACAACAATTTGGATAATGATTCCGATTTCAAAAAAATTCGTCCGAATGCCTCGAAAGTTCCTGCTCGTATATTTTTCCATTATGATAGAATGGCGAGCATTATGCAGCTGTATGCTTCGTCGGAATATGTCAACCGAATAAAGGATTTTCACAAAATCGCAAGTTGGACCGAATTGGATTTGAATATTGATAAAAAATCAATTCGGTTGAATGGTTATATTACAACGGATTCTGCTCATTGCGAAGCTGAATATATGAACTTATTCAAAGGACAGCAAGCTGTTCGCGGTGAAATATTTTCTGTGTTGCCAGCATCCTCTGTAAATTTTGTGGCTGCATGTATAAGTGATAAGGCTGTGTTTAGAAAGAATTACGAGAATTATCTTTCAAAAAACAGTTTCTTCAATGCATATAATAATGACTTAAAATCGCTCGATGCTGAATTTGCGATGGAAGACGGTAAGAGCGTTGAAAATTTTTTTTATTCGTGGTTGGATAAAGAATTGGCGTATGTGCAAATGCCAAGTTTTTCGGATTTTTGTTATGAAAACACATTTGGAGTGATTAAACTTGAAAACAGAAAATCGGCAGAAGAAGAATTTGTTACGTTGCTTAAAAAGTATGCTGAAAAAAATCAAACAGATTTGAATGTTTCCGAACAAGTTGTGGGAGACAATGAGTATGAAATTTTCAAAATGCCGGTGCTGAAGTTGCCACAAATGATTTGGGGCAATTTGTTCTCTCACATGACGGCGAAATATGCGTTTTTCGTTGACTCCTTTTTAGTTTTTGGAAATACAATGTCTTCGTGCCTTGCTTATTTGAATGAATTAGAAAAGGGTAGAAATTTGAGCTCCGATTCTGATTATGGCAGATTTGACGATAATTTGAAAAGTTCATATTCGTTATATGTGTATGCCTCAATTCCGCAATCATTGTCAACGTTTAGAGAATTTTTTAATGAAAATACTGTTCAAATCTTGGATTCCTATTCAAATGATTTGAAGGATTTCGGTGCTATTTCTTATCAATTGATAGCAGATAACGATGATAAAATTTACAACGATATTTTTATTTCGTTGGAATCCAACAAAATGGAAAAACCGGAAATAGAATGGCGAAATTTATTGGATACGGTTGTTGCTTCAAGACCAACGATTTTTGTGTCTCATAATGGAGAATCGTTAACCTTGGTTCAAGATATGAAAAATACGCTGTATTTGTTTGATAATACAAAAGGTAAGATGCTGTGGAGCAAACAATTAGATGGACGGATATTAGGAAAAATTTTCTTCGTTGATGCACTGAAAAATCAGAAAATACAGTATATGTTCAATACCGCGAATACAATTTATTTGATTGATAAAAATGGCGATTCTGTTGGAAATTTCCCAATTTTGTTGAACTCTCCTGCAACTACATCAATTTCTGTGTTTGATTATGACAATGTGAAAAAATATAGAATTGCTGTTCCTTGCGAAAATTTGTCAATCAAGTTATATGGCATGGAAAGGGGATTATGGACTACTATTTCAGATTGGAATGTCACAACAGAAAGTGAAGTGAAATCACCATTGCAACATTTTTCCGATGCTGGAAAAGATTACATTGTGTTTGCTGATAAATATAATTTCCATATTTTAAATCGTCGAGGTGAAGCTCGTGTTGAAATTGACGAAATCTTTGAAAAAGCTCCGAATGCTTTCATTGAATTTGAAGCTGGAGCAGAACCATCATTGTCTCGTTTTATTACGACTGATGCAGATGGAATTGTAAAAGAAATATATGTGAATGGAACAATTTCGTCATCAGATAAGTTTGGCAAACGTAGTAATCTGCATTATTTTATGAAAGCTGATATTAACAATGATGGAAATGGAGATTATGTTTTTGTTGATGAGAATAAGGTAGAAGCTTATTCTCAGGATGCGAAGAAAATATTCTCATATTCAGCAAATTCAACGTTGTCGTCACCATTCATAAAACAATTAAAAAATGGAGAGTCAAAAGTTTGTGCAATTGATAAACATGATGGGAAAGTATATGTAATTAATTGTGATGGTTCTCTTTATAAAGGATTCCCGATAGAAGGGCATTCTGCGTTCGATATTAGCGATGATTTGTTTGATAAAGGTTTTCGGTTGATTGTTGGTGGAGAACAAAATTTATTGTATAATTACGGTGCAAAATAAAGCCTTCGTTTGATTCGTGTAGCAAATGGAAGTGTGCTTTTATTTGGTGGAATATTATGTTTTAATTTTATAAAAATGAAAAAGATTTTATTAGTAGGATTGTTGTTGAGTGCATGTTCTTTCGGCGCATTTGCACAACACAGAGCAATTGGAGCTCGTGTATCAAACACATTGGAAGTTTCTTATCAACGTGAAGCTGGAGAAAGTAATTTTTGGGAGTTCGATGGTGGTTTATGGCATTTTGGTGATGGTGCTCAAGCTTCGGCTATTTACAATTGGATTGTTGCGTCGCCGGATTGGACAAGCAAAGGTGAATGGAATTGGTATGCTGGTGTTGGTGGTAGTTTAGGTATGGTTTGGGGTGAAAAATATCACAATGGTTCCGAAGATTTAGGTTGTTTTGTTGGCGTTGCAGGTTTGGTAGGATTGGAATTTAATTTCTGGTTCCCATTACAGGTTTCTGCTGATTTACGACCAGTTGTTGGTCCTTATTTCGGTGATGGAGTTACGTTCCATTCTGATGTATTTTTGAATGCTTTTTGGCCAACCCTTTCTGCACGTTATACATTTTAATTAATTGATATGACAATTTTAGCTTGGAGCTTTTTCCTATTAATAGTCTTTGCTTTATTAGCATTAGACTTAGGAGTTTTGAATAAAACCCAGCATGAAATTTCCACGTCGGAAGCATTAAAAATGACTGCTTTGTGGATTGGTTGTGCTTTATTGTTTGATGTTGTAGTTGTATTGGCGTATAATTTCGATTGGTTTTCATTAAAAACCAATTCTCCTGATGCAACAATCTCAACAGGTTGGGATGCTGGACTTCAATATCTTACAGGTTATTTGATAGAAAAGGCTTTAAGTTTGGACAACATTTTTGTTATGGCAATGTTGTTCTCTTATTTTAAAATACCTCGAAAATACCAACACGAAGTTTTATTTTGGGGAATAATAGGTGCGTTGGTTTTCCGTGGTATTATGATTGTATTGGGTGCTGCTTTGGTAAATAGATTTACGTGGGTAATGTATATTTTCGGGGCATTGCTAATATTCTCTGCTTTAAAAATGATGTTTGGAAAGGATGATGATTTTGATGCTGATAAGAGTTTAGTGATAAAAGCAATTCGAAAAATATATCCTGTTAGTTCCGAACTAGAAGAGGGACATTTCTTTACAAAAATAAATGGTGTAAAAGCGGTAACTCCGTTATTTGTTGTCTTAATGGTTATTGAATCTACAGACATTTTGTTCGCTGTTGATTCAATTCCTGCAGTATTCTCTGTGACAACGGATTCTTTTATTGTTTTCACATCAAATATATTTGCCATTTTGGGCTTGCGTTCTTTATATTTTGTTCTTGCTTCAATTATGGACAAGTTCAAATATTTGAAAATAAGTTTGTTTATTTTACTCGTTTTTATTGGAGTAAAAATGCTTATTGCAGAGTTTGTCCACATTTCAATAGGTTTGTCGCTTGGTTTAATTGCATTGATTTTGGGAATAGGAATTGTAGCCTCCATAATTTACAATAAGAAACATTTGACATCTGAAAATGAATAGTTTACAACTTACAGAGCAGCAGATTGCTGAATTTCAGAAAGTTGTATTACAAAAAGGAAAGGATTTGTATCGAGAAATGCCATGGCGTAACGATACAAATCCTTATTTTATATTGTTGTCGGAAATTATGTTGCAACAAACACAAGTTCCTCGTGTTTTGTTGAAGTTTGATGAGTTTATCACAGCTTTCCCAACTTTACAAACATTGGCTGATGCCGATTTTCAGGAGGTTTTGATGCATTGGTCGGGATTGGGATACAATAGAAGAGCAAGGTTTCTTCATCAAATGGCAAAACAAATTGTTGCATTGAACGAGTTTCCTCAAGATGTGTCGGTTTTACAGCAAAATCCAGGAATCGGAGAAAACACGGCCGCTTCTATTTTGGTTTATGCGTTTAATAAACCATTAGTATTTTTGGAAACCAATGTCAGAACAGTTTTAATTTATTCCTTTTTTCAAGATTGTCAGGAAAAAGTAGAGGAGAACGCATTGCGTTTTTTAGCAGAACAGACATTATATAAAGATAATCCTCGTCAATGGTATTGGGCTTTGATGGATTACGGAACACACCTAAAAAAGACTGTCGGTAATTATAATCGTATGTCAACCAAACATACCACGCAATCAAAATTCGAGGGATCATTTCGTCAGAAACGAGCGTCTATATTGCGTTGTTTATTAAAAAATGGGCCATTGACGTGTGTTGAGTTATCGGAATATGAAGGACTTGACGTTGATTTGGCAAATCAAGTGTTAGAGACGTTATTAAAGGATTCCCTTGTCGTTTTACAAGGTGATAGATATATTATTGCGTAGTCTAATTTTGGTTCTTATATGGCAATAAAAAAGGGAAACCAAACGGTTTCCCTTTTTTACTATAAAGGTAGAATTTATTTTATCGTAAGAATTTTTCGCTTGGGTGAGCTACTGCTGCACGTCTTGCATCACGAGTCTTCAATGCCAAATCGTGGATTTCAAAACTCAAAGTGACTTCGTGAGTACCACCAGTAGAAAGACCTGCATTAGAAATAGTCATATCGTAACTATACAAGAATTGGTACAATTGTTTTTTGTCTTTTGAGTATTTGATATAACCAATTGTCAAAATCAAAGCATCGAAACTCTTTGTCTTCAAACTGTTTGCAATGTCTTCGATAGATTCTTTTTTCATGTATTGTTTACGACACCAACAGCCTAAATAAACTGATGACATGAAAGAAATTTTTGAAGGAATTGTGGCATTTAAACCAAATGTCAAAGTCTTTGAACCTGCTTCTGAACCTTTGAACCATTGATTTGCTTCAGCTTGGTTTTCAAAAATAAATCCAGGACAAATTAAGAAATATCTGTTATGGAATCCTTGACGGTTAATTCTAAATTGTACGTATCCGTGTAAATCAAATTTCATTGGAAGAGGAGCTTCTTGACCATCGTCTATCCAAGACATATCAGGTTGAGATAAGTGGTGGAATGATGCTCCGAAAACACCAGTTGCTAAATATTTAACAGGAGTTTGACGAATGTTGAATTGAACAGCAGCTCCGGCGTTGTAATCAAAAACACCTTGGCTAGCAGTACCACCTTCTACAGGAGGAATAAATTCAGTTTCGTAAATCGGGCCAAAACGTGGATCCAATTGGTCGGTAAAAACGTATTTGTTAAAATCAATAGTTTTATGAACGTATTGAGCTCCGGCACCAATTTGAAACATCAAATCAGGTGTGACACGGATTTGTTTTGCGTAAGCAAGACCGCCTTGGAATGTATTCAAACAATTTTCTCCTTGTGTGTTTCTTGTAACATACAAACCAATACCACCTTGTGCAAATTTCATATCGAAATAGTCAAAGCTTAAACTTTGGGTTCCCCATTCTCCAGGAATATTAGTCCATAAATGACGGTCGGTGATCGTTCCTCGTAAACCAGGATTGATACCTGTCATTGCAGGATTATAATATGTCTCTTTTAAATAGAATTGAGAATAGTTAGGATCCTGAGCTTGTACCATCGTTGCAAATAACAGCGATGTAATCAAAGCAATAATAGAAATATAAATCTTTCTCATTGTTTTCTATCTTATTGTTTCTTCAATAAATTCTTTTTTTTCTGCCAAAATTAGATATTAGGCAGTTGTGCAAATATATGAAAAAAAATATTGATTGCTTGAATTTGCTTATTTTTTTTGATGTCAGAGGCTTTTTTAATTTTCCCAAATCCAAAAGTCTCTTTTTAGAGAGTTGAGTATTAGCGTATTAACTACAATAAGTCCCGTTGCTTTTTTATTAATAGAATCTTATGTTTTTAAAAAAAACGGCTGTTTTATTGGCTGTTTTAAGGGCTTTCGAGTGTTAATTTTTCATTGTTCAAAGTTTTTTGTCCGATAGACGTTTTGTTCGCATATTAAATCAACGGATTATCCTATATTTGCATGAAATAAAATGATGAAAATTCCGTTACGGAAAGCATGCGATTAAATGGTATATATAAAATTTTAATTAGTTTCTCCTTGATTCTTTTGTGCGTGGCATGTTCCTCTCATAAAAAAATGGTGAAAAAGGCCGAATTGGCATACTCAAACGGTGAATATCTCAAAGCTGTGGAATTGTATGAACAGCTAGAGTCGGAGGAGGAATCCAAATATATAAAGACATCCTATCAATATATAATTGCAGAATGTTATAGACATTTGAATGAATCGAAAAAGGCCGAAGTTGCATATAAGAAGATTGCGAAGCTGAAATCTTCTAAAGAAAAAACGGCAACGTATTGGTATGGATATTATTTGTTGAAGGCTGAAAAGTTTGAGGATGCCGAAAAAATGTTTAAGGCCTATAAGAAATCAACTCCTCGTGATCACCGAGGGGCAAATGGTATTACTTCTTGTTCGTTGGCGGTTGCGTATAAAGAAAAGCCCACTCGTTATCTCGTTGAAAACATAAAGGCTCTCAATACAAAATATAATGATTTTGGTCCTTCATACATTGACAATAATTATGATGCAATTTATTTTACATCTTCTCGTATAGAAGAAGGGGTGAAACCTCAAATAAATCAAGTTTCGGGAATGAATTACACAGATGTGTATGAGGCTCGATTTGACAGAAAAGGGAAGTGGAAAGCTCCTGAAAAAATTGCTGATTCCACCGTGAATTGCGAGTTCGATGATGGAGATGTTTCTATTTCAAGCGATGGTTTTACTATGTATTTCACTCGTTGTTTACAGGAAACCGGTAAGAAATTGGGTTGCCAAATATATACTAATGCATACAGAAATGGGTCTTGGCACTCAACGCAGTTAGTGGAAATCGTGCCTGATACAATTTCTGTTGGACAACCGGCTATTTCTCCAGATGGATTGACATTGTATTTCGCATCAAGAATGAAAGGTGGTCATGGCGGTTCCGATATTTGGAAAGTTGAACGGGCTTCAGAAAATGGACAATGGGGACGTCCTATTAATTTGGGAACGACAGTTAATACAGAAGGCGACGAAATGTTTCCGTATGTTCGTTTGGATGGAACATTGTATTTTGCTTCGGATGGTCATCCAGGAATGGGCGGTTTAGATATTTTCAAGGCGGTAAAACGTGAAGATGGAAAGTGGACTGTAACGAATATGCAGTATCCTATAAATTCTTCTCAGGATGATTTCGGTATTGTTTTTCAGGGAAATAAAGAAATAGGTCTTTTTACTTCGAATAGAAAAGGCACGAGAGGGTTGGAAGATATTTATTCCTTTGAACTTCCCGAATTGAAACTTGCGGTTGAAGGTGTTATGAAAGATATTTCTGTTAATAAACCGATTGAGGAAGGTGATGTTACGTTAATCGGAAGTGATGGTTCATTGCAGACTGCTAAAACAAAGCAAGATGGCTCGTTTTCGTTTAAATTGGAACAATATATAGATTATATAGTAATTGGTTCGTACGAAGGTTTTTTGAAACAAAAAGTAAAAGTTTCAACGGCAAACATTAGTGATGATACCACTTTCACTCAGAATTTGGATTTGATTACAATGAGTAAACCTGTTGAAATACCGAATATTTATTACGATTTGGGTAAATGGACTTTAAATGAGGCGTCTAAATCAGCATTGGAACAATTAGGGAAATTGTTGGATGACAATCCTAATATTACAATAGAATTGGGTGCCCATACAGATATGGTTGGCGATGCCAATGCAAATTTGCAATTGTCAAAAAGAAGAGCTCAAGCTGTCGTTGATTATTTAGCACAAAAAGGTTACGATGTTGATCGTTTAGTTGCGCAAGGTTATGGCGAATCAAAACCAGTTGTTGTTACAGAAGAAATATCCAAATTAGATTCAGCTTTTATTGTAGGAACCGAGTTGTCACAAGAATTTATAGAAAAATTGCCTCGTTCTACACAAGAAAAAGCTAATCAAATAAATCGTAGAACGGAATTACGGATTTTGTCGACAGACTATATTCCCAAACCAGAATATTTTATGCGACAGAAAAAACAGTTCTCAAGAAAATAAGTTGCTATTCGCAACTAACTACTTCGTCCATTGGAATGTCCCAAGGGGCACATTCAATTTTGGGAACGATTTGCCAAGGGAAACAAATTCCCAATTTATGACAGTTTGTTTTTGGTAGGAATCTATCGTAAAAACCTTTCCCTCGTCCCATTCTTGCGCCTTCTTTGTCAAAAGCCAAGCCTGGAATAATGCATAAATCAATTTTATTATAATCGGAGAATGTTTCACTTATTGGTTCGTCAATGCCAAATTCTCCTTTTTCCATATTTTCAGTAGTTGTGAATTTGTGCAGCTCAAGATTTTCACCAATTACTTTGGGAAGAAGAAATGTTTTTGTTCCCGACCATTTTTGAATAAAGTCGTGTGTGTTGACTTCGTCGGGTAATGACCAAAAGCAAAGAATAATTTTGGCATCTTGAAAAGATTTGTTCTTTTCAATTGCTTCGCAAATTTTTACAGAAATATCTTGTAATTCTTTTTCTGATTTGCTTTTTGTAAGCGAAATCATTGCTTTTCGAATGGTCATTTTCATGGCTAAGGAAAATAAAAATAGGTTAGCGAATTTGTTCGCTAACCTATAGGATAAGATTAAAGTGTTTTTAAATAATTTTCAACATTTTTGCGGATACGTTCTGCAATATCGCCTTCCGTTCCTCGATTTTTAACGAAGTTGTCGCCTGTAATGTGTTCAAATAATTCAATGTAGCGATCGCTGATTGAAGTAACAATTTGTGGTGTCATTTCAGGAACCTGTTGTCCTTCTTTTCCTTGGAATCCATTTGCCATCAACCATTCGCGAACAAATTCTTTTGATAGTTGTTTTTGAGCTTCGCCTTTTGCGAAACGTTCTTCGTAGCCTTCTGCATAGAAATAACGAGAAGAATCAGGTGTGTGGATTTCATCTATTAAATAGATTTTGTCATCTTTTTTACCAAATTCATATTTCGTATCAACCAAAATCAAGCCTCTTTTTGCAGCGATTTCAGTACCTCTTTCGAACAATGCCATAGTGTATTTTTCCAAAACTTCGTAATCTTCTTTGGAAACAAGGCCGCGTTTCAAAATTTCTTCTTTTGAAATGTCTTGATCATGTTCGCCAATTTCTGCTTTTGTGGTAGGAGTGATGATTGGTTTCGGAAATTTTTGATTTTCTTTCATTCCTTCGGGTAATTTTATGCCGCAAAGTTCACGTACACCACTTTTGTATGCTCTCCATGCGCTTCCACAAAGATATGCACGGACAATCATTTCAACAGGGAATCCTTTGCATTTTAAACCAACGGTAACCATAGGATCTGGATTAGCGAGTTTCCAGTTTGGACAAATATCCTTTGTTTCGTCAAGGAATTTCGATGCGATTTGATTCAACATTTGACCTTTGTAAGGAATGCCTTTTGGAAGAATCACATCGAATGCGGAAATACGGTCGGAGGCAACCATTACAAGAATGTCGTCGTTAATGCTGTAAACGTCGCGAACTTTTCCATTGTATACGCCCGTTTGACCAGGAAAATTAAAATTTGTTTTTGTTAAAGCGTCCATTATAATATGTATTAATTATACGTTATATTCTTTTTCAAATGCGGCAATAATGTGCGAAACTAATCGATGACGAACAATATCCTTTTCGTTAAAATTGATTGTTGCAATGCCTTTTGTCTTTTCTAACATTGAAACGGTTTTTGCCAATCCTGATTTGTTTTTATCTGGCAAATCAATTTGAGTCACATCACCGGTAACAATAAATTTTGCATGTTCTCCCATACGGGTAAGGAACATCTTTAATTGATTTAAAGTCGCATTTTGTGCTTCATCAAGAATGACAAATGCATTGTTCAATGTGCGTCCACGCATATAGGCAAGAGGCGCAATTTGAATGACATTTGTGTCAATGTAATCCTGTAATTTCCTAGGTAAAAGCATGTCTTGCAAGGCGTCGTATAATGGTTGCAAGTAAGGATTCAACTTTTCACGCATATCGCCCGGGAGAAATCCTAATTTTTCTTCTGCTTCAACTGCAGGACGGCAGAGAATAATTCGTTGAACTGCTTTGTCTTTCAATGCTTTTACGGCAAGTGCTACAGCTGTATATGTTTTCCCTGTACCTGCTAGGCCGATAGCGAAAACCAAATCATTTTCCACACATTTTTCCACCATTTTCTTTTGGTTTGTTGTGCGTGCTTTTATTGGTTTACCTTCGTTCCCGTAAAATAAAATCTCGTTGTTCGGATTTTCGTTCCCATATAAACTTTCGTTAGTTTCGTAGTTGGAGAGAATATCTTGTATTTGTTGTAACGAAATTCCGTGATATCGTTGGGTGTGCGTTAAAATCTTTTGAAACTGACGTTCAAAATTGTCAATTTCTTTTTGGCTACCAATAAGGTGAATTTCGTTTCCGCGAGATATGATTTTTATTTTCGGAAAGAACTTTTTTATGGCATCAAACTTTTCATTACGTACACCGAGAATGTCCATTGGATCAACGGTGTCTAAATATATTATTTGCTCTGCCATATTGTATGCAAGATTTTTTATATCTTTGGTAACAAAAGTAGTAATTTATTTTTTCTTCTCATTGATTGACAATTAAAAAGTATGGTAACTGTATCTCTAACCACCGATTGGGGGGCGTCAGGTTTATATACTGGCTTATTCAAAGCCAAATTGGTACAGCGGTTGCCAGGTGTTCAAATTGTTGATATATCACATCAAATAGAGCCATATAAGGTGCCTGATGCAGTTTTCGCGTTGAAAAATGCAATAACATATTTTGCACCAAAGACAATACATGTAGTAAGTGTTGCGTCAATGAATATTGCCGACAAATCAAAGAATCGTGAGTTTATATGTTTCCAATATAATTACCAGTATTTTATCGGACCAAACAATGGGTTGTGGGAAATGTTGTTTGACGATGTTCCGGAAAAAGTGTATAAGATTGAAGCAGTCAAAAAAAATGTGCAGGGAAGTTTTTCGGAATCCGATATTTTTGTTGATGTGATTAGCAAATTGTCAATTGGATTGTCGCCTGAACGAATAGGGGAACAAATTGATTTTTATCGTGGTTCTAGAATTGGAGCTCCGGAAATTGGTGCTGATCAAATAAAAGGTTCAATTTTATATTTTGATGGATATGGTAATGGAATCACGAATATTTCCCAAAAACAATTTGAGGAAGTTAGAAAAGGAAGATTTTTTACCATATTTGTCGGAAGAAAGACTTATTCAACTGACGAAATTTCGGAGAATTATATGCTTACCAAAAATAAAATAATAGCATTGTTTAATTCTTCTAATTTGTTAGAATTGTCGGCTCCGTATTATTCATTACAAAACTCGTTGTATGGCGAATTGTCAACAGGTGTTTGGATAATGTTTTTCGACACTGAATTAGAAAAGCAAAAATTTTCTTTGACATAATAAACCCCGAAAGTTTTTTGTCCAACATTCGGGGGATCGTATCAAATTCTATCGGACTTTCTTTTTCCCTTGATATCTCGTTATTTTCTTGTTGCTGCAGAATTTCGTGGAGCACTTTTCTTTACTTCTTTTCCTGATGTTGTATTACTTGTTGCAGGTTTTGCATGAGAAGACGAACTGCTTGTTGTTTGTTTCGGTTTACCTGTTGAATGGTCTATATCTTTCGGTTGTGAAGAATGTACAGGTGCCGCATGAGATGGTGTACTTCTTTTCGGTGTCGAATGGTACACTTTGTTAGGGGCTGCATTTCTATGTGGATAAGGTGTCACATAGATAGATGTTGAATGGTTTGTCTTTGCTGAAGATACGTAGATTCGATTGTCCCCAGTAAAAGTTGCAGTTACAATTGCATTTTTCGGTATATCAATAGAGCAATTGTAAAGTAATTCACAAACGTATCCTTCGACATAAATTTCCATAAAATAGGTCCCTTTATATAGGTTGGGAATATGAATTTGATTGTTGTATGAATAATATTTTTCGTTGTTTATGATAACAGAGAAAGGCATGTCGATTTTACCTTTTATAATTAATTCCGAAGCAAAGATTTGGACCGAACTCAATACAATTGCTAATGTTGTTAAAATACGTTTCATAATTTTATCCTCCTATTAGTATGTTTTCTTTATATAAATCAAAAGTTGTGCCAAAATTAAATTTTGATGTAATGGTAAGGAAGGTTTATATTTTTTTATATTTGAAATCATAAAATTTTGGATATGAGAAAGGTACTTTTTATATGTTGTTTATGGATTTCTGGGATGGCTTATATTGCTTGTGAAAGTAAAGACATTGCATACGAACAAAATTATATCATTGAAAAATCTGTTATGACGGGAACTAATCCGTTAGTTTATAAATTTGAAAATAATGCAGATACCTTTCAATTATATGATGTGTGTGTATCTATAAATCATGTGATGAACTTTGAGTCTGTTCGCATTCCAGTAGAATTGAGTTATTATTCGCCGAAAGGAGATTCTATTTCAATTCCAATAGCAATTTCTGTTTATGATGATGATTTCAAAGCTTTGGGAGAAATACAGAAAGATAGTTCTATTACTTTAACGCAAACAATTTTCTATGCAAATAGAATTATGTCGGGGGTGAATACTTTCAAAATTACTCCGGCAAATAATACGGATAGTCTCTATGGTATAAATTCCGTTACTTTGTCAATAGAAAAGGTTAATTGATAAAGAAACTTGCAATTGTAAAAATTGCAAAGATAACGCTTGCAATACCATTTATCGTACTAAAAGCAAGATTTACACGCGAAATATTTTGTGGAGAAACGATGGCGTGTTGAAATACAAGACATCCAATAAACAAAATTGTGGCAATCCAATATAACCACGAAAATCCAGCATAAAATCCTACAAATACAGTTAGTAATGCTGTGATTATGTGTATGCCTGTTGAAATTTTTAGAGCTTTTTCGCGACCAAAATGTTCTGGAATACTATGTAAGGATTCGCTTTTGTCGAAATCTTCGTCTTGCAAGGCGTAGATAATATCGAAACCAGCCATCCATCCGAGAATAATTAATGAAAAAATTATAGGAACAATCGCAAATACTCCAGAAACTGCCAAATATGCTCCGATAGGAACTAATGCTTGGCCTATTCCCAACACAACGTGGCAATAAGGTGTAAATCTTTTAGTGTATGAATAAAATAACACAACAAATAAAGCAATTGGCGAAAGATAAAAACATAGCTTATTGATGAACCATGTTGTTGCTATAAAAAGAATGGACATGAGAATAACAAATACAGTAGCCGATTTGGTGCTAATGACTCCTGCCGGAATTTCTCTTTGGGCGGTTCTTTCGTTTTTCTTATCAAATTTATAATCAACAAGTCTATTGAAACCCATAGCGGCAGAACGGCAGAATATCATACAAAGTAATACGCAAATAAATAGACGCCATTGAAACGGATAGTTATCGAACCAAACCGCTAATGAAAATCCAATTGCTGCAAATGGTAATGCAAAAATGGTATGCTGAAATTTTACTAATGAAAAATAATTTTTTATTGCCATGATTATTTCTCGTCGTTTGTTGACGTAGGTTTGTCGAAACTTACGGAACGACTAATTGCTTGAAGTTGACGCATAAAATTCTTTTTCTCTTTGTTTGGGTAATAAACGTAACCTTCTATTGTGATTAGTTTATTTTTTTCGGGGTTACAAAACGTGTAGCTAATAAAAGGTCCAGCCATAAAATCATTTTCCACGCGCCATTTACCTCGAAGTTCCACAGTATAGTCGTCGTTCACATATTTTCCAACTTGATAGTTTGTAGGAAGAATGTATTCTGTTGTCATATAACTTCCTTCGGTTGGTCCAGGAATGTGAACTTTTACGATAGAGTCCCGATAATTTAACAACGAATTTTTGTTGAATTGTGCAGTATCGGTATAGGATCTTTCGTAAATTATTAAACCTTGACTATGTACTTTTGACTCCAATGAAATCCATGCGAAATCATCGGTAATTTTATTAATATTGAAACCGTTTGGAACCGATATGTTGAAATTGAATTGTTTTTTTATTGCTTTTTCTACAATTTGATTATTCGCTTGTTTGTATAGTTGTTGGTATCGTTCTATTTCTGATTTTACAAAATATTCAATAATGTTGTCGTGTTTGGTTTCTAGAATTTCTTTTAATTCTTCGGAACTTTTTACACCAATGCTTACGTATGCTTGATGTTGTGCCCAAAGATCTTTTCTGTATTGTATTTGTGCTTTTGTGAATTTCTTGTCTACTTCCAAATAGAGTATATTTCGATATGTACGGAAAGTACTAGAAAAATTGTTTCTGCTGATAAGTATTGTTGAAAATGGAGCTTCGGATTGAGTCAATCCGATTTCTTCCGCTCTTAATATGTCGCAAACAACTTCTCCAACTTCGGAGTTTTTGTATTCGTCGTTAATTACAACCAATAATTCTCCAGGCTCTCCGGTCATAGAACTTCCTCCAAAGCCATTTTTGCAAGCGGAAAATATGGTACAACTAAGTATGACGAGGGTAATGTTAAATAGATGTTTCATATAGTTTTATTTCTGAATAAGTGCAACAGCAAAAACAGCCACTCCTTCTTCACGTCCTACAAACCCTAGTTTTTCTGTAGTAGTTGCTTTTACAGAAACTGCGTCAATATCAAGGCACAAGTCATCGGCAATGTTTTTGCACATTTGTGGAATATGAGGTAAAAGTTTAGGTTTCTGTAAACAAATTGTTGCATCGATGTTTTCGATTTGCCAACCTGCAGATTTTATGAGTTCGTTTGTTTTTCGAAGAAGGATTCTGCTATCAATGTTTTTGAAATCGTTGCTATTGTCAGGGAAATGGAATCCAATGTCACGCATTCCTGCGGCACCTAAAAGTGCATCGCATATACTATGGAGTAAAACATCACCATCGGAGTGTGCAACCATTCCGTGTGTGTGTTCAATTTTAACGCCACCTAAAATAAAAGGTAAACCTTTTGCTAATTGATGAACGTCGTATCCTTGACCTACACGAATTTTCATTATTTACGAGAATTGTTTCCTGTACCCTCGAAATCGAATGTCAAAGAGAAACGGAAAGTGTTTGCTAATGGAGAGTTTTTACCATTGACAGGAATCAAATAAGAAAAATCAAGTCCAAAAACATTCATTCGTAAACCAGCACCAGCGGTGAAATATTTCCTGTCTCCTTTTGTCTCTGCTTCGTTGAAGTAACCTAAACGAACAGCAAATTGGTCGTTATACCAATATTCAGCCCCAAGACTTAAAGTGAATTCTTTTAATTCTTCGTTAAATCCGTCTGGAGCATCGTAAAAAGATTGGAATATACCTTGAGGAACAGAAACTTCATCATCGCGTCCGGCAATCATTTCCCATTCTTTTGTCGTTTCGTTTTGCTGGTAAATAGGCGGAGTTGGTACTAATAATTTATTTATGTCGAAGTATAATCCAAGTTTGTTGTATTGATCGATTTGCATATTGTATCCCGCACCAAGTTTTAGGTTTGCAGGTATAAAATCTTTATTGTCTTCGGAATACGAAATTTTAGAGCCAATGTTTGAAATATTAAAACCTAAAGTTAATAATCCAGGCATAGAACTTTTGAATTCTTTAAAATAAGTTCCAGAAATGTCTGCTGCGACAGCTTTCCCTGCATGAGAATCTTCATCTGTTCCTCCTGTTAGGTTTGAATAAATGAAACGACCAGTCATACCCATAATGAAATTGTCGGCCAAATATCTCGAATAAGAAATGTCAATAGAATATTCTTGAGGCGAGATGTCATAACCTGCAGGTTGGCCAGCTTCGTCGTATGCTGGAATTTCACCTAACGAGAAATAACATAGTGAAGCGCCAACAGCTTCTTTTTTCGATAATTTTTTGTATCCTGAAAGATAAATCAAGTTGATGTCTTTAATTCCTAAATTAGACAACCATGGGGTATAAGAAAGCCCAACTCCAAAATCATCTTCGGCCATAGCATATTTCGATGCATTTGAATGTTGTGAATATACGTCGAATGTAGTTGCTGCGCCTACATCGCCCATTGCTCCACTTCTCGAATCCGGAGTAATAGTAAGGAATGAAACCGCTGTCGTTATGACATTGTATTTGTTACTTAAATCTTGCCCTGCAGCAAAACCTGTTGTGTTTGAACCATCAATTGGGTTTTCTGCAAAAAGAGCAATACTAAAGCATATTGCAAGGGAAGTTGATACGATACGTTGTCTCATTGTGCCAATATAATCTAAAATTAAGCAAATATATAATTTTTATAAACTCAAAATACCATTGTTTATTATTGGTGTAAAAATCATTTAGTGAGCAATATTTTTTGTTCTCCTAATATTTTTTCACCATTAGCGGTTTTTATTTCAATCGTATAAGGATAAATTCCTGGATTCATTGTGGAACCGTTTGAAGATTTGCCGTCCCAGCAAAGTGACTCTTCATAGAAGTTGGATGGAACTCCATTGCAAGTAATAATTCTGACTAGATTTCCACAGATGTCAAATATTTTTAATGTGACCGAAATATCGTTGTCTGCTTGATTGTGCTCAAAATGAAAATAGGTTTTGTCGGTCATTGGATTTGGAAAGTTGTACAGATTTGTGAGTCTAATATCTTTTGAATTGCAGACATAAAATTGTAATTCTGTTTCCGATGCATTGTTATAAGTATCGTAAGCAACAAGATTTATAGTGTGTTCACCGTCTTCAAGATTGTTTAATTGGTATAGAATTTTCCCCGAAGTGAACGTGTTGAGGTCGGCATAATAAAAATCATTAAGTATGATTTGGTTCGAAATATTGTCATCGATAGTTAACACAATATTATGTCCGATAGAAGCTTCAGAGATGTTTATTCCTGAAGCGTCAGCTAATTCAATGTGTATGGTTGGATTTTGATTTGTCGTGATTTTATCATCGGTAGGTTTGTTGTTAAAGAACATTTTAATTTCAGGACCGAGATTGTCGTCGTCGGGAATCGTACTTCCATTTATGACAAAATCTTGAAATGCACCGAATGCTTGTATAGTGTCGTTTGTCGCATATAAACTCAGTTTGCCTTTCCCATCATAATAATATATGTCGGTAGGAATTTTGGCGGAGAAAGAAAATTGTCCGTTTATTATTTCCGCTCGTCCTTGAAACAATATATTTGTGTAGGAATTGAATGTGAACAAATCGTTGTTGTCGTTTCCTAATGTGGTGATAGACTGTGATTTGTCAAATAATTTAACATATAAAATTCCGTTGTAGTTTGATTCTACTTTAGCTTGGTATTCTATGTGTCCCGTGATTTTTATTGTGGATAGAGCGTTGATTGTATCTGTGAATGTTGAAATTTCTTTTCCATTGATAGAATCAATAACAATATCATATGTTGGAATTGCCAATCGAAGTGCAGGGTCGCCGAGCAGAGTGTAGATTCGTTTGTTTTGATAAAAATCGTTATATGTACTTTTTTTTGCAAGAACAAACGATTCTCCAATTGTCCGAGTTTGATATAAAGAATCAGGAGAAAAAATAGTTTTGTAGATATTGTCGCAAAGAGTATAATTCGCTGAGGCGTAGGAATATCTTGTCGCACTGATTAAGCCGATTCCTCCGCCGTCTTTTTGAGTAAGGAGTTTTTCTCCGAGTGATTTACCATCGTAGTCAAAATGAGCGATATTGCAGGCGGCGGCGATAAAAAACGGTAATTTTGTGGTATTCTTCCAAGACTCAACGTCGGATGCTTCAACAGCATATTCGGCCATCATTCTAGTTTCATTTCCATGTCCGCTGTAATTGAAAATTAGGCAACCTTTTTGAATTCTATTGTTTATTGCTTCGTTTACGTCAGGATAGCGTTCGCCAGCGCTGCTTCGTACTTGTTTGTAAGCATCGGCGAAAATTTTGTCGAAATTGAATTGCGGATAGTTTTCTGCAATCGAAGTACAAAGCAAATCTGCGTCGCTCATGTGCATGGTTTGATTTTCGTTGGCGTCGTCAGCCAAAAAGCACAAATAGTTTTGCCAATCACCACGATAAGATGGATTAGTTGCGTATTGGATTGTTTTGTATGTGATAGCTTCGGCTTCTTTTTTTGTGGAAACAGGGAAACGACCTATAGCTATGTCAATTTCTCCTTTAAACAAATCGGAACTTTCCACACCTTCATTTTTATCAAGAAGACCAAAAAAGTCATCAGAACAAATTGAGTTGTCTTCGTTCAAACTTTCGTTAGTCTGAAACGTAAAGATATATGGTCCGTCGAAAGAAACTTTCTTATTGTCGAAAGTGCCGTCTCCGAAAAGCAAAACATATTTCAATTGTTTGTTACCTTTATTATATAGGTATCGTAAATAATTTCGTATGGAAGAAATGTCTTTTTTGCCTCCTGAGAATTCCTCGCAAATGTCTTTCTGTAACACGACTTTACAAGAAAAATTATCTATTTCGGAATGAAGATTTGCAATTTGTTGGGCGTAATCTTTAAACATTGAATTGGTAATAATAACCATGTCTAGTTTTGAATCAGACAAAATATCTTGTTGTTGCATAATCTCTTCAAATTTAACCGATTTAAAAGATGAAGAAAATGCAACAAATTCATGAAGTTCTGATAAATCGGAAACAAAACTGGTTTTGTTTTCAGAAAATCGAGTTGTAATTTCTATTGGATGTTCGGAATTTGTTATGTCCCAAACTTGAACCTTATTTTTGGTCGTTATATTAAATGTACCATTGGTATTTTGAAATGCCGAACGTGTGTCTCGGAATAGTAGTTGGTCGTTATTGTCTATTTTTAAAAGACATCTACTTTGTAAAGTGCAATAATCAAGAAATCCGCGACTATTCGCTCCGGAGTATAATAAAGAAATACCAATCGTGGTGTTTTCGGTTGGCAGGAATTGAAATGATTGTGTCTTGAGTCTTGCAAAAGGTTTGTTGGTGGTAGTTTCTAAAAATGTTATGGAACCAATGGGGGTATTATTTGCTAAAATCGAAATTGATGGTGCGGAAGTATGTCTGGCAGCAAACGAAACGGAAATAGTCGCTGGTTCGCTGGTTATGACATGTGGTGTTGAGAAAGAAATCGTTTTGTTATTAGTAACGCTTTCAAAAAAGTTTCGTCCTGTATTAATTGGGTTCGTTTCGTTTTTCTCGTAGAATTGTAGATGATCAAAGCTTGAAATTGTTATGCTTGTGTTTGTAATATCAGGCACACTTTGAGTAATTTGTTGAGTGTATTTTTTGTTTACTACGTAATAATAGTTTTTGTCTTCGTAATGGTGTTTGTTGTGCGAAAATGTGTTTTTTTCGTTGTCGTATGTCCACGTGTTTGGCGATTGTCCATAGAATAGGATATAGTCTCCCGAATTAAAAATGTTGTCGTCCCCGGATTCTATTTTTATGGAAATTTCATGTAGTGTATCTGGATTTTCAGTGTTGTTTATCAAAGGTATTTCTCCAATTTGATTCCCGTATATTGAAATGTTTGTCAAATCGTTAAATCCCCATTTTTTAAAATCGTCGTAGGTGATTTTGTAAACACCGTCTTCTTCAACTGAAATTTTAACGCAATAGTTTGATTGTAGTATGGATTGTGCATGACCGATATTCATTAAAAAAACAAAAATGAATATAGAGAGAAAAAATCTCGAAAGAATTTGGTGTATATTATAGATGCTCAATAAAATAAATTTTAAATGAATACGTAAATAAAATACCTTTAGTATTTTTGGCGCATAAAATTATTCAAAACTTGAGAACAGTAATAACAGCTTTGACAATTTTTTTAATTGCATGTAGTTTGACTACAATAAAATCGTATGCTCAAAATACTGATTTTTCTCAAGTGTTTAATAATTATGTGTATTTAAATCCTGCATTCGTAGGAACCACAACATGTCCACATGCATTTACTTCGTATCGTGCAAAAAATGTTTCGCTTGACGGCTACCATTCCGCATATGTGTCGTTTGATATGGGAATGGAGAAGCAAAATGCGAATATTGGTTTTTCTTTGCTTCAGGATAATCAAGGAAATGTTTTTAGTGAAACTGAGGTGTTGGCAATTTATGCACATACATTTCAGTTGCGGAAAAAATTATTTATGAATGCGTCATTGGCGGCTGGTTATGTTCATAGTTCAACAATACCGTCGAATTTGATTTTCCCTAATATGTTAGATGTGTTTCAGGATGATATAGGAGCAACAAGAGAGTCTTTTGAAAAATATAGTCACAATAATTTAAATTCAGAATGTGGAATCTTATTTTATAATGACTTATTTTATGCAGGCATGACTGTGAAAAATTTACAAGGGAATATTTCTATAGAAAACAAAAACGAAAATCTGTTTCCAAGAACTTTTTCTTTTCATGCAATGGCAAAATTGTCAACCACTAAAGCGTTCATGTTAAAGTATTTAATATGGATTTATCCACAAGTGAATTTGGTAGTAGGGAAGACATCTTCATATACACAAATGGGGGTAATTTTGCAGAAATGGTTCCTTCAATTTGGAGGTGCATATCGACAAAATTTAAAATGGAATGCAAATTCTTTGTCATTTTTTGTTGGTGTTGTTGAAAAAAAGTTTAGATTTGCCTACAGTTGTGATATGACAATTAACTCAACAAAAAGATTTGACACACATGAGGTCACTTTGAGTTATCAGTTTGATTGTCGAGAGAAAAAGAAAAAATTTGAGGCGGTTAAAGCGCCGACGTTTTAATATAGAAGTGAAATTATAAAACAAAAAGGTATGAATATTAAGAATCTTTTGATGTATTCAGCAATCGCAGGACTTTTCTTAATGAGTTCTTGTGCTGATGAAGTTTCTACCTCTACTGGTTGGAACTACAATGATTCAAAAAATGGTGGTTTCCAAAAGTATGATGATTTCTATGAACAAGAAACTGGACCAGGTCTAATTTTGGTTGAAGGTGGTTCTTTCACAATGGGATCAGTTCAACAAGATGTTATGTATGATTGGAACAATGTGGCACGTAAAGTAAGTGTTTCTTCATTCTATATGGATGAAACCGAAGTTAGAAACATTGACTATCGTGAGTATTTGTATTGGATTACTCGTGTGTTCGTAGAGGAACCAAGTGTTTATTGGGCTGCACTTCCTGATACTTTGGTATGGAGAAGTAAATTGAGCTACAATGAACCTTATGTTCAACACTATTTGAGACACCCTGCATTCCAAAATTATCCAGTTGTTGGTGTTAGCTGGTTGCAAGCAAACGATTTCTGCGTTTGGCGTACTGACCGTGTTAACGAAAGAATCTTAATCCGTGAAGGTATTTTGAATGAAAATACAGAACAATTAGGAGCTGACAACTTTAACGTAGAAACTTATATGAACCATTTGTATGAAGGTTCTGTTAATCAAAATTTGTATGATTACAATCCTTCAAACGGCGATGGAACACGTATAGTTCACGAGGAAGATGGTATTATTCTTCCTAAATATCGTCTCCCGACCGAAGCAGAATGGGAATTCGCAGCTTTGGCTATCATCGGAAACTCGGTTGATGAACGTATATATGAAAGAAGAATTTATCCATGGAATGGTCATCAATTACGTAATCCAAGTGTAAACGATCGTGGTCAAATGATGGCAAACTACACTCGTGCACGTGGTGATCAAATGGGTGTTGCTGGTCGTTTGAACGATATGGCTGATGCGACAGCTCCTGTATTGTCATACTGGCCAAATGATTACGGATTGTATTGTATGGCAGGTAACGTTAACGAATGGGTTCTTGATGTATATCGTGCAACATCTTCAGCTGATGTTGATGAATTCAGACCTTTCCGTGGTAACGTGTTCCAGAAATATACTGAAGAAGAAGGTGCTGATAAGGGTACATTCGTAGAAGTTGATTCATTAGGTCATATGGTAAAAGAAGATATCACAGTTGCTGATGCTTATGGTAGAATGAACTACCGTCAATCTGATAATATCAATTATTTAGATGGTGATCAAATGTCAAGTATAGATTATAGTGAAGAAATTGATGACTCAGCTAGAACTTATGGTTCAAACTTGATGTATCAACAAAAGAATTTGTCTGACGAAGATTTGTATGCAGAAACAGGATGGTATACATTGGTAAACGATCACTCTCGTGTATACAAAGGTGGTAGCTGGAGAGATAGAGCATACTATTTGGCTCCTGGTTCACGTCGATTCTTAGATGAATCTAAATCTACAGATGATATAGGTTTCCGTTGTGCAATGACACGTGTTGGAAGTCCTGTTGCTTACTAATGATTTGACCGAAATATAAAGAAGCCCCCTTGTGGGGCTTTTTTTTTTGAATAATATTTACGATTATGATAATTAAAGAATTTTACGATACTTGTTTTGTGAAACATCCTCATGTTTCCACTGATACAAGAACAATTACAGAAGGTTCTATTTTTATTGCTTTGAAAGGTGATAATTTTGATGGTAATCAATATGCTCAAAAAGCAATTGATGCCGGTGCCGTTTGTGCTGTTGTTGATGACAAATCATTAAACTCTGATAAGTTTGTGTATGTAGAGAACACGTTACAGTTTTTGCAGGATTTGGCACATTATCATCGTATGCAATTGCAAATACCTGTTATTGGTATTACAGGAACAAATGGAAAAACAACGACAAAAGAATTGGTTGCTAGTGTTTTGTCTCAAAAGTATAACGTAGAATATACACGTGGTAACTTAAATAATCATATAGGTGTACCATTGACTTTGTTATCAATAACTAAAGATGTTGATATTGCCGTGGTTGAAATGGGGGCTAATCATCCTGGAGAAATAAAAACATTGGTGAATATTGCGTCTCCTACCTTCGGATTAATTACAAACGTTGGGAAAGCTCATTTGTTAGGTTTTGGAAGTTTTGAAAATATTATTAAAACCAAAACAGAATTGTATGAGTATATAGCAGCTGAAGATGGAACAATATTTATTGATGCAGACAATCCAAATTTGATGAATAACTTACGCGGTGTAAAAAAATGTGTACGTTATTCCTTTGCTACCGCATCAGATAATATGGGAAAAATGTTGGATAACTCTATTTATGCAGCATTTGAATTTTCATGTAAAGGGAAATCTATAGAAATACATTCATCTTTGTATGGAGAGTATAATGCTAAAAATATGTTGGCGGCGGCTACTGTAGGAACTTATTTTGGCGTTACACAGGAGCAAATTAAAAAAGCTATAGAATGTTATGTCCCTTCGAATAATCGTTCACAGACAAAGAAAACGGAGAAAAACACTTTGATTATGGATGCATACAATGCCAATCCTACAAGTATGCGTGCATCTTTGGAAACATTTGTTGGAATGAATGCAGAAAATAAATGTGTGATTTTGGGCGAGATGTTCGAACTTGGGGTAACATCGGAATCAGAGCATCTTTCTATATTGGAAATCTTACGAGGAAAATCAATTCAGTCTATAAATTTGGTTGGTAAGTGGCCACATGTTGATTTTATTTCTGCAAATTATTATGAAACGTCAGAGGATTTGAAAAATTATTTATTGAGAAATCCTATAGAACAGGCTACGATTTTAGTTAAAGGTTCTCGAGGTGTTAAATTGGAGACCGTGGTTGAAGCTTTATAATGTAAGGTGATGAAAAAATTTTATTTCGTATTTCTTTTAATAGGTACGGTTGCTTGTTCTAAAGATCAAGAATTCGAGACGGATTATAAAGTCTATGAAGTTCAAGGTGCGGTTCGACAGGTTGCGTATAAAAGTGTTGGGAATGAGGACAATGATGCCATTGCTATTTTTAATAAAAACGGAATGTTGGTGTCGGAAAAAATGCGTGGACGTTCATTTGAATATCAATATGACGGTATGTATGTCCGTTCTTTAAAAGCGTTTATTGGTGATTCTTTAGAGTTACGTAGAACATACACGTATGAAAATGATCTTCCGATAGAAATTCGTGAGTATGCTTCCGATGGAACATATAGAAAAAGAGTTGTGTATGATTATGATGAAAATCGAAATAGAACTCGATGTATAGTGTTGAGTCCTTATAAAGATACTCTTTTTGTATGGAATTATATTATTGAAAATAATAAAGTACAAAAAGAAATTAGAACTAGTAAACAGGCACAGCTAGAGTATGAACAAACGTATGTGTATGAATATGAGGAGGATGGAAATATGTTGTCCGTTATGGAATACGAAGATTCACAGATAATTAGCAAAACAGAATATAAAACTTACCATGGTGTTGCATTGCCCTCAAAAAAAGTTCAATATTGGAATGGGGAATTGTTAGATTCAACGATTATGACGTATGGATTTGACGAGAAGGGTAATTGGATTTTCAAAAGAACAGTTCCGTCAAGAGGACATGAACTTCGTCAGGAAAGGACGATTTTGTATTACAAGTAAATTATTTGATTTTTTCCAATAATGAAGAGAGTTCTTCTGAAGTAGGATTGATTTTCAATGCACGTTCAATCAAATCTGTCGCTTCTGCTTTTTGATTTAATTCTACATATATATCAGTAAGGTTTCGTAGTGAAGGAATAAACGAAGAATCTAATTTTAGTGCTTTTTGATAATAAAGTATTGCATTTTCGTTATCATTTAATAATTTATAGCAGACAGCCGTGTTGTGGTTTACCAAAACATTGTTTGGATTAACATTCAAAGCTTGTAGATAATAAGTTATTGCTTGTTCATATTTTTCTAAAATACGGTAACAATCGGCAAGGCAGAATAGAACCTCTTCGTTTTCTGGTTTAATTTTTTGTGCCGTAGAAAATTCTTCAATTGCTTTTTCTATTTCGTTGCATTCCGAATAATTTACTCCTAAAGCAAAAGACAATTTAAATTCTTTCCCGCTGATTTCTTGGTGTTTCAATAAACAAGCAATTGCTTCTTCGTGCATTTTTAGAGCATGAAAAGAAACGCTTAATCCGTATAATGCTTTCTCAGAATTAGGTTTGATTTCTAATGCTTTTATAAAACAGGAAATTGCTTTGTCATGTTTTTCTTGTAAACCGTATGCCGATCCCAAATAGTGCCATGCAATATGCCAATCAGGATATTCCGTGACAACCTCGTTTGATAAGTCAAGGAATTTTTGATACTCACGTTTTTTCGCGAGTTCTACCAATAAACGTTCGTAGGTGCTTTTGTCCATCGTTATTTTGCAGACTGATTTTGCGTACGTTTGTCAACCTTAACGCGTTTTATTTTACCTTTTTTGTATTTCGCGAAATAGATTAGATTGCCTTGAATAGAATATGATTTAAAGTTTCCGTGACGTTCGCCAGCTTTGTAATTCGATTCTTCTTTGATTGGCCCTTCTTTGTAACGAATTGTCCATTTCCCATCGGGACGTTCATCTTTGAATGTGATTTCCCGTTCGCAAACACCTGATTCGTTGAAGTATTGCCATACACCAGTCATTTTCCCGTTATCATATTGACCAAAAATGTTTGGTTTTCCGTCAAGGAAATACGTTTTTGAAGAACCATGAAGTTGCCCGTTTGCATAATATTTTTCAGATTGAATTTTACCTTTTTCATTCCAATATGTTGCAGAACCATGGTTTACACCGTTTTTGTAATTTACTTCGTATTTCTTCAATGTTGGATTTTCTTCGTACCATCCAGTCCATAATCCTGTCATTAATCCTTTTTCAAAGAAACCAATTGTCATTGTTGAACCATTTTCGAACCATTGGGTGAATTTACCATTCTCTAGATTGTTTTCAAATGTCCCTTCATGTTCTTTTTGACCATTTTCGTAATAGAATGTCCAAGTTCCAGTCTTCATATCATTTTGATAATCACCTTCTTTCCATGTTGAACCATCAGCGTAGTACCAAGTCCAATGTCCGGTTTTCTTTCCTTGTGAATAATTTCCGGTGTTACCGATTTTCCCGTTGTCGTGACGATAGAAAATCCATTTTCCGTCTTGTAAATCATTAACGAAATAACCTTCCATATCGAGATCTTCGGTTGGTAACCACCATTTTGCAGAACCATTTTTCAAATTGTTTTTATATTCAATTGCTGAAAGTTTTTTGCTTCCATCTTCAGACCAAACTTCTTGAAGTCCGTCCAATGCACCTTCAGCATAATGGTTCTTGCGGATTATTTTCCCATCTTTATTCCAAGAGGTCCATTCGCTATCTTTTTTCTCATTTTTGTAATAACCTTTTTGTTGAAGGGTTCCATCTTCATAGTAGCTTTCGTATGTCCCGTCAGTTTGACTTATTTTTTCTTTTATTTTTCCGTTGTTGTAATATTCAATCCAGTTACCGATTTTTTCCCCTTGGGAATATACCCCTTGAGACTTTATTGTATTATCTACGAAATAAGCAATCCATTCGCCTTCTTTTAGTCCATTTTTAATATTACCGTGTATTTTGATGTTGCCTTCTGGCCATGTTTCTTGATAATATCCGTTTCCTTGCGAAACAGTGCAACCGCCTCTTATATAACAACTATTCCAAATTAAAACAGTATCGTTTTTATACATATATTCTTTGTGAAGCATTCCTTGAGGGTAGTAGTATTTCCAAGAAGAATCTTGTTTGTTGCGTTTGTAGTAACCCTCAACCATTTTTTTACCTTCGTTGTCCCATTCCGTATAAGGACCTGATAATTCATTCAAAACGTATGTGGCTTCTTGTATTTTAACCCCGTTTTTATAGATAATGTTTTTACCGTTCAATCGGCCACGAAGAAAAGTTGCTTCTTGTATTTTGTTTCCTAGAGAATCCCAGTATGTCCAAACGCCTTGTTCTGTACCGTCAATCCAGGAACCTTGACTTTTGATTTTTCCGTTTTTCCAATAGTAAGTTGAATCTTGAGCAAAAACTTGACCGCCACATAATAAAAGAGCGATTACAAAAAATGCAGTTTTTTTCATATAAATTATTTTAATTTTTTGAAAATCAATAATGTATAAATCAATACACGTTCGTTTTAAAAACGACACAAGGTAATGAATGTTTTTGGAATAAACAATTCAAACTTTTTGTTTCAACCAACAGGTTTTTAAGAATCTAAAATGAGCAAAAAGTTAAAAAATGCAGTCTTTTTGTCCATTTGTTAATGGATATTTAGTGATTTTATAAAAAATTAATCTTGTGGAATATTTTACTTTCGTGTATTTTTGCACTCGTAAAAAGATTCAAATGAAGGTTGCACCAAACATACATTTGAATACCGCAAAAAAGAGAGGCCTGGCTATAGTTTATGTAGAGGGTCAAAAAAATCCTACTCTTATTGGAGTAGGATTTTTTGTTTTGTTGGCAAAGTTGATTTAATCTATGTTATAGAAAAAACTATTGTCTTTTTCTGCCATATATTCGTCCAATGTTTTCATTGGTTTTGTTATAATTACACGGCCAGAACGAATGAATTCCAGAATACCAAGAGGACGAAGTTTTTCAAGCAATTCCTGAGTTTGTTCTGCAGTTCCTGTTTTTTCAATTACGAAATAATCTTGTTGCATATCAAGAATGCGGGCGTTGTTTTCGCGAATGAAACGTCCCATATTTATCATTTTTATAGCAGACATAGGCATTTTGTATAAGGCCAATTCTTGTGCAATCAATTGTTCTTCTTCGTAATAGAATGCTTTAATGACTTCAACAAGTTTGTCAATTTGATTTACGACTTTTTCAACAGTCGTTTTTGTTGAATTAACAACAATAGTAAAGCTATGAATTCCTTTGATTTGCGATTCCGAAACCGTCAAACTTTCAATATTGATTTTACGACGGGTAAAAACAATTGTGATTTTATTCAACAAACCAATATGGTTTTCGGTGAATGCTGTAATTGTATATTGTTTTTGTTCTTCCATAGTCTTATTATTTTAATTTCATTTCGGCAACACCGGCGCCTGGTTCAATCATTGGTAAAATGTCTTCTTCGGGTTCTATAATAACTTCCAATACGTAGGGTTTATCATCGGCCAACATTTCGTCAATTGCTTTTGATAAATCCTCTCGTTTTTCAACACGTTGGCTATTTACTTTCCAACCTTTCGAAATGACTGAAAAATCAGGGCCTGCGATGTCAACGAAAGAATAACGATGACCGAAGAAACGAGCCTGCCATTGACGAACGTTACCAAGATACGTGTTATTCAACAATACGATTTTCAATCCAATATTGTTTGCGGCCATAGTTCCTAATTCCTGTGCTGTCATTTGGAAACCACCGTCTCCAACAAAGGTGATAACTTGTTTTTCAGGACGGGCAACTTTTGCACCAATACCAGCAGGGATTCCATAGCCCATTGTTCCAAGACCACCAGAAGTAAGGATTTTAGAACCTTTCTTGAATTTATAATAACGACAGGTAGCCATTTGATTTTGCCCAACATCGGTAACAACAATGGCAGTGCCTTTGGTTTTCTCCGAAATCATATTAACAACTTCGCACATTTTGATTGCTTCTGTTGTTGGGTGGATTGCTGGTTCTATAACCTCTTTATTTTCAATTTCTTGAAGTGGTTTAAAACTATCAAACCATTCTTTGTGATTTGCTGGTTTTACGGCATTTGTCAATGCTTTCAATGCTGTTTTTGCATCACAGTTTACAGAAAGAGTCGGTTTGAAAATTTTACCAATTTCGGCTCTATCAATTTCTATATGAATAATTTTCGCTTGTTTTGCAAATTTCTCCAAACGTCCAGTTACACGGCTGTCAAAACGAAGTCCGACACCGATAATCAAATCTGCCTCGTTGGTCTTTACGTTTGGTGCATAATTTCCATGCATACCGAGCATACCAACAAAATTAGGATGATCGTATTCAATCGTATTCAAACTCATAATAGTTGAAGCGATTGGAATATTTGCCTTTTCCGACAATGCGATCAATTCTTCT
The DNA here is from genome assembly GCA_045600045.1 of Bacteroidales bacterium. Lineage (GTDB taxonomy): Bacteria > Bacteroidota > Bacteroidia > Bacteroidales > UBA1715 > UBA1715. Next base: position 30,499 of record JAZRXD010000019.1, read on the forward strand.
TGCGCTTGAGCAATTTCAACACCATGACCAGCAAAAATCATTGGACGTTGAGCTTGGTTAATCAATTCAACTGCATTGTCGATTTCTGTCTGATTTAATTTTGGATAAGGATAATATCCACGAATATACTCGCAAGGTTTATACGAAAATTCAGTTTCATTGACTAAAGCATCTTTTGTGATATCTATCAATACTGGACCTGGACGACCTGTTCTTGCAAGATAAAATGCTTTCGCAATAATTTCAGGAATTTCTTCGGCCGAAGTAATTTGATAATTCCATTTTGTAATTGGCATAGTAACACCAATGATATCAACTTCCTGAAATTCATCGGTTCCCAACGATTTAGAAACAACTTGTGCGGTAATGGCAACTATTGGAGTTGAATCTATCATTGCATCGGCAATACCAGTTACTAAATTTGTGGCGCCTGGTCCCGATGTGGCTAAACATACGCCAACCTTTCCTGTAGCGCGGGCATAACCTTGCGCAGCGTGTACTGCACCTTGTTCGTGACGAGTAAGAATATGGTTGATTGCCGAGAAACTGTATAATTTATCGTACAAAGGCATGATTGTTCCGCCAGGATATCCAAAAACGGTGTCAATACCTTCTTGTTTAAGACTTTCTAATAGTGCGTCAGAGCCTGTCATTGTAATTGATAAAGATTGATTAATAATTTGCGGAAACGTAACAGAGTCCGTTTCCGCAGATAATTTATTCTATAACTCGAACACCGCCAAGGTCAGCCGAGGCAACATTTTGAGCATATACTTTCAATGAATTAGCAACGTTTCTGTCACGTTGTGGTTTGAATGCAAGTTTTCCTTTCGCTTCTTCAGCCTTGCGGCGATTAGCCAATTCCTCGTCTGATACAAGCAATTCAGCCTTACGATTAGGAATATCAAACAAAATTTGGTCGCCATCTTTTACCAAAGCGATGTTTCCTCCACTTGCAGCTTCTGGAGAGACGTGTCCGATTGATAACCCAGAAGTTCCACCAGAGAAGCGACCATCAGTAATCAATGCACATTCTTTTCCAAGATGTTTAGATTTCAAATATGACGTAGGGTACAACATTTCCTGCATACCCGGACCTCCTTTAGGACCTTCGTAAATAATTACAACAACGTCGCCAGCGTGGATTTTGTCTGTAATAATTGCATCACACGCATCTTCTTGAGAATGGAATACACGTGCAGTTCCTTGGAATTTAAAAATTGATTCATCAACACCAGCGGTTTTCACAATACAACCGTTAGTTGCAATATTTCCGAACAATACAGCCAATCCACCATCTTTTGTATATGCGTTTTCGATGTTGCGAATACATCCCGAAGTTCTGTCTTTGTCGTATTCTTTGAACATTGTTGCGTGAGAACCCATTTCAATATGACGTCCACCTTTGGGTGCGCTCAAATAAATTTCTGTTGCTTTTGCATCAGCAGTTGGACGCATAATGTCGAACTTGTCAAGACATTGAGCCAACGTCATTCCGTCAACACGGCCGACATTGGTGTCAAGTAGCCCCTTTCTATCAAGTTCTCCAAGAATACCCATAACGCCACCAGCACGGTTAACATCTTCAATGTGATATTTTTTAGTAGTAGGAGCAACCTTGCAAATACAAGGAACTTGGCGTGAAAGCATATCAATATCTTTCATTTTGAAATCAACGCCAGCTTCGTGTGCAACAGCCAAAAGGTGAAGCACAGTATTTGAAGAACCGCCCATTGCTATATCCATCTTCATTGAGTTCAAAAATGCAGCACGGGTTGCAATTGAACGAGGAAGAACCGAAGTATCTCCTTCGAAGTAGTATTTCTTTGTATTTTCAACGATTTGTTTTGCTGCACGAATAAATAAATTTTCGCGGTTTTTGTGAGTCGCAACGACACTACCATTTCCTGGTAAAGACAAACCAAGAGCCTCCGTTAAGCAGTTCATTGAATTTGCAGTGAACATTCCGGAACAAGAACCACATGTTGGACATGCGGTTTTTTCAACAGCATCAAGTTTTGCGTCGTCAACATCAGAATCAAGAGCCATAACCATTGCGTCAATCAAATCCAATTTTTCGTTGCCGAGAACGCCAGCTTCCATTGGTCCACCAGAAACAAAAATTGTAGGAATATTCAAACGCATAGCAGCAATCAACATTCCGGGAGTAATTTTATCGCAGTTGCTGATACAAACCAATGCGTCAACACGGTGAGCATTACACATATATTCAACGCTATCGGCAATAATTTCACGTGAAGGAAGCGAGTACAACATACCTGTATGTCCCATTGCAATACCATCATCAATTGCGATTGTATTGAATTCAGCAGCGAAAAAACCTTCTGCCTCAATAGCCGCTTTAACTTTTTGTCCTATTTCGTGTAGATGAACGTGACCAGGAACAAATTGCGTAAATGAGTTTGCAATGGCAATAATTGGTTTGCCGATTTGTTCTTCTTTCATACCGTTTGCACGCCACAATCCTCGTGCACCAGCCATCAATCGTCCTTGCGTTGATGCGTTGCTTCTTAGTGGAAATCCCATATTATTTTGTTTAATAACCTTTAAAACTTTGTAACTCTACAAAAATACACTTTTCAAACGAAAAAAGCACCAAACTCATTGAGAATGGTGCTTTTATATTGCATAGTCAAACACCATTCATTTCTGAATGACATCCACGACTACCACAAATAAAGTTTTTCCAAGCATAATTTTGTATGACGCTTGCAAAGATAGCAATAAT
>JAZRXD010000020.1:0-57904 GCA_045600045.1 Bacteroidales bacterium
TTTGAGTTCTCGTTTGATTTGAAAGACGTCATATGGTTTTCTATCTATTACTTTTTGTAAAACCCCGCTTTTAGTTCATTCTTGAATATTGCCCACATTCTTAAATTAGAATATTTGAACATTTCGTTTGTTTCATCTATAGTTCTTTGACTTCTTTCTTTCAAATCCGATGGTAATTGAGGATTTAATTCTATCAAAATTTTATCATTATCTGTTTTTTGAATTTTAGGTTGCATAATTCGAGAATCCATACGACATAACAAAATGTTAAAAACATCCTTTTTTTCACCTTCCTCTAGTTTTGATATCACTTCTTTATGATTATCAATAATTTGAAAGATTGATTCTTTGATTTTTTCACTGACTTTAGATGAAATATTAGAAACTAAACAAAACTGATATTTTACGCAGAGATTTTCCAAATATTCTTTTCTATGAAGAAGATTATTACTTTGATGTCTTTCTTTTGAATTCCACGGATTCCTTCCTATTGGATTAAAAATAGTTGCTTCAGCACTATATCTATACAAATCCAAATGAAATAGGTCTATCGTTTTAAATAAAATTAAAGCTACTTGCCAATATTTTTCAGGATTAGCAAGAACAACGCTACACACAACTGACGTTAACGAAACAGATTGAGTATTTTTCAAAATATAGATCAGCAATTTCTCAATTCTAACATTTAAACCTTTTATTTTTGAAGCCTCCAATAAATATTTTTCCAAAGCCATGTGCATTGACTGCAATAAATATGGAGTAACCGGACTTCCTACCCCCCTATACAATCCCCATAATGCCGAACTGCATTTTTGTGTATAATCAGTATCATCTATGCGAATACGTATGTCATATAATTCATCTCTTCCATAACTAGATTTACTATAACAAGTTATAGAATAGTTAGTAAATCCTATGATATAATTTATCGTCTTAATTGGTTCTATCTGAAGTAACCAATATATTGGTGTTTGCAAAGCACTGGCAGGGGAATAATTATGATGATACTCATCAACAATACCATATCTATATTCTTGACTTTCTCTATAATACGAATTGAATCTATCATCTATTTTTGGACTTAGTTTCCAAAACGTATCACACAATAGCAATACCTCTTCTGGCAAAATCTTAATTAAATTAATTGCGGAATATGGTTCGGAAATAATTTTTTCACACATATCCTTAAAGATACGATTCTGACTTTTTTCTGTACAATTTATCGTCCTTTCAATAATTGTTTTCAATTCTATTCTGATTTCCTCTGCTGAATTAAAAATAATTTGGAAGACTTGCGACTCTAAATCAGTTGAAAGATAACTTTCCTTAGACAATTCATTTATATAATGCAATATAAGTTCACCTGCATACTTAGTGGTTTCACCAGTATGATTGGATGCTGTCCAATCCTCAAGAATACCAATAGCTGAATTCGTATGAGAAATAAAAACATCTCTATGAGAATGTAAATATTTGATTACAGATTGCCATCCTTTTCCTATAGGCTCCGTAATCACAACTTCCTGATTATCAATTTTAGAAACAGATTTTATTTTTTTACAGCTTATACGGATTATGAAAAGCAACCGACTAAATAGATTATTAATATCAATTTCTAAATCACTTTGATAAATTGAGAAAAACGAATCGCTATAATTCGATAATAACACAGAAGTTATAAGTTCATCTTGCCAAAAAGTCTCAACATCGGCACTTTTTATTATCCCATCAAACAATTGTTTTATTTCATCTGCATTTTCATTCAATTTTTCCGACAACCACATCCTGAATGCTCTTCTCATAGGCAGAGAGGAACCTATTTCGTTAAAAATTTGTATATGATTTCCGAAATTGTTACTAAACGCAGAGTCTATAATTTTATTCAACGACCATTCTTCAAAAACATCGTGAGTAATATAATATTTTTGTCTCAAATCGTCATATCCAATTATCTCATCTTGTTTCAGAGCAGACAAGGCTTCATGATCGCCATTTCCATCCAAATAAAAAGTCAAAGATTCACATCTTTCTTTGGCAAGATCAATTATACATCGCTCTCTTCTTATACACAAATTCCCTTTCTGAAATACACGATTTGCTATCTTTATACTCCAAATATTATCAACAAAATCTTTAAACGAACCTTTTTGAAGATTATTCTCATACAGCGACACATAATAACTCAGATAGAATAAATTACATAATCTATTTTTAAATCGTTCATTATCAGGCAATTGTATATTATTTATTTTTGCAATTTCAGTCAATTTTTCTATTCCCAACACCTCAATATCAATCGATTCAAACTGAAGGTTAAAAGTGTTCTTAAGAAAGTAATTCAAATCCTCTAAATAGCAATGTCTTACTGTAAACACTATTGACCATTTTTGTTTTGACAATATGTCAAGCAATTGCCTTAACGTATCAAAAGCATCAAATTCCGCCAATTTTTCCGCAGAATCTATAATGAAAAGTTTTCGAGGGCAATCTATATAAGCTTCTTCAAATTGTGAAAGATTAAAATCATGCTTAAATCTCAAAACATCGTTTAGTTTTTTCACATCAAATGATGATGCTTTAAATACACAAACCGGAATATCTTTATGTGCATCAATATACTTTTTCAACAACGCCGTTTTACCACAACCACCTTCACCTGAAATGACTATATTGGAATTTGTATTAACAACCCTATCAATCTGCTCTAGTTCCGATTGGCGTTCAATACAGATTTTACCTCCTTTGTGATTATAAATGGATGTTTTTATAGCTGAGAAATATAATTCTGTATGATCGCCCATTTCATCAATCAAATCTCCAGATTCAGGATTAAGATTGAAAAAGAGATCTTTAATATATTTGTTTTCTGGCAATTCAATTTGCAACTCGAAATTACTTGGAACTTTCCACATCAAATCCATTTGTAGTTGACTTGCCGTATCCTCAATTTCTTCTTGATATTTCGGTTTTTTTTGACCTTTATATGAACTTTCCGATAACTCCTGGTTTACATAAATATAAAACCTGTTTAATTGTGTATTTTCCCTTTTGGCCTTTTTAATAGAATCAATAATATCTTGTTTATTCTCACGAATAGATTTATCATAATATTTAGACTGAAATCCATACCACAAGCCATTAACAAACAAAGGTTCTGTTTCTATACCAGTTTGATTTTTGTAGCGAAATAGCCCTATTCTATTGTTGAATTCGGAACAAAATAGCAAATATGACAAAGACTCAAATGCTTTTGGTTCTCTATCCTTGTTTTTATTTATAAATGCACTCCAATCTACCATTTTCTATATTATTTTTCTTTACTTCTTTTTTATCCTTTCACCCTCACTTTTCCTGTTAACAATACTTGCATTAATCCTTTTTTCTGTGATTTTAAATTTTCTAATTTTTGTTTCTCATTCTGTATCTCTTCATCGGCAGTTGTAAGAATAGCTGCAATAGCAGTTTGCTCTTTATAGGAAGGAATTGTAACTTTAACCTGTGAAAAATCCGGAAACTTACAATTCAATGTATCACTTACCAAACCTTGAGAATGCCTCCAAAAATCATTCACAATATGTGGCAATTTTATCAATTCAGAAATGAAAATCGGGTTCTGTTCAGAATTTGGAGTAACAATCGTATAAGCAGGGCTAACTATTCCCTCCAATGCCGACAAAGCACTTCTTCCCTGCCACATTCGCATCGTATTATATCCTATATCATTAGGACAAATTCGCTTATATTTTGACTTATCCTCATTTGAGGTATCCTTTTTTGCTGATTCTGATTGTGGGTAAACACCATCTTGCCCAATAGAAAGCAACGGTAAATCTCCCCGATTCGTTTCATTCCTTTCCATAAACACCTCTCCCAACTTCACTGTTTTCCATTTATCGGTAAAGCCGTTAAGGCGTTTTTTGCCGGTGAGGAGCTGCTGCATAAGACCTTTTTTGCGCTGCTCCAATTGCTTTATTTTCTGGCTTTGCTTTTCAATGGCCTCGTCCCAGGTCGTGAGAATTTCAGCTATACGGCGCTGTTCGGAAAGAGGAGGAAGAGAAATGAGGAAATCATTAACATCCTGACTTGTTATATTGGGATCCTTTCGACTACTTGCAGCAAACTGTTTCCATTTATCAACAAATAGATTTAAAAAACTCAACACATAATATCCACAATATCTATCACCTGAAAAAGTAAGACATGAAAGTGCTTGATTAATAGCTGCATCAACTCCCAAAATTGATGTTCGTCCTATTTGATTAAAACCTCCATACATAGCAATCAAAATTGATCCTTTTGGATGTATTTTTAATGATGTTTCTTTAATTGCTATTTCAGAGACTTTTTCTTCCGTTTTATAAAGTATTGAATTATTTAAATCCGTAGTTTTCACCCAATTGACCTCTCCATTATCATAAAATTTTGAAACAGATCTTAATGGTGTCATTCCAGAAGATAAAACGCCTATCTCCCCCAATCTTTTCACTTCCCAATCAATTGGGATAATGCCAAGTGGTGAGTTTTTGTAGCCTGCAGGGATATTTGTTGTATTAGTTTTCATGGTTCTGTTTTTTTTATAGTTTTTCCACATCCCATCTTCCTGTTTTAGAAGATCCTATCCATTCAATACGATAGTTTTTCCGAAGCAAAAGCAAATCTCGGTTGATGGTTCGTTCCGAAACGCCAAGCATCTCGGCAATTTCTCGTTGTGGCACACGTCTGTTGTTCAATATTGTCGTCAGCACTTTTATCATACGCTGTTCCTGCTTGGTTTGACCGACATTTTGACCGACATTTTGACCGACATTCTCTTGATCAACAAAACTATCTAATTGATTATCAACAGTATCAGTAACAACATTTTGACCGACATTTTTCCGATAGACCGTCACTCTAAAATCTTCGTTTTGGACGAAAACGGGAGCTGCCAAGCCTTCTTTTTGGCAAGCGGCCGCCACCTCGGTAGTGCCCGTTCCCAAGCGTTCGATATAGCCAGCAAGATAGATAGGCGTTGCCAAAAGCGGATTAGCTGGAATTGAATTATGTTCTTGTGTGAGCATTGCGGTTGTGAGTCCAAACGGCAAGCGACCAGGATTCCAAATCTCCAGCCTGTCGCGGAAAATCATCACTTCCACACTACCATTGCTTTCATACGAGCGATGTGCCACTGCATTCACTATCAATTCTGTCACAGCCTGAATAGGAATCTCGTAATGAACATCTATCGAAGTGGTGGTGTGCGTTCCCACAGCGGCATCGAGGTGCTCCATAACAAACCCTACAGCCGCATCGACCAATTCAAACACATTGCCTCGGAATGTTTGGTATGACAACAGCGGTTTTATTTTCACATTGGTTGGGAACACCATACATTTGATTTCACTCACAGGGAAAAACTGTTGCGGGCGATGCGCAAACAACAAAAGCGCCGCATTGGTCAGTCTCCCATCGGCCGACATTAAATCCAAATGCTGCAATATCTTTGGGATATTTTCCTCCGTGTATGGAATCTTAAAATTTCGTTTTTTTCGAGCCAAATCAACAAAAGTTTGCACTTTTTCGGGGTTGATGTCTGCCAGTTTCGCCATAGGATGATAGGTTGCATCCCAAGGGAGCAGTCTAAGCAACTCTTTTTCTTCCATATAGCGAACCAGCGAAGCATACACGGCATTGCGAAGTTCGTCATAGTTGCCAAAAGTTTTTCGCACAACTTGTCGTTCCACCTTTTTTATAAAAGACAATTCTTTAGGATGGCGTTCGTCAATCTGTTTCACCAACACAATGCGGTACTTGTGTTGGTCGGCAGCTACATCATATTCTCTTTCTGTTGGCGACATGCCTTCGGAATCTTCGTAGCCGTATTGTGCGCCATATATTCCGAGATAGATGTCACACTGTTCTACATTGCCCAGATAGGCCTCTTGTGCCGACTGGCTTACAGCTGGCAAGTCCTCAAAAATAAACGGTTCAAAAAATTTTCCAAACAACACATCTGTCCGGATATAGTCGCACAATCGTCTGCGTTCCTCGCAAAACTCACTTTGCACACTGCTTATGAAAATCCTATTTCTTTTCATATTAATACCCCAATTCCTTCAAATAGTTTTTCATTTTTGCCTGCACTTCACTCAATTCATTTTCCAAACGGTCAATTTCCTGTTGTACCGATGCAATGTCAATCTCGGCTTCTTCCTCAAATGTATCCACATAACGCGGAATATTCAGATTAAAGTCGTTTTCTTTTATTTCGTCGAATGTTGCCACATAAGCATATTTGTCTTCCACAACACCGGCTTCAATGTTTTCCTCGTTGAATTTCCGATAGGTAGAAACAATGTGCTGGATATCTTGTTCGCGCAGTTTGTTCTGATTCTTTCCGTTTTCAAATTCTTTTGACGCATCAATAAACAACACATTGTTGTTCTTTTTGCCTTTGTTGAATATTACAATAGCGGCAGGGATACCCGTACCGAAAAACAAATTGGCAGGCAATCCCACAACTGCTTCAAGCAGGTTTTCCTCCACCACTTTTTTGCGGATTTTTCCTTCGGACGCACCACGGAACAACACACCGTGAGGCACCACAACACCCACTTTTCCAGAACCTTCCTGTGCCACCTCTATCATATGGCAAATAAAAGCCCAATCTCCTTTACTTTTGGGAGGAACACCACGCCAAAAACGTTTGTATTCGTCATTTTCGGCCTCCTCGGCGCCCCATTTATCCAAACTAAAAGGCGGATTTGCCACTACTGTGTCGAACTTCATCAACGCATCGTTTTCTTTCAGTTTAGGATTTCGCAAAGTATCGCCCCAACGAATCACAGCATTGTCAAACCCATGCAAAAACATATTCATAATAGCAAGCGCCCAAGTGCTGCCATTCACTTCCTGTCCGTAGAGCGAGAAATTATTGTTATCAACTTCCTGTCCTGCTTTAATAAGCAAAGAGCCAGAACCACAAGTCGGGTCACAAATGCGAGCACCAGGTTTACTTTTCGTCAACTTTGCCAACAACGACGACACCTCGGCAGGCGTGAAAAATTCCCCCGCCTTCTTACCCGACTCCGACGCAAACGACGACACGAGGAACATATACGCGTCGCCTATTATATCACTAGTTTCAAGATGTTCCGGGTCAAGTTGCAACTCCGAAAAATCAGTTAGTAAATTTTTCAAACGAGCATTTTTCTCTTTCGTCTCTCCCAAATTAGCACTATTAAAACTAATATTCCGAAATACGCTGCTACCATCTTCACTGCTCATCTTCTCACGATTGGCATCCTCAATTTCTGACAAAGCTATATCAATAAGCTCACCGATATTATTGTCGTTTCTATGTTGATACAAATAACCAAACGAACTTTTTTCAGGCAAAACAAATCGCTCTCTACGCATTGCCCTATCCGCCCTAGCCCTGTCATTTTCATAGCGTTGCAAATACTCCTTATGCTTTGAAGCATACACATCGCTAATATACTTCAAGAACAGCATCGTTAATATATAATCTTTATACTGGCTTGGGTCAATAACCCCACGAAATGTGTCGCAGGCATTCCATACGATACGGTTAATTGTTGCTTGTGTTAGTTTTTCCATATTACTTATTCTATTAGGTTCATTAATTTTTGATTTAATAAAAGATGTTTTTTCCCCGCTATTGCCGACCTAAGCTGAAACTCTCTGTCGGACAAGTTGCTCAACTCAACTATTTTACGTTGTGTGTCGCCATCGGGAATGGGTATCTCCAAATTTTCTATATACATTTTCTTTATAACTGGTACACCCGTGCCTTGATCTATGGAACGGAAAAATGTTTTTATAGTAGGCTGATTAAGATACCAACACAGATATTCAGGATTAATGCTGTTGTTCTTGACTTTCAACACAAAAAACACCGTTGAGGCAACAGCAGGAACATCCTCATTGTATGTAACTGCAAGATAACGAGATCCCTTACATGCAAAAAGGATATTACCTTTTTCCAATAAATTTGCTTGTACCTTGCCAGTAGCATGTACTTTCGATGCAGCACACGCTCCATACCCCTTCAAAAAATCCCCCATCTGCAAATACGAAACATCACCGTCTGGCATAATAGAAGCATACACTCCCGAAACAATAGATGCAATATTAGATATTTTTTTTGTAGTACAATTCATACTAATTATTTTTTACAAAGACAAAACTACAAGATTCTTTTTGAAAAAACAAATATTTCGTAGTATAAATTATACTAATGTGTATTTATAAAAAAAGAGAAGTCATAACCATACGACTTCTCTTTACTATTTTATTATAAAATAAAAAAGGGCGTATTCAATACGCCCCGACATTTATTACATTACAATGTTAATGATTTTTCCTGGAACAACAATCACTTTCTTCGTTGGCTTGCCGTCAAGCCATTTGATTGTACGTTCGTCAGCCATCACAACATTCTCTACATCTTGCGGTGTTGCAGATTTCGGAAATTCCATTTCGAAACGACGTTTTCCGTTGAATGAAACTGGATATACAACCGAATCGTCAACAAGTTTTGTTTCGTCGCACACCGGCCAAGGTTCGTAAGCCATAGACTTTGTTCCACCATACATTTGCCACAATTCTTCTGCCAAGTGAGGTGCAAATGGCGACAACACTTTGAAGAAATCTTTTGCAACATCTTCCGAAACCTTACCCGCTTTATAGCATGCATTTGTGAATACCATCATTTGAGAAATCGCCGTGTTAAAGCGAAGATTTTCAACATCATCGGCAACTTTCTTAATAGTTTTGTGAAGTTCTTTTATAACAGCATTATCGTCTTTCAAACTGGCAACAACATTTTCTTTTTCGCTAAAGAAACGGAACACGCGGGCAAGGAAGTTGAATACACCTTTCACACCGCTTTCGGCCCATGGTTTAACTGCATCAAGCGGTCCCATAAACATTTCGTACAAGCGAAGACTGTCGGCTCCGTAGTGAGCAATCACATCGTCAGGATTGACAACATTCTTCAACGATTTCGACATTTTTGCCACAATCTGACGAAGTTCTTCTCCCGTTTCCTTATGGAAGAATTTTCCATCTTTTTCTTCAACCATATCCGATGTTACTTTTGCACCTGCTTGAGTTTCGTAAGCAAAAGCCAAAATCATACCTTGATTGAATAATTTTTGATATGGTTCGTCAGTATGAACAATGCCTAAATCGAATAGAACTTTATGCCAAAAACGACTGTACAACAAGTGAAGCACAGCATGTTCGGCACCACCTACATACAAATCAACCGGCAACCAATAGTTTTCTGCTTCAACAGAGAACGGAGCCGAATCATTTTTTGGATCAGCATAACGCAAATAATACCAGCAAGAGCCTGCCCATTGTGGCATTGTGTTCGTTTCGTAACGACCTTTACGACCATTTGCGTCAACAACTGTTAACCAATCGGTTGCGTTTGCCAATGGAGATTCGCCAGTGTCGCTTGGCTCGTATTTTGAAAGTTCTGGCAATTGATGAGGAAGATTTGCTTCGTCAACAGTAGAAACTTCTCCATCTTCCCAGTGAATGATAGGGAATGGTTCGCCCCAGTAACGTTGACGGCTGAACAACCAATCACGAATTTTGTAATTGACAGTAGCTTTGCCCAATTTACGTTCGGCAAGCCAAGCAATCATTTTTTCAATAGCATCTTTTTTATTCAAACCATCAAGGAATCCAGAATTAACGTGAACACCGTCTTCTGTCCATGCTTGTTGCTGAACATCAACTTCCGATTTCAAAACTTCAATGATTGGCAAATTGAATTTCTTTGCAAATTCCCAGTCTCGTGTATCGTGAGCAGGAACAGCCATAATTGCACCTGTTCCATATCCCATAAGAACGTAGTCGGCAACCCAAATAGGAATCAATGTTCCATTTACAGGATTTTTCGCATATCGACCAGAGAACACACCTGTTTTTTCTTTGGCCAACTCAGTTCTGTCCAAATCCGACTTCATAGAAGCTTGTTTTCTATAATCGTCAACAGCAGATTTTTGGTCGGCAGTAACAATTTGGTCAATCATTGGATGTTCGGGAGCAATAACCATATATGTTGCACCGAACAATGTATCGCAACGAGTTGTATAAACAGTCAATTTAGCATCTACACCTTCAAGTTGGAAATCAACTTCGGCACCAGTTGAACGACCAATCCAGTTACGTTGCATATCCTTAACACCAGCTGGCCAATCCAAACCTTCAAGACCTTGAATTAGGCGTTCTGCATACAACGGAATACGCAACATCCATTGTTTTAGATTTTTACGATTTACCTGACAACCACATTTTTCGTGAGAACCATCGTTCAACACTTCTTCGTTGGCACAAACAGTTTTACAATTTGGACACCACCAAACCTGTGCATTATCATAATATGCAAGTCGTTGAGAATTAACATATTCAGTTACTGCATCTTTACCTTTTGCTTCAACTTCGGCAGGAATTGGAAGTTCCGAAATTGGACGACCTTTTTGTTGTTCTTTATCGAACCAAGTATTGTACAATTTGATAAAAATCCATTGCGTCCATTTGTAGTATTTTGGATCAGTTGTATTGATTTCGCGATCCCAATCGTAGCTCAATCCTAAAGCTTTGATTTGACGACGGAAATTGTCGCAGTTTTTCTTTGTGGTGATAGCAGGATGTGTTCCTGTTTGAATAGCATATTGTTCAGCAGGAAGACCGAAAGCGTCCCAGCCCATAGGATGAAGCACATTGAAACCTTTCATACGTTTGTAACGGCTCATTATATCGGTTGCCGTGTAGCCTTCTGGGTGACCAACGTGCAAACCAGCTCCCGATGGATACGGGAACATATCAAGCGCATAAAATTTCGGTTTTGATTTGTCTAACTCAGTTTTGAAAGTCTTATTGGTTTCCCAATATTCCTGCCATTTCTTTTCAATTTCGGTAAAATTGTAATCCATAATTCGTTTAGATAAAATGCTTTGCGAAAGTACTTTATTTTTCGGTTATATTCAAATGTTTTGAGGAATAGCTATTTGCTTTTTTGAGCGCATTTTTCACAAAACCACCCTTGTGTAAGTTTTTATTCTCTATCTATCAAAAACAATTTTCTTCCGCATAAAGAAATTGAAGAAGAAAACCACAATTTGGGCGATGGTATTACTGATAAGGAAATACACACCACATTTATTTGTCAGCACAGTCGTGATACCAATGTTTATGCCTAATCCAGCGGCGCCTATAAGTGTAAAAATCAAAAATTTAACTGCGTTTTTGCTAGTTTCTTCTTCTTTGTTGTGGAAAACCCAAATGCTACTCAAAAAGAAATTCACAAGTCCGGCAAGTAGCGAGGCAATTGCTGTGGAAACAGGCAAATAGTCGTCGCCAAGCAATTTTTCGTTCAAGAACCATAAAATTGCGATGTTTATGGAATAACGAATCAGTTCCACAACTGCGTTACGGATAATTTGAACAGTTGTACTGTCGGTTTTTCCAAAAAGAATTGTATTGAATGATTCCATTATTCCTACGTTGCAACAAAGGTAATAAAAAGTTATCAGTAGGCGGAAATGAGTTATTAGATTTTCAAAAAGTAATTTATATATGGCTACGTAGAAAAACAAATATGAAATTTCTATATTTGCAACAAATTTTAAAACTTTAATAAAATGAAAATGTTTAAAACATTAGCTTTCACTCTGTTCGTAGCTTGTGTTACTTTCAGTAGTTGTAAAAAAGACGAGGAAAAAACATATTCTGTCGTCGTAACTGTGAACGACCCTGCAATGGGAGTTGTGAACAATGTTAATGATGATTACAAAGAAAACACCGAAATTTCCTTGTACGCAACTGCACAAGACGGCTACCATTTCGTACAATGGAGCGACCTTAACACAGAAAATCCACGTACGATAGTTGTTACAAAAAACATTTCGTTGATTGCAATCTTCGCAGAAGGCAACGGCCCTGGTCCTGGTGGTCTTACCAATCCAGAAACATTGAGCGGATCAATGAGCGAAAATCGTACGTTAAAAGATCTTGGTTTGCCAATCGACTACATTATTGATGGAACATTCTACGTTGAAGGAAACGCATTGTTGACAATAGAAGACAGCGTAACAATCGCTTTCACTGGTGTTGACGGAAAAATTGTAGTAACCGAAAATGCTGGTTTGAAGATGATTGGAACAGCCGAAAGTCCTATCGTTTTCCAAGGTCCAATCAACAATTTCAACAAAGGTTCTTGGGAAGGAATTGTTTACAACTCAAGCCGCCCAGACAACCAAATGGAATATGTAATAATGAAAAATGGCGGTAGCTACGATGATGGTGCTGTTTTGAATGTAGAAAGCGGTGCTAAACTTACTGTTAAAAATTGTACAATCGACGGAAGTTTAGGCAACGGATTTAAAATTTACGATGCTAAATCGGTTACTTTCGAAAACAACCTAATCAAAAATATTGATAAATATCCCCTTTTCTTGGAGCATAACGAATATGTAAACTTCTTGGGAACAGGCAATACTTTTAGTGACAATGGACAAAACTACATTTTGCTTAACTATAATTGGATTTCCGAAGATGTAACATTCAACAAACAACTAATTCCTTATTTGTTTAATAGCGAGTTGACGTTAGACAATGCAATTATGAATGTGAATGCAGGTGTAACTCTATTATTCAAAGCCAACAATGATTTTGATATTGAGGAAAGTGCTTACATTAAAGCCGAAGGAACAGCCGAAGAGCCAATATTTATTGGTGGTCTCGATAACGAAGCGGGCTATTGGGACGGCATTTATTTTAACGGACGAAATACAAACCAAGGCGGTAGCTTTTTCAAATACACAATTATTAGCGGTGCCGGTTCTGATGAGGATAACGCAACCTTAACACTTGGCTACGAAGCTGCAAAATTGACATTGGAAAATGTAACAATCGAAAATAGCACAACATACGGAATTAAAGCCAGCAAAATAAAATGGGACGACATAATAGGAAATAATGTTCGCGATTGGTCGCAATTAGAAAATGCAACAAATGTAACATTTACAAACTGTGCAAAAGGAAACATATATCATAGCACATTAAATCCAGGAGAAGAAGAAATTGAAGCAAATCATATCTTTAACAGTATTGATGATATTTTAAACTAACAAATAAAAACTACACTTTAAAGGCTGTTGGGGAAACTCAGCAGCCTTTTTTGTTTTGGAAGAATCGGCATTGTTTTATACTTTTACGCGGTAATAAATCATTCAATATGAACAACAAACCTATTTTTATTGCAGGCCCTTGTGTAATTGAGTCAAAGGAATGTTTGGAAGAAGTTGCAACAGAATTGGTGCGACTCAATAAAAAATACAATATCAATATCATTTTCAAATCTTCGTTCGACAAAGCTAACCGAACTTCGGTAAAATCCTTCCGTGGTCCTGGATTGGAAAAAGGTTTGCAAATGTTGAACGATATAAAGACAAAATTTGGCCTGCAAATTTTAACCGACATTCACGAATCGTATCAGGCAGAATCCGTCGGACAAGTTGCTGACGTACTGCAAATTCCAGCATTTTTGTGCCGTCAAACCGATTTACTTGTTGCCGCAGCTAAAACAGGTAAAATTGTGAACATAAAAAAAGCACAATTTCTTTCGGGAATTGATATGCAATTTCCTGTAGAAAAAGTCCGCGAATCAGGAAATAACAATGTATGGCTGACAGAACGAGGTAATATGTACGGTTACAATAACTTAGCCGTAGATTTCCGTAACATAGCCGATATGAAACAGTTTACCGACACCGTTATTATGGATTGTACGCATTCGGTTCAGCGTCCAGGTGCGGCAGGCGGAAAAACTGGCGGCGACAGAACGTTTGTTCCGGCCATGGCTTTGGCTGCAAAAGCATTTGGGGCAAGTGGCTATTTCTTCGAAATCCACCCAAATCCCGAAATTGCAAAAAGCGATGGACCTAACATGTTATTTTTGAAAGATTTTGAAGGAGTAATAGAATCTTTACTTTAATATGAAATATTCAAAAATTCCATCCGCTCTGTTTGTAAAAAACAGAAATAAGGTTTTGGCAAAATTGCCAGAAAATAGTTCCGCCGTAGTTTTCTCAAATCCGCAGATGCCAAAAAATGGAGATGAATTCTATCCGTTCCGTCAAAGCTCTGACTTCTTTTATCTTACGGGAATTCGCCAGGAAAAATCTATTTTGATATTGACCAATACGGTCCACGATAAAAATGCCATTTTGTTCATTCTTGAACCAAAGCTGGAATTGGAACAATGGGAAGGCAAGAAATTGAGTAACGACGAAGCAACAAATATTTCTGGAATTACTGAAATAGAATATGTTGAAAGCTTTACTTCAATTTGGAATTCAATAGCAAACCAAAGCGACCATTTATATTTTTGTCAGAACTGTAATCCACGATTGAAGACCGATTTGTTGTTGCCGGACAAATTGTTCGGCGATGAACTTTCAAAAAAATGGCAAAACAAAGACGTTCAATGCCTTGCAAATATCATGACTGAATGTCGTCTTGTGAAAGAGACCGAAGAAATAGCACTAATAAAAAAAGCGTGCGATATTACCAAACAATCATTTTTTGATATTCTTCCACAAGTAAAAGTTGGAATGTATGAATATGAAATAGAGGCAATTATGACAAATTGTTTCATCAAAAACGGTGCAAACGGCCACGCTTTTGAGCCAATCATTTCCAACGGACGTAATACCTGCTATTTACATTACATAAAAAATGATCAACGCCTGGAAGACGGCAATTTAGTTCAGCTGGATTTTGGCTCCGAATACGCAAACTATGCAAGTGATTGCTCGCGCGCATTTCCTGTCAATGGGAAATTCACGAATCGTCAAAAAGAATTTTATTTGGCTGTTCAACGAGTTTTTGATGAAATCAGAAAAATCATAAAACCAGGTATCACAATCGCTGATTATCAAAAGACAACCTGCCAACTTATTCAGAATGAATTACTTTCGTTGGGATTACTTACAAAAGATGACATTCTCAAAAAAGGAGAAAAACCTGCATATTTCAAATATTTCATGCATGGGATTTCCCATTTCATTGGTCTTGACACACACGATGTCGGTGAAAAAAATGAAATACTGAAACCAGGAATGGTTGTTAGTTGCGAACCAGGAATTTACTGTTTCGAAGAAAATATAGGCATTCGATTGGAAGACACCATTTTAGTAACCGAAAACGGAAACGAAGATTTGTTGTCTGAAATTCCAATGGATATTGAAGAAATTGAATCGCTAATGAATTGTTAATCTTTAAGATTCATTCGTTTTTTAAATTCATCCTTAAAGGTTAATCCAACGGGAATTTCTTTTTCGCCAATAATTACAAATCCAGATTTTACACTATCAACTTTGTCTAATGCTACAATATATGATTTGTGGACTCTAATAAATTGTTTTTCAGGAAGTTTTGCCAAAATTCCTTTTATGTTAAGCAACGTTATGATTCGTTTTTCTTTGGTAACAATTTTCACATAATCTTTTAAACCTTCCACATATAAAATATCGGAATAAGAAATCTTAACATCCTGATAGTCTGCACGAACAAACATATACTCATCTTTCGAAGATGAATCTGGTCTTGTTTCCATTATATATTTCACCTTTTCAACCGCAACATTAAATCGTTCCGGAGAAATCGGTTTCAAAAGGTAGTCAATAGCACTTACCTCAAAACCATCAATAGCATATTGATCGTATGCAGTTGTAAAAACAATCAATGGAGGATTTTTGAGTGATTTTGCCAAATTTATGCCTGAGACATCAGGCATTTGAATATCAAGGAAAAGCACATCAACTTGTTCTTTTGTAACAACATCCAATGCCTCCTTTGCATTCTTGCATTTTGCGACCAATTCCAAATTTTGATTGTCATCGACATACGTTTCAAGAATATCGCGAGCAAGAGGTTCATCATCAACGATTACACAACGTATCATAATTGTAATTTTAAGACAACTTTATAAACATCATCAACATCCGAAATATTCAAATTATATCGGGAATTGTAAAGTAAATTCAACTGCGTTCTCACGTTTCGGATTCCTATTCCATGAACATTATCTTTTTGACTATCAGGATATTTCTTATTTTCTATCATAAAATTTATCTCTGCTTCGTCAACAGTAATATTCAACTTTATATCTGCTATTCCATCAATGTTGGTACCATGCTTGAACGCATTTTCAACAAACGGAATAAAAATCATTGGTGCAATCTTCGCATCCGGATTATTGTTTTTTATATCTATAATTATTTGACTATCAACCGATAATCTTATTTTTTGCAAAGCAATATAATTTTCTATATAGTCAATTTCTTTTTGAACTTTCACATGGTTGGCATTACTATCATACGTTACATATCGCAACAAGTCGGACATTGTAAGTATTGCTTTAGGTAACTTGTCGGATTTCTTTAAAGATAAAGAATATATGCTATTCAACGCATTGAACAAAAAATGCGGACTTAATTGCGATTTTAATAATTGCATATTAGCCGCGATTTGTTGTTTTTCAAGTTCTTGTAAACGACGTTCACGTTTAGCGTTTTGAATTGAGTAACTATACATTCCGCTGGCGGCAATTGTTACGAAGAAAGTCATATATCGCAAAATCGGAGCTTGATTTCTAGGATGGGGTGGATTCAACGACGAATTCAAATTCTGCAACAAATCCTGATACTTGTCATGCAACGGAGTGAAAGCAATTATTGAAAATTGAAAAACGCAAATCAACCCGAAAATCGAAATTATATAAACCAAATATTTTTTCTTTACCAACCAAAAAGGCACGCACAAATTCGCATGCAAGTAAAAAACAATGATTGTTGATGAAAAGAACAGTATTTCGTAAAGAAGAATTTTGAACGTTGTAGGAACAGCCCAAAAAATATGTGGAATCATCAACAAAACGAACCAAATACAAATATGTTCGAATATTTTTATAAAGGATTTCATTTCAATAACATCTAACCAAAGATAGAAGTTTATAAAAATTGTTTCCGCAAAATATACAAATAGTAGTTTTTTGTAGATAATACCACATATAAAAGCTATTCTACAAAAAGATGCAACATATTTTTACACAAAAAACATATATCTTTGAAGATGTTAAACTTTTTTAAAAACTATTACAACTAAACTCTCATTTCTTTAAACGTATAACAAGTTGAATTTCAATTTATTACAAATATGAATGTACTAATAAAAAAACGCGAAGTAGAAGAAAGAAATGTTATTTCTGTTCTCGAAACATATGATATTACAACAGGCGAACGCAAGATTCTCTGCGAATTAGACGAATTAATTGAAGCACCGAATTGGATGAAAGATGGCAAAACATTGGTTTTCAACGGACACGGGAAATTATATTCATACAATATAGAGACAAAAGAACGGAAAGAAATCAATACTGGATTTTGTACACAATGCAACAACGACCATGTTCTTTCGCCAAATCACGATAAAGTTGCCGTAAGTCACCATACAATCGAAGACGGACAAAGCAGAGTGTACGTGATTCCGTTTGCAACAGGCATTCCAGAATTAATTACTCCAATTGCGCCAAGTTACCTACACGGCTGGTCGCCCGACGGGAAAACGCTTGCTTATTGTGCAGAACGAAATGGTGAATACGACATTTACACTATTCCAGCAAATGGTGGCGAAGAAACTCGCTTGACCAATACTCATGGACTAAACGATGGTTGTGAATTTTCTCCTTGTGGAAAATATATTTGGTTCAACAGTGTACGTACAGGTTTGATGCAAATTTGGCGTATGCGTGCTGATGGCAGCGAACAAACACAAATGACATTTGATGAAAATAGTGATAGCTGGTTTGCACATGTTTCGCCTGATAATCAGAAAGTTGTGTATATTTCATACAATAAAAACGACATCAATCCAGGCGATCATCCAGCCAATAAAAATGTAGAAATTAGAATGATGTCGCCCAATGGTGGAGAAAGCCAAACTCTTATAAAATTGTTTGGTGGTCAAGGAACAATCAACG
The DNA here is from genome assembly GCA_045600045.1 of Bacteroidales bacterium. Classification (GTDB taxonomy): domain Bacteria; phylum Bacteroidota; class Bacteroidia; order Bacteroidales; family UBA1715; genus UBA1715. The sequence goes on from JAZRXD010000020.1 coordinate 18,062, forward strand.
TAAATAGTTGGTCACCAGATAGCAAAAAGTTTGCTTTTGTAAGTTACAAATTAAATTAGGGTATAGGGAATCTTATACATTTCCTTCAAATTCAACTACAGCTTGTTTCCAAGAATTAGGAACAGGAGAAGGTTTGCCGTTATCGAGATGGACAAAAGTCGTTACATTATAGCACGCAAGTTCTTGGCAGTCACCATTTTGAACGAAAATTGCCTGAAGCATATCGAAGCTTGAATTTCCCCAACGAATAATTTTATTTTTAATACAAATTGTATCTGTGGCCAATACTGATTTCACATACGAAGTATTAACCTGAGCAATTAATGTATTTCCAGTTTTTGCGTGAAAAACTTCAGAAAAAAAATGCATTCTACCCATATCAAAATATGAATGATACACGCCATTGTTAACGTGACCATTCATATCCATATCGGTAAAACGAATTTGAATATCTAACGAATGTGAAAATTTATATTCGCGAGCTTCTTCCTTTGTCATTATTTTCGAATAATAGTTATTTGTCCATTATTGGACAATTTTATAATCTGAGATGCTTTTGCTTTCGTAGAATCATTTTGGCGATATTTCACAACATAGTCAACCGACGATATGATTTGTTGGTCAATTTCCTTAAAAAATTGTGCTGTTGGAGCGCCATGAATATTTGCCGAAGTTGATACAATTGGTTTTCTAAATTGCTGAATCAATTGATCTGTAAATGGTTCGTTTGTAACCCTAATTCCTATACTTCCATCTTGTCCTATAAGATTTGTTGGAAGATTTTTTGCCTTATCAAAAATGATAGTCATTGGCGAAGTTGCACAATCAATCAAATCATATGCAACTTCCGGCATATCTTCTACAAACCGTTCAAGCATTGCAACCGAATTCACCAAAACAAGTAATGGAATATTTCCATCACGATTTTTTAATTTGAAAACTTTATCTATTGCTTCTGAATTTGTAGCATCGCAACCAATTCCCCAAATCGTATCGGTTGGATAGAGAATCGTACCACCTTTACGAAGAATGTCACAACAATTTTTCAAATCTTCTTTCATATTATTTATAAATCAGCACATTTATATTTTCTGGTAAAAGAATCATTTTTGCAACTTCTTTCACCATTTCATTCGTTATAGAATTTATTTTTTCAGTCACCTCTTCCAATGAATCCACATGATTGAACCACCAAACAGATTTCGCATTATTCAACATAAGCGACATGTAATTATCATCGGTAACAGTCAACTGGCCAAGTATTTGTTTTTTATAAGCAGATAGTTGTTCGTCCGAAAACCCATTTTTAATAATATCATCAAATAATTCCGCAATAACTTGCCTACAAGTTGTGACCTTAGAATAATCTGTTCCAAAATAAACGGCAAACACTCCTATATCGGAATACGCATTATAATTTGCTTCAATATTGTACGTCAAACCTTTTTCTTCACGAAGTTTCAAATTCAACAAAGCATTAAACGAAACGCCACCAAGAATATTAGTCAAAAGCGAAGTCGCATATTTCAACTCGTTTTTCATTGACGGGGCAAAAGAGCCAAGCACACAATGAGCTTGATGTGTATGTTTATTTTTCTCTAAATTAAAAATTGTTTCACGTGGAACAAATTGGATTTTATTAATATTATCAAGTTGATTTTCAATAGATTGCACAAAATATTTTTCCACTAATTTGGATATCTTTTCTAAATCTTCGCTACCAACATACGAAACAACAAGCTGATTTGGAACATATAATTTTTTATACATTTTCAGCAAATCTTCTCGCTTCATTTTCATAACAGATTTTTTTGTACCGAGAATATTTGTTGCCAAAGAATGACCCGCGAAAAGATTTTCTTCAAAATCATCATAAATCATTTCGCTCGGAACATCTTCGTACGATTCTATTTCATCAATCACAACTGTTTTTTCTTTTTCAAGTTCTTCCTCGGGGAAAATCGAGTCAAAGAATATCTCACTCAAAACAGAAAAAGCACGTTCAACATAATTATTCGCAATAGCTATTTGGAAACATGTTTCCTCTTTTGCCGTATATGCATTCATTTCTCCGCCAACCGACTCAACAATATTCATCAAATCGGAATAGGAATGTTTCGACGTACCCTTAAAAATTGCATGTTCAATCAAATGCGAAACACCCAAATGCTTTTCATCTTCGCGTGAACCCGAAGCAACAAAAAGTCCAATATACGAAGCCGAAGAATCGGCCGCCGACAAAATGACTTTTGTCCCATTCGGCAACTCGAAAATTTTTATTTTCTGAGATTGTTCCACGTGGAAAGTTTCGCTTGAGTCTTGTTCCATTTTTTAATTCAACAATATATATCATAAAATTGTTCCACGTGGAAAGTTTTCTATCTACCAAGATATACAAGCAACACATTGATGTCTGCTGGTGAAATTCCACTGATACGAGATGCTTGTCCAATTGTTTCTGGATTTATTTTTACCAGTTTTTGTCGTGCTTCGGTCGATAACGACTCTATTTGTTCGTATGGGATTTTATCTTTGATTTTGATGTAATCAAGTCGAGAAATTTTTTCTGCTATCGCACGTTCCTTTTCTATATAACCTGAATATTTAATATCAATATCAACCGATTCCATTACGGTTTCCCATTCAACATCGTCAGTTTCTATGAATTTATTTTTATCAAGATTAAAATCTTTTACCGAAACGTTTGGACGAGCAATCAAATTATTCAACTTTACAGATTCCTGCAATGGTTTACTTCCAAGTGATTCCAAAATTGGATTTGCTTGAGCCATTGTTATTTTTTTCTCGCAGACGTATTCTTTCAATTTTGCCGTAGCCGACATTTTATTTTCGAATGCACGTTTACGAGCATCATCAACCAAACCAAGTGAAATTCCTTTAGGAGTAAGTCGAAAATCTGCATCATCTTGGCGTAATAAAATTCTAAATTCGGCACGCGAAGTAAACATACGATATGGTTCGTTCACTCCTTTCGTAATTAAATCATCTATGAGAACACCAATGTAAGCTTCATCACGATGAAGAATGAATGGATCTTTCTCGGCAGATTTCAAAGCTGCGTTTATACCCGCCATCAAACCTTGTGCACCTGCTTCTTCGTAACCAGTCGTTCCATTGATTTGACCTGCGAAAAACAAATTTTTAATCATTTTTGTTTCCAACGAAGCAGTTAACTGTGTTGGCATAAAGAAATCGTATTCTATAGCATAACCCGGACGGAAAATTTTACAATTCTCCAAACCTGGCAACAATTTCATTGCTTTGTACTGAACATCAGCCGGCAACGATGAAGAAAATCCGTTCAAATAATATTCGCACGTATTGATGCCTTCTGGTTCAAGAAAAAGTTGATGTTTGTCTTTGTCGGCAAATGTCACCAATTTTGTTTCTATACTTGGACAATATCGAGGTCCAATACTTTTTATCGTTCCATTATAAAGCGGTGAATCCGCAAAACCAGAATGAAGCATTTCGTGAACTTGAGGATTCGTATATGTCATCCAACAGCTTAATTGAGGCAACAATGGTTTTGTTCGTGGCATAAATGAAAAATGCCCGATTTCATCGTCTCCTTTCTGTTCCTTACATTTTGAAAAATCTATTGTACGTCCATCAATTCTTGCAGGAGTTCCCGTTTTCATTCTACCAACTTCAAAACCGAAATCTCGAATTTGATCAGATAATTTATACGAAGGCAACTCCCCTATTCTACCACCTTCAACTTGTGAACGACCAATATGCATCAAACCATTAAGGAATGTACCATTAGTTAAAACAACCGATTTTGCTTTGATGGAAATTCCCCAAATAGTTTTAACGCCAACTACCATATCTTTATCTATAATCAATTCACTTACAGCATCTTGCCAAAAATCAAGATTAGGAATTGATTCCAATTCTTCGCGCCAATTTTTAATGAACAATGTTCTATCGGCTTGTGAACGGGGACTCCACATAGCAGGACCTTTCGACTTGTTCAACATTCTAAATTGAATGGAAGATGCATCGGTAATTTTTCCCATAGAACCACCTAGGGCATCTATTTCTCTCACTATCTGTCCTTTAGCAATTCCACCGACTGCCGGATTGCACGACATTGCTCCCATTTTAGTCATGTCCATTGTAATCAACAATGTTTGTGAACCTAAACGAGCAGCAGCGGCGGCAGCTTCACAGCCTGCATGTCCTGCACCAACAACAATTACATCATATTCTTGTAACATAATTCTATCCTACCAAACTCAAATAATAATCCTCTTTTTGAGTCATAATTGCCTTATCCTCAGGCGTTTTGTCTTTATACCCAACTAAATGAAGAACACCATGAATTAAAATTCTATAACATTCATTCAATTTAGACACTTTGTTCTGTTTCGCATTGTCTTCAATTCTATCAATGCTCATAAACACATCCGACGCAATTTCGGTCTCAGAATAATCGAACGTAATTACATCGGTATAATAATCGTGTTTCAAATAATCCTGGTTGATTCCAAGCAAGTAATTATCGGAACAAGCAATAAAATTGATGTAATCTATCTTTTTCTTCGATTCGTTTTGCACAATTACTTGAGCAACTGAACGAAACATTGTTCTACGCAATCCAGATGGAAATTTCGCGTCTTCCTGAAAAAAATTTATTTGCATTTATATTTCTAAATCAAATAACACAAACGTCTGTTGCGACAAAAATACTATTTTTTATGAAATTTAGAATCAGCAAGTTAGAATCTGATTTTTTTATTTATCTTGCACATACAATCAACATAATGAAAGAAAAAATGAAAATAGGAGATTACGTTTTAATTTCTCCAGACCTAACGCAACAAAAGGACTGGATAAAAGGGAAAATCATTGAAGTAGAAAATAATTCCTTTGTAGGAATTGTTGTTTCGGCAGAAACATCTGACGGCAACGTATTTTTTGGAGTAGAAAATTCTTTTAAGCTAGCCAAGTAATATGTTTGCAATAAGTTTTGATATGTTAATCTCCGAATTGGAGAAATATTATGGTATGCCTTATAACTGAGCATATTACGACATTAAACAATTGCTTTAAAAAGATGGATTTGAATTGTTTCAGGGAAGCACATATCTTACCCGAAACAATGATATTGCACATCTTGTGAAAGCAATAATGGATCTTTCAAAAGTTGATTAGTTCAAAAAGTCAGTTCGTGATATACGCGGCTATAGAGTTGAAGATTGGTCAGACTTTACGGATATTGTGAAAAACAGCTAATGATAAGAAGAACAAAATACCGAAAAGATTTTTTCGGCATTTTTAATCTTCATTCAAATTAATGATATAATCTGAATAGATTTTTTGGTATTGTGGTTTCAGTTTTACCGAATTTTCTTTAAGAACATCGTCGTATTGTATCTTTTCCGATTCGGTTTGCTTGAACATTTTCTTAGCATTTTCAGAAGGTTTTTCAACCGCAGTTTTTGACTCGCGCTCCTTATCCTGATCGCGCTCTTTTTCAGCATTTTCGGCTTCCAACATTCGCGTAAGAATTTGTTCCTGACGTTTCAACGTTTGTGGCGTAATATTCTGATTGATAATATCACGCTCCGTTTGATCCATAAGTTTTTGAATATCTTTTAGTTGCTGTACTCCTTCCGGCGAAAGTTCTCCTTCTTTCATCATTTTGTTGCCCAATTGTTTGAGCATTTGTTCTTTCATCAACATTTCGCTCAATTGTTTTTGTGTCTGTTGCGACGACGGCATTCCACCCTCCTTCATTTGCTGCATCATCTGCTGCATTTGCTCTTTGAGTGACTGCTGCATTTGTTTCATTTGCTGGTACGACGGTTTTTGTCCTTTCCCGCTATTTTTTGGATTCTGGCATTGCTGCTGCCCATCCATCTGTTGAGCAGCCTGTTGCTGCATTGCATCCAGCACTTCCGATAAAAGCAACGACAAATTATTAGCCGACGTCATCATATACTGCTGGCTAATTTTTGCCTGACTTCGTTGACGTTGCTCCAAATAATCAATCGCAGCTTTACCATTTTTATGTACCGACAAAATTTCATCGTTTATTGGCTGCGAAATTTGTGGAACACGCAAACTCAACGCATATAAAGAATCTTTTATAATTTTGAAATTCTCGTGAAGAATGTTTTGTTTCTCAGCAGTTTCGGCATATTTCGGATCGACGTACGATAATTTTCCAGTTTGAACCATCAAATCTTCCTGCTCAAACGAGAATGTGAGCAAATTTTCCATAATCTGACGCAAGTTCGCCATATCTTCCATATTCTGTTGAGCCATTTGCTGTTGCATCATTCCCTGCATACTTTCGGACAACTGCTGTGTTTGCTCCGAAGCTTTTTTCATCGACTTTGATGATTTAGACTGCTGTCCCTGCTGCTGTTCGGATTGACTCTGCTGCATGGAATTTTTTATATCTTGGAATTGATTGCTAAAATCCTGCAAGTCAAACTTTTGCTGAAGTTCCTCGTTTTTCTGCTGGGCATCACGATAATTCTTTTCTATTGATTCCAGTTCTTTTTGCACATCATTCAGCTTTTGTTGAATTTCGTCAGAGTTTTTTGAATTTTTCAATTCCTCGGAAAGTTGCTGTTGTTGTTCAGCTAATTCCTGCAAACGGTCGGACGTATTTTGTACCGATTCCTCTACATCCATACGTTTCAACAATTCCAAGTCGCGGTCAAGTTGCTTTGAAAGCTCCTCCATCGACATTTTCATGTCATCGGATTTCTTAATGAATTCATCTTTGTTGAAATTTTCCATCATTTGATTGAATTCATCCATCATCTTCTTCAACTCATCGTCCATCAACGTATTGAGCAATTCTTCTATTTCTTTTTGCTTATTGAGAATTTCCTCGTCTTGTTCCGACAACTTATTCTGCATATCATTCTTTTGCTCAAGCGATTGCGTCAGATTTTCAATCTGTTGCTTCATTTGTTCCTGTTTTTCCTGCATTTCTTCAAGAACTTGCTTACGTTCCCAATCGGAAATATTTTCGTTGAGCAGTTTCTGTTTCAACTTATCAAAATCACGCATCAATTCTTGGGCAATAGACGTAGATTGTTCAAACGAAGACTGAATTTCCTTTGAATATTGTTCCTGCATTTTTTCCAACTCTTCCTGACTTGGAATCACAAAATCATACAACGCAGTACGGGCAGATTTCTTGCCGCTAACTTCGTCATTATCAAATACTTCGAAATAATAATTGATAGTTTCTCCTTTTGAAAATTGGGAAAAATCGAACATATAGAAAAACTGCTGATGCTGAATTGACGGCGAAAATTCCATTGGAACACGCGTGGCATCGGCTTCTTTATCTTTTGGGAAATACACAAAATCAAGCGATGAAAAACCATAATCGTCTTGTATTTCGCCCTTGAAATAATACGTGAAAAACTGCGAACTATCTTGTTTTTGCTCAACTTGAATAGATGGCCGCAAATCTGGAATGACAGTAAATGTGTAACCAATAATGTTTACCGAATCGAGAAATTCATTTTTGCCTATCAACGTATAAGAAGTTGTTTGCGTAATTCTTTGATTCAAAGTAAATTGAGAATCTTTTTTTGTAAACTGAATCGAATTTACGTTTTCACTAACAAAAAACAACGAATCAATGTCGGCGCCGTCAACTTTCCACGAAAGAGTGGAACCTGCCGGAATTGTAATATCGCCGGTATTTGAGACGGTTATATTTTCAAGTTGCGTGTATTTTGGAACGAATGCTTGAATTGTGAAATTCAGCAACTGTGGTAACGGAAACACCTGTAATTGATACAATTGCGAAGTGTATTCGTCAGCAGAAAACGAAAAATTCAGAGAATTGTTGCAGCCACGCACAACATATTCAAACGACGACGTTGTTTTCTTCGTCATTAGAAAGCTATTTCCACCAATTGAAATATTTACACGTTCCGGCACAAATCGTCCTTCTACGTGCATTAAAATGGTAAAATCCGAACCTTTTATAACCGACAACGAATCATTGTCAAGAATAAACGTGAATGGAGCCGGTTTTTCAAAAAATTCGTTGTGTTTCACAATACGCGTCGCGCCGTCAACTATTGCTTTTGGATAGAAAATAGCAAGACAAATTATAACTATAACCAGTGCCAAAGCGTATTTCCAAAAACGAAGCAATTTCTTGAAATCAATAGCCGACGCAAACGGAATTGGCCGCAAATTCGCAACTTTTTGATTGATTGCCGCAATCGCTAACTGATTGTTTTCAAGTGATTTGTCGTTTGCCAGTTCCAATGTGTTGAGCAACGTATCCTGAATTTCAGGAAAAAACTTCGTGATGATTTTAGCCGCTTCAACGTGCGACAAAGTTTTTCCCAATTCCCAAAAGTGGAACAACGGAATCAGCACGTATTTCACAAAAGCAAAAAGTGCCACAGCAAGCGAAGTATAAAAAACTATCGTGCGTACCTGCGACGGAAAAAAGGCAAAATATTCAGCGCAACTAATTGTTACAAAGTAAAATACAAAAATCAGCAGAAATACTATCAAACCTTTAAGACACTCGTTGAGATAGTATTTGCGTGTGAATTTGTCTAATTCATTGAGTATAATATGAATATCGGATTTCTCCATAGGCTTCTTTATTTAGAAAGCCACAATTCCGGATCCAATTTCTCCAACTCTTTCCAAATTTGAAGTTGAAGTACAGTAGAATTTGTTTCTGGATCGGTATAAATTGTTCCGATTTCGTCTTTTGCTCTGACTTGTTGTCCTGCTTTTACCGAAACAGTTACCAAGTTATCGTAAACAGTGTAGTAGTTTCCGTGTTTAATCAAAACGGCTGTGTTTCTACCAGGAATCAACACAATTTTTGAAACAGTTCCGTCAAAAATTGCACGCGCTTTTGCACCTTTTGTCGTCGCGATTTCTATACCATTACTTTCAACTTCAACGTATTCCAAAGTTGGATGTTTGTGGCGGCCGAAATGCTCTGTAATTTTTCCTGTTGCAGTTGGCCAAGGAAGACGACCTTTGTTTTCAGCAAAGTTTTTCGACACCAATTTTTCCTCAGGCGTCAGTGTTGAAACCGACGTAGTGGAAGCTTTTGCTGTTGCATTATTTTTTGCGGCGGCAGCTTTTTTCGCAGCCATTTCCGCTTTAATCAAATCTTCGATTTGTTTATCAAGTTTACGTGCAAGTGCTTGCTTATCGGCAAGTTTTTTCTTTAAATCTTGCTGACGTACACTCAATTTCTTTATAGTTGCATCCTCTAAGTACTTATCTTGTTCCAACTTACGAGCTTCGGATTGTTTTTCGCCGATAAGATTTTTCTTTCTCACCAATAATTTTTCCAAATCATATTTTCGAACCGAAAGACTATCCTGCAAAGATTTAATGCGTTCCGATTGTTGAATCATGTAATCGGAATAGTATTGCAAATATTTCATTCGATTGAATGCTTGATTGAAATTGTCGGCTGAAAGAATGAAAATCAGTTGTTCATACTGCGAATTCATTTTATAAATCGTGAACAAAGTTTTATTGTAATCTTTTTGTAATTCTTCCAATTGCGAAGTAAGTGTGTGGATTTGCGCATTTGTGGAAAAAATATCTTGTTCGATAAAATCAATTTCTTGTTGTAAAGAATTTACATAGATGTTTCGTTCTTCAATTTGTTGACTCAAAAGAGTAACGCGCTCCATAGAAATAGATTTACTTTTTTCTGTTTCTTTCAAAAGTTTACTAGTTCGTTCTATTTCTTTTTTTGCTTTTGCAGCTTCGGCTTGAACCTGTTTTACAGTTTTTTTCTGTTTCTGACAATAAGCCTCGGTCGAAAAGCACAAAACAGCAGCAAGCAATATGAACAACCATTTTTTCATCAATTCTTCATTACTTTTGAAGGTTCCATTTTTTGGTAGCTACTGCTTGGATTGAAAGGAAATGATAAATCCTCGTTGAAAATCACTTTTGAATATTCCATATCAATACGAAGTTTTCTATTTGGCAACTTTGCTTTCAAACTCATATTGGTTGGAAATGAAATATTATCAAAATCATCAAAATTGGAATATGAGAGTTTTATTTTGTTATCAATATTTTGACCTTCGGAAACAATGTCAACCTCAGAAATTCTGAAATTATCATTCAAAACTTGCCAAATTTGTAAAAACGACAAAGTATCGTTTTTCTTAAACTCTTTTTTTGAATGAGTTTGGAATACGAACTTATTATCTTTCTTATTGATTTCTAAAGATTTAAAGAGATTTACCGTATCAACATTATCTTGTTGACAGAAAAATAATTCATCAAGTAAAATTGATTGAATTGTATTATAATTGATTGATGTGCCAATAGATTTTGATATTTCATTTAAATCGCCGGCATAGTATGTTTTTTGTAATTTGGAATAAAATTTCACGCTATCCTGTGTAATCACAGCGCGAAAAACGTCAATACTCATAGCCGAAACGCCAATCCAAACTATGCTGTCTTTTTTTATGCGAATGTTTCCTTTGATTTGCGGCAACGATTTAAAATCCTCCAAATCTATGCTGAATCCGAATTTAACTGTTTGATAATCACCATAATGTTTAACGATTGTATCGTACAATGCCGACATTTCAAGTTGTTTTATGTCTTTTTCGGTCACAACTTTTTTGGAAGAATGACACGATGTAAACAACATCAAAATCAGGGCAATATAAAGAGAAACTCTACGCATAAATTTTTGCAAAATTATTGTTTTTTGGCGATAAATCATAAAAACTATTTACGCTTTATTTCAAACTATCGGAAAAGCGTTTGTATTCTTCGTTTCGTGGCGAAAGTTTTAGAGCTTTTTTTATGTTTTCTCCAGCTTCGCTTTTGTTATTTTTTTTTTGCAACGAAAGTTTCGCAAGTTCGTAATACACCGCATCGCTTTGTTTCAACTTTAGACAGTCAAAATACAAAGTTGTGGCTTGTTCTATATTTCCACGATTTTTTTCGAGATTCGCCTGAACAAACAGTTTTTCAAATTCTATTGATTTTTTGTCGTTTTTCAAAGAATCATCAAAGTTTTTCAGTTTTTGAGAATAGGAAGTAATAGAACTACCAAAAATTATACAAAATATAAATAGTATTTTTTTCACTGACTATAAATTTATTTTTTCTTTCCAAATAATTCAGAATGAGAACCAGTTCTAACAGCTTTAATTATATTCTCTTCCTTATCATACCAAATTAGTAAAACATCATTTTCAATATGACATTCCATAAAATTCTTATAATTACCCTTTAATTCATGAGGTTTCATTTCTATAGGCACCGATTTACCTTTTTGAAGTGCTTCCAGAATATTCATTATTTTTTTTGCCAGTTCAGGATTACCTTTTAATTTCTTAAAATCCTTTTTGAATTGCGAAGTAATGAATAATTCTTTCATACTAATTTAATAGTTTCATTAAATCATTTACGTTTGCAACTTTTTCCAAATTAGTATTTTGCTCTGCATCTTGCATTGCTTGTAAAGTAGTTTCATTTGGAATATCTTCCAAGGCCTTTTCCATTAAAAGACACTCCACATAATTATTTAAACTACGATTTGCAGCTTTTGCTTTTACACGAATTACATCAAGTAAATCTTTATTAAAACGAAACGTTGTAGTAATTTTTACAGTTGATTCCATATTGATAGTGCTTTAATTGTAAAGTGATATCATTTATATAGCAAATATACTATTCGTTTTCACAAAAACAAGCGAAACCATTGCTGATTTCGCTTGTTGGATTACCTCAATATCTATACTATTGTACTATAAATCTTCCTGTAAAACCTTGAACTTCATAAAAATACATTCCTGGTTTGTATTTAGCAACGTTTAAACGAATCCTATCTTGCATTGCACTGACAGTTCTCTTTTCTATTACGTTACCAGACATATCTGTAATAGTCATCACAGCATCTTCCATTCCCGAAATTTCATAACTGATATTTACATACGTCTTTGCAGGATTTGGATAAACTGATTGTGTTGTGTTTGATATAGTCGCTGATTTTAATTGATTCTGGTTTATTACTGTTGGAACAGAGTATATTTCCATCGCTACCCCATCTGATAAATTTTTCTCTATTGCAATTACAGCTTGATTGTTTAATAAAAACAAACCATCGTAAAAATTAAAATAACGAGCTGTTCCAAAATCTTTTAGAATATTTCCCTTCGAATCAAAAAGTAGTAATTTTTCACGTTCATTAGAATCCCATCTAGCACCTAAAAGCTCATAACGAACAAGTAACTCAAATTCGTCATCGTTATTAAAAATATGTTGGGTTATTTCTACATCGTATATTTCATAACCAACAAACGATTTAAATTGAAAAGTACGTGTTTCTGTACTTGAAAAAATATTAATAATAGATAATTGTAATTGATTATTTTCTTTATCAATATTTTTCGTTATAAAACCATTTACATTCGAAAAATTATAAATTGGCATATCTCCACCACAATCAAATTCCGTATACTTTGTACCAGCAAAAAAACAATTAATGTCCTTTGTTGCACCATTATACGGCAAATCAAAAGTACGTACTAATTCAATTTGCGAGAATGAAACATTTGACGAAATAAGTAACATAATCGTCATTACAAAATTTGAAATTTTTTTCATTTTTCTATCCCTAATTCGTGTCGGGCGCAACCTCTTGTTTATTAAAAATTACATAAAAAAAGCGGACTCAAATTATCCGCTCTTGAGGTCTACCACAACCTTACCAATAGATAACAAAGCCCGCTAATGCAGAACTTCCTATTCTATTGGTTCTTAAAGTGGTAGTTTCAAGAGTCAGAATAGCAAATCGCTAAATATTTAAATATATGCGTACAACTACGCGTTTACTTCATAGGCAAAATTTTTAAATGTTTATACTGTTTCAACCATTAAATCTTTTCTACCAATCAAACTGAAAATTGTTATTTGATTGTCTTCATTTAGCAATCGCAGTGCGCGAAGAATTTCGTTCAACGTGGAACCGCTTGTTGCTATATCGTCAATTATTAGAATATTTTGTTTCCGAATTGCTGCACAAAGTTGTTCATCTGTTTCGTTTTTAAAACGCAGAAAATGTTGCATATATGGTCTAAAACGACTCTTTTTAACGTCCTTTGCAATAGTAAAATAATCCTTCTTATGAATTAAATCCATCATATTTTCGATGGATTTTTTTACTTCTTGCTTTTGTGCTTCGGTATAACGAGCTCTGCCATCTTCCAACGTGTCATTAAGATATTGTTTCTCGTATGCATCAATGTCAAATGAAATGCTTTCTGGAATTGATTTTACCAATTCTAAATACTGAAGCGAAGGTTGCGAAAAACGATAAATATATCGCAACATATATTGATTTACTTTGCTTGACGATTCTGGCATTATAACCAAGTCATAATCATACAGATTGATTTTTGTATGAAGATTATTTATAGCCTTTTGTATGAACTTGGTTAAATTTTCATTGTCAACAATAGAATCTGAAAATTTCACATATTTAATGAATTCACTTCTGACACTGCCACTAACTTGAGGCGAAAATTCGTATCCGTAATAAAAACATTTTCCAAATGCTTCTACCTGATAACCATTACCCATTAAGTGTATGACATCATTAACGCCATCGTGTTCAAAGTCAAACACAAAGCAATTATTTTCTATGTCAAAAGTTACACCCATTCTTACAACTCATTATAATCACCAACACTTAATTCATCGGCAGATTTTTTCATAGAAACATAGTTTCCAACCATTGAATTTGTAATGTTTGTGTTTTCTAAAACGCTGTTAGTTTGTATAATAGAATTTGAAATTACAGAATTAACAATTTTTGTACCTTTTCCAACAGAAACGAATGGTCCAACTACAGAATTTTCGATTTTTACACCTTCGGCAATACAACAAGGTTCTAGAATCTGAGAAGCTACTATTTCAGCTTTTTCAGAAATTTCACTTCCATAATTAGCTAAAACTCTTTGATTTGTATTTACTGTAGCATTTTTATTTCCACAATCCAACCATTCATTTACTTGACCAGTATAGAACTTAATGCCTTTGTTTTTCATATTTTCCAAAGCATCGGTCAACTGATATTCTGTACCTCTAATTACGTTATTGTCAATCAAATACTGAAGTTCGGCACGTAAATTTCTTCCATCTTTGAAATAATAAATTCCAATGATTGCCAAATCGGAAACAAAGTCTTTTGGTTTTTCAAAAAAATCGGTAATCATACCGTCGTTATTCAATTTAACAACGCCAAAAGCCGATGGATCTTCAACCTTTTGAACCCAAATAATCGAATCCTTTGAAGTATCAAGATTAAAATCGGCAATAAACAATGTGTCGGCAAAAGCAACAATCACATTTCCAGAAAGAGAAGTTGATGCACACAAAATAGCATGTGCCGTTCCTTTTGGTTCTTCCTGATAACAAATTTTTCCTTTGGCACCCAATTTTGATGCAATGTTCAACAACATTTTCTCAACATCTTTTCCAAAACTTGGATGAATGATAAAAGCAATTTCATCAATATGTTGCATACAAACTCGTGAAATATCTTCTACAAGTCTTTGTACAATTGGTTTTCCTGCAACAGGAATTAATGGTTTTGGAATTGAAAGTGTATGGGGACGCATTCTTTTTCCCATACCAGCCATAGGTATAATTAGTTTCATTTTTAAAGCTATCAGTTTTTAATTATCAATTTTATTTTACTCCCGTATGGCCGAATCCGCCTTCACCACGAACGGTTTCAGAAAGTTCCTCAACTTCAACAATTTCGGCTTTTGAATATTGTGCAATAACCATTTGACAAATTCTTTCTCCATCGTTTATAGTAAATGGTTCATTTGAAAGATTTATCAAAATCGCACGAATTTCACCACGATAATCTGCATCAATAGTACCTGGAGAATTCAATACTGTTATTCCAAATTTTGCGGACAAACCGCTTCTTGGACGAATTTGTGCTTCGTAACCTTCAGGCAATTCAATAAATAAACCAGTAGGAACCATAGCACGTTGCATTGGTTCTAAAATTATAGGAGCATCAATATTTGCACGCAAATCCATTCCTGCAGAATATTCTGTTGAATAAGCAGGCAACTGATGTTTCGATTTGTTTACTATTTTTAATTTCATTGTCTAATAATTTTTCGTGAAAGTACTATTTTAATTTAACACCTAATAGACATTTCAAATTTAAATTCAAAATTTTTTAAAACCTCATTGAAGCAATCATTCATAAATATTAAAATATTTTTTATTCTTTTTTAAAAATAAATTTTTGATGGTGATTATAGCTCTGTTAATTGGTTGCTAAAATTTTTCTTGTTTTCTTGTTTTGAACAGATTTTAGATTTTAAGAACAGATATAAACACGTTATGAAATTTCTAAAATTTTGTAAATCAGTAAAGTTTTAAGGTTATTAACAATTTTGTGAATTAGTCATTAAACAAATAGATGTTTATTTCTTTTTTCAAGATTTGATGTTCGTTTCATTGTTGAAAATTGGTAATCCGGAAACAAAACTTTTTTTGCAAGATTCGAAAACTTGTATATCGAACTAAGATTTCTTAAATCCAAAAATTTTGTATTGAATTTATGAATTTGTTTATTCACAAAATAATTGACGTTTTCAACAGATATGAACAACGTATTGAACATCTATATAAATCTTTGTTCGAATTCTCTAACGTTTTTTCTTTCGGCTTCCACAGACAATCTCAGTTCATCCCAGATTTGTTTGCCGTTATGGATTGCAGCAATGAGCAATTCCGGACGAGTTTTGTCGGTAGAAAAAATTGTAAGATTTGCCAAACCGACAAGACGAAGGAAAAATGGTTCGAATAATTTTGTGTCGGTTACTCGTTTTAGTAGAATTTCATCGGTGCGTTTCGAAAATAATCCACGTTCAATAATAATTCTCTTATTTGTTATTTTGGTTTTCGTACATTTTACTTCAAAATAGTTGTAAAGAGCAATAAAAATTGGAATGACCAACCAACAAAAAAGTCCGCACAACGCATATACTTTAAAATTCACCCATTGTGAAGGTGAGCCTTCGTAGATAGTTTTTTCTTCCATAATTTTTAAGTTAGAATTTGCCGTCTAATATTTTTTGTAATAAGATTTCTCCGTCTGGTGGAAGTCTTCTCCCTACTTCTGTTTCGGCTGTAATCAATCGGAATAAAATATATGGTTCAAGTTCTTTAGTGAAATTCAACAAATCTTTTCCCGGACCGAAATATGCTTTCAAAAATTCATTCCAAAACAACGTTGCCTGAGCTTTTGTGCAATGAAAATCTCTTTCAAATCGTGCATCATCAACAATTACGAGAATTAGATATTGCATTGCTAAATCAAAAAAGGGATAACCATAGCAAAAATCTCCCAAGTCAATGAAATAATTTTTGTCTTCGGTTAAAATTATATTTCCAAAATGCAGATCACCGTGGAGACAAGTTGTTGCGTCGGGTACAATTTGTAATTTTTCTATTGCAAATTGCTTAACGTCGTTGCTTCTAAATTGGTTTTTCAAAATGATATTTTTATTGAATTCCTTGGCATTTTTGAATTTTTCCGTGTTGCAAGGAGTTGAATGTAGTTGCTTTACCAATTGAGCGTAGCGTATAGCTAATTCTTTAATTCGTTGAGGTTCTTCGCCAACAGCACGTGCAAAAGAGCGTTTTCCGATAATTCGTTCGAAAACCATTCCTGTACGGGTTCCATCGGTTACCAATTCGCCTGGTTTTGGTGTTGGAATGCCAAGTTCGTAAACGTTTTGTGATGTTTTGATTTCTTGTTCTACTTCTTCGATTGGAGTTGAAGAATCAACAAATTTCAACATCCATGTAGGATTGGTTTTGTGGAAATACGTGATTCCAAAAGCACCACGTCCGGTTTCTTCCCATTCATTCAAATCGATTTTTTTCATTTCCAAAAAAATAAATCAGTAAAAATATGTGAAAGATACTATTTTTTTGATTTTTATAAAGCGTGGAATCGACTAATTATTTTGATAAACGTACCATTCTCAATTCGTTACCAACAGTTAAAATAGCGAATGTCATTACAAGCATTGTTTTCACCGCATACGACAATATTTGATTGTCGAAGACAATGAATTTGTCGGCTACAAAAATAACTCCTGCTAAAACAAAATAAAATGCCAAAGCTCCTAATTTATAAGGAATTCCATAGTGCTTTTGACAAAGTCTGTACGACAAAACTGCCATCAAAACGTAGCAAGCAAGTGTTGCCCACGCACAAGCAACATATCCGTAAATTGGTACAAATATCATATTGATTGCCAATGTAATAAGTGCTCCAAAACCAGTAATTCCAATTCCAAATTTTGTTTGATTCGTCACTTTATACCAAATCGACAAATTGAATACAATTCCCAAGAAAATATTTGCCATAAGAAGTACAGGAATAATATTTAAACCTTCGTGGAAATTGCTTCCGATGAACAATTTGAAAATGTCTAAATATAAGATAATTACCAAAAAGACGAATAACGTAAAAATGGTGAAGTAGTTCATAATTTTAGCATACGTTTCGCGGGAATCGGTTTCTTTCATTCGTGAGAAAAAGAATGGTTCGGCAGCGAAACGGAACGCTTGATTGAACAACGAAATAATCATTGCGAGTTTGTAGTTTGCACCGTACACTCCAACTTGCGAAAGAATATATTGCGAAGCGTCGGCGCCGTCGGGAACTGTTAGAAAATAACGAAGCGAAACACGGTCGTAAACTTCGTTTATACTTCCGGCAAGTCCTGAAATAAGCAACGGCCACGAATAACTCAAAATTCGTTTAAGCAAAGCATAATCAAAACCATTCCGTGATTTGAAAATGTCTGGAAGCAACATCAGCAATGTTACAACACTTGCGACCAAGTTCGAAACAAAAATCCACAACACATTTGGTGTTGCAAAATGTTCCACAAACCATTCGTTTGAACTTGTTTTTGCTATATGTGGAAATACAAGAATCAGCAATAAGTTCAAGCCAATATTGATAGCAATATTGGTGAGTTTGATTATAGCGAATTTCAGTGCCTTATTTTCGTGACGAAGTTTTGCAAATGGTACACTGGTAAAAGCATCTATACCAATGATGATAGCCATTATCATTATAAAATTTTGTTGATCGGCGTAACCTAATCCGCTCGAAATTGGATTAAGGAAAATCAGCACTAAACCTATGAAAATGAACGACGAAGTAAATAAACTCGTCATAATCGTTGAGAATACTTTCGGCTGATCTTCTTTATTTTGCACGAATCGGAAAAAACCAGTTTCCAAACCGTACGTAAGGAAAATCATCAGGAAAACAGTGTAGCTATACAATTCCGTTACAACTCCATATTCCGACTGCGAAAAGCATCGAGTGTAAAGCGGAACAAGCATAAAATTGAGGAAACGCCCAATGATTGTGCTCATTCCGTAGATTGCCGTTTGGCCTATAAGTTTTTTAATTACTCCCATCTTGTATCATAAAAAAGTCGCTCATAATTGAATCGGACAACATAATGCCCTGTCGAGTGAGCGAAATATTAGTTTGATGTTCCTGCAAAAGTCCGCGTTTGATGTATGAATCTTTTTGCGTCACAAAATTACGATAATATTCTTCGGGGAAATTATTTTTGATTAACCTTATATCAACACCTTTTTTAGTCCGTAAGCTAGTCATTATCAATTCATTGTATTTGTCTGTTAATGAAAGGGTTTCCATTTCAAACGGAATACTGTTGTTTTTGATTGCTTCAATATATTTGGCATTATGCGCAATATTCCAATAGCGATGTGCGCCGTCAAACGAGTGTGCAGATGGACCGACACCTAAATATGGTACTCCGCTCCAATACGAATAATTGTGGCGGGAATACATCCCGTCTTTTGCAAAATTTGATATTTCATATTGCTCAAAACCAGTTCGTTGCGACCAATCAATTAAATAATTGAATTGCTCCAAAACGGAGTCTTCGGTTGGAAGAATGAATTTTCCTGTTTTAACAAACTTATTGAGAGCCGTATGTTCCTCAACCATAAGTGAATATGCCGATAAATGTTGTACGTTGAGGTTTTCGACTTCTCGAAGATTCTGTTTCCAGCGATCTAATGTCATATTCGGCAGTCCATAAATCAAATCTATGGTAATATTTTCAAAGCCAACATTTTGTGCACGTTTCACCGCATTTTTAGCCGATTCGGCAGAATGTCGCCGGTTGAGCAATTGCAAATCATCGTCAAAAAAAGATTGGATGCCAATGCTTAATCGATTTATTCCTAACGATTTAAGCATTTTGCAATATTCTTCTGAAATATCGTCGGGATTGCATTCAAAGGAAATTTCCGCACCAGAAGAAATGGAAAAATTCTCGTGAATTGTTGTGAGAATACGATTCAGTTCATCTTTTGATAGGAGAGAAGGGGTTCCACCACCAAAGTAAATCGTACTGAGAGGTTCCGTAACGAAGTTTTTTCGTAGTTGCAATTCTTTGCAAATAGCAGAAACATACTCATCCCTCGTTTTTAGATTGAGACTAAAATGAAAATCACAGTAGTAGCATAACTTTTTGCAGTAGGGAACATGAATGTAAAGTCCACAATTCATAATAATGCATTGTGAATTACGTAAGTATTTCATACCCTGTTTCCGTCACAACTAACGTATGTTCCCATTGTGCAGAAAGTTTTTTATCAGCAGTGATAACTGTCCAGCCATCTTTTAGGAATTTACATTTCCACGTGCCTTCGTTCACCATTGGCTCAATGGTGAAAACCATCCCCGGCACCATCAGTACGCCTTTTTGACGGGGTTGTGCATAGTGGACAACTTCAGGTTCATCGTGGAATTTTTTACCAATTCCATGGCCGCATAAGTCACGGACAATGCTACAACCATTTTCATTTGCATAGGGTTCAATAGCATCGCCAATATCGTTCAAACGTCCGTAAGGTTTAACTTGTTTCAAACCTATTTCCAAACATTCTTTTGCAACATCAACCAGTTTCTGTGCATTAGGGGCAACTTCGCCAACGCAATACATTCGGCTGCTGTCGCCGTAGTAACCATCGAGAATTGTTGTGCAGTCAACGTTTACGATATCACCGTTTTTAATGATGGTATTTGCATTTGGAATTCCATGACAAACTACTTCGTTAATGGAAATACAACTACTTTTCGGGAAACCTTCGTAATTCAAACAGGCAGGAATACCGTGATTGTCGTATGTAAATTCACGAATCAAATCGTCAAGATGTTCCGTAGAAACACCTTCTTTTACTTCAGATTGAATCATATCAAGAACGGCGTGGTTCAAAGCGCCGGCTTTACGGATTTTTTCAATTTCTTCGGCGGAATACAAAATACTGCGAGGAAGAATTCTAAAACCTTCACGGCGGTATTTGTCTAATTCACAATCTTGTATCCAATGGCATTTTTTATATTTTTTGCCGCTTCCGCACCAACATGGATCATTTGGTTCAATCTTATTCATTTTATTAAAAATTGAGAACATTTATTCTAAAATAAACTGCCTTGTTTTTCTTGTGGCATACGGCCTAAATGTCTGTATGCCAAAGGAGTAACTTCGCGTCCGCGAGGAGTACGTTGCAGGAATCCTTCTTTAATTAGGAATGGTTCATACACTTCTTCTATCGTTCCTGAATCTTCGCCCACAGCAGTTGCAATAGTATTTACGCCGACAGGCCCACCATTGAATTTGTCGATAATGGTACACAAAATTTTGTTGTCCATTTCGTCAAGGCCGTATTTGTCAATATTTAATGCTTCGAGAGCGAATTGAGCAATTTCAACAGTAATTTTCCCAGAACCCTTTACTTGTGCAAAGTCGCGCACACGACGGAGTAGGGCGTTGGCAATACGTGGAGTACCACGACTACGCGATGCAATTTCTTTTGCTGCTTGCGTAACTATTTCAACGTGAAGAATTTTTGCCGAGCGTTCAATGATTTTTGTCAATAAATCCACGTCGTAGTATTCGAATAGACAATTGATTCCGAAACGTGCACGCAACGGACTTGTCAATAATCCGGATCGGGTAGTGGCACCAATAAGCGTAAATGGAGCAAGCGACAATTGTACTGAACGTGCGCTTGGACCTTTGTCTATCATGATGTCGATGCGGAAATCTTCCATTGCCGAATACAAATATTCTTCAACAACAGGCGAAAGTCGGTGAATTTCGTCTATAAAAAGCACATCGTTTTCTTCCAAACTAGTGAGCAAGCCAGCCAAATCGCCTGGTTTATCCAACACTGGACCGGAAGTTACTTTGAAATTCACTCCAAGTTCGTTTGCTATGATGTTCGACAATGTGGTTTTTCCTAATCCAGGAGGGCCATGAAGCAAAACGTGGTCAAGAGATTCTCCACGCATTTTTGCGGCAGCCACAAAAATTTTCAAATTCTCTACAACTTTTTGTTGACCCGTAAAATCGTCAAATTCCAACGGACGGAGCTGTTTTTCGAACTCAGTGTCTTTATTTGAAATATGTTCCGGATCGAGGTTTGTATTCATTGCAATGATTTTTACAAATGTAAAAGATTTTCTCGGGATTTAAGTCCAAGAGCATTGCAATTAATTTAAGGTTGTTTCACTATACGAATACTGAATTCGTATAGCAATGCTATATTTGTAAGACAGGGGCAGTATTAAACAAACATTATTTTGACGGAGCAACAATTCGGCTTTCTTTTCCGTCTTTGTAGTATATGGTGCATTTTAAAGTGCCGTTTTCGTTGTAGTAGTTCCAACTTTTGATTGCTTTTCCGTGCCGCCACTGTTCGTCGTGTTCAATTTGTCCATTTTTGTAATAATACACATGGTGACCTTGTTCGGCGCCGCTCATATATTCTCCACGAAATGCTTTGTTGCCGTTGAGGTATGAACTTTTCCATAGTCCGGTTTTTTCTCCAAATTCGTATTTCCCTTCGCTTAGTAAATCACCTATGCGGCTCGTCCAAACCCCTTGTCGTTGGTCGTTGCGGTACATTCCTTCAAGGATTTTTTCGCCTTCGTCGTCATATTCAACACTTAATCCTTGACGTCGTCCAAATTCATATTCTTCTTCTTTTTGCAAGTCACCAATTTCGTTGTAAAACCGCCAGGCGCCATTGTATTTACCGTTTACGAAATTTCCTGTTTGTTTAATAGTTTCATCGGGATAGTAGAATTTCCATTGACCAGTTTTTTCTCCATTTTCGTACAAACCTTCCGATTCTTTTTTTCCTGACGGATAGAAGAATATCCATTCTCCAATTTTGTCGCCATTTTCAAGCGTAGCACCTTTCCCAATAAGTGTTCCGTGAACATCATACAATGCGCCGTCAATAATCGAGCCGTTTCTGTCGTATTGTCTATGAACACCAATTGGTGTTTTATCGCGAAATGCGCCTTTGTATTTTAATGTTGAATCTGAATAATATTCTTTTTTCTCTAAAGGATCTTCAAATTCAGCCATGGTCGAACTGGAGAATAGTAAAGTGTCGTTTTGATAATTGCCGACTTGCATCAATTGTTCGTGCTGGTTGTACATTTTGTATAAGCCATTCAATTTACCGTTGGTGTAGTTTGCTTCGGTTTTCATAGCTCCATTTGGGTAAAAACTGATGTGCATACCAGTTTTTAGCCCTTGATTGTTTGTACGGTTTATTGCTTGCGACGATATGAGGTTATTATTCTCGTAAATGGAAATAGTTATGATTGTATCATCTTGATATTCAAAACTTTTGCCTTCTTTTTTGTTATTCACATAATTGATTTCTTGTTGTAATTTTCCATCGTCATTGAAATGCTGTTCCACACCTTGTTTTTGGTCGTTCACGTAGAGTACGCTTAAATGGAGATATGATATAGAATCGCTTGTTGCATATTCTTTGTAAAATCCGTTTTTGTGGTTCTCGAAATAGGAAATTTCTTTTTCCAATTTTCCGTTTTCGTTGTAGAAACACCAAACACTGTCGAGTTGGAAGTTAGTTCGTTTACCAATAGATTTCAAAGTGCCGTCGGGATAATACGATTTCCAGTAACCATCGGGATTGCCATTTACTAAAGTTCCCTCGGAAGAAACTTTTCCGTTTGGGTAAAAATATTGTTTGAATTCTTGACAAAAGGAAAGTTGCGGTAAAGTCAAAAGAAAAATGATGCGAAAACAAAAACTTCGCAACATTTTTAATCGTTTAATCTTTAAACCATAACCCATATTACTTTGAAAGTTCCAACATTGTGTTCAATGCTTTCAATGCTTGTTTGCTAACGTCTTCATCCACAAAAATTTCATTGGTTTCGTTCAGCAAACAATTATAAACATCTTCAAGGCGAGTTTTTTTCATATCGTGGCAGTTTAACGTTGGGCTGCCAATGAAAAATTGTTTGTCAGGATTTTGTTTTTTCATTGCGTGAAGAACGCCTTTTTCTGTACAAACAATAAATTCTTTTGCTTCTGATTTTTTTACGAACGAAAGTAATTGTGCCGTGGAACCTATGTAATCAGAAATATCTAGAATATTCAATTGTGCTTCGGGATGAGAAATTATCAGCGCATTTGGGTGTAGGTTCTTTTGTTCCAACACTTTATTTATATCTAATAAATGATGGATCGGACAGCAACCATTCCAAACCTCGAATTTTTTCCCCGAGAGTTTCATTGCGTATTTCCCGAGATTTTGGTCGGGTGTATATAGTATTTTTTCTCCTTTATTTAAATAGTAATCAATGATTTTCAATCCGTTTGTCGAGGTGCAAATGCAATCGCTCAAAGCTTTTATCTCGGCACTGGTATTTACGTAAGTAATGATTTTGGTGTCGGGATTTTTAGTCTTATAATCTTGTAAATCTTTTTTTGTGATAGTGTCGGCCATCAAACAACCGGCATTCATAACAGGTAGCAAAACCTTTTTTTGAGGAGAAAGAATTTTGGCCGTTTCTGCCATAAAATGTACGCCGCAGAACACAATTATATCCGCATTTGTATTAACGGCGGTTTGACTTAGATTCAGACTGTCACCAAGAAAATCGGCAATATCTTGAATGTCGTCCTCTTGATAATAATGCGCCAATATGACTGCATTTTTTTCTTTCTTTAAACGAGCAATTTCTGCTTTGTAATCAATTTCAGCCATTGAAACAAGATTTTATACAAAGGAAAAGAAATTTGTTATAGAATCAAAAAAGCATAGGTCACAATTTTATTGACAGTATGTTTTTCGTAGGAGGAAATAGAAGGGGATAGAAATAAAAAAAGCTCGTAAATATTACGAGCTTTCCGTGGTCATGCGGAGAAGGAGGGATTCGAACCCCCGGTACCATGACAGTACGACGGTTTTCAAGACCGTTGCATTCGACCACTCTGCCACTTCTCCGTTGCAAATGTACACTTTTTTTGAATTGCACATAATGTCCAACCATTTTTTTTCAAAAAATATTTTAAATCTTCTGCAAATCATTCAAAACAAGTATGTTACGTTTTGTTGCAAATAGAAATTTATATAGTTTTGTATGTTTTTTAGTTATTATGGCACAAGCAGAGCAATCTTGGGGATCCCGTTTGGGATTAATTTTGGCAATGGCAGGTAGTGCTGTTGGTCTTGGAAATTTTTTACGTTTCCCTATTCAGGCGGTACAAAATGGTGGTGGTGCCTTCATCATTCCGTATTTAGTTTCGTTTGTTTTACTGGGAATTCCTTTGTCGATGATTGAATGGTCAACTGGCAAATTTGGTGGTCAGTATGGTTTCCACACGCCTCCGTTGATTATGCAGCAAATGAACAAAAATCGTTTTTGGAAATATGCTGGAACAATGAGTTTGTTTTCGAGCGTTGTTATTTGTGCATATTATTGTTTTATCGAAAGTTGGATTCTTTCATACGCGATTCATTCGGTTGTAGGTACATTTGACGGAATGTCGGAAACCGAAATTTCGGCGTTTTTCGACACGTATTTGGATTGGAAAACGTCAACATCGTTCATACCATACGATACGCTTATTTCGTTCTTAATTTGTTTGTGTTTGAATATTTACATTTTGAGAAACGGAATTTCCAAAGGAATTGAACGTGTTGCAAAAATAACAATGCCGTTGTTGCTTGTTTTCGGGATATTTCTTGTTGTGAAAGCGTTTACAATGCGTGCTGGCGAAGATGGAGCAATATTTGACAGTTCTATCGCTTTCAATTTCTTATGGACTCCTGACTTTGATTCATTGTTAAATCCGAAAGTTTGGCTTGCTGCTGCAGGACAAGTATTTTTCACATTGTCGTTGGGAATGGGCGCTTTGCAAACGTATGCTTCGTATTTGAAAAAAGATGACGATATAGCTTTGAATTCCGTTACAACTGCGTTTACAAACGAATTTACAGAAATTGTTTTAGGAAGTTCCATCATTATTCCAATTGCAATTGGTTATTTCGGCATCGACAAAGTAGTTGAGTTGACGCATATCGGTGGTTTTGGTTTGGGTTTCAGAACAATGCCGTATTTGTTTGAACAATGGGGTGGAGTTTTGTCGGCTTTGGCGGGATTTGCATTCTTCGGATTGTTGTTTTTTGCTTCAATAACTTCGTCGCTTTCGATTGCACAACCATGTGTGGGATTTATGTCAAACAATTATGATTGGTCGCAGAAAAAAGCATCCAATGTTTTGTTTGTTATTTTGCTTTTGTTGTCTTTCCCATGCATATTTTTCTTTAGAGAAGGTGTTTTTGATGAATATGATTATTGGGGCGCAACAATTTCTTTGTTTGTATTTGCAATGCTCGAAGCCATAGCTTTTTCGTGGATTATGGGTGTGGATAAAGGTTGGAATTTGATAATGGATCATGCCGACATAAAATTGCCAAAATTCTTCAAATTTGTTTTGCGTTTCATTACGCCTACAATGTTGATAATCATTTTTTTGGCTGCGTTAATAAAACCAAAGGATGATGATTGGTCGTTGTTGAGTTTTAATGGTTGGGAGTTGGATGATTCAAGTATCATTGCTGAATTAAATCATCAAAATGTTGGCCCGAATTGCGATTGGTTTGCCGATGAATTTTATGCAGAAAACGAAGGCGTTGTTAAAGAAGTGACCGATTCTTTCATCGTTATTGAAGACAAAAAATATGAATTGCCTAAAGATGCCGAGGTTTTAGTTTCGGTTGATGAGACGATTTCGTTTGGAATACCTTTGTATAAGGCAAAGTTTATAAATAGAGTATTTTATATTGATGCTTGTAGAATTGGTTTGGTTTTGTTCTTTGTAGCGTTGTGTTTGTTGGTTCATTTTGCTAAAAAGCGCGAAATAGTACAATTCTAACCATTCATTTTTATATATTTGAAACAAATAAAGATATGACAACATCCGCTTTGGTTATAATGGTTTCTGTTCAGGGATTGGTTACGGCAATCATGGTGTATTTGTTTTATCGTGTATTGAAAAAGAAATAATATGGAAAATTTTTATTCATTAGTTCAAACTCGCAGAAGTACGAGAAAATTTAAATCTGACGCTGTCCCTCAAGAGATTCAGGACAAATTAAAGGAAATTGTGTTGATGTCTCCTTCAAGCAAGCGCAGTAATCCGTGGGAATTTATTTTTGTAGAAAATAAAGAAACTTTGGAAAAACTTTCTACGTGTAAGCAAATGGGCGGTGCTTTTTTAAAAGACGCTCCTTTGGCGGTTGTTGTTGCAGCCGATACTCAAAAAAGCGACGTTTGGGTTGAAGACACAGCCATCGCATCTATTTATCTTCAACTTGCGGCAGAAGATTTAGGATTAGGAAGTTGTTGGGTTCAAATGCGTTTAAGAAAAGATGAAGCTGGAAATTTTGCTTCGGAAAACATCAAAAAGTTGTTGAATATCCCCGCAAATTTCGAAATCACTTCGGTTGTAGCAATTGGTTACAAAGATGAAGAACGTAAACCGTTTGATTTAACTCGTCTTCAAAAAGAGAAAATCCACAAAGAGCAGTTTTAGTCAAGTGTGCTCAATTTCCATAAAAGGTCGAAGATGGAATTACAGCTATATTCTTTTTCGGCCTTTTTTATTGTCCATTCATTTTCGGAAATGATGATGTGTGTTTCTTGTTGATTGTCGCATACGGCTATCCCGTGGCGATGTAAAGCTCTGATTGTCCAAAATGTTTTTATTGCATCACCTGAAATAGATACTTGTTTTCTATAGTTGTAATTTATTTTGAATAAACCGTTTGATATGTCAAAATCAAACGATTGTTTTTTGAATGCTTGTTCGAACGATCCGTTCAACACTAAATCTTCTGGCGTTCCACATAACATTGGTTTTTCTTTTTGCATCAACCAAATTCTATCGGAAACTTGCAAGGCCAAATCCAATTCGTGTGTCGAAAGCAAAATGGATTTTGATGTGGAATGGGCAAGTTCTTTCAACAACTTCATTACCTCTATACGGTTTGGTAAATCCAAATGTGCCGTTGGTTCATCAAGTAAAATAAATGGTGTGTCTTGTGCTAATGCTTTGGCAATCATTGTTCGTTGTTTTTCACCATCGCTTAGTTCTGTGAAATTACGAGCTGTAAAATCTTGCAAGCCAGCTTTTTGCAAAGAATCTAAAATGATTGATTTATCGTTTTCTGTAAATGTTCCAAACCAATTTGTGTAAGGGAATCTTCCCAAAGAAACAATGTCGAAAACAGTCATGTTTGGCACGTTTACGCTGTCGGTCAAAACAACGCTCATCTTTTTAGCAAGTGCGTCAAGAGTAAGTGCGGAAATTGATTCGTCTTCAATGGAAATTGTGCCTTGCAATGTTGGTTGCATTCCTGCCAAAGTGCGAATCAATGTTGATTTTCCGCAGCCATTTGGTCCTAAAAGGCAAACCAATTCTCCTTTGTAAACTTGTAGATTGAGATGCTCGTTTACGAGAATGGAACTTGTTTTGTTTTGGTAGCCAATCGCGACATTCGACAATTCTATAATTGTTTGATATTGAATATCGTTCATGGTCTTTAGGCTTTCGTATGTAGTGTATTAATTATGGTTTTTATTCTTTGTGCCGTGCTTTTAGTTCGCGTGCTAAATCTTCTATACGAAGACCTTTTTCAGTTAAAAGAACAATCAAATGATAGATTAAATCCGAAGTTTCATAAAGTAACTGTTCTTTTGTTCCATTTGTTGCTTCTATAATGGTTTCGATGGCTTCTTCGCCTACTTTTTGCGAGATTTTGTTAATGCCTTTGCTGAACAATTTCGTTGTGTAAGAACCTTCTGGCATTTCCTTTTTGCGTTTTTCAATAAAGTCTTGCAAATACGTAAGGAATGCTAAATCTTCAATGTTTTTTTCTCCTAAAAACGAATCTGCTCCTGTTGTCGAACCTTCGGGTAATGCACGTACTACGATTGCCGACCCATCTTCGTTAGGAATTACTGTGTCAACAGCGATAGGTTTAAAATATTCTCCGCCTGTCAAAAGTTCAGGTTTGTTGTTTTTCAAAAGATAAACTTGTTTTGTTTCGTTCATCTTATTGAATGTTGTTTCATCGGCAAAACCGACTTGAAGAATTTTATTTGTTCTTTTGTCCTGAACAACTACTTGAATCTTTTGATTTTGAGAGAATTTTAGTTCCATTGATTTGAATTTTGCGTTGCAAATATAAACAAAAAAGCAGTCGTGATTTTGTCGCGACTGCTTTTAAAATATGATTGAAAATCACAAAGTTATTATCCTTTCAATGCATTTGCACCACTTACGATTTCATTCAATTCGTTAGTGATAGCTGCTTGGCGGGCTTTGTTGTATTCAATTCTTAACGATTTCAATAATTCGCCTGCGTTATCAGTTGCTTTGTGCATTGCTGTCATTCTAGCTCCGTGTTCCGAAGCAAATGAATCAAGAAGAATGCTGAAGAACTGTGTACGTAACGATTTAGGTATCAATTCGTTAACTATATATTCTTTGTTTGGTTCGAATATATAATCGTAGTTGAAACTTGCTTTAGCAGAAGTTGTTTCGTCTTGCACAATTGGCAGATATTGTGAAGTTGTAATGATTTGTGTAGCTGCATTTTTGAATTTGTTGTACACAATCACAACTTTGTCGTAAACTCCGGTAGCAAAATCGTTCATAATTTCAGACGAAATTTTCACAGATTCCTCGTAGGTAAGGTGGTCGAAAATTTCTGAAAACGATTTTTTAGGTGCTAACCCTTTACTTTTTAAAGAATCGCAAACTTTTTTGCCAATTGCATATACATCAACGTTTGATGCAGCATATTGGCTTGCATATTCCGATTTAATAAGTGCAGCAACCGTTTTCCCAATACCAGAGTTGAAACCACCGCAAAGGCCACTATTAGAAGCCACTGCGACAATCAAAATTTTGTTCTCTGGACGGACTGTTGCGTAGGCATTGCCTTCGCTCGATTCCAAACCACTGCTTACATTCTGCAGAATTTCCTGCAATTTTTCGGAATATGGACGCATTTGTACAACTGCTTGCTGTGCTTTGCGCAATTTAGCAGCAGATACCATTTTCATAGCACTGGTGATTTTTTGCGTGCTGCTTACAGAAGCAATTCTAATGCGTATTTCTTTTATTCCTGCCATAATTTTTTGTTTTCAGTTGTCAGATTTCAGTTGTCAGAAGTTTTCACAACTGACAACCGATACCTGATTACTATTTTTTGTATTTTGCTGAAACTTCTTTTGCTGCCGCTGCCAATACGCCTTTAATTTCGTCGTCGATAGCTCCGCCGGCAATTTTATCAAGAGTATCTTTATGTTTCAAGTCAAGATATTCCAAATATTCTTTTTCGAATTCAAGAACTTTGTCGATAGGAACATCAGAAAGTAAACCTTGAGTACCGCAGTAAATGATTGCAACTTGGTGTTGAACCTTCATAGGAGAGTACTGACCTTGTTTCAAAATCTGAACGTTTCTACGTCCTTTGTTAAGAACAGCCATTGTAGCGGCATCCAAGTCAGAACCGAATTTAGAGAATGCCTCCAATTCACGGAATTGAGCTTGATCCACACGCAATGTTCCGGCAACTTTCTTCATAGCCTTGATTTGAGCGTTACCACCTACACGAGATACCGAAATACCTACGTTGATTGCAGGACGAATACCTGCGTGGAACAAACTTGATTCAAGGTAAATCTGACCATCTGTAATTGAAATCACATTGGTTGGAATGTATGCAGAAACGTCACCTTCTTGAGTTTCGATGATAGGTAATGCAGTCAAAGAACCGCCACCTTTAATTTTACCTTTCAATGATGCAGGTACGTCGTTCATATTCTTAGCAACTTCGTCGTTTGCAATAATTTTTGCAGCACGTTCTAGCAAACGAGAGTGCAAATAGAACACATCACCTGGATAAGCTTCACGCCCTGGTGGACGACGAAGAAGCAAAGACACTTCACGATAAGAAACTGCTTGTTTTGACAAATCATCGTAAACAATCAATGCTGGACGGCCAGTATCACGGAAATATTCACCGATGGCACAACCTGCAAATGGTGCATAATATTGCAAAGCTGCTGGGTCAGAAGCTGTTGACGATACGATTGTCGTATAAGCCATTGCTCCATGTTCTTCCAATGTTTTTGCAATACTTGCAACGGTAGAACCTTTTTGTCCGATTGCTACGTAAATACAGTAAACTGGTTGTCCTTTTTCGTAGAATTCTTTTTGGTTGATGATAGTATCGATTGCGATAGCTGTCTTACCTGTTTGACGGTCACCAATAATCAACTCACGTTGTCCGCGGCCGATTGGAATCATTGCGTCGATAGGTTTGATACCTGTCTGTAATGGTTCGTTTACTGGTTGACGGAACAAAATACCAGGAGCTTTACGTTCGATTGGCATTTCTACCAATTCTCCTGAAATTTCTCCTTTACCATCAATTGGTTCACCCAAGGTGTTTACAACACGGCCAAGAAGTCCTTCACCAACCATGATTGATGCGATTTTCTGTGTTCTCTTCACAGTGTCGCCTTCGCTAATACCATCGGAATTACCAAGAAGCACGGCTCCTACGTTGTCTTCCTCAAGGTTAAGAACGATACCTTTCGTTCCATTGGCAAATTCAATCATTTCGTTGGCTTGTACATTTGTCAAACCGTGAATACGGGCAATACTATCACCTACTGAAAGTACTGTGCCGACTTCTTCAAGTTCTGCTTCGGTTTTGTAGCCTTCAAGCTGTTTTTTTAATACTTCCGAAACTTCTGCTGGTTTTATATCTGCCATAGTTAAATATTTTACACTTAATTATTTGCAATCATTTCTTTCTTAATCTGTTTCAGTCTTGTGCTGATACTTGCATCGTACTGTTGGTCTTCCACACGAAGTATGAATCCACCCATTAGGGAAGGATCAACTTTTGTCTGTAATTCAACTTCTTTATTTTCTTTTTTCTTAACGAAGTCAATTACAGCAGCTTCTTGTTCTTTTGAAAGAGGGATAGCCGAGGTTAATGTAACTGCTGTGATTCCTTTTTCCTTACGATAAATATCCAACACGTTTCGCAAAATATCCTGAATGAACATCTCACGGCTGTTCGAAATAACCATATCAAGAAACGCTAATGTTTCTTTTGTGATTTTATCGGACAATAAAGCCGAAACGAACGCTTTTTTCTGACTTGGCTTAACAATAGGGTTTTGGAAAACCTCTGCCAATTCAGGAATTTCGTTCAAGCTTTTTGTAAGCATTTTCACGTCGGCTATGGCTTTCTCCAAAATGCTTTTATCTGAAGCGAATTCAAAGAATGCTTTTGCGTAACGGACCGAAATTTTACTTTGATTCATATTGATACAAATTTGAATCGACTAATTTAAATTTAGTTTATTGAGTGATTCGGAAATGATGTCTTCGGAAACTTTCTTGTTTTCCAATTCTTTTCCGATAACCTTTTCTGCAATTTCGAAAGAAAGAGCAGCTACTTGGTTCTTCAACTCTTGCATAGCCTGGTTTTTCTCGCTTTCAATAGCAGCTTTAGCCGAAGCCATAAGTTTGTTTGCTTCTTCTTGAGCTTCTGCTTTAGCTTGAGCAATCATTTGCTCTCTCATTTCGCGAGCTTCCTTCAACAAGGTATCGCGTTCTTGGCGAGCTTCTGCAACAATTCTTTCATTGTCTGCTTGAAGCATCTTCATTTCCGCTTTTGTTGTCTCGGCAAGTTTCAAGGCATCTTCAATTGATTTGTTGCGTTCGTTAATCATACCAAGAACTGGTTTCCACGCAAATTTAATCAATAGAAAAACAACTAGTAAGAATGTAAGTGTTGTCCAAAAAACTAAACCTATACCCGGAGTTACTAAATCCATATTATTATACTTTTTTATTGATTCTGTTTAAAAAGCAGCTTTAGAAACCAACCGTTCCCAAAGCTGCCATTGTTTGTTAGGCGATCAATGCTACAACAACGCCGAACAATGCAACACCTTCTACAAGAGCTGCAGCAATCAACATAGCTGTTTGAATCTTGCTGTAAGCTTCTGGTTGGCGAGCGATTGCTTCCATTGCTGAACCACCAATTTTACCAATACCGATACCAGCACCAATAGCTGCTAATCCGGCTCCAATTCCTGCTAAAGATATAGCTTCCATAATTTTATTTATTTAAGTTAAACAATCTTTCTTTTTTATTTTGCTTCGTGTCCTTCTGGCATAGCCAATCCGATAAACAATGCCGATAACATTGTGAATATATATGCCTGCAAAGCAGCAACGAATAATTCAAGTACATCCATAAACATTACAAAGAACACCGAAACTGGTGCGATTGCCAATGTTCCGAAAATAAATATCAACGAGGTCAAACTCAATACAATAATGTGACCTGCAGTAATATTTGCGAACAAACGTATCATCAATGCAAATGGTTTTGTGAAGATACCGATTACTTCAACTATTGCCATAATTGGAAGTAATGGCCAAGGCAAACCTGGCATTGCGAAAATATCTTTCCAATATTCTTTGTTACCGCTGAAGTTTGTGATTAACAATGTTAATACAGCCAAAACGCATGTCACGGCGATGTTACCAGTTAAGTTCGCTCCACCTGGGAAGAAAGGAATCAATCCCATCATGTTCGAAATCCAAATGAAGAAGAATACTGTCAATAAATAAGGAAGGTATTTTTCAGTATGTTTTCCCAAGTTTGGTTCAACAACATCATCCTTGATGAACAAGATAACTGGCTCCAACCAAGCTTGAAATCCTTTCGGAGCTTGTCCAGGACGACGTTTGTAGGCTCTTGCGCAACCAATAAACATTATCAACATAATGATTGCAACTAAGAAAAGAGTAAATACGTTTTTCGTAATAGAGAAATCTAGCGGTCCATTTTCTGTAGCTTCGCCGTTTTCATCAACATAGAAAATCTTTTGTCCACCCATTTCTTGTGGGACCATTTTATATGTGTGGTCGCCTTTTGTTACTGTTTTATGTCCGTGTTCAAATTCACTTGACATAAATACATCTATAGAAAAAGGATTAGTGTTCACCAAAATGACAGGAAGAGAAAAACCTACCGGATGTCCGTTCCAATCCCACATGTGCCAATCATGGTTGTCGCCAATGTGGCCAAATATAGTTTCGTTAATGTTAAATTCTGGAGTTTCTGCCGATGAGGAAGGCTCTTCATTTGCAAATGATATACAAGAAAAAAGAAAAGCAAAACAAACAGTTAAAATTTTCCTTTTTGACATTTTTAAAAACATAATCTAAATTTTTATACTACGTACAAATTTACATCTTACAAATATAGGTTTTTTTTCAAAACGAGGCAACATTTCGGATTTTTTTTCAAAAAAGGCGAAAGAACACATATAATAAAGCCAAGAGACAAAATCATAGTCGAATTGTTGTAAACAATAAGATGGGTGGAAAATTCCTAACAAAGAATTACGAAAATATTTTTGGAAACAGCGTATGTAATATGCTGTATGTTTTGGTGTTTATTGAAAAGCTTTTTTAATCTTTTCTGTTAAATTGGAAGAGGCTAATTTTTCCGTTTGAATAACCATGTTCTTGATTGCTTTTGCGGACGAAGCACCATGACCAATAATGATAGGTGCATCAACACCTAAAACTGGTGTTCCGCCATGATTTTCGTAGTTGAAGTATTCGAAGAACTGATTGTCGATTTTAAGTTTTTTCGCAACCTTGTACATTGCTTCGATTTGCTTCAAAACGATGTTTCCTGTAAAACCATCACTTACAATTACATCGGATTTGTCGTCGTACAATTCGTTTCCTTCGATATTTCCACAGAAATTGAATTCGCCGCAATCTTTCATAAGTTCATAGGCTGCTTGTGTTAACAAATTGCCTTTTTTAGGTTCGGAACCAATGTTCAACAAATGGACACGAGGATTTTCGATGCAATGATAGTATTTAGAGAACAAGCTTCCCAAAATTCCATATTGACAAAGCACATCGGGGCGACAGTCGGAATTTAGTCCAATGTCAAGTAATGTGGTGTATTTATCGCTTGTCAATTTTGGAATTGATGTGGTTAAGCAAGGACGGATGATTCCCGGAATTACTTTGATGACCGAAACTGCTCCAACCATCATTGCTCCCGTGCTACCCGCACTTGCAAACGCATCAATTTTTCCGGCATATAAATGTTTGAAACCTACGGTAATACTTGAATTTTGTTTTTGTTGGAACGCTCTTGCCGGATGTTCTCCCATTTCAATAATGGAAGGTGCGTCAACTATTTCAACGTTATTACCGGAAAATTTCTCTCTTTCGAGTATAGAATTGATTTTTGCCACGTCACCATACAGGACAATCGTGTTACCATCTTGAAGTGCGCTACTTGCTTGTATGACACCTAAGACTACATTTTCGGGAGCGAAATCGCCACCCATTCCGTCAATTCCAATTCTCATAGATAGAGAGAAGAAATTTGATTATTCGGCAGCTTGTTGTTTTTCCACAAGCAATTTGCCGTTGTAATATAGATTACCTTCTACTTCGTAAGCTGTGTGACGACGGTGTACAGTTCCTGTTGTAGGACATTTGCTCAATGTTGGAGCTACTGCTACGTCATGTGTACGTCTTTTGTCTCTTCTTGTTTTAGAGACTTTTCGTTTAGGATGTGCCATTTTATTATTATTTTAATTTTTAAACATATCTTTTAATGAATCCCATCTTGGATCCGTTTTTTCTTCTTTTTTCTTGCTTTTCGGCTGTTTCAAATAAGAAATCATGTCGGAATTGCAATCTTTTTCGTTCGGATGCACTTTTTTCAATGGAATAGACAGCATTATCATTTCGTAGATTAATGGCGAAAGTCCTATTTCTGTCTCATCAGGAGCAATAATTATCACGTTTTCCGCATCGGCAAGTTCATCATCTTTTCCGCCAACTTTCACAATCAATTCTTGATTCATTTCAATTGGTAGTGCGAATACATCTAAACATCTGTCGCATTCAACCGATATGGTTCCTTTCATTTGCAATGAAAGCGCGTGCAGATTTTGTTGTTTCACAAAATGAACTGCGATGTGTAGGTCTGCGTCGTAAACCCCTTCCATTTCTTGTGCTTCAATGAACTCTTTGCCAATTTTCAGTTTCCCGTCGAAAACTCCCTCTTTCAATGTCTGCAACGGAATCGTATGTAAATCCTTCGTTCGACTCATACAAGAAAATTAGCACGCAAAAATAGAAAAAACTTTACAATTAGCAAACATTTCACAATTTATTAACACTTTAAAAATCCCGATAGATTTTTTTATCAATCGTGTGCTTGCAACATGTTGGTAAACCGTGCAATTACGCCCAACGGCAATTTTTTCTTGAAATCATCTTCCAAATAAAGTTCGCCGAATTCTTTGTCGGTTTTGTGGTTTTTGAATATTTCGTTCACCAAATTTTCAAGAATAAATGCCGAAAATCCCAATGAATAGGTATTCAATATAAAGAAGAAACGATTTTTATCAAGAATTTTTTCCACGTCTTTTAAAAGTGCGTTCAAGTCGCGTTCGAGTTTCCAATCTTCGCCGTTTGCTCCGCGTCCAAAAGCTGGTGGATCCATAATGATTCCGTTGTACGTATTGCCGCGTTTGATTTCTTTTGCCACAAATTTTCGTGCGTCTTCAACAATCCATCGGATATTGTCTTGTCCGGAACTTTCCATGTTTTGTTTTGTCCACGATACAACTTGTTTTACCGAATCCAAATGAGTCACGTCGGCGCCTGCAGAGCGTGCCGCAACCGATGCAATTCCTGTGTAGCCGAATAAATTCAACACTTTCAATCCTTTATTTGCTTTGCAGATTGAAGAAATATAATCCCAATTAACAGCTTGTTCAGGAAAAATTCCTACATGTTTGAATGCTGTAAACTTCAAATTACAAGTAAGATTCAAATAATCGTAATTGATTTGCCACGTATCTGGAATGTTTTTATGTTTTATCCAATCTCCGTTGTTGCTTGAACGAGCAACAAAATCTATAGTCGCACGTTTTTGCCATTCCGATTCCGGAAGAGATTTGTCCCAAACCGCTTGTGGTTCTGGTCGACGTGTAATAACTGTTCCGAATTGTTCCAATTTTTCGAAATTTCCCGAATCAATCAATCGGTACGATTTCCAATGTGTCGGAGTTAGGTAAATCATAAAAATAAGCGTTAAAAACCAGGAATCAGGAGTTTCCTTATTCCATGTGGCAAAGATAATAGAATTAGTTGTTTTTGATAGACTTTTGAACACATAACGTAAACAAAAACTCATTTCTAATCCTTTAATTCTCAATTAAAAATGTATATTTGCAAACTTGAATTAAAAACGTAAAGATATGGCTAAAACAGAGAACGGAGCATTTTCAACAAATTTGATTACCTCAGGAACTACAATCACTGGAGATATTGTTTGCGATAGTGATATGAGAATTGACGGTGTTTTGTCAGGCAATTTAACTGCAAAAGGTAAGATTGTTATTGGTAAAACGGGAAATATCACGGGCGAAATTGTTTGCCAAAATTGCGACATTGAGGGTAAAGTTGATGGAAAACTCTCAATAAAAGATTTGTTGACGTTACGTTCCACTGCTAAATTTTTAGGCGATATAATTACAACGAAACTTGCAATCGAACCGGGGGCTATTTTCACTGGAACTTGCAAAATGAATGGCGAAAAAGACGCTCAAGTTGAAAAAAAATAACGTCAATAATTTTATAAAATACACCAATATTGGTTTTGAAATGCTTGCTGTGATTCTTGCGGGAGTTTTTGGCGGGCAAAAGTTAGATGATGTTTTTGCGATGGAGAAGCCGGTTTTCACGGTGGTTTTATCGTTGTTCGCTGTGTTTGCCGCAACATATCTTGCAATTAAAGATTTTATAAAGTTCAGGGAATGAAATTTTTTCTGTGTCGGGCATTGCTTCATTGCACATTGTTTATTGTACTGATTTCGAGCGTTTTGTTGATTGCAAGTCGTTTCCCCGAAGAAGTTTATTGGACGATTTTTGGTGTTGCAACTGTAATTATTTCGGCATTTGCACTGATTAATATTTTTGGAGAATTAGCTTTTGCCGTCTGTACGAAAACGCAGGACAAATCAAGTTTGTTTAAAATCATAGTGATTAGAACAATTAAGTTTTTGTGCTATTTAATAATGACATTGCCGGTGTCGTACGTTTGCAAACAAAATGAATCTGTTCTGCCATTGTTTTTCGCAATCTTGATGATTGTTTTGTTTTTCATATATGTATTAGTTGAATTTTCATATTTCAAAAGCAAGGCTAAACATTCCGAAAACAATACTTTTGCATCGTGAAAATTTTTGTTTCAAATATTGTGTTGCTTGCAAAACGGTTACTGTTTTTAATGGTGATTTACACGTTTTGCCGGCTTTATTTTTTGTTATGCAATTTTGGATGTTTTCAACCTATTGAAGCAAAAGAATTGTTTTGGTCGTTCTTTGCTGGATTACGTTTCGATTTTTCCGCCATCTTTTTCACAAATGTAATTTTCTACATTTTTCATTTCTTCCCTTTCCATTTTGTTGAAAATCAACGTTATCAAGCTGTTTTTCGTCAAATTGTGATATTAGTGAATATGTTCGCAATTTTGTTGAACATTATCGACACGGGATATTTTAGTTTTCAAAATGCGAGAAGTGGTTCGGATTTTTTGGAAAACATGTTGTTTTCCGAAGATACCGTGAATCTTTTGCCTCAGTATATTCGCGACTATTGGTACCATTTGCTTGTATTTATTGGAATTTATGTCGTGTTGGAGATATGGTTCCCGCGCTATAAAACTCTATTGATTGAACCCCAACGTTTTGCAGCAATAAAATGTTCGTTGATTGCCATTTTATTTTCTGCAGGAAGTTATTTGTTGTTTCGCGGTGTTAGCGTGAAATCGTTTAGTGTGGTTGATGCCATGCGTTTTACCGAAGCGAAATATGCGCCTATAACATTAAACACGCCGTTCACAATTGTTAGAACAATGGGGAAATCGGGCATTGTGTTGCGAAATTATTTTGACGAAATTGAATCGCAAAAAATATATTCCGCAAAAAAACAGTTTGATTTTTCTGTTGAGGAATTTTCCAAAAAAAATGTAATGATTTTTATTCTTGAAGGATTTTCTCAACGAAGTATAGGAGCGTTGCATACGACAGAAAAAGGTTATACACCATTTTTGGATAGCATTATTCAGAATGGATATGCGTTTACCAACGCATTTGCTAACGGCACAAAATCTATCCAGTCGGTTCCTGCAATTTTGTCGTCGGTTCCGCAACTTACCGATGTAACTATTATTGGTTCGAAATATGCCGCGAACAAAGTTGATGCTTTACCTATTTTGTTGAAAGAAGAGGGATACAAAACTGCTTTTTTCCACGGAGCTTTTAATGGTTCTATGGGCTTTGATAAATATTGCGAAGCAATAGGTTTTGAAGAGTATTACGGAATGAACGAATTTCTCGAGGTGAATTCTATGGATGGCAATTACGATAGTGATTGGGGGATTTTTGATGACAAATTCTTGTTATACACAAAAGAGCAATTAGATGACTTCGAGCAACCGTTTTTGGCTACGATATTCACTATTTCGTCGCATCATCCGTATGTTGTTCCCGAAGAATACCGCGAATTATTTTCAGAGAAACGTCCGGAATTGAACGCTCTTCGATATGCAGATTTTTCGTTGCAAATATTTTTCGACGAAGCGAAAGAGAGCAAATGGTTTAATAACACGTTGTTTGTGTTTGTTGCCGATCATACTGTTCCGTATTCTTTTGAATCGGATGTGACGGCTGAATTTGTTTCGCCAGTTGACAGGCATAGAATTCCAATTGTTTTTTATGCTCCGGGAGAAAAGGATTTTGTGGCAAAAGATGATAGAATTGTTCAGCAGACGGATATACTTCCAAGCATTTTGTACCAACTACGTTATAGCAAGCCTTTTGTTTCTTTTGGTGAAAATGCATTTAATTCAAACAAAAATAGTCGTGCGATTTACTATAATGGGGGGACCTATACCTATATAGATTCACTGTCGGTGATTGATTTTGATGGAGAAAATGTTTCGAATTGTTTTAAACTTGGCGACAATGCGATTATCGAAACCACTGCGACAAATCAGCAATTAAAAACACTCAAAGCGTTTCTGCAAGAATATTCACATAGAATGGTGTACAACCAAACAAGCGAGAATAAGTAGTTGAAGAATCATTCAAATTCTGTCAAATAATTTTCAATTTGGTCTAATGGTCAAAAAAGTACCTAAAAACCTTGTAATAAATTGAAATTTATATATTTACAGCATTTTTAAGAAAATGAGTAAAAATCTGCTTTTATT
>JAZRXD010000021.1:0-110298 GCA_045600045.1 Bacteroidales bacterium
AATAATTTTTTTTATATATTCTATGATAGATCGATTAGCAATTTTACTCAATATATACAAAGTGTTATAGATACATCGATAATCTGTAGTAACAAAACGAGAACAGAATTTCACTTCATTATTAGAATTATCACCTTTAACCTTCATATAACTCTCGCTATCTTGATCCATAGGCTTATCACTGCGAAAATATAACTGTCCATCTTTAATATTTGAAAATTTTGCAGATTCCGAGAGTAAATTATCTATATTTTCTCCCTTCGCATACGCATTTACCAAACTAGAAAATACGAATCCCCCAACGTCCCAAATTCGTTTAAACGGCATTTGTCTATCCGTTATATAAGTAATATAATGAGATAAAATTAATTCATTAGTTGAAGCGATTGGATTCGCATAGTTTAATTCAAAATAATTCCTTTTATCTTTCCATCGTGCATTGTCGATGAATCCTGTAATTTCCTTTAATAACTTTAATTTGTTCATAATCAATAAATTAGTATCAAACCGCTATGGTTTCAAATTAGAAGTACAATTTTATTACGTAGTAGAACAAAAAAGGATGGCTTGCTTCTTCTGGATTAATTATTTTTGCACAATTTTCACTTCAAATGTTTTTCCTTCTGCAAAAATTTTCACAAATCCTTTTCGGGGATAATATGATTTCTCAACATTAACTTCCAAAGTTTGGATTTCAAGTTCTTCGAGCACTGGAGCACAACCCATACGTTGATAAATTCCAACATAATTTGTCCCAGAGCAACTCGTGCCAGCACCGCTAAGAGTTACCCAATCACTTGAATTAGATTTCCACTCAAAAAAAGTACTGAATCTAATCTTTTTAGTTCCTCCTGATAAAGGAAATACAAGTTCTTTATCTTCAAGACGAAAAGAGGGATATTTATTACCTTCTTGGAAAACATCTATTGTATAATCCCCTTTTTCTGTAGTAATAATAAATTGTCCTCTCCTTTCTGTTGTATCATAATTTTCAAAACATTCCACACGCAGTTCCGCATCCCCATAACCAGATTTAATATCTTCTATCACCTGGCAAATACCTCTATCATCTTTCGTCCACTGTTCTACCCTAAACCAATCACAATCTGTCTTTACACTCCATGATCCTTTTGTTGTTATCTCAAAAAATCCACAGTCAAAGCAGTTTCCATTTGCATGAGCCGATTCTTTCAATGGTTTAAAGAGTGATCCTTTTTTTGAAACTTCCGAACACGATGTTACGGCAAAAAGCACAATCAGCAATAGTGATAATTTTTTCATAATTTTTGTTTTTTAATTTAACTTATATTTTCATTTCCCTCCACAAAACTCCATCATAATCTTTCCTAATCCAAAGTCCTTATTGGTCCTTTTTCATAAGAGATTCATCTTTTTAATTTCAATCATTTTTCAAAAAACGCTCTAAACCAGCGGTTTAGAAAAATTAAAATTATCATATATGATAACTATTGAACAAACATAAAGAATTTATTTTATAAAAACAAATTGGAATTTTGCAGGAAGCGGAAATAAATAATCTTATTGGGCGGAGAATTCGTCAAACGCGTGAAAAGCAAAAGATTTCACAGCACGAGTTGGCTATGCGTTGCGAAATAGAGCCATCAAACCTTTGTAGAATTGAATCGGGGAACACAAACCTAACAGTTCGTACAATGGCACGTATTTCCAATGCACTTAATATTCCTTTTTATAAACTTACCGAAGGAATAAAATAAAAACTATAACCTCTTCAAATAATCTACAAACGCATAAAGTGGCAAATTTACAAGCCAATCTTGCTTAATCATATTTTTCATGGAAATTCGTATTGCATCAAGTTCTGGATTTTTCTGTTTGAATGCTTTCAATGCTTTTGCATGAACATTTTCTTCAGCCTTCACCTCTATCGGGTAAACATTTAATTTGCCTTGAATTACAAAATCTAATTCACAATGAGCGTCTTCGGATGAATAATAAAAAGGATTGATATTATTCGAAATCATTTGAGTAAACACAAATAACTCTGTAAACATTCCCTTAAATTCGGAAAAAACACTATTTCCAACAAGCATCGCTTCTGCAGAAACATCAACCATAGCCCCCATTAATCCAACATCAAACAAAAAAAGTTTAAAGGATGACATATCCTCGTAAAATTTCAATGGAGATTTTACGGCAGAAACTCTATTCACTTTGTACACCAAGCCTGCATCAATAAGCCATTGAATGGCTATTTCAAATTCGGTAGCTCTTGCTCCATGTTTGAGCACTCCGTATATGAATTTTTTGTTTTCTTTCGCCAGTTGTGAAGG
This sequence comes from Bacteroidales bacterium, assembly GCA_045600045.1. Classification (GTDB taxonomy): domain Bacteria; phylum Bacteroidota; class Bacteroidia; order Bacteroidales; family UBA1715; genus UBA1715. Next base: position 2,313 of record JAZRXD010000021.1, read on the forward strand.
TATGGAGTTCCATACCATATTAATTCGGGGTATTTGCGATTGTGGGGCGTGTTTCGAAAAATCTTTTGTATAGTCAAATAATATTTGATTTTGTATTGCACGAACTTTTGACAACTCCTTAGTTTCAATAAATTCTTTTACGGCGGCAGGCATTCCTCCTACATAATAGTATTGTCGCAATAACTCTATTAATTCCGTAGAAACTAAACTTAAGACTTCATAATTTTCTTGTTTTATTATTTCAACAAACTTTACTTTCCCATTTGCTTCCAAAAATTCATTGAAATTCATAGGATACATTTTGAGCATATCAATTTTTCCTACAGGAAATGAAATGTTGTTATGCAAAGATATTCCTAACAAAGAACCTGCGACAGCCACAAAATATTCAGGAGCATCTTCGCAAAAGAATTTTAAAGTTTCTAATGCTTTTGGGCAATCTTGTATTTCGTCTAAAACGATAAGAGTATTTTTAGGAGTTATATCTATGCCCGACAATGCTGAAAGCGACAGTATTATAGAATGAATATCCGTACTTTTCTCAAATATCGAACGTACCTTTAAATCTCTGTCCAATGAAAAAAAAGCGATTTTTTCAAATTCGGCTTCTCCAAATTTTCTTAAAATGTATGTCTTCCCAATTTGACGAGCACCATTTAAAATTAATGGCTTCCTACTACCATTTAACTTCCATTGTATTAGCTGTTTATAAATATCTCTATTCATTACTGCAACATTTTTCGGGACGAATTATCAAAGCAAATATACATTTTTCGGGATGAACACAATACATTTTTCTACATTTTTCGGGATGAGTGACAAATTTGCAGTTCCTTCACAATGGACAAGTGTTTTTTATAAAGAGTCTTCTAATTCTCTGTCCATTTTTCTTTTTTCTTCTCGATAGATTGGTAATTCCCGAAAATAATTCGCCTCTTGCTCGCTAATTTCCGTCAAATGAGGAACTAATTTTTGCCACGCATCGTATTCTTCCTGCTCAGTGGCAAAAACACCAGAGTCTTTTAAGGGCAACCATATTGTAGGTAGAAAATCTGTTTCATATCTTACTAAAGCCTTAGTTGCATCTTCCAACCACTGATATTGATGTTGCTCAAGACTATCATGAAAAGGTTTGTAAAAATCATCAATTTGCTCAAGAACTTTTTGCAAATCAAACTTCGGCTTGTCCGTTGTGGGTTTAGCAAAAGTAGATTCGGATTTTTGAGTCGCTTTTGATTGAGTTTCTACATAAATAGTATCAACGTTTTGTAGAGAAAAACTATTTGTGTCGTTTTCTTGTTTTACTTGTTCAACGCTGTCAGTAGGCTGAATTGTTATCTCTTCGTTTGAATTTGTTGTACGAAACAGTAGAACTGAAATTACCAGCAAACATAAAACGACAATTGGTATAACAATTTTTGCTGTTTTAGAAACTTTAATTGCCGTTTCAATTTCTACCGTATCCTTGTATCTTTTCTCTTTGTCTTTGTTCGCACATTTCTTTGCAATTCGTTTATAATAATGCGGCAAAGGCAAATCAAGAAGAATTATACCGAAAGAATAAATATCTGCCCTATTGTCAACACTTTTTGGATTAGAAATTTGCTCTGGAGCAATGTATTTCCGCGTGCCAGATGGCAGTTTTAAATTTGAGTAATAATCGGCATCGGCAAGACCAAAATCAATGATTTTTACATTCGTACCATTTGTAGTTACAAGAATATTTTCTGGTTTTAAGTCACGATGAATTATTTGTTTTGCGTGAATGTAATTAAGAGACTGAAGAATTTCGGCAATGATTTTTTCGTAATTTGACGTAAAATCCTTTTGTGACGAATATTTGGCAAGCGTTTGACCATCAATATATTCAAGTACTATGCACCAACCAACAACTGGGTCGTTTTCAAACGAAATGGTCCGTACAATATTCTGGTGGTCAAGTTGGACGGTTAAATCAAATTCTTTGCGTAACAAGTCTTGAAATTGCGACTGCCCCGCATATTCCGATTTTAAACCTTTTAGAAAGTACCATTTGCCATAGCGCAGAGCTTTATACAGACAATTGTAGCCAGAGGAATGCAATTCCACATAATTGCAAAAAGACTGTTCGTTTTTTGACGAAAAATTGTCCTCAAAAATTCCTGATGAATCTATGTCGGTTTCAATATTCATAGTGCGAAGATAGAAATTTCTAAGGAATATCTATAATAAGAACTATGACGATAATTTTGAGTTGAAAATTAAATTTTTCAATACATATAAAGGACCAACAAGGATTTTGTTTTTAATTCGTAAATTGCGTTTGTTTGCAAAAAAAGATATGACGTACAAAAATTCATCGGAAGTTTTTGAATTGCGAACAGCAATAGAAGAAGCTATTGGCAAAAAATTAAAAACGCCAGCTGATTTTGTGTTCTGTACAGGCATCATTTGGGAACGAATGCACCAAAATATTAGTCCAACTACATTGAAACGTATGTGGGGCTATATCGAAGGCGCCGACACCACACGATTGTCAACTCTTAATCTTTTGAGTGAGTTTTTGGGATTTCACGATTGGGACGGATTTCGTAAACATTTGGACGAAAGTGCCGAATCTCAAAGTGACGTGATTATTGCTCCAACAATAGCGACTTCGTCTTTGATTAAAGATGACTTAATTGAAATTCAATGGTTGCCAAATCGTCGCTGCGTACTTAAATATGAAGGGAACAATACATTTATCGTCACAGAAGCAGAGCATTCTAAACTGCAAATTGGCAACACATTTGAATGTTCGTCATTTTTAATTGGACAACCACTTTATTTAGACAATCTTGTTCAAGGAAATAATACACCTGTAGCCTTTGTGGTTGGTAAACGTGACGGCCTAAAAGTCGCAAAAAAATTGTAAAACAAATCGTTTCTTTGGATTTTATCCGAACTCTTCATGTAATTGTTACAGATCCCTCAAGAGTTTGCCTTTGATTATTGGTTTAAAAACCGAATTTCAAAATATTTCGTTGTAATAATTTCGTATTTCAAATTTATCAACTACATTTGCATAAACAAAACAAATTATGAGAATTGTTTCGCACCGAAAACTGAAAGAATTTTATGAAACAAAAGGAAGAGAAGATGCAAAAGTGCAATTGGAGAGATGGTATGAAATAGCAGAAAAAGCGGATTGGAATAATTTTTCCGATATCCGAGATAATTTTCCTGCCACAGATTATGTAGGGAATCAACACTATGTGTTTAATATTCATGGGAATAAGTATAGATTAGTGGTTGTTGTTAAGTTTGCAATGGGATATATTTTCATTCGATTTGTTGGAACGCATGAAGAATATGATAAAATAGATTGTGCAACAATTTAAATTTGAGGGCTATGGGAAAAATAACAAAAGAACAATATGAATTTGCTTGCAATCGAGTTGAAGAGTTACTTCCTCTTGTTGATGATTCTATGTCAAAAACCAATCCTATTGCTGTTGAACTTTCAATGGTTTCCGATGTGGTTATAGAATATGAAAAAGAGCATTTCCCTATAGAAAAGCCAACTGTTGCCGAATTAATAAGTGACGGGATTGAAGAGATGGGAATTTCGCAAAAAGAACTCGCCTCAAAAATTGGAATTAGTCCATCGAGAATCAGTGAATTTGTTACAGGAAAAGCAGAACCATCACTACGTGTGGCAGGAAAATTATGTGAATTTTTACATATTTCGCCTTCAGCAATGTTGATGCTATAAAACAAAACCGACTACAAATTCTTGTAGTCGGTTTGTGAAATATCAAAGACACGATTTGTCGCGTTTTTTCGATTATTCTATCGGTTTTATGTCCAAAAACAATTCATCTAACTGTTTTTGATCCAAATTTCCTGGAGCGTCAAGCATAACATCACGTCCTGAATTGTTTTTAGGGAATGCAATACAGTCACGAATGCTGTCCAATCCTGCAAACAAACTTACCCAACGGTCAAGTCCGTAAGCCAAACCTCCGTGAGGTGGTGCTCCATATTTGAATGCATTCATCAAGAAACCAAATTGTTCTTGTTCCTTTTCTGGAGTAAAAATAATATTCGTTTCAAAAAATGAAGTAAAAAACGAGATTATTCACTTCAAAAGTTGTAAAAACGAATATCAACCGTATTTTTGCAGTAAAAAACATAGTTATACGTATCATTTTTTGAAAGATAAAAATATGAAACAACCGATATGGATATGGGAATACCAAGAGTGGCCAAATTTCTGTTGGAATGACAGTAGTTTGATAAAACTATTAGCAAGAGTACACGAAAAACACGGGCAACTGATTGGACAAATGAGTGGTTTGGGTTTTGACTCAAGGGCTGCATCGTCGCTGGAATCTATGACAGAAGAGGTTTTACGTAACGCCGAAATTGAAGGATTGATGCTCAACGCGGAACGGGTACGTTCGTCAGTTGCAAAGCATTTAGGATTGGACACAGGGGGACTACCAGAACCAGACCATTATTCAGAAGGCGTAGTGCAAGTCCTTATGGACGCAGTGCAGAAACCCAACGAACCTCTTACCGAGGAGCGTTTATTTAACTGGCACGCCGCACTATTCCCAACAGGACGCAGTGGCATGGTACCAATCACTGTCGGCGGATATAGAACTGGCGAAGAACCAATGCAAGTTGTAAGTGGAGCTGTAGGAAAAGAAAAAACTCATTACGAAGCTCCAAAATCATCAGATGTTGGTTTTGAGATGGAAAGATTCCTTACTTGGCTCAACAACGACAATTCCACAGACTCATTCCTGAAAGCAGGAGTAGCACATGTATGGTTTATAAATATACACCCATTTGATGATGGTAATGGCAGAATGACACGAACAATAACGGATATGTTGCTTGCTCGTACCGACAAACAAGCACAACGTTTTTATAGTATGTCGGCAGCCATTCTTCGACACAAAAAAGAATATTACGAAATATTGGAATACACAGGCAAACATGGTTTGGATATAACGCTTTGGCTCACATGGTTTTTGCAGACTTTAGAAGATGCTATCGACACAGCAAAAACATGTACTGAACGAATAGTGCAAAAGTCAATATTCTGGCAAAGTCATCAAACCACAGTTTTAAACGAGAGACAAATAAAAATAATCAACATGCTTTGGGATGGTTTCGAAGGCAAATTGAACACAAGCAAATGGGCTAAAATTAACAAGACATCCACGGCAACATCATTACGTGACATTCAAGACCTCGTAGCAAAAGGTATTTTGGTAAAAACAGAAGACATTGGTAGAAACACGAGCTACGAACTTGCAGGAAATTAACCGAATTGTCAATGGGTTATTGCAACAAATAACTCTTCCACAGTATATGCCTATGGCATAAAGAATTTACAATTAACAAAAAAGGGAAAGTCGCTTTGGCAACCTTCCCTCTAATGTTATTTTGACAATCCCAAAGTCTATTCTATCGGTTTAATATCCAAGAATAATTCATCCAATTGTTTTTGGTCAAGGTTTCCTGGCGCATCAAGCATAACATCGCGTCCTGAATTGTTTTTAGGGAACGCAATACAGTCACGAATGCTGTCCAATCCAGCAAACAAGCTTACCCAACGGTCAAGACCGTATGCCAAACCTCCGTGAGGTGGTGCTCCGTATTTGAATGCGTTCATCAAGAAGCCAAATTGTTCTTGTGCTTTTTCTGGAGTGAAACCTAAAATCTTGAAGATTTTTGCCTGTAATTGACTATCGTGGATACGAATTGAACCACCACCAACTTCAACGCCATTGATTACCATATCGTATGCATTTGCACGAACCGATGCAGGGTCAGTATCAAGCAATGGAACATCTTCTGGTTTCGGACTTGTAAATGGATGGTGCATTGCCATCAAACGGCCTTCTTCTTCGCTCCATTCGTACATTGGGAAGTCAACAACCCACAAACAAGCGAATTTGTCTTTGTCGCGGAGACCAAGTTGGTTTGCAACTTCAAGACGAAGTTCACACAATTGTTTGCGTGTCTTCATTGTGTCGTCGCCACTCAAAATCAAAATCAAATCTCCTGCTTCAGCTCCAAATGCTTCCTTCATTTTTTGAAGAACATCTTGTGAGTAGAATTTGTCCACACTCGATTTTACCGTTCCGTCTGCTTCCACACGAGCATAAACCATACCTTTTGCACCAATTTGAGGGCGTTTTACGAATTCTGTCAATTGGTCTAATTGTTTACGCGTGTATGTTGCAGCACCTTTTGCACAAATACCACCAATGTATTCGGCATTGTCGAACACGCCAAAACCGTATCCTTTCAAAATATCCATAAGTTCTACGAACTTCATATCGAAACGAAGATCTGGCTTGTCACTTCCGTAGTATTTCATTGCATCGTGCCAAGTCATACGTGGGAAAGCTTCTTTTATGTCTATGTTACGGATTGTCTTGAATAAGTGTTTTGCCATTCCTTCGAACAAAGTGATAATGTCTTCTTGTTCCACAAAACTCATCTCGCAGTCAATTTGGGTAAATTCTGGTTGACGGTCGGCACGAAGGTCTTCGTCGCGGAAACATTTCACAATTTGGAAATAGCGGTCGAAACCTGCAACCATAAGCAATTGTTTCAATGTTTGTGGACTTTGAGGCAAAGCGTAGAATTGACCAGGATTCATACGAGAAGGTACAACGAAATCGCGGGCACCTTCTGGAGTTGAACCAATCAATACTGGAGTTTCAACTTCCAGAAAACCTTGCTTGTCAAGATAACTACGAACTTCGAAAGCCATTTTGTGGCGAAGTTCCAAGTTCTTGCGGACAGCAGCACGACGTAAATCCAAGTAACGATACTTCATACGAAGATCGTCGCCGCCATCTGTATCATCTTGAATTGTGAATGGAGGAATTTCCGATGAATTCAAAATCGTAAGTTTATTCACGATAATTTCAACATCGCCAGTATCCATTTTTGGATTCTTGCTTGAACGTTCAACAACAGTTCCTTCTATTTGAATAACATATTCTCGTCCGAGTTTTTTTGCTTCTTGACAAACTTCCGCATTTTGATTTTCGTCAAAAACCAACTGAGTGATACCATAACGGTCACGCAAGTCAACGAAAGTCATTCCACCCAATTCACGGGTTTTTTGTACCCAACCAGCAAGGGTAACAGTTTTTGAAACATCGGAGATTCGTAATTCTCCGCACGTGTGTGTTCTGTACATAATGTTAAGTTTAAAACCGCTTTTTGAAAAAGCATCACAAAGATATTAAAAGTTATCAGTTGTCAGTTGTCTACTTTCAGAAAATTGATAAATGAAAACGGTCAAGTGCCAATTAAAAAACACGTTTAAACATAGAACTGTCGCGTTTCTAATTTCTAAAATCGGGTAAGCTTTTTTACGTGAAATTCGCATTCCAAATCTTTTTGTCGATATTTTGTTAATAAACCCGAAAATTTTGAACAAAATTAACTCGTTATTGTTGAAAAATACATAATTTTACTTTTACTAATTTGAAAAAAATAGTGCGTAAGGCGTAGAGAACGAGAATGTTACAAAAATCACCTAAAAAGAAAGATTTTGGAGTTTTTTGTAACAAAATTGTCTTAGTGTGTGTCTTACAATATTATAGTGAGGTATCAAACTAAAAGATTAGATATTATGAGGGAACATTTATCTTCTTTAGTGAAAAAACTGGCAGTTGTTGCTATTTTATTCGCTTGTTCTTTAAGAGTATTTGCCGATGGTTCGCGCGATATGTATCCAGCTGATTATTATACATTGCATGGAATAACAAAAACTGATATAACTAAATATCGTGCACCTATAGTAGCATATGAAAAGATTGATGCTATTAGTGGTTGTCCATTTCCTACAAATGCGACAATGAAGGTGTATGCCAAAGAAGGTGAGAAAATTTATGTGGCTTCGAGTTTGTTTTCTACTAAACATAATGCTAATTCTAAAATTACTTATAAAGCACCCGATGGGGTTACGAGTGGCACGTTTACAAGAAATGGCAACATTGGATTGATTGCCAATAGAAAAGCGGAACTTGCGGGCCCAAAATTGCCAAATGGACAGCCTTCAAATGGATATCAATCTTGTGTCATTACGGTTGGAGCAGGACAAACAGGTGTCTGGGAAATTGAGTTTAATGGAAATGCTAACTATAACTATGACGACACAAAAACAGCAACTGTTGATGATTGGGTCGATGGGTCATCTTGCCTTATGAATGCGTTCGATATTTCGGTGCTAAATGAGACAGGAGATGCGTTTATCCCTGGTCGTGTTTACACAAATGTATTGAATATATATTTTACATCTGCTACGCAAAAAGGTTATGCCGAAGAATGGTATTCGGGTTTTTATGTGCTTACCAATACTGGGTATTTGTATTATGTTGATGCAAATGGACAAAATCCATGTTTGGGAACTTTCTTTGCGAACAACAAGGGAATTCAAACAGGGTATGGAGACTTTATACAATCTTCAACATCCATAAAATATGCTAAAGGCGGAAAACCTTCGTACAATAGTGTAGTATGGGATACAGGTTCGGGTTTAGCAAAAGCTGGAACAATTCCAATTTACGATCCTCGTGTGCCTGACAATGTTGTTAAAAAGACAGATGCCGATGGCAATTTGGTGGATTATTATGAAGATGTGACGCACAAATTATTTTTCACGAAACCTGCTGCCGATATGCCGGAATTTGCGCCTTGCGTGTACGATGATCAAGTTGTAACTACGTGGTTGATATCAAAAGAAAACGCAAAGAATGCTCCTGTTTTGTCGAATTTGTGTATCGCAGGTAAAGAAAGCCATTTGGCCTGCGTGTTGGGTCCCGAAGGTGTTGAAATATATTTCGATGCCAATTGTGCAGGTGATTTTATGATTGAAATGGATTTTGGTGAGGATTATACTCCTAGAATATTGGAAGGTACGTGTATTGAAGGTGCAAATACTATAGATTGGGACGGAAAAGATGGTGATGGAAATTTGGTTGAAAATGCCATGATATCTCTTGCCGGAAAATTGAAATCTGCCGAAATACATTTTCCCTTTGTTGATTTGGACAACAACAAACATGGTCTTGTCTTAAATCAATTGAATGCCAATTGGAACGAGGTTGCACGAAATATTATTTATTGGAATGATTCAAATGTGCAAACATCTAAAACAACTGGCGATAGTGAAATAGCTAGTGGTGAAAGTGGTGTAACAAGTCCAAATCATAATTTTTCATATACTTCCACATCAGATGTGTCTGGTAAAAAAACTTCTCGCGGTGATTATGCTATTATAGATACATGGACATTTGCACAGGGAGCCACAGCAAGTTCGCAAAACGCTGTTGTTCGTTCTAACTTTATAGATTTAAAAGCAACAAGTATTACATGTAACAAAACAGAAGCTCGCATAGGCGAACTACTTACTTATACCTTGGAGGTTGAAAACGTACACCACGATATGATTGAGTTACAGAGCGAAGGTGTGATGGTATCTACCGAGGCTGATGCCGATAGTGCTTCGGTTGGTGTATGGTTCCCTGATGGTGGGTTCTACACTACAGAAGTTTCTCTTGTTTCTTCCGATGACCCTGACTGTATTGTTGTTCAACAACCTTCGGGTGAAGAATTCGGTTTGGGTTTCATCAATCTTAAAAATGGTAAAAAAGCAACTATTAAGGTGACTGGTTATGCCGGTGCAAAAATGGCTCACTCTTTGGTTGAGCCAGTTGGCTTTATTATGCGTCCTGGTGACTATTTCGAAATTGATGCTGCCAATCTTAATAATGATGGTATGCCATTAATTCCACAAAGAACACAAAGTGGCGATAAAGATGGTGAGTACGATACTTACGATAATAATAACCTTACAACCGCTAATCCAGTAATTTTCTTCTTGAACTCGAATCCAATTTGTTCCGACGATAATGTTTCGGGTGAAGCAAAAGTTCAAATTACGGGAAATGTATTCGACAATGATAATGATCCTGATAATGATTTGGACAGCGATCCACAAGTGATTAGCGATATTCTTATTGTTGAAAAATTCGATGTCGAAGGTGTTGGAACAAATTATACTCCTGGTTCTTCGGTTACAATTTCCAATGTTGGTACAGTTCGATTGAACCAAGATGGTTCGTTCACATTCACTTCGGTTGGAGCGTTTGTTGGTCCAGTCCCTGCAGTAACATACTATGTAAGTGACCAATATACGGCTGCTGCAACTCCAGTGGAATTCAGAGATAAGGAAATTGCTCCCGGACGCGATACTGCGACCATATATATAGGTATTGCATACAACTTCCCTCCTGAAGTTTCGCCATTAGCTGTTACAATCGAACACAAATCTGCAAAAACTGCGTTGCCATTAACGTTCTCCGATATTGAAAATAATACAATTATTATTTCAAGTCTCACGGGCGACGATGCTGAAAATTTTGAATTCACAGGAACTACCGTATATTATAATGGTACGGTTACTCGTGAAGATGCAGTGTATAATATTACATTAACGTTAACCGATGATGGTGACAATGCAAAAACTGCTACTTACGATATTGCAGTTACAGTAAAGAAAAATAACGCACCTACAGTTTCGTCTTCTCCAATCGATGTTACTGCTGTTTCTGCTCAGACATTAGTACCTTATGTTTTCCGTGATGCTGAAAATGATCCTATTACTGTTGCTGTAAGCGGAACAGATTCCGATAAATTTACAGTAATTGACAATAAGGTGTATTATATAGGAGCTTTGACTCATGGAAAAACTACATACAATATAACTTTAACATTGAATGATGGTTATGGTGAAGTAACTCGTGATATGGTTGTAAATGTGTTCGATAACCAAGAACCTGTTATTTCTCCATCGGTTATTACTATTGCTAAAACAGGAGATGAAACTTTGGTTCCTTTCGTTATCGAAGATAAAGATGGAGATATTGTCTCAATTACAAATATATCGGGAACTGATGCATCGAATTTTAAAATAAAGACAAATAAGATTTTCTATATTGGAGACGAAAACTTGTCTCGTGATGATGCAAATAACAATATAACAGTTACGCTAAGTGATGGTCTTATTTCTGTAAGTTACGATGTTGTTGTTGTGTTAGGGAAAAATCAGGCTCCTATTTTAACAACAAAATATGTTGAAATCACCGGCGTTGCATCGGATGTGGAAGTCCCTTTGACATTTGAGGATAAGGAAAACGAAACAGTTTCTATAACTGCAATAAACGGAGATGATGTCGACAAATTCTCGCTAGTTGACGGTACAATTTTTTATATAGGCGGTGTGCTTGATGAGCCACAAGTATATACGTTATCTGTTGTATTTACCGACGGAATTGCTCTCGAAACAGACAATATCAATGTTTCGATTCTTGTAAACAAAGCTCCAAGTGTTTCGCCGACTGCAATAACAATAAAACGTTCAGGTACAGAAACATTGGTCCCAATTTCATTCTCCGACCCTGAAGATGATGCGTTGACTATTTCGGTAAATGATGTCACTAATTTTAAAATAAAAGATGGAAGTCTATATTATATAGGTAGTAATAAAACCGAAGATACTCCTTTTAATATTTCATTAACACTGAATGATGGAATAAATACTACTGTACAACCAGTTACGGTTACGGTTTTAGGAAACAATCTTCCTGAACTTTCGCCTTCCTCTGTTACAATAACAGTTAAAAGGACAACAAGCAGTACGTCTACAAATAATAATGTGCCTGTAACAATTTCTGATCCAGATGGAGATGAAATAACAAGTGTTACAATTACGAGTGGTAATGATAAAAATTATTTTACGGTATCGGGAACTCAAATTATTTTTAAATCCAATAAAAATAATGCAAATACAACAACAACTAATGGAACAACATATAATTTGACTATAGCAATCGTTTCAAATGGGGAAACAACAACATTGCCTTTGGCTGTAAAAGTTAATGTTGTAAGTTCTTTAACTACACCAACTCTTACTGTTACGGGTTCTACTCAAGAGTATGGAACAAAAATAAGTGAATGCTATACATTTTCAGCAAAGACTAGTTCTTTTTCGTCAACAAATGTTCAAGGTACAGCCTCAATTGTAGGTTATTCAGATGATTATATTCCTTCTGTAGGAATGCATACATATACTGTATTGTTTACTCCAAATGATTTGACAACGTATGCAACAACAACTAAAACAGTTAACATTACAATCAATAAGAAAGCAATAACTGTAACATCTGCATCTGGTAGCAAAGAATATGACGGAACGGAGTTAAAAGCAGAAAGTGCATCAGTAACTACAGGTTCATTGGTTGGAGATGATATATTGTATTATTCTGATTTTACAAGCATAACAAATGTAGGCTCTGCAGAAAACAATTTTACAATAACAGGGGACGATACGGACAATTACGAAATAACCCAAGAAAAAGGTACTTTGTCTATCACAAAGAACACAACAGATGAAAAAATAGTAACTATTACTGGTAATAGTGGAACAAAAATATATAATGGTTCTTCCCAAAGTGTATCTGGTTTTACTCATGATGCATCTCCAGAATTTACTGTTGCATTAAAATCGGGGAAAAAAGCCGTTGCGACAGGCACGAACGCGGGGACTTACAATATGGGTCTAAAAGCCGATATGTTCAATGTAAGTTCTACGAACTACTCAAATATAAAGATTACAGTTGTTGACGGAACGTTGACAATCGCACCAGATGCCGTGACCGAGAAGGAAATCACCATCACGGGTAACAACGACGAGAAAACATACACAGGCAGTTCACAGTCAGTTACGGGCTTCACGCATGACGGCGACGCAAACTTCACAGTATCGTTGAAGAGTGGCGAGAAAGCTGAAGCATCTGGAACGAACGCTGGCACATACCCAATGGGCTTGACTGCCGATATGTTTAATGTAAGCTCTACGAACTACTCAAATATAAAGATTACGGTTGTTGACGGAACGTTGACAATCACACCGGATGCCGTGACCGAGAAGGAAATCACCATCACAGGTAACAACGACGAGAAAACATACACAGGCAGTTCACAGTCAGTTACGGGCTTCACTCACGACGGCGATGCAAGCTTCACAGTGGCATTGAAGAGCGGAAAGTCGGCAGTTGCATCGGGAACAAATGCTGGTTCATACACAATGGGCTTGACAGCCGACATGTTCAATGTGTCATCGACGAACTACTCAAATATAAAGGTTACGGTTGAGGACGGAACGTTGAAAATCGAACCGAAAAATATTTTAATAAAAGGAGGTTCTACGGTAGAGGATAAATACTACGATGGAACAACAGCAACAACAACTACACTTGGATCAGTAGATGGAATAGTAGATGGTGATGATGTAACGATAACAGCAGTTGGTACATTGGTAGACGCAAATGCGGGTACTGACAAAACAGTAAACATTGTTTATACATTGTCTGGTGCAGATAAAGACAATTATGTGGAAATTCTCGGTGAAACAAAAAAAATAACAGTAAGCAAGGCTCCAATCACAGTAACAACACCGACAGTAAAAGATAAAGAATACGATGCGACGACAGCCGCAGAAATAGACGGAACCCTATCATTTACAGGTGTACAGAACAACGAAGGCACAAGCGTAATAAACGTAACGGCCGTTGCCAAATTTGAGGACGTAAAAGTAGGTGACGACAAAGATGTAACAGTAACCTATACTCTTGAAGGAACAGGAAAAGACAACTATGTATTGTCAAGCACAACAGGAACAACCACAGCCGACATCACTGCAAAAGAAATCACCCCGTCAGCAACGGGAGTTGATAAGGAATACGATGGCACAACGACAGCAACGGTAACGAGCGTTTCAGGAAGGGGAATCCTTACTGGCGATGATGTAACAGTAACAGCAACTTCGGCAAACTTTGCTACTGCAAGCGTAGGAACAAACAAAACTATTACGGTAACCTATTCATTAAGCGGTGCGGATGCAAGTAACTATGTACTTGGCACTTCAACAGCAATCACAGCCGACATAACTTCAGCACCAATCACGGTAACATCGGTAACAGCGTCAGACAAGGAATATGACGGTACTACAGATGCGACGATAGGCTCGGTAGTTTTCAGTGGAGTACAAAACAGCGAAGGCTCGAGCGTAATCAACGTAACAGCAACAGCTTCGTTTGCCGATGCAAATGTAGGTAAAGACAAAACCGTCAATATAGCATCATACACATTGACAGGAACAGGGGCAAGCAACTATCAGTTAGCAACAGGAGCTCCAACGGCAACAGAAGCCGACATCACAGCAAAAGAAGTAACAATCACAGTTGATGATAAAGAAAAGGTCTATGGAGCCACGAACCCAACATTCACAGGTTCTGTATCAGGTTTGATAAACAACAGCGATCTTGGCACAATCTCGTATTCACGTATCAGCACAAATGAAAATGCAGGTACGTACACCAACGATTTGACAGCAAGCTACACGACCAACACGAATTACAACGTGTCGGTAACAAAAGGAACGTTCACAATTAAACCGATAACAGACGAAATTACGGTAACCATAACAGGAAACAGTGATGAAAAAACATACAGTGGCAGTTCACAGTCGGTAACGGGCTTCACGCACGACGGCGACGCAAGCTTCACAGTATCGTTGAAGGAAGGCAAGAAAGCGGAAGCATCCGGCACGAACGCCGGCACGTACGCAATGGGCTTGACAGCCGACATGTTCAATGTGTCATCGACGAACTACTCAAATATAAAGGTTACGGTAGAAGACGGAACATTGACAATCACTCCTGATGCGGTAACCGAAAAGGAAATCACAATCACGGGTAACAGCGACGAGAAAACATACACAGGCAGTCCTCAGTCGGTAACGGGCTTCACGCACGACGGCGACGCAAGCTTCACAGTATCGTTGAAGGAAGGCAAGAAAGCGGAAGCATCCGGCACGAACGCCGGCACGTACACAATGGGCTTAACATCGGATATGTTTAATGTAAGTTCGACGAACTACTCAAATATAAAGGTTACGGTAGAAGACGGAACATTGACAATCACACCGAAAGAGGTTGATGACGAAGCATATACAGTGACATTAAGCAGCGGAGACAGCTATGAATACAACGGTTTGGCACAAGTTCCGGCAGTAGTTGTGAAGGTCAACGGTGTTGAGGTTTCATCAACGGAATATCAGGTGGAATATTCAAACAATAAAAATGTCGGAGAAGCAACCATCACGGTTACCGATGCCGCAAACGGCAATTATGCTTTTGAAGAAAAGAGCGTAGTTTTCACAATCACTCCCGCAACAATTACGGTAAATGGTTCAACAGCAAGCTCCAAAGAATATGATGGTTCAACTTCGGCAACAATAAGTGCTATTGATTTTGAAGGCGTTCAGAATGAAGAATCAACTTCAGTAATCAATGTTGTAGCAACAACGGCATCGTTCGACAATGCAAATGTAGGAACAGGAAAGACAGTAAGCGTGACATACGCATTGTCGGGAACAGGAGCTTCGAACTATGTCCTTGCAAATAATAACGGAACAACGACTGGTACAATAACACCAAAAGAGGTGATTTTGAGTTGGGGAACAACAACATTCACATACAATGGTTCTGTCAAGACAGTAACAGCAGTGGTAACGAACAAGGTAGGATCCGAAACGGTCAATGTGGCAACATACAGCGGCAATACCGAGACAGAAGCTGGAAAATATATAGCGACAGCTTTAACATTGGATAACAGCAACTATAAATTGCCGTTAAATGCAACGCAATCATGGTCAATTGAAAAATCGGAAACTGAAAAAGAAATCACCATCACAGGTAACAATGATATAAAAATATTCAATGGTAGCACGCAGTCAGTCGAAGGCTTTACGCATGACGGCGACGCAAGCTTCACGGTGGCGTTGAAGAGCGGAAAATCTGCAATTGCATCAGGCAAGAACGCTGGTTTATATACAATGGGCTTGACGGCAGATATGTTTGATGTAAGTTCAACGAATTATTCAAACATAAAGGTTACGATTGTAGATGGTAAATTGACAATCAATTCTCAGACTATCGACGATGATGCTTACGCAATTTCAATCGATGGCGACGAAACATTTACATACGATGGAACGTCAAAAGAGCCGAAGATTGTCGTAAAAGTTGGTGAAACAGAAGTTGATGTTGTTGAATACAAAGTTGAATATTTCAGTAATATCAACGCTGGTACGGCAACAGTGAAGGTTTCCGATGTAGCAAACGGCAACTACACTTTTGCAGACAAGAGTATCAATTTTACAATTGAAAAAGCTACAATTACTGTAAATGGCTCGATAGCAAGTTCTAAAGAATATGATGGTTTAACTTTGGCAACAATAAGCTCTATTGATTTTGAAGGTGTTCAGAATGAAGAATCGACTTCGGTAATCAATGTGATTGCAACAACTGCTGCATTTGAGGATGCGAATGCCGAAAATGACAAAACGGTTAATGTAACGTATGCATTGGAAGGAACTGGAATTCCGAATTATAAACTAGCTGCTACTTCTGGCACAACAATAGCCAATATTACTGCTAAAGAAGTTGAATTGTCTTGGAAACCAAGTCCGGCATTGTTCTCGTACGATGGTACGGTTAAAACTGTTACTGCAACGGTTCAAAATCCAGTTGGGTCGGATGTCGTTACGGTAACGAAATATAACAACAATACAAAAACTGATGCTGGTGAATATGTTGCAGAGGCTATAGAATTAAGTAGCTCTAACTACAAATTACCTGCAAATGCAAAACAAACTTGGTCAATTGCTGAAGGTATCTTTACTGTTTCGTTGGATGACGATACATATACGTATGACGGTATTGCACACCATAATACAAAAACAGCAAGTTGTACGGCTATAGGAGGTACTACGGAATATCAATATTCATTCGATAAAGAAACATGGGTTTCTGATTTGGCTGATCTTGAACAAACAAATGCAGGCACATATACAATCAATGTAAAAGCTTCGAATTCAAAATATAAAACAGATGCAACTTGTACAGCAAGTTTGATTATCAATAAGGCAACAATTACGGTAGAAGAGGTTTTGGTGGCCGACAAATATTACGATGGAACAAAAACAGCTGTTGTTTCTGATGTTACATTTTCAGGTAATGTTTCTGGGCAAGGTTCTGAAATAGTTACAGTTACGCCTTCTGCTTCATTTATTGATGCAAATGTTGGCACAGAAAAGACTGTAAATGTTGTATATACATTAGCTGGAACTGGTGCTTCGAACTATGTACTTGCAAGTGAATCGGGTTCAACAACAGCCGATATCAATGCTAAGAATGTTGTAATTACTGTAAATTCATCGTATAAAACTTACGGAGAATCAGATCCTACATTTACAGGTTCTGTTGATGGTTTGGTACAAGCCGGCGATCTTGGAACAATCAGTTATGTACGTACAAATAGTAGTGTAAGTGCTGCCGACAGTTACGAAAAAGTAATCAATGCTATTTTTGATGCAAATGCGAACTATGATGTAAAGGTTGAAAAAGGTGATTTCACAATCAATCAAAAAGAAGTTGAGTTAGTTTGGAGTTCTACAATTGAGTTTGATTATGACGGTAGCAAACATAGTGTTTCAGTTTCGGTTAAGGCGGAAAGTTTGGTTGGAACAGACGAATGTTCAGTGGAAGTTTATGATAATGAACAAACTGCAGTAGGTAATTATACTGCAACTGCAATAGGCTTGAGTAATGAAAATTACAAATTACCATCTAGCGGAACACAATTATCTTGGGCAATTGTTTCTTCGGAAACTGCTCCGGTTATTACTTGGAATATTGGTGAACTTGAAAGTTACAAATACGATGGTACAGAAAAAACTCCTGCTCCATCTTCTATCCAAGTAAATGATGTTGATTTGATAAAAGATGTTGATTATACAATTTCTTATGCCAATAATAAAAATGCAGGAACGGCAACTGTCACTATAAAAGCAAAAGGTGGTTATTCGTTCGACGATGTGACAAAAGAATTCGCAATTGCGAAACGTATAGTTACATTAACTTCCGATAACGGCGAAAAAACGTATGATGGAACAGCTTTAACAAATAGTACGGTGTTCGTTGGCGACGACAAATTTGTTGACGGCGAAGGTGCAACCTATTCTGTAACTGGAACTCAGACAAATGCTGGTTCAAGTCAAAATACATTTACTTATGAATTGAAAGAAGGAACATCGGCATTAAATTACGAAATCAGTTCGATTTATGGGGCTTTGAATGTACTTACCTACGACGAAAAATACACTATTACAGTTAATGGTAATAAGGCAACAGTTCCATTTACTGGCGAAGAACAAAGCATAAGTGGTTATACAATAAGTGATTACGATGCAACAATCACATTAAATGGACCAGAACAAACTTCTGTTAAGGCAACAGGTTCAGCTGTAGGTTCATACAATATGGGATTGAAAGTTGAAGATTTCACTGCAACTTCATCTAACTATACAAATATTGAAATCGTTGTAAAAGATGGTAAACTAACAATCAGCACAAAAGCTATTGTTGTAACTGCAACTATTGATGAGGATGAAATTATTTATGATGGTTCGGAACACAAACCAACATATACTGTAGTTGATGGCAACGAACAAGTAATTTCTCCAGACGAATATATTGTTGAATATTCTGAAAATACGACTGATGCTGGTGAAGTGACAGTTACAATCAGTCCAAAAGAAGGGTCATCTTTCGATTTCGAACCAATTGTTGAAACATTTACGATTGAGCAAAAAACAGTGACTTTGGAATGGAATTCTGATTCTCCATTTGAGTTTGATAATACAGAAAAATCGGTAAGTATTAAATCAGTTGCTGGTATTGTTTCTGGTGATGAATGTTCTATTGTTCTTTCAGGTGATAAGGGAACCGAAGTCAAAGAATACGAAGCTACGGCAAGTCTTAGCGGTAAAGATAAGGGCAATTATAAATTGGCAAGCGACAATAGCTCTTTGGCTTGGGAAATAACAACTAAGGAACTTGAAAAAACGAATTTCACAATCAGTGGCGACGAAGTTGTTTACAATGGCGAATCACAAGATGTTTCGTTCACGTCCGATCCTGAGTTGATTGAGGGTACAGATTACGAAGTGTACTATAAAATTGATGGTGAATGGACAACAGAAGCTCCATCAAATGCTGGGGAATATGAAGTGAAAATTGAGATTATCAATCCAAATTATTCTGATGAGGATATTGAAGGTTGGACATTGGTAATTCAACAAAAAGAAGTTTCTCTTGTTTGGAGCAAAACTACTTCATTTGAATATGACGGAACTGCAAAATCTGTAACAGCAGAGCTTGAAGATGTATTGAGTGGCGATGATTGTAAAGTTGTGTTGAGTAACAATACCAATACCGCTGTTGGTGAATACATTGCCACTGCATCGCTTGATGGAGCAGATAAAAACAATTATATAATCAAAGGTTCTACAAGTTTGGCTTGGGAAATTCTTATATCAGGTGATGAATATGTAATTACGGTAACAGGAAATTCTGCAACAAAAGTATATAATGGTTCAGAACAAAATGTAAGTGGTTATACAGTAAGTTCTTACGATGCTTCTATTACATTTAATGGTCCTGCACAAGATGATGCTGTTGCAAAAGGAACTACTACGGGTACATATTATATGGGATTGACAAAGAGTGATTTCTCAGCATCTTCGTCTATTTATTCTAATATTACAATAAAAGTTGTTGATGGTTCATTGACAATTTCACGTAAACCTCTTGATGTAATAACCGCAACAATCGAAGAAGGCGAGATTATTTATAACGGCGAAGAGCAAGAACCAAGCTATATACTGACAGACGGCGACGGAAATGTCCTCTCTCCAAGTGAATATGAAATTGTTTTCAATAACAATGTCAATGTCGGTGAAGCAGATGTCATTATAAAACCGACAAAAAATTCTCAATATAATTTCAAAGAATTTGTGGAACATTTCACGATATCCCCTAAGGAGATAGCGTTGAAGTGGAGTGAAACCACCGAGTTCGAATACGACGGCTCCGAGAAGTCGGTAACCGTAGAGGCGAGCGGCATCATCTCCAGCGACAAGTGCACGACGAAGGTGACGGACGTGACGGGCGTGAACGCCGGCGACCATACGGCGACGGTAACATTGGACGGCGCAGACAAGGACAACTACAAGCTACCGTCAAACAGCACGCAGTCATGGACGATATCCAAGGCACCTCTATACACGATAGAAGTCCAAGGCAAGAGCGCGACGAAGATCTACACGGGCGCAGAGCAGAGCGTAAAGGGCTACACGTATAACCCATACGACGCAACGATAACAATCACGGAATCTCCATCCCAGGAAGAAATCTTTGCGAAGGGAACTTCGGTCGGCACGTACCCAACCAACATGACAGAAGACATGTTCACTGCGACCTCTCCGAACTACGAAACAGTCAAGTTCGAGATAAAGAACGGCGCATTGACGATAAAGACGAACCCAGTCGAAGTGACAGCGACGATTGCCGAAGACGTGATAACATACAACGGTTCGCCACAGGAACCTAAGTTCGTGGTTAAGGACAAAGACGACAACGAAATCCCCGAATCAGCCTACGAAGTGACCTACTCGAACAACACGAGCACCGGCGAGGCAACGGCAACAATCCGTCCGAAGTCCGACTCACCGTACAACTTCGAGGAGATAACGGAATACTTCACGATATCGCCTAAGGAAATAGAGCTTGCATGGAGCGAAACCACCGAGTTCGAATACGACGGCATGGAGAAGAACGTAACGGTAGAGGCGACCGGCATCGTTTCCGGCGACAAGTGCTACGTCAAGGTAGAAAATGCCAAAGCGACGGAGGTAGGCACCTATACTGCGACAGCTACCCTTGAAGGCTCCGACAAGGGCAATTATGTTTTGCCTGCGGTCCCATCCCAGCCGTGGTCAATCGAACCAAAGAAATTAACAGAGTCTAATTTCGAAATTTCGGGTGAAAATACCGTTTACGACGGCCAGCCACAAGAAGTCAGCTTCTCAAGCGAGCCGGAATTGGAAGAAGGCACGGATTACGAAGTATACTACAAAGTAGATGGCGAATGGACCACCGAAGGTCCAACAAATGCCGGCGAATATGAAGTCAAGCTAGAAATAACCAATCCTAATTATGCATCCACCGACATAGAAGGCTGGACTTTGACAATAGAGAAAGGCACCCAGGAAAAACCTGTGATAACCAGCACGCCAACAAGTTCGGAGGTAGCCGAGGACGGCAAGATGATAGGCCTTGCGACCACGATGGAAATCAGGAAGGAAGGCGAAACGACGTACGTTCCTGTAACCGATGAGAACGAGGATTTTGCCAACGGAACGTACTATGTCCGTTACGCAGAAACGGACAATTTGTATGCTTCTGAAGACACGAAGGTTGTGATAACACCAAACGTAAAAGAAGACTTGACGACAGCCGACTTCGAATTCACGGCGCCATCGGATTTGACATATGACGGCACGGAAAAAGAAGCGACATTCACAACCGATAAAGAAGGTGTGGGTAACATAATGGTTTACTATTCAAATGAAGGTGGTTCAACCTGGACGACCGAGAAACCTGTAGAAGCAGGCGACTACATTGTCAAGATAGAAGTTGAGGAAACTGAAAAATATAATGGTGTGACATTGACAGATCCAAGTTGGTATTTTACAATAGAAAAAGGCGAGCAATCTGCTCCTGTAGTAACCGGCAAACCAACATCAACTCCGGTTACACTTGATGGTAAGATCGACGGCTTGACAACGGCAATGGAAATCCGCAAGGATGGCGAATCAGAATATATTAAATATACGAAAGTAACTAATCCAGACATGCTTCTTGAACCTGGAATATATTACGTCCGTTATGCGGAAACCGACAACTTATATGCTTCGGAAGAAACAGCAGTTGTTATTGAATCAGCGCCAAAACAAGATCCTGTAGTTGCCGACTTCGAATTCTCGGCTCCATCAGACTTGACTTATGACGCTACAGAGAAAGAAGCATCGGTATATACAGATGAAGAAAATATTGGCGACATCACAATCTACTATTCAAATGACGGCGGCGAAACCTGGACGACCGATAAACCTGTTGAAGCTGGTGACTATATTGTCAAAATTGAAGTTGAAGAAAACGAATTTTATAATGGTATTTCATTGGCTGACGATGATTGGAACTTTACAATTGAGAAGGGAGCCCAAGAAAAACCAGATGTTGCAGGTCAACCAACTTCAACTCCAACATCATCTGACGGTAAGATAGAAGGTTTAACAACAGCAATGGAAATCCGCAAGGAAGGCGAGACAACATATTCTCAGGTAACTGATCCTGATGCAGATTTCGAAGCAGGAACATATTACGTACGTTATGTCGAAACAGACAACTTGAATGCTTCGGAAGACGTGTCAGTTGTAATTAATCAGGCTGAAAAACAAAATCGTTTGCCGGAAGAATACGAGGTTGTAATTCCTGCAGTAGAAGATTTGGTTTACGATGGCGAAACTAAAGAAGTAACTGTTGATGGCGACGGCGACATCGAAATTTGGTATTCGGGTGATGGCGGTGAAACTTGGACAACCGACAAACCAGTTGATGCTGGTTATTACGAAGTGAAGATTGTTGTTTCAGAAGATGATAACTATAATTCTGCTGAATTGACCGATCCAAGTTGGAACTTCACAATTGAAAAAGGTTCTCAAGAAAAACCATTTATAACAACTGTTCCTGCAAGCTCCAATGTTGCAGAGGATGGTAAAATGAACGAACTTGCAACAACAATGGAAATCCGCAAAGATGGAGAATCTACATATACTCCGGTAATTGATGTGGATATGAATTTTGCAGTTGGCACATATTACGTACGTTACGCTGAAACTAAAAACTTGAATGCTTCAGACGAAACGGAAGTTGTTATCACATCGACACCAAAGAAAACATTGGATATAAGCGATTTCATGTTCAATCAACCTGTTGAATTAGTTTATGATGGAAAAGAAAAAGAAATCGAAATTACAACTGGTTTGGAAGGTGTTGGTGAAATGACAATTTATTATTCTACTGATGGTGGAGAAACATGGACGACAGACAAACCTATAGATGCAGGTGATTACATCGTAAAAGTTGAAATTGCCGAAAGTGCTGAATACGAAGCAATTACATTAACAAGTGATGATTGGACATTTGTGATTAGCAAAGGCTCTCAAGAAGTTCCTGAAGTGTCTGGAATTCCAACATCAAAAGAAGATGTTGCCGATGGTAAAATTAAAGGCTTGACAACGGCTATGGAAGTTCGTAAGGAAGGTGAATCTACATATACTCCGGTTGCCGATCCTGATATGGAATTCGAAACTGGTACATACTATGTTCGTTATGCCGAAACTAAGAACTTGAAGGTTTCTGAAGAAACTCCAGTTGAAATTGAAAGTGGAACAAAACAAACTCATACAACAGAGGATTACGTAGTTGTTTTGCCTTCAATTGAAGATTTGGTTTATGATGGAAAATCTAAAGAAGTTACTGTTGATGGCGAAGGAGATGTTGTTATTTGGTACTCAAGCGACGGTGGCGAAACTTGGACAACGGAAAAGCCAGTTGAAGCAGGTGATTATGAAGTGAAGATTGTTGTTGCTGAAGATGATGATTATTATTCAGCTGAATTGACAGATCCAGATTGGAACTTCTCAATCGCTAAAGGTAGCCAAGACAAACCAGAAGTTGAAGGATTTCCTGCAAGTTCAGAAACTGCTATCGATGGTAAGATTACTGGTTTGACTGATGGTATGGAATATCGTTTGGTTGGCGAAACAACATATACTCCAGTAACTGATCCTGAAATTTTTGTAGGAGTGGGAACATATTATGTTCGTTTTGCTGAAACAAATAACTTACAAGCTTCCGAAGATCAAGAAATTGTGATTTCAGTTGCTCCAAAGAATTCATTAACAGAATTAGACTTCACGTTTACTGTTCCGGATAATTTGACATACGACGGAACAGAAAAAGAGGCAAAATTCTCAACAGATGCCGAAGGTGTTGGCGATGTGATAGTTTATTACTCAAATGATGGCGGTGATTCTTGGACAACCGACAAGCCTGTTAATGTAGGAACATACAATATTAAGATTGAGGTTGTTGAAAGTGAAAATTATGATGAAACAACTCTAACTGACGATAGTTGGATGTTCGCAATCACAAAAGCAGATCAAGACGCTCCTGAAGTCTTTGGTATTGCTACTTCGGCACCTGATATGAACGATGGAATGATTAAAGGTTTGGCTGCCGGAATGGAAGTAAGTAACGACAATGGTGAAACTTGGATCAATATTTCCGACCCAACAATGGCTGAATTGATAGACTGGATTACCAATGGTAACGATACTACAATGTTGGATGAAAATATGTTGTTTGCTCCAGGAGAATACTTAGTTCGTTACGCTGAAACAGAAAATCTAAATGTTTCAGAATCTACTTCGGTAACTATTGAAGAAGGTACGTTACCTGATATCGATATGGTTGATAAAGATAGCTTCGAAACAGATGTTGATGGATTCTGTCCTGAAACTGACGGTGAAGTTAAATTCGTTGTCAACTATGGCGATCCAACAGAATATCGTGCTATAATTAAGGGAATTGACACTGTTGCTTTGGCTGATGCTCAATATCAAGCTCTTGCCGATGATGGTAAATTCAACCTTTACATTCCTGATTGCAAAGCTGGATTGTATGTGATTGAGGTACAGTTCCGTAACGACGAAGGTTTGGAATCTCTTGTTTACCAATTCGATGTGACTGTTAATTTGTCGAAGAAATACATCACAAAAATTTGGGATGACGTTGTGTCAATCATCAATAAAGTTGATTTGAACGATCCAACCAATATGACAAAACAATTCGTTGAATATCAATGGTATCGCAATGATGAAGAAATTCCTGGTGCAACATTACCATACTACAATGAAGAAGGTGGTTTGCAAGGCGAATATTACGTTACGGTGGTAACTACTGATGGTAATGAACTTCGTACTTGTAGTCAAGAATGGCACTTGATTTATGGCGAAATTACTGCCAAAGTTTATCCAAATCCTGTTGTTACAACAGCTACAGTGGAATTGTCGGCAGACAATGGAATGGAACACATTGTTGAGGTAAATAACATTTATGGAACTTCGGTTTACAGCACAACATTCTTTGGTCAAAAGACTACAATTGATTTGCAAAATCTTGTGGCTGGCGATTATGTAATAGTTGTAGATGGATATGCAGTAAAGGTTGTTAAAAAATAGAAGTCAAAGGGAAGGTGGTCAAAAGATAACCTTCCTTTTTTAGAATAAAAGATTTATGAAAAAAGCGATTTTAATTTTTAGTTTGTTTTTTGCTGTAATACAATCATTCTCTCAAGAGTATAAAGTATATAAGCATAATATTGATTTTAATTTTGGGGGCGGTTTGCATTCCGTTCAATTCGATCCAACCGAAGGGGGTGATCACAGAATGAGAATGGGTGGTACTTTCAATGCGCAATATCGTTATGCAATGGATGAAAATTGGAGTTTTGCCATTGGTTTAGGTTTTACGACTTATTGCGGAAAGTCTAAATACGATTTATTGCAGGACAATATGTTATATACCGATCCCGAAAACGGCGAAGAATATCATTTTAAAGCGACTTTTACAGATTGGAATGAAATTCAACGTTCGTTTGATTTTGAAGTCCCAATCGCAGCATATTACCGTTATCCAATCAACCCAACGTGGAGCTTGGTTGGTGGCGCTGGTTTTAAATTGGATGTCCCTACAAGCAAAAAATTCAAAACTAAAAACGAAAGTTCCGGCGGAGAGTTAGTTCGTTCGGGTGAATTCGAAAGTACCAATGTTGAATATAGCGATCTTCCTCAACATGGATTTTACGGTTCTGATGAGTATGAGGGCAAAGCAAAAATGAAAGGTGCTGGTATGTCGATGTTCGGTGAAGTTGGCGTTACTCGTCCTTTAAAAAACAATATGTCTTTGTACCTAGGAACGTATTTCAGTCATAGTTTGATAAATTCCTTGAAGGAGAGCGATAATCATTTGTACGATCCTGAAAACGAAAAATATTGCGGTGTCGTTTCTTCAGATTTGGTAAAGAAAACGCATTTGCTTGCTTTTGGTGTAAAAGCTGGTTTGAGTTTAGGATTCCCTCGCAATATTCTTCCTCCTATTGATACTGCCTTGTTGGCTGTAGAACGTTTGGCTGCTGAACAAGCCGAAGCAGAACGTCTTGCTGCCGAGAAAAAAGCAGAAGAGGAACGCTTGGCGGCAGAACAAGCAGAAGCAGAAAGATTGGCCGCCGAACAAGCAGAGGCAGAACGTCTTGCTGCCGAGAAGAAAGCTGAGGAGGAACGCTTAGCGGCAGAACAAGCAGAGTCAGATAGAATTGCTGCTGAAAAGAAAGCTGAAGAAGATAGATTGGCTGCCGAAAAAGCCGAAACAGAAAGAATCGCGGCTGAGAAGAAGGCCGAAGAGAAACGAATTGCTGCTGAAAAAGCTGAAGCAGAACGCCTTGCTGCCGAAAAGAAGGCCGAGGAAGAAAGAATCGCGGCAGAGAAGAAAGCCGAAGAAGAACGAATTGAGGCGGAAGCAGTTGCACAGGCCGAGGCTGCCGTTGAATGGATTAATAAAAACCTTGTAGTAAACTTTGATCTTGGTAAGGCAAACATTCTGTCAAATGAAGAAATTGACGCGAAGATTCAATTTTTGATTGAGTTCTTGCAAAAATATCCTGAAAGAAAACTTCTTATAAAAGGTCATACGTGTGATTTAGGTAATCCTGCAACAAATGTTAAGTTGAGTAAACAACGTGCCGATGCAATGAAGACAATTCTTGTTTTAAAAGGTTGTAATCCAAATAATATTGTGACAAAAGGTATGGGTTCCGCTGAACCTTTGGTTCCAAATACGAACGAAGAAAATCGTAAGAAGAATCGTCGTATCGAAATGCAGATTGAAAAAATCCTAAAGGAATAAGATTCAGGATTTAAGAAACTTGAAAAAGTAGGAAAATAGTTTGTTGATTAGAAATAAAAAAACCTTGAAAGTTACTTTCAAGGTTTTTTGTTGTGGTAGGTAAGGGTTAGATTACCATTTTGTGTTTCTCATATCGCCGGAATTCAAGAATTCCATGTGCATTGCAAATGCTTTGTCAAGCTTGTGCATTGTGTGCGATGGTTTTGTGGAAAGTTTCAAGTAATCCCACAACAATTCTTTATAATCTGGATGTGCAACTTTCTCAATGATTTCTTTTGCTTTGTCCATTGGCGATTTAGCACGAAGGTCGGCAACACCATATTCCGAAACAATCACTTTTAAATCGTGTTCAGAGTGGTCTTGGTGAGTTACCATTGGAACAATAGAACTTACCATTCCGCCTTTTGCTGTAGAAGGTGTCGTACAAATTGACAAATAAGCATTTCTTAAGAAATCGCCCGAACCGCCAATTCCGTTCATCATTTTGGTTCCGTAGAAATGGCTTGAGTTCATGTTACCGAAAATATCGCATTCAATAGCTGTGTTGATTGCGATTAATCCTATTCGACGAACAACTTCGGGGCTGTTTGAAATTTCTTGTGGACGAAGAACAATGTGTTGACGGAAGAAATCCAAATCTCCCATAACTTTGTCCATTGCTTCTTTGCTGCAAGTTAAGGAACTACCGCTGGCAAATTTAATTTGTCCTTCCTGCAACAATCCAATCACAGAATCTTGGATAACTTCGGTGTACATTTCAAATGCTGGAATGTCTTTACTTTCGCCAATTCCGTGTAATACTGCGTTTGCAATATTTCCAACTCCCGATTGAATAGGAAGGAATGTGCTTGGAATTCTTCCAACTTTAATTTCGTTGGCAAGGAAATTGGCAACGTTTTCGCCAATCTTGATGGTTGTGTCGTCTAATTCCGTAAATCCTTTAATTTCATCGTCGAAGAACGTTTCAATTACACCAATGATTTTACTTGGGTCAACCTTTAGGACAGGATCTCCAATGCGGTCGCTTGGTTTGTAAACAGGAATTTCTTTTCTGTATGGTGGATCGTTTGGAATGTAGATGTCGTGAAGACCGCGCATTTCTTTTGGACGATTTGCGTTGTGTTCCAAGATGATTTTGTCGGCCAATTTTGCAAATGTTGGAACGTTACCAACAGCTGTTGTCAAAACAAGATTTCCTTGTTCGTCGTAATCGCAAACTTCAATAACTGCTACATCAACTTTTCCGAAATATCCGTAACGGATGTCTTGTGCCAATTGCGACAAGTGGTAGTCGCAGTAGCGTATTTTTTGCTCGTTGATTGCTGCGCGTGAATCTTTGTTTGTTTGATACGGAGAACGAAGGTCCGTTGCATTGGCTCTTGCAAGAACTCCATCAAGCGATTCGCCTGTTGATGCTCCTGTAAACAAATTGATTTTAAATGGTTTTCCTGCAGCGTGTTCTGCTTCTGCTTTTTTTGCAATTGCAGTTCCAATTGCTTTAGGAACACCAACAGCGGTAAAACCACTTACACCGATACTAAACCCATTCTCGATGTATGATGCTGCCTCGTCGGCAGTAATTACTGGAATACTCATTTTAGATTACCATTTATTGTTTGTCGGCTGCAAAAATACAATTTTGTTGTAATATAGTAGACTCAAAATCTTGAATTATTCTTCTTTTCGATTTACATCAACCAATGGTCCCATGATGTTTTTTGCTGGTTTATACCTGTTATCAATTGGCTTGTCTGTCGCAAAACGGTGACAATCTTCAGGAGTAGTGGCGAATTCTTGAAGACTATTTAATGTTGTGTCTATTATGTATCTCCACTCTTCAAAAGTTCCTTCTGCTTTTTCTTTAAACATGGATATAGCGTATGAATATAAAAAATCATGATAAACTTTGTCGCCAATGGAAACCGCGGTCATTGTAAACATTGAATAAAAATTCACCCATGTGTCGACATCAACTTGATCTCTCAAATTGAATAGTTCTTTTCTGATAAATCTTGCTTCTAGTTCTCTCAGGTCAAAGAGATTTTGTAAAGTTATATAAGTTGCGGAATCGTTGTTTAATATGAATGACCCCTCTTTTTGAAAAACGGGTGCGACATGTAATACATCGGGAATACAACTTTTTTTTTGTTTTTTCTTTGGAACATCTACTGTGAACCACAAATTTGTTTTTGCATCGCCTTGCACACCAGCCTCGTTCATAATTTTTAGTATTGTAGAATCTTTTGTCATATCATGTTGGAAATCATCAAAAGTGAGTTTTCTGTCCGCCTGCCAAAAAATGTGCGTTTCGGTTTCCGTAATATACTGAGCTGTATCTTGCGCTGATACGATTGAACATAATTTGACACATATCAAACAGAATGCGAGAAGTATTTTTTTCATGCTAGTAAATAGAGATTTTTCGTTCCAATTTCGGAGTTAATTCAATCATCAAATAGTTGATGGAGTCGGTTGTGGGAATATGCCCAACTTCAGTTGCTTCATCGCCAATATGTATCGTGATAGCTTTTGTTGAATCAAAGTGCCAGTTGTGTTCGAAAATAGTTTTGCCTGGAGGTAGTGGCGCTTCAAACAAAATCACATCGCCAACATTTATTTTGCATGATTGTGTGTCGGCTTGGTTTTCTATTTCGCAATGCAAAATATGCGTTTGTTTGGCTTTTTGCTTTTGTGCTTGGATAAAAAGATTTTGTGTGCCAAATATGGCTGTAACTAAAACACAGACAAATCCAATTGAAATAATAAAGAAATTTCTGTTTGTCCTTTTTTTATTACGATCACGGAATGATTGAGAATGCATGTTATATCTTATTGATTGATAATATTTTATTCGCTATTTCTTCCATTAACCATTTAGGCGTTGAAGTTGCTCCGCAAATTCCTACTGTTTTGTTTTTAGAAAAATCTATTTCATTCAAATCTTCCAAATTTGAAACAAAATAAGTGTTTTCGTTGATTTGCTTGCAAATATTGAAAAGAACTTTTCCATTTGAGCTTTTCTTTCCGCTCACGAAAATCACAATATCGAAATTTTGGGCGAATTTTTTCAAATCGCTTTCTCTGTTCGCTACACGACGGCAAATCGTGTCGTGACAAGTGAAATCCTCGTTTCCAACAAGTTTCGCTTTGTTTGCTATTTCGTCTTGAATGATTTTCAAGTCGTGGATGTTTTGCGTTGTTTGAGAGAAAAGTGCAGTTGGACGAGAAAAATCTATTTCGTTCAAATCTTCCAATTTGTTGATTACCAACGCTTCGTTATCGGTTTGTCCTAAAAGTCCTACAACTTCGGCGTGTCCTGGCTTCCCGAACAAAAGAATTTGTCCGTTTTTCTTTTTGATTTCTTTATAAGAAGCTTTGATTTTTTTCTGCAAAGCTAACACAACAGGGCAGGTTGCATCGATAATAGTTATGTTGTTTTGCTTCGCAATTTCGTATGTCTCAGGAGGTTCACCATGGGCACGTAAAAGCACCGTGCAGTTTTTCAATTCTTTGAATTGCTCGTATGTTATTGTTATGAGGCCTTTTGCGTTTAATCTGGCAACTTCGGCACCATTGTGAACAATGTCACCTAAACAATACAATGTTTTTTGACTTTCTAAGGCTTTTTCTGCTTGTTGTATTGCATTAATTACACCAAAGCAAAATCCTGATTTAGAGTCGATTTCTACTATCGTTTTATTTTGCTCAGTATCCATTCCAATTGTCCTTCGCGTGTCATATTGCTCGTATCAACCAAAATTGCGTCATCGGCTTGTTTTAGTGGGCTTTCTTTTCGTGTGGAATCTATTAAATCTCGTTGTTTCAAGTTTTCGAGAATTTCCTCGAAATTTGCTTTCCCTTCTTTTTGCATCAATTCGTCGTAGCGACGTTTTGCTCGGATTTCGGGCGAAGCCGTTACAAAAAATTTATAGTCGGCATTCGGGAAAACCACTGTTCCTATATCTCGTCCATCCATTACCACACTTGCGTTTTTGCCATAATCTTGCTGTTTTACGAGAAGATATTTTCGTACAAAACCAATTTGACTGACTTTGCTCACATCGTGTGCGACTTCCATACTGCGGATTTGTTTCTCGACGTTTTCGCCATTCAAATATGTGTCTTGTTGGTTCGTGCTTGCATTTGGAGCAAACGAAATTTCTATTTCGTGAATGTGTTTTTGCAATTTTTCATCGTCAACTTCGCCGTTTGCGATGAATTTGTTTTGTTGACAAAAAAATGTGACTGCGCGATACATTGCGCCGGTATCGACATATGTGAATTTTAGTTCTTTTGCGAGAGCTTTCGCAATAGTGCTTTTGCCACACGAAGAATGTCCGTCAATTGCTATAATCATAATTCAGTGTCTTTGTTCTTTTGAAAGTTTGTTTTACAAGCCGAATAAATTGTTTCGGCATTGAATTTAAGCGTGAAGAAATTCCGTCCGCCCGCTGCTTGTTGTTTTGCCCATCCGTACGAAATGCTGAAACGTGACAGATTTAGTGCTACTCCTGCACTTAATCCTGCGCCGTATTTTGTGTTGCCGAATGATAATTCTTGTGATTTGCGATAGTTGTATCCGCCCATAACGACGATGTTTTTGCCAAGTAGAATTTCAGCGGAAATGTTCACGTGTTTCAGAAGTTTCTTGCCAAAATCCACGAATTTCCGTTCCTCATCGTCATTATAGAAGTCGTTGTTTGTTACTTTTTGGTTTTCGGTGTACGACAAATCGAATTTCTGCAAATCTTCATAAGTTATATTAAAACGGATTGGCGCATGTTCCAATTTTTGGGAATAACCTAAGTCTATACTGTAAGGAATTGGTTCTCGGTTGCCTTCGACGTAATGTTTAAGTTGCCAACCAAAATTTCGTGTAGTAATTGAAAAACAATTTTTTTCGGTTTTGTATGAAATTCCTAAATCAAACAAAAGACCGTATGAAGAGTAGCTTTCCATATAAGAAAGTATCGGCTTCAGGTTCGCCCCGATAAATAAATTTTCGCGAATGGGATACGAAGCTCCACAAATCAATTCATATTCTTGAGGGAAAAAGTTGGCAATTTTGTTACCGTCTTCGTCGTAGCCGCTAAAACTTCCGTAATTTATAAAATTGATTCCGCCGGCAAGTGTTATGTCGTGCGAAATTGCGTGGGCGTATCCAATTGTGCCAAGACCAATCCCGGTTTCTTTCATGTGAAGCAGGCCCCAGTTTCCGCTTATTTCATTTGTGTACGAAGAGTCTAATAATGAAGGATTTTTCAAAGCGAAAGGAAGATCTTTCACAACAGTTGTTACAACATTTCCGCCAAACGCATTTTCTCTTGCGGAATAGGGCAGCGAAACAAACTCAAATGTCGAATTTCCGCCGATTTGCGCGCAAACGGTTAGGGGAAATAATACGACACAAAAAAGAATTTTTTTCATTGCTTAACTATTGATACAAAGAAAACGATTTTTTGTGGATTTATTGCATAAAAAAAGAGGATGACTAAAAAATCATCCTCTTTCGTGGAGAGGGGCGGGATCGAACCGCCGACGCCAGGATTTTCAGTCCTGTGCTCTACCGACTGAGCTACCACTCCGAATTGGTGAGGCAAAAGTAATGATATTTTTCAATTCTCAAAATAAAACAACGCTTTTTTTGTTTTTTCGGGCAAAAATCATTGCCTGGAATTCTTATTTTGAGTTGATTACGCTTATGATTGAAGGAAATGTATTGGCGAAAACTTTTGAGAAATCTTTTTTTGTAAGCCATTGTAATTCCGTGATTTGTTCTTCGGTTTGCGGCTTGCTGTCTTGATTTTTTGTCGCTGTCATATCGTACCAATATGTTTGTTTTAGAACTTGTTCGCCACGTAGTTCGTATGTGTGCCAAGTTGAACAACGATATTGTTTCATTGTTACATTTTGCAATCCGGTTTCTTCTTGAACTTCGCGAATTGCTGCGATTTCTGGTGTTTCTCCTGCTTCAAGTTTTCCTTTAGGTAAATCCCACTTTTCTCTTCTAAATATGAATAGATACTCATCAAATTCATTGTGAATAAATCCACCGGCAGCTTCGATGTATTTAAAGTTTGCCTTGAACTGATTGAGCAGACTTTGAAAATTTTCGTGGTAAAGAATCGCATTGTTTTGATTTTTTAGGGAATCAATAGCGAATTGAATGCTGGAGTTGTTTTTAAAAGCAATTGCTTTTTGGCTTAAAACAGATTTGTCGTCGGTTAGGACAATGCTTTTTTCGTCAAAATAAATAGTTAGTTCCATAGTTTTAATTTGATGCACAATAATAAAAAAGAATTCTCAATATTAAACTGATAAGTGTGGTTTTCTCTGTATAATGGATTGACAATTTGTTACTTTTGCATCAATGAAAAACAATAAAATACGAAAGGCTTTTTTTGAAGGTGTTCGCGATGGTTTTCCTATCGGAATGGGATATTTCGCGGTTGCCTTTTCTTTGGGAATCGTGGCCCAATCTGCTGGATTGAACGCATTGCAGGGCTTTTTGGCAAGTCTTTTCAATGTGGCGTCGGCTGGCGAATATGCGTTGTTCACTTCGATTCGTGAAGGTGCAACGTATGTTGGCGTGGCAATAGCAACGTTTATTATTAATGCTCGTTACATGTTGATGAGTTGCTCTTTGAGTCAAAAATTTTCTCCATCTACGAGTTTTTTTCATCGATTTTTAGTTGGATTTGGAATAACCGACGAAATCTTCGGCATTTCCATTGCTCGTCATGGTCGTTTGATACCTGCATATAATTACGGAGCAATGACAATCGCTATTCCGCTTTGGGCAATTGGAACATCGCTCGGGATTTATGCCGGCGATTTGCTTCCTGTCCGTGTCGTAAGTGCCTTCTCTGTCGCTTTGTATGGAATGTTTATCGCAATAATTATTCCTCCGGCAAAACATGACAGGATTATTTTTTATGCGATATTGGCAAGTTTTCTATTGAGTCTGCTTTGTGCTAAAGTCCCCTATATTCGCAATTTGTCGTCGGGGACAAGAATTATAGTGTTGACAATCGTTATTTCTGCAGTTGTGGCACTGATTGCTCCGATAAGGGAAGAACGATTTGAAAAAAAATGAGTATGCAGGGTAATGTTTACATATACATTTTTGTCGCCGCATTTGTGACGTATCTCATTCGTGTTCTACCTCTTACGTTGATTCGAAAACCGATACGGAATCAATTTATAAAATCTTTTTTGTATTATGTTCCGTATGTTACTTTGGCTGTTATGACGTTTCCTGCTATTGTTGAAACTACACAGTCGCCACTTGCTGGATGTGCGGCGTTAATCGTAGGAATTGTTGCTTCTTGGCTTGGAGCAGGCTTGTTTCCTGTGGCTTGTATTTGTTGTGCTATTGTGTTCATAATAGAGTTACTTTTGGGACTTTAAAATATCAACGGAATTTGTTGGTGCAAAATATTTTATAGTGATTATTTAACCGTTTGATTTAATAGAGCTTTTTTGTTGAAAAATCGTTAGTTTTCGATTGCCAAAATACAGGCTCGGAATTTGATTTTTGGTATCTTTGCTAAAAATTTTTATGACTATGACGACAAACGTTGAAAGTACGATTATTGAAAATTTATTGCAAATAAAGGCAATAAAACTTCAGCCAGAAAACCCTTTTACTTGGGCTAGCGGCTGGAAATCTCCAATTTATTGCGATAATAGAAAAACTCTTTCATATCCGGCTGTTCGTGAATGTTTGAAACAAGCTTTTGCGGCAAAAGTTAAGGCTATGTATCCTGATGTAGAGGTGATTGCGGGAGTTGCTACTGGAGCGATTGCGGTTGGTGTTTTGGCTGCCGAAGCTTTAAATTTGCCATTCATCTATGTTCGTTCGGCTTCGAAAGACCATGGTCTAGGAAACCAAATCGAAGGCTATTACGAAGAAGGTCAAAAAGTTGTGGTGATTGAAGATTTGATTTCGACAGGTGGAAGTAGTTTGAAAGCCGTTGAGGCACTTCGTGAAGCAAAAGTGAATGTCCTTGGAATGTTGGCGATTTTTACTTATCAATTCAATGTCTCTGTTGACGCGTTTGCAAAAGCAAACTGTAAAGTTGATACGTTGACGAATTACACTGCGTTAATTGAACTTGCTACAGAAAGAAATTATATCACGCCAGCACAAATGGAGAGTTTGAAAGAATGGCGTCAACATCCTGATACTTGGGGAAAATAAGCTATGTCGATTTCTGTTAAAAATTTAGTAAAAACATACGGAACGCAACGTGCGGTTGATGGAATTTCGTTTGAGATTCCTTCGGGTGAAATTGTAGGTTTTATCGGTCCAAATGGTGCTGGAAAATCTACTACGATGAAGGTTATTACTGGGTTTTTGTCTGATTTTGAAGGTGATGTTTTGGTGAATGGCAAAGATGTTCGTTCTAATCCTCTTGAAGTTAAAAAGATGATTGGTTATTTGCCGGAACACAATCCGTTGTATCCTGAAATGTATGTCCGCGAATATTTGATGTTTATTGCTAAAATGTATGGTTTAAACAACGATGCGGAACAAGCTGTAAATGATGTAATTGAAAGTGTTGGATTGACTAAAGAACAACATAAGAAAATCTCAATGCTTTCTAAAGGATATCGTCAACGTGTTGGCTTAGCTTCGGTGTTGGTCCATAACCCTGAAGTTTTGATTTTAGACGAGCCAACTACTGGTTTGGATCCCAATCAGTTGATTGAAATTAGAAGTTTGATAGAAAAACAAGGAAAGTCAAAAACAGTAATGCTTTCCACTCACATAATGCAAGAGGTTGAGGCGATTTGTGATAGAGTTATTATAATCAACAATGGACAAATCGTTGCAAACGACACTGCAGAAAATGTGAAACAAAACAAGTCTTTGGAACAAGTTTTCCACGAATTAACCCAAAATCCTACTGAATGAGAAAGGTAATCGCGTTGTTGTCTGTTTTGCTTTTGTGCTTCTATGTTGATGCACAAAATCCGTCGGCAGCACTCGAAACTCCTATTGATAGCACAGAAATCGAAGATGTTGTTATCAAAAATTACAATACCCAACTTGATAGTTTGGTGAATTTGTGGTATGTGCAAAAGGCTGGTGCACTGCAATATAACGATAAAACAAAACATCATCACGATAGCACGTATGTGCCTCAATTTTCGGATAAGGAATACAAAAAACGCATAGAACAGATGAGTTCTGTGGTAACGTTGACCTACAATGCTAAAGTTCAGACGTACATCAATGTTTATGCGAATAAACGCAGAAATTCCGTGTCAACTATGTTGGGTTTGTCTGAGTATTATTTCCCGATTTTCGAAGATATTTTTGAACAATACGGAGTTCCTTTGGAATTGAAGTATTTGGCAATCATAGAATCTGCATTGAATCCCAAAGCAAAATCTCCTGCTGGCGCTCGTGGTCTTTGGCAATTTATGCCATCAACGGGAAAGGGATACGGATTAAAAATAAATTCTTATTTGGATGAACGATGCGATCCAGTAAAATCAACACATGCGGCAGCACAGTATTTGAACAATTTGTATTCCATTTTCAACGACTGGGTTTTGGCTATTGCAGCATACAACTGTGGTCCTGGAAATATAAAAAAAGCTATTGCTCGTTCTGGTGGTAAAACGGATTATTGGGAGATTTATCCTTTTTTGCCGAAAGAAACAAGAAGCTATGTTCCTGCGTTTATTGCTGCTTATTACGTCTTTGAACATCACGAATTACACAACTTGTATCCTCGTAAGGTGAAAATTCCACAATTAGATACTGTTGTTATTTCTAAAAAACTTCATTTTAAACAAATAGCAGAAGTACTTGAAGTTCCGCTTAAAGAAATTGAGGACGTAAATCCTCAGTATAAGGCAGATATAGTTCCTTATAGCGAGGAGGGCAGTCCGTTGTATTTGCCGGTGGATTTTGTTTCTCCATTTATTCGTTTGCAAGATTCAATTTACGCTTATAAGGATTCTCTATATCTCAACTTGCAACCAGAAAAAGTTGTTGCATCAACGCCGTATTCAAAGGTTGACAATTCTTCTTCTACGGCTGGCAAGTCTAAGGTCTATTACACTGTGAAAAAAGGGGATACGTATTCTCATATTGCGTCGAAATACGGCGTGTCTGTAAATGCTTTGAAAACATGGAATCATAAAACAAGTAACATGTTGCATATTGGCGACAAATTAGTCGTATATGTCGCTAAATCGGGTGGGGGAAACTATGCCCAAACATCAACGCCTAAATCTACTGTTGCTTTGTCAAATACAACGGCAAAAAAGACAACAAATGTTTCTTCAGGAACAAATAAATCATCGTTTCATACTGTGAAAACGGGTGATACCTTATGGGGGATTTCGCAGGCCTATGGAACAACGGTGGAAAGTCTCAAGAGTTTGAATGGTTTGACATCTTCGAAACTTTCGCCTGGAATGAGTCTTAGAGTGCAGTAATTATGTGCGGAATAGCTGGTTATTTTTCTTATTCTAATGTGTTTGATTCCAGTGAATTAAATAGTGTTGGAGAAAGTATTGCTTTACGTGGTCCGGAATGTCAGGGGGTGTTTTCTGATGACGTTTGTGGCCTAGTTCATCGTCGTTTAAAAATCATTGATTTATCCGATGAATCGAATCAGCCAATGGCTTCCGAAAATGGCCGTTTTCAAATTGTTTATAATGGCGAGGTTTATAATTACGACGAAATCCGTCGTGAACAACAAATCCAAGTAACGACAACTTCCGATACGGAAATTGTTTTAAAAACATTGTTGGCAAATGGCGTGGAAGCTGTGGAGTCTTTCAATGGTATGTTTGCCATTGCGTTGTATGACACTCTCGAAAAAAAGCTTTTTCTCGTTCGTGATAGAATGGGCGTGAAGCCATTGTATTATTATTGGGATGGAGCTAATTTTGCGTTTGCTTCGGAGATTAAAGCCTTACTTCAATTTGATTTTATAAACAAAAATAAATCAATTGATTATTTGGCATTAAATCAATTTTTACATTTAGGTTATACAGGAGCGGAAAATACTATCTATAAAAATATTTTCAAATGTCCTGCTGGTTCCTATATGGAAGTTTCTAAAAATAATGTTTCGATTCTGTCATATTGGAAAACGTACGATTGTATACAAAAAGAAACTGTTAATGATTATTATTCGGCAAAGGAGATTTTGCGAGATTTGGTAGAACAGGCTGTTCGTTATCGCTTGAAAAGTGATGTGCCTTATGGAACTTTTTTGAGCGGAGGAATAGATTCTTCGCTTATTACAGCAGTTGCTCAACGAAATTTGAATTCTCGATTAAATACTTTTACGATAGCTTTTGCCGAAAACAAATACGATGAAAGTCAATATGCGAAACAAGTAGCTGACTATTTGGGCACTGAACATACGGAAATGGTTGTGACTCAGAAAGAAGCGTCAGAATTGATTCCAACTATTCTTGATACGTTCGATGAACCTTTTGCTGATTCGTCTGCGATTCCGACAATGTTGGTTTCGAGGTTAGCAAAAACAAAGGCTACGATGATTTTGTCTGGAGATGGTGGCGATGAATTATTTATGGGATATGGTGCATATAATTGGGCTTCAAGACTTTCCGACTCTTATTTGAATTTTTTCAGGAAGCCTGTTTTTGTCGCATCTCAGCTAGGATCTTCAAGAATGAAACGTGCCGGTCACGTGTTGAATTATCCTTCGGAGACTCAAAAACCTTCACATATATTTTCGCAAGAACAATGTTTGTTTTCTCGAAATGAAATCCATCGTGTGTTAAACGAAGATTTTTATTCTGCATTTGATTTACAAAACGAAATTGCCTGTGTGGAAAGACAATTGTCTGCTTCGGAAAATCAAGCGCTGTTTGATATGAATTATTATTTGCGTGAAGATTTGTTGCCGAAAGTCGATCGTTCATCTATGAAATATTCACTTGAGGTTCGAGTACCGCTGTTGGATTATAATATTGTTGAGTTTGCGTTGAACTTAAATGAAAATCTTAAAATCCATAATGGCACGCAGAAATATTTGTTGAAACAAGTTTTGTATGACTATGTTCCTGCTCATTTATTTAATCGCCCCAAATGGGGTTTCTCTATTCCTTTGTGTGATTGGCTTAAAAATGATTTACATTACCTTATAGAAGATTATCTAAATGAAAACTTGATATGTCAAGTAGGTTTATTTAATCCTAAAGAAATCCATTCGTTAGTAAGAAAATTCGAAAGCGGACGAAATGATTATTTGTATAATAGAATATGGCAATTTATTCTTGTACAAAAATTTATGCTGGAAAAATTCAAGTAAAACTTGAGTTGATTTTTGCACTTGCATAAAATCTAATTTTTTCACGTGTACATTCCTGTAAATTTTTATTTTTGCATTTCGTAAGACTTAATGTATATGGCAGACAATACAAATTTAGAAGAAGAAAAAAAATCTCTTAACTTCTTAGAAGAAATCATTGAGAATGATTTAGCAAGTGGCAAACATAAATCAATTTTAACACGTTTCCCACCAGAACCAAACGGTTACTTGCATATTGGTCACGCAAAGTCTATTTGCTTGAACTTTGGCTTGGCAAAAAAATATGGAGGAAAAACAAACCTTCGTTTTGACGATACAAATCCAGTAAAAGAAGATACGGAATATGTTGATTCTATTATGGAAGATGTTCGTTGGTTAGGATTTGAGTGGGCAAGTGTTCACTATGCTTCGGACTATTTCGATCAACTTTACGAATGGGCTGTTGTTTTGATAAAGAAAGGTTTGGCATACGTTGACGACCAATCTTTGGAAGAAATCAGAAAAAATCGTGGAACGGTTCAAACTCCTGGAACGCCAAGTCCGTGGAGAGATAGAAGCGTAGAAGAAAATTTGGATTTGTTCGAAAGAATGAAAGCGGGCGAATTCCCTGATGGCTCAAAAGTTCTTCGTGCAAAGATTGACATGGCTCACCAAAATATGCAATTCCGCGATCCGATTATGTATCGTATTTTGCATGCTCATCACCATAGAACTGGCGACAAATGGAATATTTATCCTATGTATGACTTTGCTCATGGTGAAAGTGATTCAATAGAAAATATCACTCACTCAATTTGTACTTTGGAATTCGATATTCACCGTCCGTTGTACGATTGGTTTATTCAACAATTAGGAATTTTCCCATCACACCAATACGAATTTGCTCGTTTGAACATCAACTACACAGTGATGAGCAAACGTAAGCTTTTGCAATTGGTAAAAGAAAATTACGTAAGTGGTTGGGACGATCCACGAATGCCGACAATTTGCGGATTCCGTCGTCGTGGTTACACGCCAGAAGCAATTAGAAATTTCTGTGAAAAAATTGGTGTTGCAAAACGTGACAATGTGATTGATTATTCTGTTTTGGAATTCTGTCTTCGCGAGCATTTGAACAAAGTTGCTCCACGTATGATGGCTGTTCTTCATCCTGTGAAAGTTGTGATTACAAACTATCCAGAAGGACAAGTTGAATATTTGACAGCCGTGAATAATCCAGAAGACGAAACTGCTGGAACGCGCGAAATTCCATTCTCTCGCGAGATTTACATTGAGCAAGATGACTTTATGGAAAATCCACCAAAGAAATATTTCCGTCTTGCTCCAGGACAAGAAGTTCGTTTGCGTTATGCATATTTCATTACTTGTCAAGAAGTTATAAAAGACGCTGCGGGTAATATAACAGAAATTCATTGTACATACGATCCTGCTTCGAAAGGTGGAAATTCTCCTGACGGACGTAAAGTGAAAGGTACAATTCACTGGGTTTCGGCAGAACACGCAATTGATGCAGAAGTTCGTTTATTCGACAGATTGTTTGCCGTTGAAGCTCCAGAAGAATGCGAAGAAGGCAAGACATTCCTTGACAATTTGAATCCAAATTCATTACAAGTTCTTCAAAACTGTAAATTGGAACCATATTTGGCAAACAGCAAAGTGCTTGACAAAATGCAGTTCGAACGCCTTGGCTATTTCTGCGTAGATAAAGATTCTACTCCAGAACATTTGGTATTCAACCGTGCTTGCACGTTGAAAGATAGCTGGGCAAAGATTAACGGATAAGGATTTAGCTTACATAAATAAAACCCGATGTTGTTTTTCAGCATCGGGTTTTATTTTTTGCTTAGTTTCGTTGTTTTTATCTATTCAAGTAAAAACCATCAGAAAAAATTATCTTGAATGAAGAATATATATAATCATTTATTTTGCATTATGCAATTTGCATAATGTGATTTACATAATAAAAGATTTGGACGTTCTTTGCAGATATGAGACAAAGTAGAATGTATTTCTTTACAATAACACTTTTACAATCATTAATTTATTTGTTATTTACCACCCAAGTTGTGCAATTAAGGAGGCCGCCTTCCTGAGCTACATCGTTGTAATTTATAGTTTCAATAACTTTGTCAGGGAAGGCATTTTTAATAATATCAATAGCCAGCTTGTCTTCATCTCTTCCGAATACAGGAATAACTATTAAATTATTGACTTCCAAATAATTCACATATATTCCAATTGCACTTTCAGGATGTTTGTTGTCGTTGTGTTTAAAGAATGGTACATCAATGTATTTCAAACTATATTGTGTAATTACCTTTTGCATGCCCTCACGCCAATACTTGTATTCAGTTGCTAAATTGTTTCCAAGAATGGTATTCCTGTCCACGAATCTCACCATTCCATCTGCATGTCCTGTGTAATCGTTATTTTGTGCAGGAATTATAATTATCTCACACTCCAACAATTTCGATAATTCACTAATAAGAACTTCCTTTTCATAATCAGGATTTTCAGAAAAAATTCTATCTGATAATATCGCCCGTCCATCACAAATAAGGACATTTCCTCCATCAATATTTATATCCGAAAAATAAGCTTCAATATTATTAAGTTTGCAAACTTCCCGCACATCGGAACGCGAATCTTCCCATTCTTTTTTGCCTTTCAAGTAGCTTGGGTTGTATGTAAACTGAATGAACTTGCCCGATTCAGTTTGAATTGGCATATAGTCACGACACCAAATATCCTTCGTACCTTTCAACAGACGATATTCCACATCGTGTTTTCTAAGTATGGAAGTCAACCGATTGAAGCAATCTGGGAAACGCTCTTGAAGTAGTTCCGACAAATATATAACACTTTTGACCTTTGTCAGTGCTGAAATAGATTCAACTTTCTCAACGACATCGGCAGTTAGCTCTTCTCTTTTCTGTTGTGAATTTTTCATTTCCCAATATTTCTTTCTGATTGACGGATAATTACCTTTCATAAACATTTCACACAGATCCTTGGAGGGTTCCCAGTCATTTTGCAGACATAAATCCAAAAAGACTGCCTCCTTACCTCTGTCGTTTAGTACAAAGTTTTGAATGTACCCATTTTTGATTCTTCTTCCTAACGGCAATAATCGCTTGTCTATTTCCCGAAGAATTTTTTGGTGTTCTTTTTTCGTCAGATTTTTATCAACGAGTTCGTTCATCAACTCTGTCAGTGGTTGTTTTTTCAACCATTTATAAATTGATCTACCTGCTCCTACAATAGCGATAACACCACTGATAATTCCGATTATAGATTCTATATTCATAAGTTACAATATTTAAATATGATTATTCCTTTTTGAAAGTTCCTGAAATCCAGCCTTCTCCTTCCAGAGTATGACTATCTATAATTTCCATTGATAAAGTTCCCAATTCTCCACCAACAGCTATATAAACATAATTCCCGTCAATTTTATATTCCCCACTCATTGGAAAACAACCAAAATAGGCAAAACGACAATTCCTTTCACCAAAATAGATTGTGTCAACCAATCCCTTTTGAAAAACATTCCAAACAGTGCCACGATCATTTTCTCTTACCTTTGTATAACACCCTGTAATGCTTGGTTTTGTTGTGCAGGAAAATAGTAAAATCCCGATTGTACCTATTATTACGTTTCTCAACGTAATAATAAACTCATTTCTAATCTCGTTTGCTTTCATTAATCCATACCCTTAATCCGTGTCGAGCACAACTTTTAATATACCGTAACCTACCGACAAAAAAAAGCGTGAAACTTAACCGTCTCCCGCTCTATGAGGTGTTTGGCGTAACCTGAATACACGAAATAAGTAAAGTCCACGCCATAGCATGAACATAATCACTTATTCCTTTCGTATTCTATTATAGTCGCCAAACTTTCACAGAGAAAGAAATAAAGCTTAATGCTTTTAATATGTCA
Organism: Bacteroidales bacterium; assembly: GCA_045600045.1. GTDB lineage: Bacteria > Bacteroidota > Bacteroidia > Bacteroidales > UBA1715 > UBA1715. The sequence continues at coordinate 45,623 of JAZRXD010000021.1, forward strand.
AAACCGCATTTTGCAATTTCGCTACAAATGTGTAAAATTTTTTTAAGGAAAACAAATGGTAAATTTTATTGGTATTTGCAACTTTGTGAATGCTTATTGTTTTTTAATTTTTCAATAACTTATTGAATTACAATCTATTATTTAACTAACAAGTTTGTTAGTAACAAACTTGTTACTAATCAGAAAAGTAACTCGTTTAATACGAGCATTGGAATCAAAAGAAATTGTAGAAGTAACAGGTAAAAAAGTTGAATTGTCTGATCCCGTTTTTGGTCGTTGGGTTCAGAAGAATTTGAATTCATTCTTTAAAGAATAAAACTACATTAAATCCTTCACATCAACACCCAGCGCTTTACTAATTGTAAAAAGAGTTTTAATTGTAATATTCACCCGACCAGATTCAATTCTGCTCATACTTGAGCGCTCCATGTCGCATAGATATGCAAGGTCTTGTACCGACAGATTCTTTTCTATTCGGAAAGCCTTTATTTTAGAGGCAATTACCTGAATCTCATCTTGATACTCCATGTTTTGCGTAACATATTTGCTACGCAAAGAAATCTTTTTATATTTGCATAATGCGTAACATATATGTTACGGAGAAAATTTGGAAACAAAAATTTTTTTGTTGTGTTCCAGATTTTTGCACAGTAACAATTTTGATTTGCACAGAACGGAGATGCCGATAGCCGATGTAAGTGGAGGCAAAAATTAAAATTTTATATTCTATGTACACTTTAAATTTCCCAAATGGTAATGTTCAAACAAATAGTACTTACCTTTTGTATACTGAATAGCGGATATGGGAAACTTTAGGTTTTGGAAACGAATAAAATTATGTTCTGGAATCTTCCTAAACATAGGGAAAAAGAGCGGTTCCGTTTCTGTTGGACCTAAGGGGCTCAAATATACAATAGGTTTAGTCGGAAGACGATTCACTATCAGCATTCCTGGTACAGGATTGTATTATACAATATTTAAATCATGGCATAAAAAGTAAAAGTACATGTGTAATTGATAATCTTAAGTTATGGGAAAGAGAAATAATGATTCAGATGCAAGTTCTATTTTATTAGGAATTATTGTTCTAGTTGTTTATTTTGCAATAGTTTTAATTCCAATATTTCTTATTATTGGTTGGATTGTAAATTTCACCTCTTATAGAAGAAATTATAAAAACAAGTTTGAGAACGGTTTTTGGTTAGACAAGAATCAAAAAAAACTATTTAAATTATTAACCGAACGTGTTGACTATTGTTACGAGCAAATACGTTTAGCAAACCAAACTGCAGATGCAGAAGGAATAGCTAGAAATAAGGACGGACAAATCTCATCAAAAAGTTACAGAGGCAAAAACTTACGCTCAATTATCGGGAAAAGCCAATGGCAAATCAACGAAGACGAACCAGAAATAGACGACTTATCCGAACAGCCACGTTCTAATTACAAAAAATATCGTAAGACATACAGTTTGATGCTTGGATGTGGTTATGCTGTGGTTTTTTATGCGGGATACTTTTTGTATTATTATGTAAACAACAATCTAGAGTCTATTTTTGCAGAAAAAGGAATTCTTGAAGGATTTATTGCTATTTCATCCAAGATTTCTATTCAATCACTGGCAGTTTTTGTAATAATATATATAATAGGAATCATAAAATTTAGAATAAATTTCGGGGGAAAGCCACCCTTTGTTTCTATAGAAAATGTTGACACATATAAAGACCCTAACTATGTAGAAAAAGAGTCTTGGGAAATGCCTAAACCCTCTACGTCTGCGACAAATGTAAAACCACAGCGAGAATTCACAAATCCTATAGAAATACAGTTGTATTTCTGGGACGAATTACGACGACAATTGAAACAAATGGGATACCCAATAGATACCTCAGAAAATTTATCACAAAAAATAGAACAATATTACGCCAATAATGAAAATAGAGATTGGTATAAATGGTATGGATTTAGCTTTGAAATAGGGAAAAATCCAGAAGGCAATTCTATAAAATTCTGCGTTCAAATTGACGACGTATACTTTTTTAGTTTTCCTAGATTTCAAAAAAAATATCAAGATGAAAAAATATCTCAATCTTTACATAATATAGGATTTACCGAATGGGAAGACGAGAATCTTTTTGCTGGACGACATCCTTATCAAGAAATATCAATAGACTTTTGGAGCTTTAGAGGATTTGAAAAAATAAATTCGGATTCACAAGAAAGCAGAGAATTCATTAGCAAAATTGCAAGTCAAGTTGATTCTTATATAAAAGCTTTCAAAAAAGAATACAACCAATTACAATAAATTCAAAAGACACATTGCATTTTTGCTAAAGAACAAGATTATGACACAAATTGTGAAATATTACATTTATGAAGACAATATTTGAAATCAATAAACAATTAGATGAGCTTTTTAAATATTGGAAATTTAAAAGCAAATATTTAGGAGATACCGAAGCTTTTGTTTCTGATGGCATTATGCGTAATACAGAAAATGACTTCCCTTGGCATGAAAAACCCATTAGAATAGCTTTTTTAGTAAAAGATAATCCCGATGGAGAACAGGATACGCGTGACTGGCTGCAATTTAAAAAGAACCAAAATTTAAGTTTTACTTTTATTCACAAAATTGCAAATCTCTTTTATGGATTGAGTAAAGCTACGGACGCAAACGATGCATCATGGTGGTTTGGAGAAATAGAACAACATCAAGAAGATGTAAAGGATTTCTTTAACACAGAACCATTTGCTTTTATAGAATGCAAGAAACAACCTGGCAAGCAAAATATTGATGACAAAGTATTACAAAAATATTTAATCACATATCAAAATCTGTTGTATGAAGAATTAGAAATAATTGAACCAAACATATTGGTTTGTATGGGGCAACCAATATTTGATTTTGTAAAAAAAATATATGATGATGCGATATTAGGTGCAGATAAAAATATCTATTATGTTCCTTCTAATAAAAAAATCATAATTTATGCGGGACATCCAAGCGGTAGAGACAGTTATGAGAATAACTATGAGGGTGTTATGCATTGGTATAGACAATTCCTGAAATCAGATATGTATAAAGATTTTAACAAATAAACTTCCTGAAAGTGAACAAGTAGCGGCGAATCGAAAGGTTCGCTTTTTTGTTTATCTTTGTGTTTGCCGTAGCACAAGTATCATGTTTTTATTTAAAACATTTTGTTGCAACTAAAATTTAGTTACATTTGTCATGGGAACAAAAGAGAAATTGATAAGACGATTTATGTCCAATCCGAAAGACTTTACTTTCGACGAATTAAAACGATTGTTTGAAATATTTGGATATTCATTAGAAAACAAAGGAGGAACATCTGGTTCGCGAGTAATGTTTACTAAAGGAGAAAGTACATTTATTATGCACAAACCACATCCCTCAAATATTATCAAACAATACATAATGAAAAACGCAATCAACTTTGTGAGAGACAATAACTTAGAAGAACAATTTAAATCTGAAAAGGAGGACGAATAATGGGAACACTTACATATAAAGATTATCTTGGGACTGTTGAATACGACAGTCAAGAAGATTGTCTTGTCGGAAAAGTATTAGGATTGCCAAACAAAGTTGCAATAACATACGAAGGGCAGAGTCTTTCCGAAATACGAAAAGATTTTGAGGGTGCGGTTGACGATTATTTAGATTATTGCAACAAAAAAGGAATAACTCCACAAAAATCGTATAGCGGCAGTTTCAACATTAGAATTTCTTCTGACTTGCATTACAAAATAGCAATGATTGCTCAACAAAAAGGAGAGACCATCAACGCATTTGTAAAACAATGCTTAGAAAATGCCGTTAAAGTGATTTAATCCATCGGATATTTCACGCCCCACTCTTTGCGCAACGCATCCATTTGCTGCATAACCAAATGGTTTTGGCATGAGCCATTTGTGTACAAAAAGAAAATAAAAAAGTCACACGTGTTTGCGTGTGACTTTTAACATATTAAGGATTTTGAAGAATTATTCTTTTACTTCTTCCACAGTTTCTTCAACTGCTTCTGTCGTTTCTTGAACTTCTTCTTCAATAGCTTGAGTTTCTTCAGCTTGTTCTGATTCTACAGCTTGGCTTTCTTCTTTTAATTTTTGGTCTTTCTTATAGCAGCCTTTACAAAGTTCCATTTTTCCTGCTTCTTCTGCTTGTCCAATTGAACCAACGATTAAAGAATCTTGTGTTGAGCGGTCTAGATATTGACAATCTGCGTGAGTGTGGTATTTAGAACCTGTTGAAACCCAATAAACGTCAATGTCGGCGTTGCCATATTGTTCTTGTAATTGTTCCTGGCTTACAGGGTTGAAGTCGTAGCTTGACACACCAGCAATAGCAAATGCTACAGCAGCAACAGCTGTTGCTATTTTCTTTGTTTTTGGATCTAAATCCTTTTTAGTTAAAATGTAGATGATAACAGGAATGAATGCCAAACAAGCTACAATTACGCCCATATTGTTCCAAATCCAGAATTTTAATTTGTTTTGTTCCGAAGCTGGATCAATGTGATTAGCTTTCTTCCACATCAATGAACCTGCAATTACAAATGCCATATCAACAACCAAAGGGATGATGATTGTCGTTAATTGACTGCCGAACCATACAAATTTGCCGGCAATAGCCATGCAACACACAACTTCCATTGCGATTGCAAGTACCCAACATACAACTGCACCAATGCGCAATCCTGAAGCGTTACCTTCAACTTTCACTTGTCCTGAAGGAGCTTTACGTTCTCCTGCAGCCTTCACAATTTTTTTTTCTGCCATAGTTTTATCATTTTAAGTTTATATTCCCAAAGATAGAAAAATACCTTTACATTATCAAATCAACTACATAAGTTATATTAACAAGTTGTCAGTCCCCAAACTGTCAGTTGTTTTGATTCCAAAGAAAATATTTTGTTGAAAAAAGACAGTAACCAATTTCTGTCATTGACGAAAAAATTGTAATTTGCGAAAAAACTATAAAACTAAAAAATTATGGGAAAATTAGATTTATCAAGTATTTGGAACACTGTGCTTACAGCAACAAAAAGTTCCGACAATGGCTCTTTGTCACAAAATGCGCTTTCCGACATTGCACAGAATGTGATACAAGGTTTTACTAGCACAAGTTCAAAAAGCAAATCTTCAAGCATTAATTATGCTAAAATCGCAAAAGAACTTTTATCGTTATATACTAAATATAAATCAAGTTCTGACTCAACAGAAAAACAAGCTGCACTAAATGTGAAATCCATTTCCGATATTGTAAAAGCAATTGGTGGAGACAAAGCAAGTGCGATTTCTGCGGCTGCTTCAATGCTCGGCGGAGGAAACGCTGGCGGCATTCTTGGTAAACTTGGCAGTTTATTCGGGAAAAAATAAATCAAAACTACTTTATAATGACGCCATTCGGAATTTCTGAATGGCGTTTTCTTTTTACATGCATCCTTTAAGGATTGAATTCAAGAATTGCTGCAAACTATCGTGCCATTCACGTTAAATTTCATATACTTGCAATAATTCTTTGAAAACAATGAAATCTCCAGAAATGAAACAACCTCGAGCGCTTATGGTGCTGTTCTTCACCGAAATGTGGGAACGGTTCAGCTACTATGGTATGCGCGCGTTGCTGGTGCTATATCTTATTCAGCAATTGTTCAATTTCGAAGGTTCCAAGACCGTTGCCTACGGCATTTTTGCCGCCTATGGTTCGTTAGTTTACGCTTCGCCGTTTATTGGCGGGTTGATTGCCGATAAATTCCTTGGTCATCGCAAAGCCGTTATTTGGGGCGCAATTATGATGGCAATCGGACATTTCTTGATGGCGATAGAGAATGAATGGTTCCTGTATTTAGCATTGTCGTTCCTGATTATCGGCAACGGCTTTTTCAAACCAAATATGCCGACAATTTTAAGCGGATTGTACGAAGAAAAGAATGATCCACGCCGCGATGGTGGTTTCACCATCTACTATATGAGCGTGAATTTAGGTGCGTTTTTCTCCCCAATTTTATGTGGCGTGATTGGCGAAACATACGGATGGCATTATGGTTTCACTATTGCCGGTATTGGTATGATTGCAGGACTTTTCATCTTTATAAAGTTCGGACATATTATCGACTATCACGAATCGTACAATAAAGAAACTGGTGAAAAAGAATACACCTATAAACCGCTCGGAACTGTTCCCGACGAGGAAAATCTTGCACAGAAATTCTGCGGACTTTCGAAAGAACTTTGGATTTATATTTTATGCGTCGTAAGCACGTTCGGTATAGCATTGCTGGTAAAACACTACGAAATTATGTCGTTCGTGATTTTCCCGCTTTCGCTTGCTATTTTGGCTGTGATTTTTATCATTGCAATACGCAGTACAAAAGTTGAACGTGACAGATTGTTTGTCATTCTCATTTTGCTAATGTTTATGACATTGTTCTGGACATTCTTCGAACAAGCAGGTTCGTCGCTCACATTGTATGCAAGCGAAAACGTGAATAGGAACTTCTTCGGAACAGTTATTCCTGCTTCGTTGTTCCAGTCGGTCAATCCAATGTTTATCTTGGTTTTCGCTTCGCCGTTGTCGGTTTTGTGGATGCAATTGGCTAACAGAAAGAAAGAACCTTCAACACCCATAAAATTTTCTATTGGAATATTATTGCTCAGTATAGGATTTTTATTGTTAGGATTGGCACCACGATTCTTGTCGTTCGAGACAATTTCCGAAGGTGGCACCATAATAAAGATTGCTGCTGTTCCTGCCATATTTTTGGTGTTGAGTTATATGTTTCAGACATTGGGAGAACTTTGTCTGTCGCCTATCGGACTTTCTATGGTGACACGTTTGGCGCCGGCAAAAATTGTCGGAATGGTTATAGGCGCATGGTATTTGTCTTCGTCTTTGGCATTTCAAATTGGTGGCTGGGTGGCAAATTCTACAACCGACGAAAGCTCATACGAAACAACCACGGCGGAGGAATCACAGGAATTTGGCGACGACTGTGTTTCGTACGAAAAAGTATTGGCAAACGACTATTCACAACAAACATTGCGAAGTGCGGTAGAAGACAAATATGTGTCGGAAGAAACATTGCAGACAATTTCCGACGAAGAAAAAGTTTCGTTGGTGAATTTGTTCCGCTATACAAATGTCTTCCTAAATGTTGGTGTGGTTGCATTGTTCGCAAGTTTGCTTTTATTCGCCCTGTCGCCGATGATACGTAGAATGATGCACGAAGACTGATGAAAAAAATCCTGCTTCATATTTGTTGCGCGCCGTGTGGCTCGGCATCGGTAGAACGATTACTTTCGGAAGACTGGAACGTGACTTTGTATTATTATATGCCTAACATTTTCCCAAAAGAAGAATGGGAGAAAAGAAAATTTTATATTGAAAAACTAGCAAAACACTTTGGAGTTCAATTAATTGTAGGAAACTACAACCACGATTTTTGGCGTGAACAAGTTGTTGGTTTGGAAAATGAAAAAGAAGGCGGACTTCGTTGCCACACATGTTTCAAAACATTATTACAAGCAACCAGCGAAAAGGCGAAAGAGCTTGGTTTTGAACATTTTGCAACAACATTAACAATTAGTCCGCATAAAAATTCTGCGGTAATACAAGCCATTGGCGAACAATTTGAAGGCTACACACACTACGACTTTAAGAAAAAAGACGGATACAAACGAAGCATAGAACTCAGCAAAGAATTGGAATTGTACCGTCAGTGCTATTGTGCGTGCGAATTTAGTATGAATAACGGTGCGTTTTTGGCAAATAAGCCGTCGAACAACTGCTTGTAACAATAAATTATTGTAATTTAGCCACAAAATCGAAATTTATGATAATTCGAAGTAAAGCTCCATTACGGTTAGGTTTGGCAGGCGGAGGTAGCGATGTGTCTCCTTACAGCGATATGTACGGTGGCCTTATCCTAAATGCGACAATCAATTTATATGCCCATTGTACTATAGAAGAAACCGACTCTGATTTAATAGAAATTGTTGCGACAGATTTGAAAATATCGCAATCATATAAAGTTGAACAAATACTTCCGATAAATGGTGTATTAGATTTACACAAAGGTGTTTATAATAGAATTATAAAAGATTTTGGCGTGAATCCACGTTCATTTCGCATAACTACATATTCTGATGCTCCGGCAGGAAGTGGTTTGGGCTCGTCTTCCACAATGGTTGTGTGTATTTTGAAAGCTTTTGCGGAATGGTTCAATTTGCCGATGGGTGATTATGAAATTGCTCGTTTGGCTTATGAAATTGAACGAATTGATATTGGGTTGAGTGGAGGAAAACAAGATCAATATGCGGCAGCTTTTGGAGGTTTCAATTTCATGGAGTTTTTGAAGGACGACCATGTTATTGTGAATCCTCTCCGTATAAAATCTTGGATTGTAGAAGAATTGCAGGCCTCGTTGTTGTTATTTTATACAGGAGCCTCTCGCTCTTCGGCAAAAATTATTGACGAGCAACGTAAAAATACTCGCGAAAACAATAAAGCTGCTATTGAGGCAATGCATAAAATCAAACAAAGCGCAGTTGATATGAAAACGGCCATTTTGAAAGGTGATTTGCGCAGTTTTGCTTCAATTCTTGGACAAGCCTGGGAAGACAAGAAAAAAATGGCTACGTCAATCACAAATCCTATGATTCAAAAAGCGTTTGATGTTGCTTTGGAAGCTGGCGCAATTGCAGGAAAGGTTAGTGGAGCAGGCGGTGGAGGTTTCATTATGTTTGTGGTTGAGCCGACAAAACGAAAGAATGTTGAGTTCGCACTTAAGGATTTGGAAGGTTCTGTTGTGGAATTCCAATTCAGCGACCATGGAACTCAAAGTTGGAAAATCTTCAATTAAATTATGGATGCCATTATTTTAGCGGGAGGTCTTGGCACACGTTTACGTTCGGTTGTGAGTGAATTGCCGAAGTGTATGGCTCCGGTTTGTGGTGAACCGTTTTTGTCGTATTTGCTAAAATATTTGTCGAAATATTCGGAAATAGATAATGTTATTCTTTCTGTTGGTTATTTGCGAGAATCGATTTTTTTGTGGATTGATGAACACAAAATGGAATACCCTTTTTCAATAACCTATGCGGTTGAAGAAACACCGTTAGGAACAGGTGGTGGTATTAAATTGGCAATGAAGCAAATGAAATCAAACGAAGTTATTATTGTGAATGGCGATACTTTTTTTGATGTTGATATTCATGATTTTTTGAAAATGAGCAGATTATCATCCGCTACTTTAAATGTTGCTTTAAAATATTTGCACGATTTCGACAGATATGGTTCAGTTGATGTTGATGTCTCGAATACGATAATTGCTTTTAATGAGAAAAAACATTGCGATGACGGACTAATCAATGGGGGAATTTATTATGCTGATATGCGTAGGTTTCCTTTGGAAATAATTCCCGACTGTGGCTCGTTTGAAAAAGAAGTGCTTGAAAAAGAAGCTGTAAAAAAACATTTGCAAGGATATATTAGCGATGGCTATTTTATTGATATTGGAATTCCCGAAGATTATGATAAAGCAAATGTTGAATTGAAATCAAGAATTTGATTGATTTTCAATATGTAACTACAATTTTATTCTCCAAAATCTGTTTGTGATATCTGTCATGTTTCCATTCTCGCTGATGGAAAATAACTTTTGATTTGTCGTTGGTTTGTTCAACGGACCGTTTTCGGCTTGGAAAGGACCTAATTTAATGTAATCGAAATTGTTGAGGTTGATAGTTTCCGATAATTGCGGTTTCCCAGAATACCAAGCAGTTTTGATGTTCGAAAAGTTTTTTTTGATAAATGTTGCAAGTTTATCAACGGCGTTTGGCTCTCTGTCGCCACCCATAAAACATACGCATGTAATGTCGTAGTTGTATTTTTGTACGAGTTTTGAAAGTTCGTTTTCATCAAGAGGCATACCTATGTCCTCCTGTAAATGAGGACTATGACAACCAACACAACGATTCGGACAATTCGTTATGTTGATTGCAAGTGTGACCTCGTCTGGAATTTCGGCAAAAACAATATCGAAATTGTAATACTTGAGCATTACAAATCAAGTACGAATTGCTTTTCGTTCGCATAGAATCTACGTTTTGCTTCTTCCTGTCTTGCGGCTGAGAAGTTCGAAACTCGTTTCATATAGCCAATTACACGTGTCAAATAGTCGACATTTGTGCTGTGGCAACAAGGACATTCTTTCAAATATCGTTTGTCAATGTGTCCACATTCGTTACAAACTGTGTTTGGAATGTTGAATGTGAAGTAATTACACCCTTCGTGGGCAGCTACACGAATCAAATGTCTGTATTGTTCTTTTGTTAAGTGGCTTTCCAAATTTGCGTGCAAAGCGGAACCACCAGTTAAGTGTTCAATATATTTGCGTCCGTGCAAACGGAATTTATCGACTATGTTAAGTGATTCATCTTCAACAATGTAGAAATACGAATTGTAGCAATCACGAGGAACAACGTAACCATCTTCTTTGTCCCATTTTGCGTGTTTCACACCAACATTTTCTGCTGGAATCATTTCGCAGTTGAACATCATATGTTTTGTGCGATATTTCTTGTTGTATTTTTCAATCAAGCCAAGAACTTGTTGTACGAATTCAGCATATTTGGGATTGTCGTTGATTTCGATTCCTAAAAATTCGGCAGCTTCAACCAATCCGTTTACACCAATTGTTAAGTATTGGCGGTTGATATTGATATAACCAGCGTCGAACAATGGCAACATTCCTTTTTCTTGAAGGTTTTTCAAGTTTTCGTTGTAACCGATTTGAACTTTATGTACTAAATCAACAATTCCTTCAAGATATGTCATATAGTGCATGTTGTTTTTCACAGCGTATTGAATACAACGGTTCAAGTTTATTGTCAGCACACTTTTTGAACCTGTTGAAACACCTCCGGCACCAAGTGTATAGCTGAATCCGTTGTCTTGAATTTCGTTACGTAAACGGCAGCACGAAGCCAACGAATCGGCGTTGTCGCTGATGTATGTGAAGAATGAATGTCCTTCGGAATACATTTCTGCTGTGAAATCGCCCCATTCTGAATCCATTACGTCGCCATCTTTTGTAAGTAACGCCATTGTTTCTACTGGAAAAGTCAAAACAGCTTTTGTACGTTCGTGGTTGAACCATTTCATGAAACGTTTTTGTAACCACGACAACGATTCCCAATGTGGTTGTGAACCGTCAGGAAAGTAGAATTCTCCAAAAATGTTTTCGAAATAGTATTTGTCGTAATATGAAATGTTCCAGAACACGGCTTGGAAGTTTCTTGCTCCGGAAGGTTGGTTGATTGAGTAAACAACTTGTTCGAAGCAATCTTCGATAACTTTTCCTATTGTTCTTTGTTTTTTAGATAAGTCAACAACTTCGTCGGCACGTTTGTAATAATCTTCGCCAAATTCCTTTTCTATAAAATAGTTCATATACATAAGGAATTCGGGTGTCGCGCAGGCACCGCTCAACATGCTCGATACAATGAAAACCATATTGACAAATCCGCCGCAGAATGATTTTAAGTTGGTTGGAGCTTTTGAATTTCCACCAACCGAAATGGTTCCGCCCAACAACCATGGATACATTGTGATTGATGCGCAGTAGTTTGCCATTGAAGTCTCGTCGTTTTTGTAAACGAAATGATTATTAAGCAAATACAAATATTTGTCGGCTAATTCTTTTCCGTACAATTCTTTCAAACGATCGGTAAGCAAACGTCTGTTTAAACGAATAAAGTTTGATTTTGGAAGTTCTCCAATCAATGTTGCGATGTTTTTCTTCTCAACATTGGCATTTGCATCGTATTTTGAACCTGAAGCTGCATTTTCGGCATTGCAGTAGCTAACCAAAAAGTTTAGTTTTTCGCGGTCTTCACGGTCTTCGGTGTGTTTTTGGCGATACAACATATAACTTTTCGCAACGGAATAATATCGTTCTGCCATAAGGGCAACTTCAACTTGGTTTTGAACTTCTTCAACGCTCATTCCGTCGGCAATATGCACGCGGCTCAATACACCAGCTAAATCATCGTCGGTTGCGTAGCTTCCAACCGAAAGGAATGCTTTACGTACGGCGTATTTGATTTTCTCAATTGAAAAAGGTTCGCGTGAACCATCACGCTTTACGATTCGAATTTCCGATATTCCCATTACTTAAATTTTTAATCAATTAACTTTTGTTAAGTGACAAGATAGTTTCTATATCCAAAAATTGGTTTGTCATATTCCGCTGTTATTCTTCATCCCGAGAATTTCAGTTTCAATGCCAAGCAGGTCTTCTGACTTGTTCCGTCTGTACTGTCTTCCCGCCAATCGGCAGTGACTAAAGATTGGTACAGATTTTTAAAGAACTCACAGCTACGGGTATAGTTTCAGATTTTCACTGAATTCCCTTTTCAATTTTGATAAGAAATTATCGCCATCACTTTAGCATGTCAAAAGTAAAATTTAAGTTAATTCTTATTGTGTAATTTTGTTGAAAGTTATTAGCAATTGTTGTTGTGGGGGTGTTTTAATTTGCTGACTTTCAGTGAGTTTATAGGTTAATAACCTAAATTTGCGCTTTGATTTGTTGTTGGAAATCAGATTTCAAGATAATTAAGAGCAAAGACAAAAAAATTAAAGGTAATTTTTTATGAAAATTACCTTTAATTTGATTTTTGACTCTTGTCTCCGAAATCCAAAAATTATTTTTCCAATTCTTTCCAAGCCAATGCACTCGCACCAAGTACGGCTGCATTTTTATCCATCAAACCACTTAGTTTAATGTCAATCTTGTTTTTGAAGATTGGCAATAAATATTCTTCCATTGATTTTTTTGCTGGTTTAATGATTGCATCGCCGGCTTTTGCAGGTCCGCCAAACAAGAAAATTGTTGAAGGGCTTGTGTGGCAAACCACATCGGCGAATTTAATACCAAGAATTTTTCCTGTGTATTCAAAAGTTTCCTTTGCGATTTCGTCGCCAGCTTGATATGCTTTGTACACGTCGTACGAAGTTAATTGGTTGAATGGAATGTCGCGCAATGTGGATGGTTTACGTGTTTTGCAAATAAGTTCCGTAACGGTTCTTGTGATTCCCGAAGCTGAAGCATAAGCTTCCAAACAGCCTTTTTTGCCGCAACCGCATTCGCGTCCGTCAGGAAATACGGTTGTGTGTCCTACTTCGCCGGCAAAACCGTCGTGTCCGTAAACTAAGTCGCCGTTTACAACAATACCGCTACCAACACCTGTCCCCAATGTAATTACCACAAAGTCGGTCAAACCTTTTGCTGCGCCGAAAATCATTTCGCCCATAGCAGCAGCGTTTGCGTCGTTTGTAATGGCAATTTTCACATTTGGAAAATATTCGCCCATCATTTTGCAAAAATGAACGGTTCCTTTCCAACTTAAATTTGGAGCTTCTTCAATTGTTCCTCGGTGATAATTTGCGTTTGGTGCACCAATTCCAATTCCCATCAACTGGCAATCGGTGTGGTTTTGCAACTCTTTTTGAATCAATCCGCACAAATTTTTCATGTACGATTCAATATCTAAAAATTCTTTTGTCGGAATGCTTGTTTCAAACAAACAGTTCCCTTCGCGGTCAACAAAACCAATAGCGGTGTTCGTTCCGCCTATGTCAATACCAACAGTGATTTGTTTCATAATTTTATTTATTTCATTTGAGCAAAAGTATTGAAAATCTTGCATTAATACAATTTGAAAATCGGTTTCGTTTCCTTGAAAAATGTATTTTTGCAAAAAACAAATTTATGGAAAAACAAAGAACACTTGCCGAAGTCGGTGAATTTGGTCTAATAGACATTCTTACAAAGGATTTTAAGACTTCGAAATCAACTATAAAAGGAGTGGGAGACGATTGCGCCGTTCTTGAATACAAAAAAGATGAATATCAGTTGGTTACGACTGACTTGTTAATGGAAGGAATACATTTTGATTTAATGTATTTCCCTCTTAAACATTTAGGCTTCAAGGCGGTAGCGCAAAATTGCTCCGACATTTTGGCAATGAACGGAAAGCCACAAAAAATGACTGTTTCCATTGCTGTTTCGGCAAAATTTTCGGTAAATGCGCTGGAACAATTGTACGAAGGAATCAAATTGGCGTGTGATAAATATGGCGTGGAATTGATTGGCGGTGACACATCGGCTTCGATGACTGGATTGGCTATCAGCGTTACAATGATAGGCACGGTGGGGAAAAATAAAATTGCATATCGTTCGGGTGCGAAACCAACCGATTTGATTTGTGTGTCGGGTGATTTGGGCGGAGCGTATGCAGGTTTGCAAATCCTTCAACGCGAAAAAGCGGTGTATAATCAAGGTAAGGGCGACCAGCCGAAACTCGACGGTTACGAATATGTGCTTCAACGTTTGTTGAAACCTGAAGCTCGTTTCGACGTGATTGAAAATTTGGAAAAACAAAATATTATTCCAACGTCAATGATTGATATTTCCGACGGACTTTCTTCGGAATTGTTCCATTTGTGTTTGAATTCGAATGTCGGATGTAAAATTTATGAAGACAAAATCCCTGTAAACGAAGCGACTGGCGATGTTTGCCACGAATTTTCGTTGGAACCGATTATCCCCGCTTTACACGGAGGTGACGATTACGAATTGTTGTTCACTGTTCCGCTTTCGCAATACGAGGAAATCAAGAAAATAAAAGATATTTCTGTGATTGGAAATATTGTAGAAAAAGAACAGGGCTTGGGTATGGTTAGTCGCTCTGGTGACTATGTTCATTTGAAAGCCCAAGGTTGGAATAATATTGACACAAAAAAATAATAGTATTCAGATTGTTTTAACTACTTTTGCACGAAAATTAATTTAATCAAATGGAGAAAAAATATAAACTGTTTAATAATCTCCTTGGACTTCTTTCTTTCATCGGTGCTTCGATTGTGTACATGCTTACTATCGAGCCAACCGTAAGTCTTTGGGATTGTGGAGAATTTATAGCAACGGCAGGCAAATTAGAAGTTGGTCACCCTCCTGGGGCACCATTTTTCTTACTTTTAGGAAGATTCTTCTCGTTGTTTGCTTCGTCACCGGAACAAATCGCAGCGTGTGTCAATACTATGTCAGCTTTGGCAAGTGGAGCCACAATTATGTTCTTGTTTTGGACAATAACCCACTTAGCTAAAAAATTCTTCGACGATAAAGAACTAAATTTAACAAGTGTCATAATTATTCTTGCTGCTGGTCTTATTGGTGCTGGAGCTTATACATTCACCGATACATTCTGGTTCTCGGCTGTTGAAGGCGAAGTTTACGGGATGTCGTCGTTGCTTACGGCAGTTGTTTTCTGGGCAATTTTGAAATGGGAAGATCATTTCAATGAACCAGGGAGTGATCGTTGGATTATTTTCATCGCTTACATTATGGGATTGTCAATTGGTGTTCACTTGTTGAACTTGTTGACAATTACGGCAATAGTTTTTGTTTACTATTTCAAGAAATTCGAGCCAACAATCAAGGGAATGATATTCACTTGCTTGCTTTCGTTCTTGTTCATTGCATTTATGATGTGGGGAATCATTGCAGGTTCGGTTGATGTTGCTTCTAAATTCGAATTGTTCTGCGTGAATGTTCTTGGAATGCCATTCCAGTCAGGTTTGATTGCGTGGCTGATTGTTCTTACGTTGGCGTTTGTTGCCGGAATTTGCGTTACAAAATGCGACAAAGTGAACAAATGGGTGAAAGTTGGTGTGGTTACTTTTATAACGATTTTGCTTGGTATTCCAACATTAACCGACAGCGTCCTTGTTTGGCTTATAATTCTTGCCGGAATAATTTGGGGCTTGAATTATGTTAACGGGAAAAATAAGTATGTGTTGAATACAATCGTTAACGTGTTGTTGGTTGTTATGATAGGTTATTCATCGTATGCGATGATAATTATTCGTTCAAATGCCAACACGCCAATGAACGAAAATGCTCCAAAAGATGCGTTTTCGCTTCTTTCTTATTTGAACCGTGAACAATATGGTTCTACGCCAATTCTTTATGGTCCTTACTACAACGCTTCGCCTGTTTGGAAATCCGACGGGTCGGCAGAAATCAAGGAAAAATTCACTTATACGCCACGTGATGGCAAATATGTGAAAGTAAGTAATGGTTTGGAATATGTTTGGAATCCTGATATGTGCACGATTTTCCCACGTATGTATAGCCGCGAGGCACATCATATTCGTGGTTACAAAGATTGGGCTGGAATAAAAGACGGAGTAAATACAAGAAAGGTTCGTTACGATCGCGAAGGTAAAACGTACGACGTTCCTACTTTCGGTCAGAATTTGAAATATTTCTTTTCATATCAAATTGGCCACATGTATATGCGTTACTTTATGTGGAATTTCTGCGGACGTCAGAATGATATTCAAGGCCATGGCGACATAGAACACGGAAACTGGATAACGGGTATCAACGCAATTGATAAGCATTTGGTCGGCGATCAGTCGCAAATTTCCGATGTCGCAAAAAACACTCCTTCAAGAAACGTATATTATATGCTTCCGTTCATTCTTGGTTTGATTGGATTAGTTTATCATTTAAGCCGTAAGAAAAACGATTCGCTTGTTGTGATTCTTTTGTTCTTGATGACAGGTTTAGCTATCATAGTTTATCTGAACCAGAAACCTTACGAACCACGTGAACGTGACTATGCATATGCAGGTTCATTCTATGCATATTGTATTTGGATTGGATTGAGCGTTTTGGCGATTTTCGAATTGATAAAGAAACGTATCAAAAATGCAAAAACTGGTACTGTTGTGGGCATTGCGGTTGCATTGTTAGTGACTATTCCTGCACCAGTTTTGTTGGCAACAGAAAACTGGGACGACCACGATCGTTCGGGACGATACACGGCGCACGATTTCGCCTACAACTATTTGCAAAGTTGCGATCCTAATTCAATGATTGTCACTGCAGGCGATAACGATACTTTCCCATTGTGGTACATTCAAGAAATTGAAGGTGTGAGAACTGATGTTCGCGTGCTTTGTACTCCATTGTTGGCAACAGATTGGTATGCTCAACAAATGAAACATCGTGCCTACGAATCGGCTCCGCTTCCAATGAAATTGACTGAAAAACAAGTTGGTAAAGGCATTCGTGATATGGTTCCTGTACGTGAATTCAGCAGTGTGAAAGGTAAATATTATTCTATTCACGATGCAATGGAAGTTGTACGCGATGACAAAATGCTGACTAATTATTACGGAGATAAATACAATTTCTTCCCTGCTAAGAATTTAATGTTCACTGTCGATAAGGAATTGGCATTGAAGAACAATGCTGTGTCGGCAAAAGATTCAAGTTTGATAGCGTCTGAAATTAAATTTACATTGCGCGACAATAATATCTACAAAAATAAACTTGTGATTTATGATTGTCTTGATGGTTGGATGTGGGATCGTCCTTTGTATTTCACAAGCCAATCGTCGGCTGAGGATTTGGGTTTGGAAAATTATCTTCGTTATGATGGATTTGCATTCAAATTCGTTCCGATTTACAATCAAGATGCAAATATTCCGTATGTCGATACCGATGTTATGTACGACAAGTTGATGAATGTTTACAAATGGCGCGGAATGGGCGAAAAAGGTGTGTATATCGATCATTTCCACGAACGTACGACACGTGTAATCGGCGTTCGCCAAATGTTCAACTCGCTTGCGCTTAATTTGATTACTGAACACAAGGTTGATTCTGCAAAACAAGTTCTTCAAAAACTTGATGAAATAATGCCTAACTGGCAAATTCCATATTTCGATGACGGAATCATTACAACTGCATATGCTCATTATATGACTGGCAATATGGAAGCTGGAAATAATGAACTGAAAACTCTTGCATTTAATTTAATGGATGAAATAGAGTGGTATAATTCGTTGAAGGACAATCAAGATGAAATTTACAAAAAAGTAGAAGGAAGTAAGATTGAATATTTGAGAACAAACTTACGAATCTACCAAATGGCTATGCAGTACAATCAAGTTTCTTTGTGTGAAGAATTGGAATTGCGTTGGAATGAATTGGGCGAATATCCATTGTCGGAATACTCAAAAATGTTAAAATAGACTTTTAAATAAGTAATACAATGTCAAAAAGAATTGAAATAAAGAACCTTTTGAACGCAACCGAGTTAGACGTTAAGGTTGTTGTGAAAGGTTGGGTTAGAAATTACAGAGGAAACAGTTTCGTAATGTTCGCCGCATTGAATGACGGCTCGTCGTTGCAAAATCTCCAAGTTGTAATTGATATAGCAAAATTCGATGCTGTCGAATTAAAGAAAATCAGTGTTGGTTGCTCTTTGTCGGTCGAAGGTACGTTGAAGGCATCGGAAGGGAAAGGACAACGTGTTGAGGTTGTTGCCGAAACAATTGAGGTTCTTGGTATAGCCGATCCTGAAAAATATCCTATCCAGCCGAAAAAACACTCGTTGGAATTCCTTCGCGAAAATGCCCACTTACGTTTCCGTACGAATCTATTCGGCGCAATCATGCGTGTTCGTCACAATATGATTTATGCAATCCACACGTTTTTTACTGAACGTGGATTCTATAACATTCACACGCCACTTATAACAGGTTCCGATTGCGAAGGAGCTGGCGAAATGTTTCAGGTAACGACGTTGGATTTGAATAATTTGCCAAAAACAGAAGATGGTAAAGTTGATTATTCCGAAGATTTCTTTGGTAAAATGACAAATTTAACTGTGTCTGGACAGTTGGAGGTTGAATTGGCTTGTATGGCATTATCAAAAGTTTACACATTTGGACCAACTTTCCGTGCCGAAAATTCAAATACAACCCGTCACTTGGCTGAATTTTGGATGATTGAACCGGAAATTGCTTTTGCCGACATAAACGATGATATGGATGTTGCCGAAGAGTTTTTGAAATATTTGATTCAATATGCTCTTGATCATTGTCGCGAAGATTTGGAATTCCTACAAGAACGTTTGATTCAAGAAGAAAAATCAAAACCGGAATCAGAACGTTCTATGCCATTGATTGAAAAATTGCAATTTGTTTTGGCAAATGATTTCCAAAGATTGACTTATACCGAAGCAATAGACATTTTGAAAAATTCGAAACCAAATCAAAAAGGACAATTCAAGTACAAAATAGAAGGTTTCGGTGCCGATTTGCAAAGCGAACACGAACGTTATTTGGTTGAAAAACACTTCAAAAAACCAGTTATTTTAACTGGCTATCCAAAAGAAATCAAAGCATTCTATATGAAACAAAATCCTGACGGAAAAACAGTTGCCGCTATGGATATTTTGTTCCCTGGAATTGGCGAAATAATTGGTGGTTCGGAACGCGAAGCCGACTTCGACAAATTGAACAAACGTATTGAGGAATTACACATTCCAATGAAAGATATGTGGTGGTATTTGGATACTCGTCGCTTTGGCGCAGTTCCTCACTCTGGTTTCGGACTTGGTTTTGAACGTTTGATGTTGTTCGTAACAGGTATGACTAACATCCGCGACGTGATTCCTTTCCCTCGTTATCCAAAATCCGCAGAGTTTTAGAATGGGAAAAGAATTAGAATTTGTAAGTAAGATTACTAAGAACAGTTGCGAGGATTCGCAGCTGTTCTCTTTTATTTCTGATTTTAGAAATATTGCTTCTATGTTGCCTGCCGAAGCAAAGGATAAAATTTCGGTTACAAACGACACGATTACCATTCAGGCAATGGCGGGTATGAGTATTACCTTGTCAGTTTTGGATAAAGAACCATACAAATTGTTGAAAATAGGAACTGCAGGGAACGATATGTTTTGTATTTGGATACAGTTAAAACAAGTTGCTCCTTACGATACGCGAATTCGTATAACAATGCGTGCAAATGTTCCGTTGGTTGCACGGCCAATGATAAAAAAAGACAAAATGCAAGATTTGGTTGATAATCTAGCACTTGCTTTGTCGCAGATTCCAGCATATGCAATGCAAGGAAATAATTTCAATTAATAAAGGTGTCAAGAATTAAGATTAGGGTTTAGAAATCACAAACAATAATCTAAACTCGGGTATGCACTATACGGAGATTATAACTCTTTAATACACTTGGTCATTCTGTTCCAAGTGTATTTTTGTTTTTCCACCACAACGTTTTCAATAAATTCGTTTTCGCGGTTGTTGTCGTAGAAGTCGCAAAGTGCGGAAACTATTGCGTTTGCGTTTGATTCCACAACGTAACCAACTTTCCCATTAGGAACAATTTCTGCCAATCCGCCTACATTGGTTACCAACATTGGCTTTTCGAAATGGTAGGCGATTTGTGTCACGCCGCTTTGTGTTGCTGATTTGTAAGGTTGCACAATAATGTCGGCTGCCGAAAAGTATGTTGCAACTTGGCTGTCGGGAATAAAATCATTTCTCCAAATAATTTTGTCGGCAATGTTGAATTTCTTTTCAAGTTCAAAATATTTGTCGGCGTTGTTGTAAAATTCTCCTGCAACAATCAACTTCAAATTTTTGTCTTTCAGTTTTTTGTTTGCCATTGCTTCAAGTAAAAGATCAAGTCCTTTGTAGTCGCGTATAAATCCAAAAAATAAAATATATTGTGTTTTTTCGTCTAATTGCAGATTTCTTATAGCATCGCTTTTAGCAAGTTTTTCCCCGAAATTGTCGTACAACGGGTGTGGACAAAAACAACGTGGTTTTTGTTTGTCGAATAAGTTAAGATCCGACAAAACTGATTTTGACATTGCAATAAAACCATCAACTGCTCCTACAAAATAATTCGATAACAGCTTGTCGGCCAATCGTTTTTCGTGAGGAATGATGTTGTCGAGAATTGAAATTACTTTGGTTTTTCCGTTTTTACGAACTTTTCGTGCTATTGTTCCAAAGCAGGGAGCCATGAAAGGAAGCCAAAATTTTATAATAAGAATGTCAGGTGCATCTTTTGCTATTTTGCGTCCAACCGAAAGCCAGTTAAAGGGATTTACGGAACTTACGGAACGTTGGATTTGTATGTTTTCCGGCGCTGGTTCCGAAGAATATTGTGTTTTCCCAGGAAACAAAAAGTTTGGATATTGTAATGTGAATGTTTCAATTGTTACGTTGTCGCTTTCTTTCACAAATTCTTGCGCCAATCTTTCATTGAAAGCGGCCAAGCCGCCTCTGTATGGATATGCGGTTCCTAAAATTGTGATTTTCATGTTACTTGTTTTTAATGACTGACATCATCTCCGAAAGAAGATTTGGCTGTTTTTCTATAATAGTTCCAATTACGGCAATGTCGGCGCCACAATCAAAAATTTGATTCAAAACTTCGGGTGTGCGTATGCCGCCGCCAACGATTATAGGAATGGAACAAGCTTTTTTTACGCGCGAAATAATATCGGGATTTACGAATGTGTTTGCTCCGCTTCCGCCTTCCAAATACAAAGCTTTTAATCCGAGCATTTCGCCAGCAAGGGCTGTTGCTACGGCGATGTCGGGTTTGTTGTATGGAATAGGGCGGGTGTTGCTCATATATTCCACCGAAGTCGCTCCACCGCAGTCAATCAAAAGATAGCCGGTAGGAATAGCTTCGAGATTTGCGTTTTTGATTACAGGTGCCGAAAGTACGTGGTTGCCGATAAGAAATTCGGCATTTCTTCCCGAAATCAACGATAAAAACAAAATTGCGTCGGCATTTGCACTGACTTGACTTGCATTTCCAGGAAATAAAATAACAGGACCTTTGTACGATTCTTTTATAATGCTGATTGCGTGCGAAGTGCTTGATGTTACCAAACTTCCGCCAACAAAAATGAAATGAACTCCTTCTTTTTGCGCTGTTGTTGAAATTGTCCGCAACGAATCATCGGATTGTTTGTCGGGATCGATGAGTAACGCAAGTTGTTTGTTCTTTTTCAAAAATGAATCGTAAATCATGGTTCCTAAAGATTTGATAAAACTTCCAACGCTTTCTGTATTGTTTTGTCGTCGGTGTTGTATAGTTCGTAAAATGGTTCTTCTCCAAATATGTCGCGAATGACGTAGCAGCGGGCAAGTTTTTCTAAGAATTCAATTTCGCTTTCGCTTGTGATGTGGTATTTCGCTTGTTTTTTGTTTTCGATAAATCGTTCTATCGTTGCGATTGAAATTTTGCCCGTAAGATATTCATTCGCTTGTTTGTAGTTCTTTGAAGCGAAAGCTTGTCTGTTTTTATCGGCAAAATCAAAAGCAAAATCGTACACAAATCCGCGATTTGTAATTTGGTGAAACGCATCGGAGTATTTGATTGAATCGATAGGAACGAAAATGTCAGGCATAATGCCACCGCCACCATACACGATTTTACCAGTTCTCGTCACATATTTCAACGAATCTGGGAAATTCACACTGTCAGCAGAACTTAATTCTCCGTGTGAAAATCTATCGCTTAATTCTTTGTCGTAGTCTTTCAAACTGCCATTGTAAGGTTTTTGAATACAACGTCCGCTTGGCGTGTAGAATTTTTTTGTGGAAAGACGAACAACAGAACTGTCGCGAAGTGTAAAATCTTCGTTCACAACGCCTTTGCCGAACGAACGGCGTCCTATAACAAGTCCACGGCCGTTGTCTTGCATTGCGCCAGCAAAAATTTCGCTTGCCGAAGCCGAATATTCGTTGATTAATACGCAGATTTTCAGATTTTTAAATGTCCCGTTCCCTTCGGCATTGAAATATTCCGTGTTGCCGAATTTGTCTTTTGTGAACACAATTGTGTCGCCGTTCTGTAGAAATTCGTTAGCTAAATCGATTGCGGTGAATAACAATCCGCCACCATTTTCGCGAAGATCAATGATAAGATTTTTGGCACCTTGCGACATGAATCTTTTTGTTGCCGAAACAAATTCATCGTATGTTGTTTGCGAGAAACAATCAAAAGCGATGTAGCCTGTTTTTTCATCAATCATATATGCGGCGGTAACGCTTTCTATAGGAATTGCGTCGCGGGTGATTTTAAACGGTAGAATTTCGTTGATTCCGCTTCGTTTTATGCCCACATTGACTTTTGTTCCTTTTGGCCCTTTTAATAATTTAATAACTTTTTCGTTTGTCATACCAACTCCTGCAACGGTTGAGTCGTTTACGGAAACGATTCTGTCGCCCGCCAAAATGTTCAATTTTTCCGATGGCCCGCCGTGAATAACCTGAATGATTACGATTGTATCGTTTTGAATGTTGAATTGCACGCCAATTCCTTCGAACGAACCACGGATTGGGTCAGTCAAGTCACGATATTCATCGTTTGAAATATATACAGAATGCGGATCGAGTTTTTCCAAAATCATTGGCAGAATGTCGTCGCTTAAACTGTCGATGTTTACATCGTCAACGTAAACTTTGGAAATTAGATTGAGAACTTCCGAAACTTTTGACTGCTCGTTTTGTTTGATGATTTGTTTTGGAGAAAGTACTTTCTCAACAAACATTCCGCACGCAAAGATCAATGCGAAAATCAAGGGCAGGGCTGTCGAAAGTTTGTTATTCATTAATGTCTATTTGTAAAACCTCAATGTTTGCACGTTTCAAAAGTTGAATTCCATCATCAATGCGGTATGGCTCGCAGAACACAACTTTTTTGATTCCCGATTGAATAATCAATTTCGCACATTCAATGCAAGGCGAAGTTGTGACGTACAAAGTTGCTCCGTCACTGTTGTTTGCCGATTTCGCAACTTTTGTTATTGCGTTTGCTTCGGCGTGGAGTACATATGGTTTTGTTTTGCCTTCCTCGTCTTCGCAAATGTTTTCGAAACCCGATGGCGTTCCATTGAAACCATCGGAAATGATCATTTTGTCTTTGACCAACAAAGCTCCAACTTGACGGCGTTGGCAATAGGAGTTTTCCGCCCAAATTTTTGCCATACGCAAATATCGTTTGTCAAGGTTGATTTGCTTATCTTTCAATACGTTATAATCACAAGCCATTTGATGTATTTTAATGTGGCGAAAGGTAAGAATTAATTGAGAATTGACAATCTATAATTAAGATTTGCTTTGCAACCAACTGACATTTATTACATTTGCGGTATGAAAAAAGTTTTTTTTGTTTTTCTATTGTGTTGTGTTTTTTGTTCGTATGGACAAATTTCGTCGATTGATTGCCGGTTGACAGAGTCGTTCATCAATCAGAATATGAAGGAATGGAACAAATATGTTGACGAACTTTCAATGGAAATAGGAAAAACTCATTCCCAAGACTTGCAATTTAAAAGAATGGTAGTCAGACATTTGTATTTGGCTTATTTGCTATTCAACACGCCTGATTCTAAGCAGGTTGATGTTCAGCTTGAAGGTTTGGAAAAAGATATTGAAGAACTGAAGCACACAAAAAAATACGAAAAATTGGCGTTGGCGTTTGAATCGCCGTATTATGCGTATGCCGCGTTAAATAATCCTGTAACGGCAGTGTATCGTTTGCCAAAAAGTTTTTCCGTGGCAAAATCGGCAATTTCCGAAGCTCCTGAGTCGCCTTACGCATGGTCGGAATATGGCAATCTGCAATATTGCTACGCACTTTTTATTGGTGGCAGTTTTGACGATGCGGTTTCTTCGTTTCAAAAAGCTATTTTGTTGATTGAAAAAAATGGTGGCAACAGTAATTGCAATTGGTATTATTTGAACACGTTGTTGTTTTTGGCCAAAAGCTACGAGGACGGAAAACAATTTGATAAAGCCAACGAAGTTTACGATAAAATCTTACGTATCCGTCCCGATTACGAAGCTATTCATCGGTGGAAACATTAAGCTGTTCACTTAAACGTAAATTGCAGATTACAAATTACAGTCACGGGGTCTCCGAGTTTTTCCCCTGGTTCGAATTTCATTTTCTTCAGTTGCATCAACGCAATTCTATCAGCTTCGGGAGATAGGGATTCTTCAATGAAGGGATTTCGAATATTTCCCTCTCTGTCAATAATAAAAAACACATCAACGATTCCTTTTTTGCCTGTTGTGTTTACGGGTGTCAAAAGTTGGTCCAATGTGCTTTGTTCGCCTTTGTACTGTGGCTTGACTTCAACTTGAAAATCCTGATAAACATTGGTGATTTCTGGTAATTTCTCGGAAATTTTTTCTATCGGTTCATTGGTAAGATAGTTCAATTCATTTAAAAGCCAATTTTCCCTAAAATTATTTGCTAATCCGAAATTCCATGTTATATGACATTTGCATACACCTTTATTGTTCGCAACAATAGAAACGGCGTAACTCATTCCCCCGCCTCGATGAAACACTTCTGATGCGTCCATAATCAAGACATCTTCCGTTTTGTTATCTAAAGAATGAATTTTTCCTAAATAATAAATGCTTCCATAATCATTTATCATAAAATGGCGGGCTACCGAATCAATAAATTCTTGGGAAGACAAAAATCTATTTGTGTTGAAATATCTTACTTCCAATATATCATAGACGTTGCAACAATTACAGCAATAGAAAAATTCGTTCCATTCAGCCCTGTTTTTCAATGTCAATTCGCCATCGAAAACACTTTCTCCTCTTTCATCCAAATTCTTACCTTCTCCTTTGGCTTCTAATCTTCTATCTAAAACACTGTATTTGTCAAGCAATGAGTCTATTGTTTTTTCGAACTCCTGTCCAAAAGAATTTAGCGAGCAAAACAGTATGGCGGAACAGAAAATAAATTTCTTCATAAAAATGTTTTGCTGTAAAAATAGTGATTTTTTAATTACAACGAATTTCGTCTTCCTTTGTAAATCACCAAGATAACGATTGGCGCGCCGAAAATTGCAGTTACTGTGTTTATTGGCAACATTGACTGCATTCCAGGTAATTGCGAAATTAAATCGCATAAAAGCATTAGATTAACTCCTATAAGTAATGAGTTGATAATGAGTTTTTTATGCGAACTTGTCTTGAATGCAAATCGTGCGATATGTGGAACCGTCATTCCTACGAAACCGATTGGACCGGCAAATGCTGTAACAATACTCGCCAAAATTGCCGAAATAATAATAACTATTATTCGTAGTCGTGCCGTTTGTACGCCCAATCCGTGAGCATAATTATCTCCTAAAAGTATTGCGTCTAATGGTTTGTGAATCAATATGGTAGCAATCGTTGCGGGAACAATACAACTTGCCATAAGAATTAGTTCGGTGCTGTCAATGTTTGCAAAACTTCCCATTGTCCACAAAATGAAATCGTGTACTTCGTTTGGATTCGAAAAATATTGCAGCACATTCACAATCGCGGCGGTAATGCTTCCAAACATGATTCCAATGATAAGTAACGAAGCTGTGTCCTTAACTTTCGGTGCAATTGCTAAAATCAACAAAATAACAATCGTAGAACCAATTAAGGCGAAAATTGCTGTCCCGACAGTTCCGTTACATGCCGACAAAAGACCTACGGTCGTTCCTCCAGCAAGCGTAAACAACGCAACTCCTAAGCTCGCTCCGGTGCTTACACCAAGCACGTACGGATCGGCAAGCGGATTTCGGAATAATGTCTGCATCAACAAACCAGAAATCGGCAAAGCCATTCCTACCAATAAGGCTGTACAGGCGCGTGG
The DNA here is from genome assembly GCA_045600045.1 of Bacteroidales bacterium. Taxonomy (GTDB): domain Bacteria; phylum Bacteroidota; class Bacteroidia; order Bacteroidales; family UBA1715; genus UBA1715. Next base: position 72,214 of record JAZRXD010000021.1, read on the forward strand.
CAGACGGAGATTTACGATAATGTTGTACCATAATGAATCGTCATTTCCTTTCAATACATCGCAAAAACCATCAAATGGGATATTCACACTGCCAAACAAAATATCAGCTACGAAACAAATTGGAATGAAAATGAGCAATATGAAAGAGAAGAGTTTACTCACGCACTTTTTCTAAAAAAACAGTTTCGTAATTGGGTAGCAATTCAGGATGTACGACCTTCATATAGTCGGAAAGAACAATGTCGGGACGGACATAGCCATATTCCCAATAATCGTTTCCTCCATTTGCATTGAGCTGTTTGGAACGGTGGTAAATTTCTCCTTTTTTGAACACGTTAAGTAAAGTGTAATTCTTATTTGTCGCATATAAATCCGACAATGTTTTTTCGTCGCACCCAATCCATAAATCGGCTTTTTGCGATGCTTGCAGAACTTGCTCAAAATTGACGACAACACTTCCTGTATTTTGGTCGTCTTTCCAAATATAGTTGCCACCAGCGTCGGCAATGAATTGTGCCACATAACTTTTCCCACCGGGCATATACCAAATGTCGTTGCTTGCCGCTCCTGCTAAAACAAGAGGTTTGTGTTCAACGCTGTCGGCTAAATTCTTAATGTTGGAATAGTTTTGCTCAATAGCAGAAAAAATACTGTCGGCTTTGGGGAGATTGTGTGTCAGCAACCCATATAATTTAATCCATTCACATCGTGCGAATGGCGTGTTTTCTTGCCAACTCATAGTGAAAATGACAGGAATATCTCCTAGTTTTTCTTTTAATTTTTCGAAATTCTGAATGTCTTTCTGACTATATGCCGAAGTGATGATGAGATCGGGATTAAGTGCAGCCAATGCTTCCGCATTGATTTCCATACTTGTCCCCACATTTTTTATTTTTCCTTTTGCAATGCGTTTTTGCACTTCCTTGTTGGAAATTCTAAACGGATCGCACACACCTGCTATTCTGTTGATTTCTCCCATTTCAGCCAACATTGCTATGTCGGTTGTGGAAAGAACAGCAATACGTTCAGCCTTAATTTTGCTTAATTGATAGACAATACTGTCGCGGGAATTATTCCATGAAAAATATATGGTAACACTGTCGCTATCGAAATCCGAATAAATATTCTTTGCATATTGAAAAAGCCCTTTTCGGGAATCATTCTGATTGTCGCTTCGATTATTGCACGACAAAAACGAAATTCCGACAAGCAAAGCAATAATTATTCTAAAACTTCTAATCATTAACTTCTATTTCATGTATTGTTTCATCAATTCTGCCATTTGTAGTTGCAATTCTTTGGATTTTTCGGCAGCTACTTGGGCGAATTTTTCTGTGGAATCAGCATAAATAATTCCTCGAGAAGAATTGACAAGCAATCCGCAATCTTTGTTCATTCCGTATTGAGCAACGGCTTCCAGACTTCCGCCTTGTGCGCCAACACCAGGGACCAATAAGAAATGATTTGGTGCGATTGCACGGACATTTCCAAGCATTTCGGCTTTTGTGGCACCAACAACGTACATCATATTTTGGTCGTTTCCCCATTTTTGCGAAGTTTCAAGAACATGTTCGTACAAACATTTCCCATCGCTTTCTGCAAATTGGAAATCGAAAGCACCTTTATTCGATGTTAATGCAAGCAAAATTGCCCATTTGCCCTCGTATGTAAGGAACGGAGAAACTGAATCTTCGCCCATGTATGGAGCAATTGTAACAGCGTCGAAAGGAAGATTTTCCAAAAATGCCTGAGCATACATTTTCGATGTGTTTCCAATGTCGCCACGTTTTGCGTCGGCTATAAGGAAAATCTCGGGATATTTATTTTTGATGTAATTGACTGTTTTTTCAAGGCTTTTCCAACCAGAAATGCCATAACATTCGTAGAATGCGATATTTGGTTTGTAAGCAACAGTAAATGCTGCAGTTGCATCAATAATTTCCTTGTTGAAAGCGAAAATTGGATCATCGCACGATTTAAGATGTTCGGGAATTTTATTGATGTCTGTGTCTAGTCCTACGCACAAAAAACTTTGTTTCTTCTGTATTTGATTGATTAACTCGTTCTTATTCATTGCTTTAGTTTTTAAATATTTCGGCGGTAAAGATAGCAATCAATTCTAACATTTATATACATCTTGGCAGTCAAAAATCTTGTGAATCACGAAGAAAAGAATTAAGAGCAAGAGTCAAGAATCGGAATAATTGACAGTAAAAGTTATGAACTTGGAATTTGTCTGACAACTGATAACTGAAAACTGACAACTTTTTTATACTTTTGACAAATTCTTTTTATGGATAATAGAGTACAATCGGTAAAGCAGAATCTGGGCATAATCGGTAATTCGCCACGCTTGAACAATGCGGTGGAAATTGCCTTGCAGATTGCGCCAACAAATCTTTCTGTCCTTATTATGGGCGAAAGTGGTGTTGGTAAGGAAGCTTTTTCGCAAATTATTCATAAAAATAGTCTGAGAAAAGACAAAAAATATATTGCGATAAACTGCGGCGCAATTCCAGAAGGGACAATCGATTCGGAACTTTTTGGTCACGTAAAAGGTTCGTTTACCGGTGCTGTCGGCGATAGAAAAGGATATTTCGAGACAGTGAATGGCGGAACAATTTTTCTTGATGAGGTTGGCGAATTACCGAAATCAACTCAGGCACGTTTGCTTCGTGTTTTGGAATCGGGTGAATTCATTCCTGTGGGCGCTTCCAGTGTACAGAAAACAGATGTGCGTATTGTTGCTGCAACCAATGTTGATTTGCAGAAAGCGATAGAATCTGGAAAATTCCGTGAAGATTTGTATTATCGTTTGAATACAGTTCCTATAACGATTCCAGCTTTGCGCGAACGTCAAGATGATATTTATGTGTTATTTAGAAAATTCGCAAACGAAACTGCCGAACAATATCGTCGTACAAGAATCGATTTGAGTGAATCGGCTAAGAATATGCTTATGTCGTATCGTTGGCCGGGAAATATCCGTCAATTGAAAAATATTTCGGAACAAATCGCAATGTTGGAAGATGGACCGATAGTTTCTGCCGAGGATTTGAAAAAATATCTTCCAGATTTTGGTCAGTCGCATTTGCCGGCTGTAAATCCGCAAACGTCGGAAGCGTCGTATGCTTCGGAACGCGAAATCCTTTTCAAATTGATGTTCGATATGAAAAAGGATATGGACGATTTGAAGAAATTAGTCAATGGTATGGTTCAGTCGGGAGGAAAATATCAACCAACAACGTTGATTAACGATTCTCAAAACGACAAAGATTTCTTCCCAGATGAAATGATGGATTTTCAACAGGAAGAAACTCCACAAATCAATATTGTTACGTCAACGTCGTCGCGTCCAACAATTACGCGCGATGAAACGCATATAATCGATACGCAGGAAATTAAAGAAGAAACGCTTTCGCTGGCGAACAATGAAGTTGCTTTTATTAAAAAAGCGTTGCAAAAATTTAATGGAAAACGAAAACTTGCAGCTAAGGAACTCGGCATTTCCGAACGTACGTTGTATAGAAAAATAAAAGAATACGATATTCAGTGAAAAAAATTGTTTGTTATATAATGTTGTTGGTTGGTTTGGCTGGCTGCTCGGTCAATTATTCGCTTTCGGGTGCGTCAATTTCTCCCGAAGTGAAAACTTTTTCCGTTGCTTATATTCCAAATCATGCTCCGAATAAACAGGCAACGTTGAGTGACGTGTTTACCGAAGGTTTGAAAGATAAATTCCGTTCAACAGCTGGTCTTTCGTTGGCTTCGTCGAATGGCGATTTACAATTTTCGGGAAGTATTGTCGATTATTCAACGTCGTATCAAGGTGTCACAGCAAGTCAGTTGGCTGCACAAACTCGTTTGACAATCTCGGTACAAATAAAATTCGTGAACAAAACAGATGAAAAACAAAATTACGACAAACGTTTTTCTGCCTACCGCGATTTCGATGCGTCGGAAAGTCTTTCGAATGTTGAAGATGCTTTGATAAAAGAGATTTCCGATGAAATTATAGAATCAATATTTATGGAAAGCGTAGCAAATTGGTAAGTTATGGGAATGAACAAAAAACAAATAAGGGAGTTTATCGAAAATCCAGACCTAATATCTGTTGCCGACACAAAGAAAATGGCGTCGTTGGTGAAAGATTATCCGTATTTCCAAACTGCCAGATTGCTGTATGCCAAGTGTTTGCAAACTGCCGAATCCGATGATTTCGAAAAGATTTTGAATTTAACTGCCACGTATGCAGTCGATCGTTCAAAATTGTTTGAATTGATTTCTATGCAATCGACGGCAACAGATTCTGTGGAAGATTTGTTCGAAGGTCTTCAACCTGAAGAAGTTGTGGACAAACCAAAAGAAATTATTCCTGAAGTTGTTGCAGAACCTGTGGTTGAAGAAAAACAGGAGGAACAAATTGTAGAAGAACAGGCTGAGGTTGCTGCTGAAGAATCTTCGGAAACTATTGTTGCAGAACCGATTCAGGAGGAAAAAATAAACGAACAAGTTTCAGAGGAAACTCCTACGGAAGAACAGCAACCATTTGACTTTTCTGAAAATCCTACTGAATCTGTATCCGAAAAAGTTGTTGAAGAACAAGTAGAAGCAGAAGTTGCTCAACCTATTGAGGTTGTTGAAGAAAAGAAAGAAGAATTTGTAGAGGTAACGACAGTGGAGGCTGAAAATTCAACAGAAGAGGAACATCCAATTGAAATTGCTTCAAAAGCAGTTGAGGTTAAAAAAGATCCTGTTGTCGCCGAGTCTGTTCCTAATAAACAAGAAACATTGGCCGAAAGAATCCTTCGCGAATGTCAGGAACGGAAAAATGCACCAGTTTCGAAAATTATTTCTGAAGTTGAAAATCAAGTTGCTGTCGGGGTTAAACAATCGGAATCGAAACCTGTCGAAACAAAAAGCGATGAAACTCCAAAAGTTGAAACTTTGGCCGAAAGAATTCTTCGTGAATGCCGCGAGAAAAAAGAACGCGAAGTTGCGGGCATAAAAAACGAACAACCACAAACTACAGAAGTAGAAGAATCAAATTCAACTGATGAAGACGGTTTTGATTTTTCTTTGATGGAAAATAGTTTGGAAACAAATCAGCAAAATTTGGAACCAAAACCAGTTGAACTTCCCGAAGTTGTTGATTTTGAAGTTTTTCAAGAAATAGACAGCCATGATTGGTATAAACCTGCCGACAAGCAGCAAATCAACCATTCAATGGATTTGATAAATCGATTTATAGAAAACGACCCGAAAATGCCAAAATTAACGGAGGAAAATTCAGGAGAACAATCTGTCGGAAATAATATGGTCGATTTGTCGAAGTCGAGTGCCGAAGAACATGAATTTTTGACTGAATCGATGGCAAAAATATATGTGAAACAAGGACTTTTTTCAAAGGCAATTGAAATCTACGAAAAATTGAGTTTGAAATTTCCAGAAAAAAGTGTTTACTTTGCGAACCGAATTTCAGAAGTAAAGGATTTAAAAAAGTAAAATTATGGTAGTAATTAGTGTTTTATTGATAATTGTAAGCATTTTATTGATTTGCGTTGTCTTGATTCAAAACTCAAAAGGTGGAGGTTTGATGTCATCTCGATATGAAATGGGTGTTGCCCGTACAACTGATTTTGTTGAAAAAGCAACGTGGTCTTTGGCTGGAGCTTTGGTTGTATTGTGTATAGTTCTTACAGCTTTGTTGCCAACAAACACAGTAAGCGAGTCTCGTTCAATGTTCGAAGACAATGCTCCTACAGTTGAAATGAATGTTCCAGCAGACGTTCCAACTGCCGAAGATTTACAAGAGTAAATTTTTAGTTTTTCATAAGGGAAAGTGTCAATATGTCATAATATTGGCACTTTTTTTATTTTTTTGTCATTCGTTACATTACGTTGTTCTGCCAATTTTTCAAAAAATACGGTTGGCACAAAATGTGACAAACTGCGAATCGAAAATTTAAAATTAAAACATAAAAATATACAACTATGTCAGAATTTAAAGGTAAACCACTTGCAGGCAAGGTTTTAGTAAAACCAGAAGCTGCAGAAGAAAAAACTGTTTCGGGAATCATTCTTCCTGATTCAGCAAAAGAAAAACCTCTTCAAGGTAAAGTAATTGCTGTTGGTAAAGCTAAAAAAGACGAAGAAATGGAAGTTGCTGTTGGCGATAGTGTTTTGTATGGCAAATATGCAGGAACAGAATTGACTTTCGATGGTGAAAAATACCTTCTTCTTTCTCAATCAGATATTCTTTTAATATTGTAATAATCCAAAATCAGTATAATCATGGCAAAAGAAATAAAATTCGACATTGATGCACGCGACTCTTTGAAAAAAGGTGTTGATGCATTGGCTAACGCAGTGAAAGTTACATTAGGTCCTAAAGGTCGTAATGTCGTTATTGAAAAGAAATTCGGTGCACCTCAAATCACAAAAGATGGTGTAACTGTAGCAAAAGAAATAGAACTTCCTGATGCATTCGAAAATATGGGTGCTCAAATGGTAAAAGAAGTTGCTTCTCGTACTAACGATAACGCTGGTGACGGAACAACTACTGCTACTGTTCTTGCTCAAGCAATCGTTGGCGTTGGTTTGAAAAACGTTGCTGCCGGCGCAAATCCAATGGATTTGAAACGTGGTATCGACAAAGCCGTTGCTGCTGTTGTTGCTAACTTGAACGCTCAAGCTGAAGCAGTAACTGTTGAAGGCGAAAAAGTTGAACAAGTTGCTCGTATTTCTGCAAACAACGACGATGAAATCGGTAAATTGATTGCCGAAGCAATGAAGAAAGTTAAGAAAGAAGGCGTTATCACTGTTGAAGAAGCTAAAGGTACTCAAACAACAGTTGAAGTTGTTGAAGGTATGCAATTTGACCGTGGTTACATCTCTCCATATTTCGTTACAAATACTGAAAAAATGGAGACTGTTCTTGACAATCCATACATTCTAATTTACGACAAGAAGATTTCTTCAATGAAGGAAATTATGCCTATTCTTGAAGCTACTCTTCAAACAAATCGTCCTCTTTTGTTGATTGCCGAGGATGTTGACGGCGAAGCTCTTACAGGCTTGGTTTTGAATAAACTTCGCGGTTCTTTGAGAATTGCTGCTGTAAAAGCTCCTGGTTTCGGCGATAGAAGAAAAGAAATGTTGCAGGATATTGCAATCTTAACAAATGGTACTGTTATTAGCGAAGAAACAGGTTTGAAACTTGATACTGCAACTATCGACCAACTTGGTCAATGTGAAAAAGTTACTATCAACAAAGAAAATACTACTATTGTTGGTGGTAAAGGTGCAAAAGCTGACATTGATGCACGTGCAACTCAAATTAAAGCTCAAATTGCAGCAAGCACTTCAGACTATGATAAGGAAAAGCTTCAAGAACGTTTGGCTAAATTGGCTGGCGGTGTAGCTGTTCTTTACGTTGGTGCTACTACCGAAGTTGAAATGAAAGAAAAGAAAGACCGTGTTGAAGATGCTTTGAGTGCAACTCGTGCTGCTGTAGAAGAAGGTATCATTCCTGGTGGTGGTGTTGCTTTGGTTCGTGCGCAGGCTGCTCTTGAAGGTTTGACTGGAGCAAACGAAGACGAAAATACTGGTATTGAAATTATTAAACGTGCAATCGAAGAACCTCTTCGTCAAATTGTTGCAAATGCAGGTGGTGAAGGTTCGGTAGTTGTAAATAAAGTTCGTGAAGGTAAAGGCGATTTCGGTTACAATGCCCGCACAGAACAATACGAAGACTTGAAAAAAGCAGGTATTATCGATCCTAAGAAAGTAACTCGTATTGCTCTTGAAAACGCTGCTTCTGTTGCAGGAATGTTGCTTACAACAGAATGTGTTTTAGCAGAAGAGAAGAAAGATGAACCAGCAGCTCCAATGGGTGCTCCAGGAATGGGCGGCATGGGTGGAATGATGTAATAAATATTCCGATTTTCAATTTTGAAAGGCGGAAGTCATTGAGTTGGCTTCCGCCTTTTTTATATTGGCCGTTGCTAATTTCGAAAGAATTTTTGTAGGTGTTTGTTTTCTTTCAAAAGCACGGTAGCCCACGCTAAAGCTAATATTGAATATGCGTTGTCGGTTACGTGATGAGGGATTACAATCATAGCAATAGCCCAAAGAATTACTATTATGGCGTAGGGAGTTGACCAATATTTTCGCCAATGCCAAACTATTGCGGGAATGATGTTAAATGGAATAATCAGCCAGTTCCATTGTGTACATGGCAGGTTTGAGAAAAAAATTAAATAAACTTCTAAACATCCGAGAAGGGTAACAATTCCTAATGTCGCATAATCCCAAAAAGGAATTGTAATCCGCCAACTTGCAATGGAAATCATCAAGATTAGAAATGCTACCAACGTTGGTGTAATCCATGGCTTAGACAATGGTTTTCCTGCAGTAATTAGAATTTGTGCTTTGTTGTCGAGCAACGGCTTCCCGTTGATTGTTGTCTGTTGCCAAAATTCCACTAATTGTGTCGGTAAGATGATGTTTTTTTTACCTATTTGCATTTTGTCTATTTCGGTTCCTGCTATTGTATTGATAAGCAGCATTTGCCATGGAGTATTTTTTTGTGCGAATTCATACATTGCATCGCGTCGTGTTTGTTTAACGCAGTTGGCAGTTTGTGGATAGTGTATTTGAAACTTGCTTACTGTTTTCTCCATAATTGGAATGCAGGCGTAGGCACATCCTCTTTTTATAAAATCGTAGGACAAGTTATGGCCTTCCATTACTTTTTCATCCAATATTTGCCATAAGTGCCGTTTTGCATCGGTGGAAAGCAACAATTCGTATTCCGTTACGCCACGGTTTTCGTTGGTATATTGTTGTAAATATTCGTTTGTTGGTGTTGCAATCATGCCCATTTTTAGAGAGTTGGTTATATAATGCCATGCTTTGTGTGGCACATCAACACATTCGTATGAGTAGCAATAATCCATGTCAAATGTGTCGCAGACCATGTGTAAACATGCGTGGCAAAAAATGGAATATGGTTTTGTGCCAGGGTCGGCAACCATTAAATATGCTTTTACGAAATTTGAGTCTTGCCACAACTCGTAGGGCGGTTCCGTCTCGGCCTGTATGTTTTGCACAAAAAATATTGTGCCGAAAAGTGCCAAAAGCAAGTATAATTTCCTCATTTGTTTTTGTTCTCAAATTTAAATTTCAAGAAAAATAATATTTTTATTGAAAATAATAGTAGATAGATGGCACATTTCAATCACACATCAATTGTGATTTTGTCATTTTTTATTTTGTGTTTTTAAAAAATCTATATAGTTTTATACGTTCTTTTCTGAAAAGTAATTTTGGAAAAACTCTAAATGTTGTTTGAATTAAATACCGTTTTGTCGAACGTTTAATACACTTCTGTTATGTCTAAATTTAAATTTATTGCATTCTTTTTTCTGCTTTGCAGTTGTATGACAGCCCGAGCTGGACAAGCAGTTTATTTCTCCAATGTTGAAGCCCATGCTATTGGTAATGGTAAAATATATGTGGGTCAACAAGCTGACAAGGAGTCCGATTATATTCCGAGTGATTCGGCATTTTTTTTAACAGATGCAATAGCTTTGGCTTGTGCTCGAGTTCCTATTATCGTTACTTCTGAAGACCTAACACAATATGAACCAGCATATGTTAGTGACCCAACTCTTCCTGCAGATTCGGCTTTATGTTATATTTATACTTTGCTGGAATCGGATGACTATAAAATAAATGGTGTTAGATTAAACACTCCCGACGCCGATCTGCAACCTGTTGTGATTGATACGTTAGTTGTTGATTCGTATGATGGCGAAGTGGCTACCGGAAAACAAATGACGATATATCGAATTTCTTTATATGTATATGAATCATATTGGTCTTCAGAAGAAATAGCAAATGAACACGATGCTGTTGTAATATATTGCGAATTTGGGTTGAAACCACGACCAACACTAATAACTGCCGAAAATTATTTGGAATATAATCTTTCGACAGATTACATAGGTTATTACGCAATAGCCAATGCCGATGAATTGTATTGGTTTGCAAACTATGTAAATAAAGGAAATACTGAAGTAAACGCCATATTGTTGAACGACATTGTTGTAAACGAAAATGTTTTGGACAAAGACGGCAATCTTAATGGTACGCCAGCACGCACATGGACACCAATAGGAACAGAAGATTTTTCTTATTATGGAAAATTCGACGGCAATGGACATACTATCAGTGGATTATACATTGATGACGAAGAGGCTGACTATGTTGGCTTGTTTGGCAAGATGTACGATTTTTCTTCGGTTAAGAAACTAGGCATAGTTGATTCTTATTTCAGGGGGAATAGGTTTGTCGGTGGTATATGTGGATTTGCTTATGATGCAAAATTTGATAGTTGTTACAATGCAGGCGTGGTAAAAGGTCGTGATAATGTAGGCGGTTTATTTGGTGAAGTGCTATGTAGCTTTGATAACTATGACGGCGACAAAAATATGAATAATATGTATGTTACCAATTGCCATAACGAAGGCTTGGTAGAAGGTGACGACGGGTATGTTGGTGGTATTGCAGGTCAAGTTGGTAGCCGTATTGAAAACTGCTATAATGCGGGAACAGTGATTGGCATTTACGAAGTCGGCGGAATAGGCGGTTTTATCTATCTTAACGGATTTGTAAAAGAGTGCTACAATATAGGTGAAATAAAAGGAGAAGATCGTGTTGGCGGTTTGGCAGGTGAAATGTTAGCTCGTAACTCCATTATCAATTGTTACAATTCTGGTAATGTGAACAGTGTTTATGTTGGTGCGGGGTTGTGCTGTATAAATGAAGGACAAATAGTAAATTCGTATTCCAATGGTACCGTTACCAGTGGAGAAAGAGCATCAGGCATATGTATTGGAAATATTGGAAATGTCGAGAATTGCTATTATGACAACACGAAATTTACAGGAGATGCTATTTTGTCAGACGAGGGCACATCTACTGTATATGGAAAATCATCCGCTCAATTCGCCGATGGAACAGTAGCAACGGCTCTTCATAACTACGATAACGGCGAGACTGGCGATGCCAATATCAATGGAGGATTTTGGGGACAAGGTTTTTCCGATTCTTCTCCAAACTATAGTGGCGAAGTCATTACTTCAATTGCAATCGACGAAACAAACTTCCCTGACGCAAACTTCCGCCAATATGTTTTGGATGAGATTGATACCAACGATGATGAATTTTTGAATGTATCGGAACGCGTTGCTACAAAACAGATAGATTGCTCAAACATGGAAATCGCATCATTGCAAGGTATTGAATACTTAACAGACGTAACTGCTTTGAATTGTAGCGACAATAAACTCACTTCTGTTGATTTATCGCTTAATACTGCTTTGCAATCTTTTAATTGTTATTACAATCAATTGACATCGCTTGATGTTTCGGCAAATACTGAATTAACGAAATTGATATGCGATTACAATAGTCTTACTTCGCTTGATTTGTCTAAAAATACGAATTTGGAATATTTGGAATGTTCTGCAAATAAAATTGAGAGCCTTGATTTGTCCAACAATATCAATTTGTCGTATTTCAACGGTTATGGAAACAAATTGAAATCATTTGATTTATCAAAAAATACAAAATTGAATCAAATGTCTTGCGATTTCAATCAGCTTACTTCATTGACTGTGTCGCCTGAGGTAGAATATTCTTTTTATTCATGCGCAGACAATAAATATGAGGCACTCGAATTTGATGCCGAAGGTGGTATAGTAATGCCGAATGTTGTTTTCGAAAAAGTGTCGAATTGCAGTTCAAATGTTGTTGCAACAAAAGACGAAGCAACTGGCGGAACCCGTTTCACAGTAGTGGATAATACAGTGGAAGAGTTTACTTATACTTATAATATAGACAATACATCTATTCCTTCTGCATATTATCCTATATTTACGATTGTGTGTCCTGTTGACGATACTTTATATGTAGCAATTGACGAAACTAATTTCCCTGATTCGAATTTCCGTCAAGAAATATCGTCAAGCAATGACTTGAATGGCGATGGAAAATTGAGCCCGTATGAAATAAGGAATGCTTTAGGCTTCATTATGAAAAACAAAAATATTTCTTCAATTCAAGGTATTGAATTGTTCACAAACTTATTCTATTTGGATTGCTCTGGTAATAATCTTACTTCTGTTGATTTGTCGAGCAACACAAAATTGAATTCTATATTGATGGATAATAATCAACTTGATTCAATCGATGTGTCACACAATACTGATTTGGTAGAATTGTCAATGAAAGGTAATCAGCTCACTTCGATAGATTTGTCGCAAAATTCGAATTTACATAACTTGAATCTGAGCAACAATCATTTGACGAATTTGGATTTGTCAAACAATAAATCATTGTTGGGTGTTAGTGTTAAATGTGAGGGAAATACATTCGATATGGGGGTAATTCCAATGGATGGTTTTGTAATGCCGAATGTTGATGTACTTAATGTTTGGGCAACAGCTGGAGCTAATCCCGAAGAAGTTGTTGCAACTGACGGAACTCTTTTTAAGCCATGGATGGAATTTTCAACATCAGTTTCATATCAGTATTATACAGGTAACGATGCTGTAGATCCTGTCATATTCACGATTTCGTTTGTTGTAGGAAAGAAATTGGAATTGTTGGTAAACGATGAAGATTTTGGTGAAGTTGCTGGTGCAGGAGCTTTCGTAATGGATTCAACAGTTGAATTTTCGGCAACTCCAAAAGGTGGTTGTCATTTTGTGAAATGGAGTGATGAAAATACCGACGCAGAACGCGAAATAAAGATGACAGAAGATATTACGTTGACAGCAATATTTGCTGCTCATGAATACGGAGAATGGGACACGACAACTGTTGCAACATGCGAAAGCGTCGGCGAACGTAAACACACTTGTTCGTGCGGTCATTTCGAGACGGAAGAAATCCCGGCAATCGGCCATAGCTATGGCGAGCCAACGTTCGCATGGTCTGTCGATAAGAAATCTGCAATTGCGACATTCGCCTGTGAAAAATCAGACGACAGCTTCAACAGTGACTGTGAAGTTGTAATCGACACAGTTTTGGCAACCTGTACGGCTGACGGCTACATTAAATATGTTGCAACAATTGAATACAATGAAAAGGAATACGGCGACACAATCAATGTGGTTCTTCCTGCAACCGGCCATAACTACGAATTTGCAGAATTCGTTTGGTCGGACGACAAAACATCTGCAATTGCGACATTCGCTTGTGAAAAATCAGACGACAGCTTCAACAGTGACTGTGAAGTTGAAATCGACACAGTTTTGGCAACCTGCACGGCTGACGGCTACATTAAATATGTTGCAACAATTGAATACAACGAAAAGGAATACGGCGACACAATCAATGTGGTTCTTCCTGCAACAGGACACAACTATGAATTTGCTGAAATTGTTTGGTCAGACGACAAAACTTCGGCAACTGCAACATTTGCTTGTGTAAAATCAGACGACAGCGTCAATCCTGATTGCGTTGTTGACATCGATACTGTTTTGGCAACTTGCACGGCCGACGGCTACATTAAATATGTTGCAACGGTTGAATACGACGAAACTGTTTATGGCGACACAATCACCGTGGTTCTTCCTGCAACCGGACATAACTACGAATTTGCAGAAATCGTTTGGTCAGACGACAAAACTTCTGCAATTGCGACATTCGCCTGTGAAAAATCAGACGACAGCGTCAACAGTGATTGCGACGTTGAAATCGACACTGTTTTGGCAATCTGCACGGCTGACGGCTACATTAAATATGTTGCAACAATTGAATACAATGAAAAGGAATACGGCGACACAATCAATGTGGTTCTTCCTGCAACCGGTCATAACTACGAATTTGCAGAATTCGTTTGGTCGGACGACAAAACTTCTGCAATTGCGACATTCGCCTGTGAAAAATCAGACGACAGCTTCAACAATGATTGCGACGTTGAAATCGACACAGTTTTGGCAACCTGTACGGCTGACGGCTACATTAAATATGTTGCAACAATTGAATACAATGAAAAGGAATACGGCGACACAATCAATGTGGTTCTTCCTGCAACAGGACACAACTATGAATTTGCTGAAATCGTTTGGTCAGACGACAAAACTTCTGCAATTGCGACATTCGCCTGCGAAAAGTCAGACGACAGTTTCAATAACGACTGCGACGTAAACATCGACACAGTTTTGGCAACCTGCACAGCCGACGGCTACATTAAATATGTTGCAACAATTGAATACAATGAAAAGGAATACGGCGACACAATCAATGTGGTTCTTCCTGCAACAGGACACAACTATGAATTTGCTGAAATCGTTTGGTCAGACGACAAAACTTCGGCAACTGCAACATTTGCTTGTGTAAAATCAGACGACAGCTTCAATAGTGACTGTGAAGTTGAAATCGACACAGTTTTGGCAACGTGTACAGCCAATGGATACATTAAATATGTTGCAACACTTAGTTCATTAATCGGAGCAACTTACGGCGACACAATCATCGTGGCTCTTCCTGCAAAAGGCCACGTGTTTGGTGAACCAACATTTGCATGGACGGAATACTCTGCCGCAACGGCAACGTTTGTTTGTGAAAAAGAGGATGCCACAGAAATTGTTGACGGTGTGATAACATCCGACACAACCGTAGCACCAACAGCCGAAGCAGAAGGTTTGTTGGTTTACACGGCGACATTCACATTCAACGGCGAAACCTACACTGATACGAAAGAAGAAATTTTGGACAAATTGCCATTTACGGCAGTTGATGACGTACAGTCAAATCAGGTAAAGGTTTGGGGATACAATCGCATTGTGTATATCGAAAATGCCGAAGGCGTGGCACAAGTGTTCGATGTAAGCGGACGTTTGGTGAAATCAGCAGAAATCAACGATGCTCATATCGAAATTCCAATGGAACGCTCGGGAGTGTACATTGTTGTGGTTGAAGGCAAATCATATCAAATATTCAACTAAGAACATACAGCGATTTAAGATAAATCAAAGTTTTAGTCAAAGGCAGAATCTTGGAAACAAGGTTCTGCTTTTTATTTCCCGAAACCATAATCTATAACTCTGACCCTTAATTCTTACGCCAACGCAATACTTGCGAAACTGATTGCTCTTACGTTGGAATTTTTGATGATGGTTTCGGCACACGAAATACAGGTTGCTCCGGTGGTAATTACGTCATCGAGTATGAGAATATGTTTACCTTCGAGAATTTCAGCATTGTTGACTTTGAAAATTCCTTGTACATTTTGTGAACGCTCGTCTTTGTTTTTCTTTGTCTGCGTATTTGTATAAACTGTTCTGATGACGGTTGTGTCTAAAATTTCAGTGTGCGTGACGTTGGCAATTCCTTGTGCCAATATGCGACTTTGATTATAGCCCCGTTTTCGCTCACGCTTTGGATGAAGTGGAATAGGCACAATTGCGTCTATATCGTCAAGAAATCCTGATTTTTGTAATTCAACGCCGAACATTTCGCCTAATAAAATTCCAATATCGTCGCGTCCTTGATATTTTAATTTATGTATGAGATGCGCGAAATTTGTGTGTTTTTGATAATTGAAAAATGCTGTGGCACGGACAAATGGTACTTGTCCGGCAAACATTTTTTCTGCAGGATTATGCTCCAAATTGTGTAGGTAAATTTGGGGAATGTCCAACAGACAATCCGTGCAGA
Organism: Bacteroidales bacterium; assembly: GCA_045600045.1. Lineage (GTDB taxonomy): Bacteria > Bacteroidota > Bacteroidia > Bacteroidales > UBA1715 > UBA1715. The sequence goes on from JAZRXD010000021.1 coordinate 87,949, forward strand.
TTAAGTGCTCTCCATATCGCAAGCTGTTTCCGCAGACTTCGCACGTAGAAGGGAAGAATAGTTGAAATACGTCGCGAAGCCGTTCAAAAAGTGCAAGCACTATTTAACGGTACCTTGTAGTTCCAAGTAGCGTGCTATGTATTTGCCAATAATGTCGAATTCCAAATTCACGTGCGTTCCAACCTGTATATTGTGGAAATTTGTGTGTTCGTAGGTATATGGAATTATCGCTACTTGAAATGATTTTCTTTGTGAATTGACCACGGTCAAACTAACGCCGTTCACCGTTACAGAACCTTTTTCAACGGTAATGTAATCCTTTTGGGCTGGCTCATATTCAAATGTGAAATACCAACTTCCATCGGCTTCGGCTACGTTGGTGCAAACAGCTGTTTGGTCAACGTGACCTTGCACAATGTGTCCGTCCAAACGGCCGTTCATATTCATGCTGCGTTCAACATTTACTTCACTACCAACAGTCAAATCCCCCAAATTCGACTTTATAAGCGTTTCCTGCATTGCAGTTACAGTGTAGGTTGTGTCGGTTTTACGGACAACAGTAAGGCACACGCCGTTGTGCGACACGCTTTGGTCTATGCCCAATTCCTTAACAAAACTGCAAGAAAGCGTAAAATGGATGTTTGTCTGGTCTTTTTCAATGCCAACTACTTTGGCACATTCTTCAACTATTCCTGAGAACATATCGTATATGGTTTATTTGTTGGCAAATGTAAAAAATTAATTATGAATTCGAAATTAGGAGGTTGCGTTTTCTGTCTTTTGATTTGTTAATCTCTTTTTCAAATTATTGTGAAATAATAAAAATGCCGTAATTTTGTGGCACTAAAAAACATTTGTACATGGAAAACCAAAAAATCGCTATGGCGTGCGACCATGCCGGATTTCAAATGAAGGAATTCATTAAGAAAAAGTTGGTGGAACTTGGATGTGAAATTACTGACTACGGAACAAATTCCGATGCATCGGTTGATTATCCTGATTATGCCCACAAAGTTGGCGAAGCTGTGAGTTCCAATGCGTTCCCAATGGGCATTGTTCTTTGTGGTTCCGGCAACGGTGTGAATATGACGGTGAACAAACATAAAGGTGTTCGTTCCGCTCTTTGTTGGAACGAAGAAATTGCCCGTCTTGCCCGTGCGCACAACAATGCGAATATCTGTGCTTTGCCTGCTCGTTTCATTCCTGCCGACGAAGCTTGGAGAATCGTTAAAATGTTTTTAAATACTGAATTCGAAGGCGGCCGCCACGTAAATCGAATCAATAAAATTGATTTGTAGAATTTTTAAATATGATAAATTCGGTAGAGGCGGTTTATAAACCGCCTTTTTTGTTTTCTAAAAAATGTTTCAAAAGTTTACATATAAAGAAACTTTTCTGCATTTGTTTTTTGGGACACCGAGACGGAAACTTTGATTGTCGCAACGCGTGGAATAATTAAAAAGACTCAGAAATCACCGAATAAGGAAATGCAAAAGGCAGAGCGTATAAGAGAAGATTACTTCAGTAACAAATAAAGAGATGATGATATGGCACAAATGAAATTGACACAATTTGATGATTTGCTTGACGAATTTTACGGCAAGGTTGGCACATCACGTCGTGATGAATTTGAAAAAAGTGTGGATGAAGCTTTACATGCATATCGTATTGGTGAGGCAATCAAGATAGCAAGGAAACGTGAAAATCTTACCCAAGCGGAACTTGGAGAGCGTATGGGAATTCGTAAGGCTCAGGTGTCACGAATAGAATCTGGCAAGAATATGACGTTTGTCACAATAGAGAAAGCTTTTAAGGCGCTTGGAGCAAAAACTGCCACTATTGATTTCGGAAGTTTTGGGAAAGTTGCTTTATGGTAAATAAAAAAAACGGCAACCTTTAAGGCTGCCGTTTTTTTGAATTAGGAAAATGAATTAATAAAAATTGTTTACGTTATTCTGTTTTTTCCCTTTTGCATCGCGTTTAGCTTGCTTTTCTGCCTTTTTTTTCAATGCTTCTGATTCTGCTTCAACGCCAGTATATATTACATAGATATACTGATTATAAGATTCATCTTTCGTTTTTGCAGCGGCATATGTGTTAGTTGAAGTAGTTTTTATTTCTTTAAGGTATCGAACAATTACAAAACTAAAATCCCCGTAATTAAATTGATTTTTGGTCATATTCCCGGAACTTGTTTCCAGATTGTTTTCCCCCTGATCTGCAGCAAATGTCAAAATATCGTGATAGGTGCTTGATTGATAAAATACAACTCGCAACCATGCGATTTGATTATTTGTTCCCATTTGTGCAGTGATTGTATAGTCATTGTCTGCGGGACGAATGTCTGCAGATTCATCGGCTAAAGCGGATAAAATATTTCCAGCTACATTCCATCCATTTTTCTTTGTTAATGTCCATTGATTGCTATAGCTGTCATAGTTGAATTTCGCTTCCTTGAAATCGGTTGCACTATAATTCAAAAGTTTGCTATACGGAAAATTTTGAGCAGATGTGAATAAACAGATATTTAATAAAATAGAAATTAAAAAGACTCTTTTCATCTTACCTTAAAGTATATGTTCCAATGTAACCATCGTCTAATGTTGCAGCATCCCACGAGCCAGTAGTTGCATAAAACAAATATCCCGAAGCTTGTTCGTAGGAAACCGTATAACTACCTGTTTCGCAATTCGATAGCGTTTTGTTTGAATTTGCACTTACCGTTGTTTTATAAACTGTACCTGTAGTGTTATTGGTTGCAGTAAAGATATAAGGGTCACTTTTTGAGTTAACAAATTTTAAATCTCCTGAAGTTAGCTTCATTGTCAACGTGTTTGAACCAGAAGAACAGAGTTTCGATGAATATGCACTTTTGGTCCCGTCTGTCGCATATAAATAGTAAGTTTTGCTTGTTTGGGTGCCAGTAATGGTCAAGACTCCGTTGCTTCCTGTAGCTTTTGTCAGCAATGAATTGGTTTTGTTTTTCCTATCAGCGGAAGATTCATAAACTTTCACTGTTGCATTTGATACCGTTGAACCAGAACTATTATCCTTCACTGTCACGACAATTGCGGTCGTTTCTATATAAAATGTTAATTTATTAAAACCAGCAGAAAGTGCTTTCCCTTCTTTTGCACTATATGTTCCCTCTCCATATACTACGCCAATATAGTATTTCTTGTTTGCTTGTAAATTTGCGAAGCAAACATATCCTTTTGCATCTGTTGTTAAAAGAGAAATATTATTGTCATTGTCGGCATCGTATAAACATACTTTTGCTCCTTCTACATTTGATGAAGTTGTCTTATCGTAAACTGTAATACCCCAACTTGCAGTGTTGTTACTTGAATTACCTCCACCTTCATTATTGCCGCCATTCCCTCCTGCATCTGGAGTTATGTCATCTGGTTTTGAACACCCCATCATTATTCCCATTGCTACAATGGCACTTGTCAAAAAATAAAGTAATTTTTTCATGTTTTGTAAAATTTAGACATTAAAATTTTTGAACTAATTTGAGCTGGATATCAATATATTGCAAACTACCGACATAGTCTAAAACCTTCCCAATAGAATAATCTGCATTTAAGCCAATTCCAAAACCACCAAACATTTTGTAACATTGAATACCGAATTTTCCACCGAACGTAAAGTTGTTTGTTCGAGGGAAAAATACTTTATCTATAATTATCTCTGAATCTTGAAACATTCCTAATACAAGTTGTTCGTATCCTTCAAAGAAGAATCCACTATTCCCGAATTCTAATCCTTCCGAAAGCCCTATGCCTGCATTGTAAAATCTTGAGCCGGAAGCTTCTCCAAAGGCAGAAGACTTTCCTGTATAATCCATATAGTCTTGTAATGCTGCGTTAAATAAGTTTTCGTCAATCTTAAAGAAACCTGCATTCAAACTTGTTAACAGCCCAATGTTCTGTGTAAAACTTCGTTGGTAAGATAGCCCAAAACTTGCCGCTGGGTTGTTATCTAATTCAACATCTCCAAGTGGTATAACTACACCAATGTTTTCGCTAAATGTGTTCTTTTTAAATGTGTTTTTTTGAGCAAAACAACTTACGCTCATTACTAAAATCGCACCGACTAATAATATCTTTTTCATATTGAATTAATTTTATATTTTACTTTTTAAAGAGCATCAACACACCAAACTGTTCTATAAATACCATCCGCATCAAGATGAGTGTCTTCGTTTTGTGGCATATCTGCACAATCTTCCACTTTTTCATTAGGATGTTGTACTTCTTTCACACGTACCCCCTCCTCAAAATAAAGGCATTCACAATCTCGTTTTTCATTACACGAAATCAGACTTGATATACCAATTCCGATAAGAACTCCGTAAACTATCTTTCTCATAATTAATTTTTCTTTAAGTCAAAATCCAAAATTTCATATTCTCCTTCAATGACATCTGGATAAATCCATTCAATTGCAAATTGTAATTTATTAGAACTGAAAATTCCGTCATATTTAGTTGCTCCAATTGCATAATCGTGTGTCCCAATTAGATACTCACCGTCTTCTTCAAACATTTTTTCAATCTTAAATGCAAAACCGTTTGATGCTGCTTCTAATTGAGTTACTGTAATAGGCTCATCTTCGTCATCTTCAAGAAAAAAATCCAATGCTTTTGAGTTAGAATTGTTTTTCTTAACGACAACGGTTATCTTATATGAATCTTCATCGAAATCCCAACCGTCTTCTTCGTCATAATCAGCATAGTCGTATGTCACAGTACCGCTGTACGTTCCAATTAAATCATCTCGAAAATCTGGTTCGTCATCATCTCCACAACCTGTGAATGCAAACATTGCCACTAAGGCACTTGAAAAAAAATAAAGTACTTTTTTCATTGTAATAATCTTTTAAATTAAACGTAATTTTAATTGTTGCAAAGATTTTGAATAATGCAAGATGGTTGTGTAAAAGTCTGTAAGATAATCTCTTACAGATTGTAAGATTATTTCTTACATTCCCCAAAAAGGGTGTTGTAAAAGTCGTAGTTGAGAATTTTGGAAAGTTCGGCAAGACGTTTCACATCAATGTTGTCTCTCGACAGCATATCGTAAACCGATTGTCGGTGCAGATGGAGGAGTGTGGAAAGTTCCACAACCGACATCTTCTGTTGCTTCATTACTTTGTGAATCTCTGTCCCTATGTGAATTTCATCAGGTTTGTCCATAAAAAAAGGCGTTGAATCGTTCGATTTAGTCGCTTATTCCAGAATCGAGGCTCGGCAAAGCCATTGTAGTGATATAAGCACAAAACGATTCACGCCCCGAAGCGTGAACCATCAGTTTTTTATTCTCAACTACATTTAGAAATTTTGCCGATTTCGATTCTGTAAGAATAAAAGCGTAAAGTTCAATATGTAAAAAACGTTATCTCATAGATGGAATTTAGATTATGACTTTTGTTAATTTTGCTCAAATGTAGTGTTTTTTGTGTCTCGTTTGACATTGTTGATAGATTTTCAACAAACAGGAATATTCGTCTCATGCACTATAGACAATTGTGTCGGCAAGTTGTTTATCGTTTCTATAAAAACTATATCTTTGCCAGCGTCATTTTATGTAGATAAGCTTATGTCAAATCCAAAAGCAAAAAAATTCCAGGAAGATGCGGCTCGTGTTGCATTTGACGAACGTCACAGAAAAACGATTCGTTTCAATATGGGTAAATACCATACTGCAGTAGCAAAGGGTAAGGCTCGTTACGAAAGTTTTGAGGCAACGCGCGAAAAGGCTGCGGCAATAAAACGACATACTCTTGAACATTTGTCGGAATATCTCCAGCAATTTGAAAAGAATTTTACGGCAAATGGCGGAACAGTTCTTTGGGCTCGAACAGCCGATGATGCAATTGCTTATATTACTAAGATTTTCCAGGAAAACAATGTGAAATCTGTTGTCAAAAGTAAATCAATGACGACTGAGGAAATAGATTTGAACGAAAATTTGGCCAAAATTGGCGTTGAGTCTGTCGAAACAGACCTTGGCGAGTATATTGTGCAACTTGCTGGCGAAAAACCATATCATATTGTTACTCCTGCAATGCATAAATCAAAAGCAGATGTTGCCGAATTGTTTAATAAACATTTTGGTTTTCCATTGGAAAGTTCTGCCGAAGAAATGACTATGCTCGCTCGTGCAAAGTTGAGAGAAAAATATCTTGCTGCTGATGCAGGCATTACTGGCGCAAATTTTATCGTTGCCGATAAAGGTGCAATTGCTGTTACCGAAAACGAAGGAAATGCGTTGATGTCAACTTCGTTTCCGAAAATACAAATTGCAATAGCTGGAATTGAAAAGATTATACCTTCGTATAAAGATTTGGGATTGTTTTGGCCGCACTTGGCTCAAAATGGTACAGGTCAGCCAATTACGGCTTATAGTTCTGTGTTTAGCGGACCAAAAAGAAGCAATGAATCGCACGGACCAGAAAAAATGTATGTGATTTTGTTGGACAATGGTCGTACTAATATATATAAGCAAGATAAATTCCGTGTTGCACTTTCTTGTATCCGTTGTGGTGCGTGCTTGAATGCGTGTCCAATCTATAAAAATATTGGTGGCTACACGTACGATGCAGTTTATACTGGGCCAATCGGAACGGTCATTTCTCCTCATTTAAAAGGATTCGATAAACTTGCTCATTTGTGTACAGCTTGTTCGCTTTGTGCAAATTGTGCAAGCGTTTGCCCAGTAAAAATGCCGTTAAACGATTTAATTCTCGAAAATCGTCGAAAGGCAGTAGAAGAAGGTTGTTTTTCGAAAATGGAAAAACCGCTGATTGATGGATTTACATTCTTTACCGAAAAATCTTCGCGAATGGACTGCTTTGGTGGAGGAATGAAAAATGTTGCTGCCAAATGTTTGGGCAAGAATGTTTGGGGAACAAAAAGAACGTTCCCGAAATTCGCAAAGAAGTCATTTAGGAAAATGAATAAGAAATAAATTCGCAATTCTTCATAATGAATTCCGAATTAAAGTATATATTTGCCGTCTAAAAAAATTAAAATTAGGTTAACTTAAATAATACAGAAATGCAAAACAGAGGATTTATCCGCGTATTCACAGTCTGCTTGGTGTTGGCAGCACTTTATTCTCTATCATTCACTTATTTTACTACAAAAGCAAATCGCGACGCCGATAAATATGCCAAAGAAATGGCTGGCGACGATAATATCGCGTATGCAACGTACCAAAAACAATTTTTGGATTCTTTAGCTCAAGAAGAAGATTACTATAATTTCTTCTGGTTGAGAAAGTTCAGCTTGAATGATTGTCACCAACATGAATTGAACCTTGGTTTGGACTTGAAGGGCGGTATGAACGTAACACTTCAAATTTCAACTCGTGATTTGATTAAAAATTTGTCTTCTGATGGTGATGCTGATACAATGTTGGTTAAAACATTGAATTTGGCTGACGAAATAGAACAAGAAGCTGGCGAAACATATATTACTGCATTTGGTAAGGCTTTTGAAAAATTATATCCAAATAACTTCATGCGTACATTGTTTGTCGCAAACGAAGATATGATGGGCAAAATCAATTACAATTCTACTAACGCTGAGGTTTTGAAAGTTTTGGAAGCAGAAGAAACTGCAGCAATTGAAAATACATTCAATGTGTTGAGAACTCGTATCGACCGTTTTGGTGTGACTCAACCAAATATTCAAAATGTTGGTGGTGGTCGTATCTTAGTGGAACTTCCTGGTGTTGAAGATCGTGAACGTGTTCGTGAACTTTTGGAAAGTTCTGCACAATTGGAGTTCTGGGAAACTTACAATAACTCTGAAGTTTATCAAGTGTTGTTCTCAATCAACAATACGCTTGCTGCAATGAACAAGGTTGAAGAACCTGCTAAGGCAGAATCTACTGAAACAAAAGAAGAAAAAGCTGACTCGGCTGCATCACAAGAATTGTCGTTGAAGGAACAAATTCAACAAGACTCTGCTTCCGTTGATTCTGCACAAATGCTTGCTCAAAATGCTGAGGAATTCAAAAAAGCAAATCCTTTATTCGCATTCCTAACTCCTAATATTGATCGTGAAGGTCGTGTAGGTTATGGACCAATCGTTGGTTATGCAAGTTCAAAAGATGTTGCTCGTGTAGATTCAATTTTGGCAATGCCAGAAATCAAAACAATTCTTTTGGAAAATGCTCCAGAATTGAAGTTGACTTGGTCTAAAAAAGCTGACAACGGAATCTATACGTTGATAGCTTTGAAAGATGTTGACCTTGATGGTCATGCTTCTTTGGAAGGTGAAGTTGTTGTTGATGCTCGTCCTGAATTCTCTAACACAGGTGGTGGCGCAAGTGTTCGTATGGTTATGAACAACGAAGGTGCTAAAGAATGGAAACGATTGACAAAAGAAAACATAAAACGTTCTGTGGCAATTGTTCTTGATGGTTATGTATATTCTTACCCAACAGTTCAATCTGAAATTGGTGATGGTATTTCTTCAATTACTGGTGAGTTCACTATCGCTCAAGCAACCGACTTGGCTAACATTTTGAAATCTGGTAAATTGTCGGCTCGCGCTCACATTATGAACGCTGAATTCGTCGGCCCTTCACTTGGTAAGGAATCAATCTATACTGGTGTGCTTTCATTCATTGGTGCATTCTTGTTGGTATTGATTTATATGATATTCTACTATCGTAAAGCGGGAGCTGTTGCGAGTGTTGCTTTGTTCTTGAACTTGTTCTTGATTTTTGGTGTACTTGCTTCTCTTGGTGCAGTTCTTACATTGTCGGGTATTGCTGGTATCGTTCTTACTCTTGGTATGGCAGTCGATGCAAACGTGATTATTTACGAACGTATTCGTGAGGAACTTGCTGCTGGAAAAGGTACTAAATTGGCAATTGCCGATGGTTTTAAAAATGCTTATTCGGCAATCATTGATGGTCAGGTAACTACATTCTTGACAGGTTTGATTTTGTTCATCTTCGGTACTGGACCTATCCAAGGTTTCGCAACAACATTGTTGATAGGTATCTTAACTTCGTTGTTCTGCGGTATCTTCATCACTCGTTTGATTTTCGAAAGATTTTTGGATAAGAAAAAAGAAATCTCGTTTGATAGCAAATTGACTCGTGGTGCATTTAAGAATGTTAATATCGATTTCATTAAATCAGGTAAGGTTTCAGCATTCATTTCTGGTGCAATGATTCTTATTTCAATTGTATCAATTTGCGTTAGAGGTTTTGATGTTGGTGTTGATTTCGCTGGTGGACGTTCTTTCGTAGTTGAATTACAAGGCGAACGTAATGTTGAGGCAATCGCTCAATCTCTTGCTCCCCAATTCGATGGTGCAGCTCCTGAAGTAAAAACGTATGGAGCAACTGATGTTAAGATTACAACTAATTACAAAATCAACGAGAAAGGTGCTGATGTAAGTAACGAAGTTGAAAACAAATTGTTCGAGGGTATGAAACCTTTCTTAGGTGAGGATGCAACATTCGAAACATTTACTCAAAACAATTTGAAACAATCTGATATGGTTGGTCCTACAATTGCAAATGATATCATTTATGGAGCAATCATCGCAATTATCGTTGCATTGATATGTATGTTCTTGTATATCTTCGTACGATTCTCTAAATGGCAATATGGTCTTGGTGCTGTAATCGCATTGATACACGACTCAATAATCGTTATTGGTATCTATTCTTTGCTTTACGGAATCGTTCCATTCTCTTTGGAAATCGGTCAAACATTCGTTGCTGCAATCTTGACGATTATTGGTTACTCAATCAACGATACAGTGGTTGTATTTGACCGTATCCGTGAATTCACTAGAGAATATCCAAAACGTCAAACAAAAATGTTGTTCAACCAAGGTATCAATAGCACAATCAGCCGTACTATCAATACATCTATGACAACATTCTTGACTTTGTTGATTATGTTCATCTTCGGTGCTGATTCAATTAAAGGATTTGTATTCTCAATGGCAATTGGTATCATCGTTGGTACATATTCATCATTGTTCGTAGCTTCGCCAATTTCTTTCGCATTCATGAAGAAAAATCAAAGCGAAGAAGAATAATTAATTTGAATTACGAAAAAGGAGAGTATCAAGAAATTGGTACTCTCTTTTATTTTATAAGGTATGAAACGTTTTGCAGTTATAGTTGCTGGAGGAAAGGGTTTGCGTATGGGAAATCAAATTCCCAAACAATTTCTCTTGCTTAAAGACAAACCGATTTTAATGCGTAGCTTGGAAGCATTCCATCAATTTGATGCTTCTATTCAGTGCATAATTGTTTTGCCTCAGGAGCAAATATCCTATTGGAAAGAACTTTGCGTAAAGTACAAATGCGAAATTCCTCATATTGTGGTTGAAGGTGGCAAAGAACGTTTCTATTCGGTTTTAAATGGTTTGCGTGTAATAACGGAATCTGGTGTTGTAGCGGTTCATGACGGTGTTCGTCCAATGCTTTCTAATTCAATGTTGAAAGATGGTTTTGAAACAGCAGAAAAATATGGTTCAGCTATTCCGTATGTCGATTCAGTTGATTCATTAAGAATCATCGATGGAGAAAACACCAAAGCTGTGGACAGAAGTTCAATCAAGCGTATTCAAACTCCGCAGATTTTTGATGTGGCACAACTACAAAAAATTATGGATGTTGAATATCAAAATTGTTTTACTGACGAAGCATCGGTATGGGAATTGTCGGGAAAAACATTGCATTTCTATAATGGAGATTTCCAAAACATAAAAATAACAACTCCAGAAGATTTGGCGATTGCCGAGATATTTTATAAAAAACAAAAAGATGAAAAGTAAAATTACGTTGGATGACTACATTCGTGCCAACAAAAAATCTAGCCGTGAGGAAGAAATACGGCAGTATGGACATCCGTTATGTTACGGACGTGTTCATAAGTCAAAGAAAATATACGACAGAAAAAAATTAAAGGCAGGCGATAAAAACCTGCCTTATTTTTTTGTTAGAAGATTATATATACAAAAAAAGACGAAACCTATTTGATTTCGTCTTTCTCGTGTCGGGGTAACAGGACTCGAACCTGTGACATCTTGGTCCCAAACCAAGCACTCTAGCCAACTGAGCTACACCCCGGTATTAAACCGATGCAAAAGTAAACGTATTTTTTATATTTACAACTTTTATCGTCAAAATATTTTTACTTTTGAAAAATAAAATTCTTTTAGGCTTTGGAACAGAGTTTCTTACAGAAATATAAATTTTTGATTTTTGCGTGTATAGCAGCTCTTGTCGGCTTGTTTATCATGCATAAAGGTGCCGATGCAAATCTTTCGAAAGGTCAAATTAAGAACTTTCAAAATACAATCTTAGAGAAGGAGTTGGTGTCGCAGGATTTGTGTGAAACGTTGAATGATTTCCCTGTAGAGTCAGATATAAATTGGTACGAAAGTGTGCGGTTGTCAAATCTTCATACACTCGACCGACAGAATATTTCCTTCTTTGTGTTTGAGAACCAGAAAAACGCATACTGGTCGGACAATACGGTGTCGCCGAATTATCAATTGTTGAAGCAGGATTCAAAGCTGTTTTTCAGCGGAAATGCCTGGTATTTGTTGACGTATGGAAAAAATGGCAATCGCGAAGTTTTTGTTCTGACACTCATAAAACATCAGTATCCGTTTGAAAATGAGTATATTAAGAATGAGTTTCAACACGATTTCAAGATTGACAATAGTGTTGAAATCTACAATGACTTCCAATGTGATTCTACAGTCACAATTAACGATAGTAAAGGCGAATACTTGTTGTCTCTTTCTCCTAAAATTATCGAGAAAATGGATGAAGCACGAGAGATTAATCCGATTAGTATTGTTTGTTTGTTCCTTGCGTATATATTGTTGTTGGTGTTTTTTGCAAAATTTCCGACTACGAATGCGAAAGTGTATCGGATGCTTCGTTGGATTGCGTTACTAATAACTATTGCTTTTGGAACACTATTTATCTCTAACGACTTTTATGCATTGCATAAAGATGTTGAACGATTGTTCTTGCGTTTGATTGTGACCATTTGTTTTGTGTATTATGTTTTTACAATAAAGGAGCGTCACAAAACTGGATATCTTTTCATTGTTGCTTTTTCGTTTATTTCGTCGCTACTGTGTGTTTGGGTGGGCGAAACTATAGTAGATACATATTATGGGAATATCAACGTGGAGTTGTATAATCTACTAGCTGTCAGTTGGTTAAGTTTTGCATATTATGTATTGCTTGGTCTTTCGTTGTTTGTGTATTTTGCATTTTGCTTTAAATATTTGCGTGGCTTTGAATTTAAAAATCATGTTCAAATATTGGTTTGTATCTTATTGGGAATCGTTTTTTATGTGATTTTGTCTGACAACTACGTATATGTGATTTTCTATATTGTTACAATTGTCCCTATTCTTTTTCTCAAATACAAAAAAACTACGGCAGAGCCAACGTTATTCTTTAAAATACTATTGCTTGTTATTTCCGTAATTTTTGTGGAATGGGCGGTGAGCGGACAGTTATCACAAAAGAAAGCTTTTGAACGGTATCAGTTGGCTAACGATTTAGCGGAGGAACAAGATCCGCTTGCCGAAGCATTTTTGTCAAAAGTATATAAGTCAACCAGAAACGACAACACGTTGAAATCTTTGATGACGCATACAGATAATGATGTGGAGATAAAGAATTATCTGCAAAAAACATATTTTACAGGTCTGTTGGAACAATATGAACTGGAATGTACAGTTTGCGGTACGGATACGGCTATTGTTGCAACTAATCAGTTGCCAAATTGCGAAAACTATTTCAAGCAAATGCTGAAAACTAGTGGGAAAAGCATTTCCGACACTACTTATTACTACGTTAACAATCAGGATGGAAACATAACGTATTTTGATTCAATTCAATATAATTTGGCAAATGGTACAATCTCCAAGTTGTACATTGAACTGCATTCGAAGCAAACTTCGCAGGATTATGGTTATCCAACTATTTTGCTTGATAAATCGGTACAAACAAAAAGTCAGGGCGAATTTTCTTCGGCGAAATATAAAAATGGCGTTCTTATTTCAAAACGTGGCCGTTGCCCATATTCACATACGTTAAAAATCAATGGTGAAGAAGAATATACAACGATTTACGACGAGCAACATCATGTGGTTCATTTGGCATATCGTATCAATGACCAATTTACTGTGGTTGTAAGTAATCGTACTCTTAGATTGAGTAATTACTTAATTTGGTTCCCGTACATTTTTATGATTTTCTTCATATTGCTATTTGCATCCGAAAAATTGTTCGGAAACACGGAGAAAACAATAAGAAATCATTCTCTTTCGACTCAAATACGAAATTCGTTGGTCGGTTTGTTGGTCGGTTCTTTTTTAATTGTTGGTGTTACTGGCGTGATTTTTATAAAAGCACGCAACGATCGGCAACAACAGAATTTTCTTGAGGAAAAAATGCAGGCTATAGCAAACGAATTTTCGTCGTATTATAAAGATTACAATATGATTTCGGCAACTGATAGAGCAGAAATTCAAGAAGCATTGCTGCATTTGGCGAATATCCATTCCACCGATATAAATTTCTATAGTACGTCGGGCGATTTGGTTGCTTCGTCTCGTCCCGAAATATTTCAATTCCGTTTCGTGAACGAAAAAATGGCGACGAATGCATTTTATCAGTTGATTGTGCAAAATCGGGCAAGTTTTTCTCAAGAAGAATCTATTGGAAATCTGCAATTTATGTCGTCGTATGCATCGGTTATAAATAGTCAAAATCAAATCCTTGGTTATTTAAATTTGCCGAATTTCTCAAATCATGAAGAGTTCGCACAACATTTTGCTGGTCTTATTGTCGGCCTTTTGAACTTGTTTGTAATCTTGTTGATTTTATCAACTATTTTGTCGGTTTTTGTGGCAAATAAAATTACGGCTCCGTTGGCTGTCTTGCAAGACAAGATGAAAAAAGTAACTGTGGGTACCGAAAACGAAAAAATAGAAATTGACGCTCCCGATGAATTGAATGGCTTGCTTGAAAACTACAATACCATGATTGACCAGCTTGGTGTAAGTGCCGATAAATTGGCTAAGGCAGAGCGCGAAAGTGCATGGCGCGAAATGGCACGGCAAATTGCGCACGAAATAAAAAATCCATTGACTCCAATGAAGTTAAGCATTCAATTGTTGAATCGTTCGTGGGACGAAAATGACGAACGGTTCGAAAAACGCTTGAAGTCAATCTCCAAAACTATGATTGAACAAATTGACACGCTTGCCGAAACTGCGACTTCTTTTTCTGATTTCGCAAAATTGTCGAAAATCAATCTAGAACCAATCAATATTAGCGAATTGTTGCAGAACTGCGTTACATTGTTTGGTCAGGAAGAACACGTTACTGTTTTGTCTGAAATTCCGGAAGAAACTATTACGGTGATTGCTGACAAGGAGAAAACAATGCGTTTGTTCAATAATTTGGTGAAAAATGCAATACAAGCCATTCCCGCAGGTCAAGATGGGTCCGTTTTGATTTCGTTGAAATCAGATGGCGATAGTGCTTTAATTGCTGTAAAAGATAACGGTCGCGGTATCGACGACGATGTGAAACAGCATATTTTTGAATTGCATTTCACTACAAAATCGACGGGAAGTGGTTTCGGTCTTGCTATTTGTAAAAATATTGTCGAAGGTTGCAAGGGTGAAATTTGGTTCGAAACCGAAGTCGGTGTCGGAACGACTTTCTTTGTCAAATTGCCTAAGCAACAATAGAAAATCTGTTAGAGATAGAATAATAAGGTGATGGAAAAAATCCACAAACTTTTATATCTTTGAAACAATTTGAAAACGAGTATGGTGCCTTTGTTTATAACGTTTCAGTTCGTTGATTTCGTGGACATCTTTTTGGTTGGGCTTCTTATGTACGAAGTCTACAAATTGATTCGCGGAACCGCTGGAATGAATATATTTTTAGGAATCCTTGCATTTTACATCATTTGGTTGATTGTGAGGGCATTACACATGGAAATGCTTACAAGGATTTTGGGCCAATTTATTAGTATTGGTGGTCTTGCACTCGTGATTTTGTTCCAATCGGAAATCCGTCGTTTCCTTACAATGATTGGTAATCGTTATGTTCATTCACAAGGTCGAAAACGACTTTCAAAAATTTTTAATATCGATCAGGTGATGATTCCTTCTGAATCAATAGATGAAATTGTTGATGCAATTTTTACTATGTCGAAATCAAAAACTGGTGCGTTGATTGTTATTGCACGTCGTAAGGAAACATTCGCTCCGTTTATTCCGACAGGCGAGGTCATTGATGCCAGAATTTCATCGGCTTTGCTTCAGAATATCTTTTATAAAAACACTCCGTTACACGATGGCGCGGTGTTTATTGTCGGTAAAAAAATTGTTGCCGCAAAATGTGTCTTGCCAATGACGAAACAAACGGATTTGCCAATGGGTTTCGGTATGCGGCACCGTTCGGCAATAGGTATGAGTGAGGAAACCGATTCACTTGTTCTTATTGTTTCGGAACAAACAGGAATTATTTCGTATTGTATTCGTGGCGAAATTGTAAAGGTTGAAGAGAAAGAAGCTCTTATAAAGGTTATTAACGAAAATCAGGAAGTAAAATGAGCATTCAACAACCATTGGCGGAACGAATGCGTCCAAAATCTCTCGATGAATATTTAGGACAACAACATCTGGTTGCAAAAGGTGCTGTACTCCGAAATACAATCGAATCAGGACGTATTTCATCAATGATTTTATGGGGACCTCCAGGGGTTGGCAAAACTACTTTGGCTCAAATTATTTCTAAAAGTCTAGAAAGACCTTTCTTTACGTTGAGTGCGGTAAATTCCGGTGTGAAAGATGTGCGCGATGTGCTCGATAAAGCAAAACATTCTCAGTTTTTTGATGCTCCGAATCCGTTACTTTTCATCGATGAAATTCATCGTTTCAATAAATCACAGCAAGATTCATTACTTGCAGCAGTGGAAAATGGTACAATTACCTTGATTGGCGCTACAACCGAAAATCCTTCGTTCGAAGTTATTTCGCCGTTGCTTTCGCGTTGCCAAGTTTATGTGCTGAAGTCTTTGGAAAAAGAAGATTTGCAGACATTGATCAAAAAAGCTTTGCGTGAAGATGTCGTTTTAAAAGAAATGAACATCAAAATTAAAGAAGATGAAGCGTTAATGCGTTTTTCTGGTGGCGATGCACGTAAATTGCTCAATGTTTTGGAGATTGTTGTCAATGCTCAGGCTGGAAAAGACAAAATCATTGTTACAAACGACATTGTTACAAACACGTTGCAGGAAAATATAGCTTTGTACGATAAAGGCGGCGAACAACATTACGATATAATTTCAGCTTTCATTAAATCAATTCGTGGTAGCGATCCGAATGCTGCTGTGTATTGGCTTGCCCGTATGCTCGAAGGCGGCGAGGATATAAAATTTATTGCTCGTCGTTTGCTTATTTCTGCTGCCGAAGATGTTGGTTTGGCAAATCCGAATGCGTTGTTGCTCGCTCAAAGTTGTTTTAATGCTATTTCGGTAATTGGAATGCCCGAAGCTCGGATAATCCTGTCGGAAACAACTGTTTATTTGGCTACTTCGCCTAAAAGTAATTCCGCATATTTAGCTGTGGATGCTGCTTTGGGTGAAATTCGTCAATCTGGTATGTTGCCTGTTCCATTACATTTGCGCAATGCGCCTACTAAGTTGATGGAACAATTAAATTACGGCGATGGCTATAAATATTCACACGATTATCCAGGTCATTTCGTAAAGCAGGAATTTATGCCAAAGGAATTGTCGCATACATTTTTTTGGAAAGCAGCTACAAATAAGCGCGAAGACGAAACGAAAAAATATATGCAGTCGTTGTGGAACGACAAATATGATTTTTAATCCAATCTATTGAAAATAAAAAAGCCTGCTTGTCGCAGGCTCTTGTAGCGAATCCGGGATTCGAACCCGAATATCCACCGTGAGAGGGTGGTGTCCTAGCCATTAGACGAATTCGCCATAAAACTGATGCAAAATAATCGTTTTTTGTGAAATCTTCCAAATCAATGGCAACTTTTCTTTTTGGCAAGGTTATTGTTATATGCAAACTTGTTTTGAACGTAACTTTTTTATTACGTTCTTTGTCTAACCTAAAAATAGAAAATTATGAAACGAGTTATTTTGGCAGTTTTATTTGCAAGTGTAATCCCATTCGTCTCTTTTGCCCAATGGGGTGATCCAGAAGGAAACAAACAATTAAGTGTAAGTGATTTGAAAGCTCCTGTTATTAAATGGGACAAGGATTCCTATAATTTCGGAGAAATTCCTCAAGGTATTCCTGTTGACGTTGTTTTTGAATTCACTAATACAGGAAATGCTCCTTTAATTATCTCAAAAGTTGAACCGGCTTGTAATTGTACCGATGCAGTTTGGCCAAAAACTCCTATCATGCCGGGACAACGTGGCGAAATAGGTGTTACATTCGATGCTGCAACAGGCGGTAAATTCTCAAAAACAGCGGTTGTGACTTCAAATGCAAAACCAACGGAACAAACATTAGTATTTACTGGTACTGTGGTTTCAAAGAAATAAATAGCTTTTACCCTGGAAGAAAAAAGACAAATCATTAGGATTTGTCTTTTTTTATGTACTTTTGCGAAATACAAAAGTACATAAAAATGAAGAATTTTGTTTTAAATATTTTGTCATTGTCTTTCGGACTTATGGTGCTAGCTTTGTGTTTTGGTTGTAACGGAAAAGACAATGATCCTGCTGTGGTAAAAATTGTTGAGTGCGAAGAATCCGAAATATCATTGTATGTTTATGAAGAACAGGACGTAACAGTGAATGTTTTGCCTGTAAATGCAGATGATAAGGATTGTTATTGGGAAATAGAAGATAAAACAATCGCTACTGTTTCGGGAAATACATTTATGGGCTTGAAACCAGGCGAAACGAAAGCTATCGTTTTTAATACTATTCATCCCGAAATAAAGGATTCGTTAAAAATTATTGTTATGGAATATCCTCATAATAAGAATATTAGTTATTCTGATGAAAATATCACTTACGAAGGTCGTGTTGTTATAGATGGTACATCAGCTCAATATTTTTATCCTGGAAGTTCCATTTCTGTTAACTTTACAGGAACAACGTTGTATGGCGTGTTTAATAAAGTCGTTGCTTATTATTGGGTTGAAATAGACGACGAAGAACCATTCAAATTGTTTACTCGTTCAAAAGCTAATTGGGTTGATGGCGATACATTTTGGTTGGCTAAAAATCTTAAACCGGGTAATCATAGTGCAAAAATCACATTGTGCTCCGAAGGAATTTTCAAAAAGCCTATGTTTTATGGGTTTGTAATTGATGATAGTGCCGAGGTTGTTAAACCTGCCGAAAAAACAACGAAGTTTGAATTTATTGGTAATTCAATCACGTGTGGATATGGAACTGAAGTGACCGACCGCTCGCCATTTAATGATTCTACTTCGAATTTCTGTCATGGTTTCGCATATATAACTGCAAAGGCATTTAATGCAGAATTGATGGTTGTGGCTCGTTCAGGAATAGGTGTTTATAGAAATTACGGTGATGGCGAAACGGCTTCTGATTATGGTTGTTTGCCTGACAATTACGAAAAATTGTGGCTTGAAAGTTCTAAGACTTGGGATTTCTCTAAATTCTCGCCAAATGTTGTGTTCGTGAATTTGGGTACGAACGATACGTGGGATTGCGATAACAGTCAAGTGAAAGAATCTACGTTCAGCGACGAAAAATTCGACGAAAAATACCGTTCACTCATTGATAAGATTTATAGTCATTATACTAATAATCCGAAATTGGTTCTTTTAACTGGAAGTATGATGGCTTCAAATGCTTTGTCGCGCGTAAAACCTATTCTCGATAAAATCCAGTCAGATTATTCTGCGAAAGGTCATTCGGTTTATCGTTATGATTTCGCTCCAACAATGGGAACAGGAGCTGATTGGCATCCATGTGCCGCTCAGCAAAAGAAAATGGGCGAGAACTTGATAATGTTCTTGAAAGAGAATAACATTGTTGAATAAACGTGTTATTCTATAATCCCCAAAAATCAAGCGAGTAGGTGCTTTCAACAATGTTTTCCACGCTGTCAGGCAAAGCATGGAAAAAATCAATGTTTGCAACTTGTTCCACACTGTCAACCGAAACCACATAGGAACTTAAATTTTTGTGTCCTGCAACGTTTTTGAAGATAAATCCTATGGCCTCAATTTCATTGTCGGTTGTTTTCAAAACAACTTTGTAAAACGAATCAGGTACGGCAATTTTGTTGTAGCCAATAGTTTTGTGGTTTTCGGTAACAATTGGTCCGCAAACAATATATAGTTCTCCATGAATACGTGCCCAATGGCGTATTTTTTCTTCCAAAATCCTCCAGTCTCCGTCATTTAAATTGTGGTTTTGAGGACAAATGTTGGAAAGATAAAAACTTTCCGTCATTGCCAATTCATCCCATTTCATATCACCTGCAGGAGCCATGTGGCCACGGTCGTATCCTGATTTTGAATAGTCGTATGTGCTGGTAACAACGCCTTTTGCCTGAGGATCGGGCAAGAATTTGTTTGTGCGTTCCTCGCCTCCATAGGTTTCGTCATTCGTTAATTGATACGCAACCCAGTTCGGAATTTTCCAGGTTTTGTTGTAACTAACTGTATATCCGAGATTTTCAATTATTTGATTGTCTCTGTCATCCAAAATTTCCGCCAATTCAAGTTTCGTTTGCAATGTGTCTTTGTCGCTCTTAATAGCTTCAGATTTTGTGTTTGAACCAATTGTTTTTGTTATGATGATAAATAGGCATATTACAGCCAAAATAATAGAAACGATAATTATAGTTTTCTTTTTCATTTTACAATAGAATTATATATTGATTCATAAAGATTTACACCATTTTCAAGCGAGTAGTATTTTTCTGCTACGGAACGAAGCGCATTTTTGTCAATTTCGTTGGCGGAAAGTATTTTGTTGGCGATATGTTCGTATTCGTCGTTTGAAAAATCGTTTACTACAAATCCTGTTTGACAATTTTCCATTATTGTATCAACGTCTCCCACGTTTGAGTTGCATACAAGCGGGATTCCAAGCGAAAGCAATTCGCCCATTTTCGTAGGCGACGATGCTTTTTTTGAATAAACGGGTTTTATGAAAAATACCGACCAATCCGACAACGATGCGTAGGCAGGAACATCTTCTCGATTTACCTTTAAAACTCGTAAAGCTGAAACGGGAATATCTTTTCGTATAGCTATACTTTCGAGTTTGTCTGGATTGTCGGGTGTTAAACATAAAAATATGGCTTTGTCGTTTTTTTGATGAACTACTTTAAAAAAGTCGAACATTTCTTCTGTCATGTACCATGTCCCAAATGAACCTAAATAGCTTAGCACAAAGTTCTCGTCGGTTATATGTAACGATTGCTGTAACGATTTTTTCCGTGCGTTGGTGTATTTAAATAGGTTTAAATCGGCACAACAAGGAATCACGGTGATTGCTTTGCCAGCTTTTTTGTATGCGTCCCACGTCCGAATTTCGTTTGCTCCGTTTTCGGTTAAGCTGATAATGTGGCTTGCATTTGCAATGAATTGTTTTTCAACGTTTTTAAAATAGTTATATACCCATTTGTATACCATTTTCGACGTGTCCCACAAACCACCTTCTGCCCGTTCGTCAGCCCAAAAACCACGCATATCGAAAATCCAAGGCAAATTGAATTTCTTTTGGCAAATCGCTCCAATGTGTGCGCTTATGTTGCTTCTGCAATGAAGTAGCTGTATGTTATTTTCTGGATTGGAAACTATTTGGATTGCTTCATTTTGTAGTTTGTGCAAATCATATAATGTTGAAAAAATAGGCGGTTTCGCAGTGTATTGTATAGGATGCCAGTATATTCCCGACTTTCCTAATATATTTGAAATGTGTTTTTCTCTCTTTTCGAACATTGTACTTTTTTCGCAACTTAATATATGAATGGAGAAACCGCGCTTGCTTAATCCTTGCAAATAGGGAATTACTTGTGATTGACCAAGGTTGTCGGTCATTCCGTCGTACGAAATGTAAAGTACGCCAACGGCGTCAGTTGTATTGATTGTTGCCATGAAAATTCAAATATGACAAATTTAATTTATTCCTTCAAGATTTACTGTAAGTAAAAAACGAATATTTCGTTTTGTTGAGAGAAAATTGTTTCTTTGCAAAAAAAATGAAATATGACAGGCTTGATTGAATTGCAGGATATGGAGTTTTATGCCTACCACGGCTGTTTCAAGGCGGAGAAGAAGGTGGGTAATCATTTCCTTGTGAATCTTTGGTTGGAATACGATGCGGCAAAACCTGCCGAAACTGACAATATAAAAGATGCGTTGAATTACCAAACAGCATACGAAATTGTTGCGGAACAAATGAAAATCACTTCATCTTTGTTGGAAAATGTGTGTAAACGTATTCTTGACGCATTGTTCGAACGATTTTCGGATCAGTTGCTTACGGCGCAGGTTGATGTGTCGAAGTTGGTACCGCCAATGGGAGGAAAAATGAAGGCGGTTACGGTGACGCTTCGTCGTGAAAAA
The DNA here is from genome assembly GCA_045600045.1 of Bacteroidales bacterium. Classification (GTDB taxonomy): domain Bacteria; phylum Bacteroidota; class Bacteroidia; order Bacteroidales; family UBA1715; genus UBA1715. The sequence continues at coordinate 109,590 of JAZRXD010000021.1, forward strand.
GATGGCGAAAACGATGATGACAACGATGGAGAGGTTGATCCAGGTTTCCAAACCACTATGTTCAATCTTCCGATGTGTTAATTTTGGGGTTGTTGTATTGCCATTTTGAGCATTTTTTTCAAAGTTAAACATAAAATCTGACGTTTTTGAGAGATTTTTTAGGTCAATTTTCATAAAAATGCGGACTTATTAACAACGAAAAGTAAGAAAAATGCAATTTTATTTGATTGATAATCAACGACAAAGAAAAAATATTCAAAAAAATATCAAAAATGTTTTGCTGAATAAAAAATAATTTTCACATTTGCAACCCCGAAACACAAGAACGGTGCTCCAAGTGAGAACGTGAGTGTAGAGGGAAAGTACATTGATATAATGGGAAAGCACCTTACTAATATTAGTAAGAAAAATTTGGGTAGAGTTTTATTTTGAGCGATTAATCTGCGAACAAAGAGATTAATAAAAAGATTTAACACAACGAAGAGTTTGATCCTGGCTCAGGATGAACGCTAGCGGCAGGCTTAACACATGCAAGTCGAGGGGCAGCGCGATGTAGCAATACATTGGCGGCGACCGGCAGACGGGTGCGTAACGCGTATGCAACCTACCCACGACAGGGGTATAGCCCGGCGAAAGCCGGAATAATCCCCCATGGTTCCCCGGGTCCGCATGGGCCTGGGGGTAAACGGGCGACCGGGTCGTGGATGGG